>JAZUAM010000001.1:0-16453 GCA_045637985.1 Alphaproteobacteria bacterium
AAAGAATTATGGGATTTATGCCAAAAACAGAAAGCAATTAGAGGCGGACAATGTACAAAAAAATCTGAAAAGAATTTTCTTTTTCGTGGATTAGTTACTTGTGGCATAACTAACAAAATATGTCAGTGTGAATTAAAAAAAGGAATATTCAGCTATGTAGCATGCTGGCACAAAGATAAAACAAGAATGTATATTCGTGAAGAAGAGTTTACTAGTCGTGTGAGCTCAATTTTAAATTGTATAAGACTACCTGAAAATATTATAACAGAACTACAACAAGAACTCAAAACAGCCAAAGCATCTGAAAGAAAATTCAATTCCGAAGAGATTAAAAGACTTAAAACAGAACAAGAAAAACTTAAAGAAAAGATGGATACATTATTTGATTTAAGGCTTGATGGTGAACTGGATAGAGAGTCATTTGATACAAAACGGAACGATATACAGCTAAAAATAGAACGCATTAAAAGGAAAATAGCTTCTCATGAAAAAGCAGATATCTGCTTTGATGATACAATTTTAGGACTATTGGATATTGCTACACAAGCAGGATACTTTTTTGAAAAATCATCTAATTATGAAATGAAAAGACTTCTCTTAAAATTTGTATTTGAAAAGATTACTTTGACCGAAGGCGTAATCAGTTACAAATTAAGATTTCCGTTTAATGAATTTGTAAATATTAACAATCCGAAAGGAAATAAAGTGTTGCCGCACGAACCGATGCAAACCGTTGCAGAACAAAGGTTACAGGCAAATGATAACGAAAATGTACAAATGAGAGCACACGAACCGCACGAACTCGCTGTAAGTCTTAAAAATCAAGGGTTAGCAAAGAATTTTGCTAACCCTATCCAAACTGGCTGCCTCACATGGATTCGAACCACGATTAACGGAGTCAGAGTCCGCTGTCCTACCATTAGACGATGAGGCAAGAGTACTTTACGTTCGGTTTGTATATATCAAAAATTTTTTAAATGCAATCTTATTTTGAAAATTTTTTAATTAAAAATGAACCTTTTTTATTATACTATCGTTTTAAATGGTATGGAGGGAAAAATAATGCAAGATATTTCAGATTTGATAAAAGAAGCAAAGCCTTTGTATCATGCCAGAAAAAAACGCAAACAGCAGATTAAAATCGGTTTGGCTACGTTAACTTGTGTAGCTTTTGTATGGAATTTTATACCGCAAAAAGATGTTGTTGATGATCTGAGTTGGTGGGATTTGGGTGAAAATGAAGCTTTATTAACTGATGTTGAGTATTCCGGTTTACCGCTTGATGACTATGGTTTGCTTTGGGTGGGATAAATGAAACAATTAATAGCAGAAAATAAAAGTTTGATAAAATCAATAATTAGAAAAATTATCGGTTTTTATGATGAAGATATTGAACAAGAAGTATATATAAAAACTTGGCGTAATTTACCTAATTATACTGAAAGCGGAAAGTTTAAATCGTGGATTGCAACAATTACGGCAAATGTTTGTAAGGATTATTTTAAATCGTCTGCGTATAAACAACAATCGGTTGAAATTTCATCTGATGATGTGTTGCAAAATAGAGGGGTTTCAGCATCACAAGAAAAGATAGTTGATGCTAAAAAAAGACAAAAAATTATATTAAATGCGGTAAACAGTTTACCCGGAAAGATGCGTAAAGTTATTATTTTGTTTGAATTTGAAGACTTTAGTGTGGCGGATATAGCCAAAAAACTTGGTGAACCGGAAGGAACAATAAAGTCACGATTGTATACAGCCAGACGTATTTTGGCTGAAAAACTTGAATTTCTTAAAGGAGATGAATGATGAAAAAAATATTGATGACTGCTGTTTGTTTGACTGTTTTAGGTTTGGGAGCAGTAAATGTTAGAGCTGGTGATGTAAAAGATGTTTCAGCAAATATGCCAAAAGCAGAGATGATGAGAGCAGATAGACATATAAAGAAACCACACGATCTGAATATGCAAGATAGATTGGCGGAACGTTTGAAACTTACAGATGAACAAAAAAAGCAATCTGAAGAAATAAGAGAAGCCGGTCGTGAAAAAATGAAACCATTGATAGAAGAAAATAAAAAAATAAGAGTCAGGATGGATGAAGTGCGTCGTCAGAATATGCAAGAATTTGAAAATATTTTGACAGATGAACAGAAAGCAGAGTTTAAAAAATTTCAAGAAGAGAGAAAAGGACCAAGAAGACCTATGAATAGGGGGAATCATCCGGAGAAAAAATAATTTAGCCATTTTGAAATGGAGGTCAAAATGAAAAAATTTATAATATTTTTTGTGATGTGTATATTGATGTCGAATCATGCTATGGCAAAGTGGGGTAAACATCATAGATACCATAAACACCATAAAAGCTATTATGCTACGGATGTGGCTGCCGGTATTGTCGGAACTACCGTCGGTATCTTGATAGCAGATGAGTTGATTGATGCAAGAAATGCTCGAAGAAAAAACAGTAAGCCGAGAGTTTATATAGCAGAACCTGAAGGAAAATGTTATACTGTGGTTTCTCGAAAAACGGGTAAAATTCGACAAGAATGCGTAGATAATGCTTCGGATGATATTATTTATGTTGATTAAATCCTCCGAAAATAATTGATAGCCGTCTTTAAAGGCGGCTATTTTTTTATTAAATATTAACAGTTAATCTTGTAAGATGTGTTAATATTTTAATTTGGTTAATTTGGATTGAGATTATGAAGATAAAAGAGTGGTTGGAAGATTTGTTTTCAAATGATATGGCCAGCGGAATTTTGATGATTATGGCTATGGTGGCATCTATTTTATGTGCAAACAGCGAACTTCGCGAACCAATAGTTCATTTTTGGGAAACTAAATTATTTGTCGGAGTTGGTGCATTAAAATTTTCTCAATCACTTGAGTGGTGGGTTAATGATGTTTTAATGGTTTTTTTCTTTTTGCAGATTGGTTTGGAATTAAAAAGAGAAATGAAGGAAGGATTTTTATCAGATCCAAAACAGATTTTGGTTCCTGCTTTAGCTGCTGTCGGTGGTATAATTTGTCCGGCAATTATTTATGCGATAATAAACAATAATTCGCCACAATATATGAACGGATGGGCTATTCCTACAGCTACGGATATTGCTTTTGCAATTTGTATATTAATGTTGGTCGGAAAGACAGTTCCTCAAGCCGCTAAGATTTTTTTGTTGGCGATTGCTATTTTTGATGATTTGGGAGCAATTTTGATTATTGCATTATTTTATAATCAAGGTGTTTCCTTAGATTTGTTGGGGTATGCGGGGTTGGCTTGTTTGGCTTTGTATATGCTTAATAGAATGCAAGTAACGAGTTTTAGTCCTTATTTAATTTTGGGAGTTGTTTTGTGGTATTGTTTTTTGAATGGCGGAATCCATACAACAATCGCCGGAGTTGTTGTTGCTATGGCGTATCCTATGCGTGTCAGAGCAAAAACGTATTCGCCGCTTGAAAGATTAAGCTATACGTTAAAACCTTGGGTTGATTTGTTGATTTTACCTGTTTTTGCTTTTGCGTCTGCCGGACTTTATTTAGGAGATGTTACGTGGGAAACATTTGGTCATACTTTAACATTAGGTATTATTTGCGGTTTGTTTTTTGGTAAACAAATTGGTATTTTCTTTACAACTTGGTTGTTGGTAAAAGGAAAAATAGCTGTATTTCCGAAAGAGGTAAAATTGCCGGATTTGTATGGTGTGGCTTGTATTGCCGGTATTGGATTTACAATGGCGTTGTTTGTCGGAAAGCTGTCTCTTCCGGAAGCTATGCAAGTTGAGATACGTTTAGGAATTTTATGTGGTTCGGTTCTATCTGCTTTGTGGGGAGCAATAGTATTCCAAATTGATGAAAGATGGAAGCGTAATATGTATAAATTTAAAATGAATATTTGAAATCAATAATTTTAGTTCCTATATCAATAAGTATGGATAATTTTTGCAGGAGATATAGGAATGACAATTACCAAATTTAAGGGAAATTATTGGAATTTGATAGCAGGTATTGCAATGATGTTATTGGGGGTTATGGTTTTGTTTAATCCTTTCGGCACGATGCTTGCATTGGCTTTTTATATCGGAATCGCATTTATTTTAGTGGGTGCGTTTTATGTGATGTCATCAATATATATAAAATCGGGTTGGTATTTATTGGTAGGAGTGCTTGATTTGGTGGTCGGATTTATTCTGATGTCTAATTTGGGTGTGACGGCAGTAAGTCTTCCGATAATTTTGGCATTGTGGAGTTTGACTGTCGGGATTATTCAGATAATAGGGGCTTTAGAGCTAAAGAAATACGGATTGCCTTGGGGATGGTCTGTTTTGATGGGAATCACTGGAGCTATATTCGGTTTTGTAATTTTGGCATATCCGATGGTTGGGGCGTTTACGATATCAACAATACTCGGGTTGTATGCAATTTTGTTTGCATTGTTGCAATTAGCTGAATATCAAATGTCAAAAAACACTTATAAAATTGTAATCGATAGGGCTTAACTATTTGGAATGAGCTGCACGACGAATACGATCATTGATAGCTAAGCCTAATCCTGTTTCGGGTATCGGGGCTATGGCAATAGCCGGATAATCAGATTGTTCTTCTGCAATGTGCATATAGGCAAATAAATTGGCAGCAGCTTCAATAAGGTTACCTTCTGTGCTTAAATTGATGTTGCCGTTGATGTTGCCGAAACCAATATAAAATTCATCGTCGTGTTTGTTTTCCGGTGTAATGTTTATACGTGTCGGAATACGAGGAGCGTAATGTTTGAGCATTTGACCGGGAGATGATGGGAGATTCGGGTTACCTTGTGATAACAAAACTTTTTCACCAAGAAATGCTTCTATATCTTCTTTAGCAATTCCGCCGGCACGAAGTAGCACCACATTAGCTGTTGTTAAATCGATAATTGTTGATTCAACGCCTACCTTGCACGGGCCGCCATCTAGTATCATGTCAATTTTGGTTCCTAAACTTTCAAAAACATGACGAGCTGTTGTGGGCGATATACTCTGAGAACGATTAGCTGAGGGAGCAGCAATCGGTACGCCGGATGATTTGATTAATTCAATTGCGATATGATGATTGGGCTGTCTTACTGTCATTGTAGGCAGACCGGCACAAACCAAATCAAGAGAATTGTTTTTTTCTTTGCGTTTAACAACAAAAGTCAATGGTCCCGGCCAAAATTGTTTGGCCAGAGATTTTATGCGTTCGTCAACTTCAGCCAGCTCGTATAAAGTTTCAATTTCAGCAATATGAGATATCAGAGGATTAAAAGCAGGTCGTCCTTTTGCTGCAAAAATTCCGGCAACAGCTTTGGCATCAAATACGTTTGCTCCGAGACCATATACCGTTTCGGTAGGAAAAGCTACAAGGCCGCCTTGTTTTATTGTTTGGGCGGCTTGTTGAAGCGTTGAATTTGAATATGTAAAAATATTAGTCATTGATTTTTAATATGTATCTTACAGCATCGGCGAAATTTTTAAAATTATGTAGCACCATAAACGATGATTTGTCAATCATAGAATAAATTTTTGATGTTTGATGATATCCTATGTAACAATAATCGGTTGAACCAAGAAGCAACAGTTCTGTCGGTATCGGGTTATGAGAATGGTTATTTTCGCTTAATATATCATTTAAAGAATTGTGTTGTTTATTAATTCCCCAAATACAGCAAGATTCTCGGCAAAAACCATTGTATGTTAATAAAAACAGCAAAACTTCTTTCGGAAGTGGAGGGTATTTTGCTGATGATAATTCGTTTTGAAACAAGTTTATATCTGTTTGTTCTAAAGAACATCCGGTTATTCCATAATCTAAATCTGCTATTTGAGAAAGTAATTTTTTCATTAACGACTTCCTCTTCTGCTACAACGATTATTTCTGGGAACGCGATGTGTTATTTCTTTGTGGTCTTTATTTTTGTGTTTTTGTTTGTTCTTTTTGGGATGTTTATTACTTTGTTTGCTATAATCAGCATCAAAAAATTGATTATCGGGAATTTTATAATCAGAAATTTCGCCGCAAGCATATAAATGTTCTTTTTGGAAGTCGCGTTTGATATGAAAGAAAGGAGAAAAGGTGCCAAAATAAACGATTTGTGGGTTGATATTCTTTTTCAAATAATGGAGCATTGAATGAAGTTCTTTGTCGCAAAGAGTCAGTTTGCCGTTGGTATTGCTTTTGGCATCTGTTCGCCATTTACCATGGTGAACGTTATATAGTTCAGCAGATTGTCGTATTTCTGGAGGTATTTTTTTGGCTGTTCCCAGATAAGTGATATATGCTAAAAAATCTGAAGCTTGTTTTTTTCGTCCGAAATATGACTCAATACGAACAAAATCTTCGCCATAACAGGCTGCAAACATTTTTAAGAATTTTGTACGACGGCAAGGCATTGCATGTTCAGGATGTGTAATGTTATGTTGTCTTATTATATGGAATATATCGTTATGGTGTAATTCCGGCAATTTATCCGGAGAAATTTTGAGTTCTGATAAGCGAGCGCATACCATTTTTCGCATGCTGCGAAAAGATGAAAATTTCTTCATAATTTTCCATTGAGGAATGGTATTCAAATTGTATGCATCTTCGGAATAAGAAATTGTTGATGTTTCGGCAGAATGATGTAGGGCTTTTAAGTATATTGGGGATAATTCTTCTTCAGCAATGGGAAAATAAAGTCCTTCAAAATCAATACTGGTTAATAATTTTAGAAAACGATGTTTTTCAAATGTGTTTGTTTCGGTAGAAATTGTCGTAGGAAAGTAGTGTTTGGGGGCGTTGTCATCAGGATATCCGTTGATAATTCCGGAAATTGCATCTTTATACATTTTGGCGCAACGATCTTTTTCTTGGGCCAAATTATAGAATGCTTTAACCCAATGTCTGGCATAGTTTTCATCTTTGATTTTTTCGGTTAAAATTTTACGCGCTTTGCTCATTATCCTATCCAAAAAGGTTATTTTGTCTAAAAATAGCATATTTAATCAGTTTTGTCTATATATTTAATTGAGTAGATTGCTTTTTGGGGTTTTATTTTAAAAAAAAATATTTAATATGAATGAATATACGGATCCTTTGGAGTAGGAGATATTAATATGTTGGAAGTTATTTTTAGTGATAAAAGTCCGAAAGATAATCAAGTTAAAGTAGTCACGATGTATGAGGGTGAGGAAGCTGTTGTTGATTTTTTGTCGGAAGATGAAGCCGAAATATTAGAAAGGGCAATTTTTCAAACAAACTTTGAAGGCAAATTTAAGCAATTTGTTGATGTTTATGGTGGCAATTCAAAAATAATATTGGTTGGTTTGGGTAAAGAAAAAACGGATTTATCTTTGCAAGAAGTCGGTATTGAATTGTTTGATAAGTTGTTTAATGATGAAGATGCATATATAGTATCTGAAGATGACAATACGGCGATAAATTTGGCGTATGGAATTTTGCAAGGGTCATATAGTTTTGATAAATATAAGACGGAAAAAAAAGCTGAAGAATATACAAAACTGGAAAAAATAGAGTTGATGGTTGCAGAACCTGATAAAACAACGGAAAACTTTAAGCCTTTTTTGGCAATGGTTAATGCAATAAGATATTGTAAGGATTTGTGTAATGAACCGGCTAATTATTTAACACCGGAAGTTTTTGCTGCAGATATTAAAAGGCTTGAGTATCTTGGTCTTGATGTAGAAATTTATGATGCTGATGATATAAGTCTTAAAGGTTTTGGTTTGATTGAGGCAGTGGGCAAGGGATCTGTTAATTCGCCTAAAGTGGTTGTAATTTCTTGGAAAGGAAATCGAGCAGACAGTTCGTATGATTTAGGGTTGGTCGGTAAAGGTGTTTGTTTTGATGCCGGCGGATTATCATTAAAAAGTAATGCCGGAATGGTTGAAATGAAAATGGATATGGCCGGAGCGGCTGCTGTTGTGGCTGTGATGAAGTCTGTTGCATTGCAATGTGTGCGGAAAAATTTGGTGGCGATTGTAGGATTGGTTGAAAATATGTCCGGAAGTGCAGCAATGAAGATAGGTGTTATTTATGCTTCTTATGCCGGAAAAACGGTTGAGATTATGAATGCAGATGCCGAGGGGCGCTTGATTGTTGCGGATTGTTTGGCGTATTTGCAAAAAAATTATAAATTAAAAAAGATTATTGATATTACCACATTGGGTGCATTAAAAAATGTGTTGGGTAATGTATATGCCGGAGTATTCGGAAATGATGACAAGTTGATAAAAGATTTGATAATAGCCGGCGATAGATGTGGTGAAAAATTATGGATGATGCCTTTGGATAAAAAATACGATGCAATGCTTAAATCAAAGGTTGCCGATATGCGTAATATTGCTTCGGATGGCAAAGCGTCTGTTGTTTCGGCCGCATTTTTGAGTGGATTTGTTGAAAAAGAGCAAAAATGGTCTCATATTGATATGAGCGGAATGCGATTGGACAAGACAGGGTTAGCTTCGGGTTTTGGAGTTAAGTTATTGAATGAATTGATAAAAGGATTGTGATAATGAAAATTGATGAAAGACTTACGAAGTTAGCTGAGAGTGTTTTGAAAAATTCGGTTAAATTAAAAAAAGGCGAAAAAATTTATATTGAGGCTTTTAGTGCTTCGACTAAAGATTTGTTTAATGAATTTATTCGTGTGGCTTCTAAAATGGGGGCGACACCTTTTTATTTTTATAATGATAATTCTTTTGTTAAGAATTTGATGGCTAATTCTTCAGAAGCACAAATTGAGCAATATGCAAAATGGCATAAAGCCTTGATGGATGATGTGGATTGTTATGTTGCTTTGAGAGGCTATGATGATATGTTTGCATTATCTGATTTGCTGGAAACAAAGAAAAAAATTTATAATAATATTTATTATAATTTAGTTCATTTTGAGTCCAGAATACCTCATACTCGTTGGTGTGTGATGCGTTATCCGAATGATACTATGGCGGCGGTTTCAAAGATGTCGCGCGAAAAATTAGAAGATTTTTATTTTGACTGTTGCTTGGTTGATTATAAAAAAATGGGCAAAGCAATGGCGCCGTTGAAAAAGTTGATGGATAAAACCGATAAGGTCAGAATCAAAGGTCCTAATACTGATTTGGAATTTTCTATCAAGGATTTAAAATCAGTTATTTGTGATGGTAATATAAATATTCCGGATGGAGAGGTTTATACCGCACCGGTAAGAGAATCGATAAACGGACATATTCAGTTTAATACGGATACTGTTTATGGCGGGGTTTTTTATTCGAATGTTTATCTTGAGTTTAAGGACGGCAAAATTATAAAAGCCGAATCGAGGGCAAACAATGATAAACTGCAAAAACAGCTTTCGGTTGATGAGGGAGCAAAATATATGGGTGAGTTTGCAATAGGCGTAAATCCGTATATCCGAAAAGAAATGTTGGATATTTTGTTTGATGAAAAGATTGCGTGTTCGCTGCATATGGCAATCGGCAATTCGTATAGCGATGAAACATTTAACGGAAATCGTTCCAGTGTGCATTGGGATTTGGTGTTGATTCAAGATAAGGCTCATGGTGGTGGCGAAATTTGGTTTGATGATGTCTTGGTTAGAAAAGACGGAATGTTTGTCATAAAAGAATTGCAGGGCTTAAATCCTGATAAATTAAAATAACGGCAAAGCCTGCCTCTTGATATCAAGATGGCAGGCTTGTAATCGCAGAACAAATTTTCTTGAGAATTTTTCCTTCTTTTTCGGATGAATCAACTTCAAATATGCCGTTATCGGTTATAATGGCTCTTTCGTTGTTGATTACCTTGAATTCTTCAATGAATTCGATTTTGTCGGCATCACATCCAAAAATAGGAATGATAAAGCTTCCTTCGTGGTTAATCGTTTGTCCTCTCCATACATAACAGAGAGGTTTTTGTTCATAATATCCCAAACAAATTTCCCATATCAAGTCTGTTTCTATGTCCAAAACGTGGGCTATAGAGCGTACCTGACGTTCAGAGTAGACATAAGATAATTCCATTAACTCATAACCTCGATGAGAATGTTTTAATGTGAAAATTCGATCCCCGATTATGAAAGTACTTTCTTGCGAAAGCTTTACAATTTCATAATTATCAAATTCTCCCATCAAATATTTATCATCTTCAAAAGCAAAGATAAATATTTCTGTTTTGTCTTCAAGAGTTCCTTTCCAACAAAATGCAACATCTGTTTCCGGATCGTCGATATTGTCAAACAGTAACAGACAAGGAATGTAGTTAATGTTCATATTTGCCAGTTGCGGAATATGCATTCTGGCGGCAGTTTCATTTTGAATTACTGCATCTTTAGGTATAAATGTATTATTCATAGTAATTTATGTTTTATATTTGTTTGATATTCAATGATAAACATATTTTTATTTGTTCGTCAATATTTTTGTCTAGAAAGATTGTATCAATTTTGCATCAAAAAAATTATGAGTTTTCTATTTATTAATTAACTAAAAAAATAAATCTATGGCAAAAATTAGAACTATGGATGTCTCGACTTATAAAAGACGAGCAGTTATGAGCTGGGAGACAATGTTCTCAATCGAAAATTTCAGACGTCTTAAGAACGAATCTTTGATTCCGGTAAACATGGTGTCGATTTTCGGGAATTATAAGCCCGTTGATGCGGTTTTGGTTGTGGCGGATAATCCCAGAGCGGCAGCGGAAGCAGCAGTATTTATGCATAATCAGGTGCATAAGTTTGGTATTTATCCTTGTGTTATTATAGCACCGGGATTTTGTACACCGCAACGATTGAAGTTTGCATATAACCCGATGTATATCTGTAATCAGATTATGGAAAAACTCGGGGTGCCTTCGGAAATATTGAATTTCATTTCGCCTGATTATAGTGGCGGAAATATAGAAGGTATTAAGGCAACACTTGAGAAGTATTCAAAGCTGAAAAACATTGTAGTGTTTTCATCACGCGGTTTTGCGACGTTGGTGGCTCAAGAGTTGTTGTGCCAACTTCCGAAGGTTAATTGGAAGTTCTATGAGAATCGTGTAGTTGCTGATGATAATCGCATTTTTGATGCGGAGATTATCGGTCCCGATGGTTTGGCAATTGATTTGTTAATTGCAAATATTGCGAAGTCTCATATGGGGTGGTACATCAAGAAGTTGCCTTTGTTTGCGAACAATGACATCACAACAGACGAATTGAGCGTTGTAAAGAAAACCCTTGAAAAAGGCTATGCGGCAGCAATGACAATGTATCAGGATTGGCTCTTCTACGGCTTTGATGTTATGAAGGGTATAGGGATGTCTTTTGACAGACAAGAGGAAGTAATACATCTTCTTGAAGATTCCAAGCGAATCGATAATCAAATCGAGCGTATTGTCCAACAGATTAAAATGGAGGATGATATATGGCTACGATGAGTTTGCAGAAGAAGGATATTCTCCGTTTAGCCTATATGGAAAAATGGGGAAGCTACAGCCTTTTAAGCGGTGCTTTGGATATCTCTGAGGTTATTAGTGAAGATCACAAAAAAGGAATCGGAAATTTTTCGACTTTTTTAAGTGAAGCTGATACCAAAGTTAAATCTTTCGGTTACAAGAATATTCCTGAGGCTGACATTATGTTGGTTTGGGGAAATTCGCCAAGAGCTTTGGAATATGCAGCCGAGATTGCCGTTCGATATCGCGATAAATATGGTAATTTTCCGTATTTTTTAGCAATTGGTGATGGCAAAGGTATGTATAGTCAACGCCGTGAAATGGGCGATTGGTATGCCGAAAAGATGGTTCATTTGGGCTTCCCTGAGGATTGGGTAATGCGATATAAGCAACATTCTTGCGGAGTGACAGATGATAAGGTGTTTGAGCTTAAACTTTCGGTTCGGAAGTTTGGGTGCAAGCATAAACCAAAAGTGTTGCTGATTACCGGAAACGGATATTCTATGTATGCAGCTCAGGTATTGGTTCCTCAGTTGCCGGAAATGGAATTTTTGGTCTTTGAGACACCGATATTGGAACAAAGTGCAAAATTGTTTGATAGTGAAGTGTTTGATATCAATACTTATGCTGTTGATAAGATTTTGGCAAATGTTGTTTTGTCGTTTCGAAGAGACCCCGGTAAACAATTAGGCTTGCCTGTGGAAAAATTGTTGGATCACCCGCGAACCGGTATCATAGTAGATCTTTTATTAAGAGGCTATTGTGGTTATTTTGGAAACTCCAAGATGTGGAAGCTGGTCAAAATTGATCCTGAAACGGGAATGAAGTTGTACAAAGAGCGACATGCGATGTTGCAACAGCTCATCAGGCCTAATCATTTTTCTACTCAAGAGGCTGTGTTTACTCACAGAATTTTGGAGAAGATGGAAGCCAAAGGGTTGTTTATTTAAGCCAAGTAGATTTATAAAGAGAAACCTCTCGTCCTTGAAAAGGGACCAGAGGTTTTTCTTTGGTGTGTTTATTAGAAAAAAAAGCTCTAATCAAGTGATTAGAGCTTTTTTTGCATTGTTCAAAATAGCTTATTCAGCTACTTTGAACTCAGCCATATGTTCAAGAAGTGAACGTTTTTCGTTTACGTTTTCTTGAGCTTTGTTTACCAAAGTTTCATAACGTTCCGGATTTTGTTTGTTTACAATTTGGAAACGTGTTTCATTAGCCATATATTCAGCCAATGGTTTGGTCGGAGCTTTTGAGTCGAGACTCAATGGAGCTTTACCGGCACTAACGTTTTCAGGATTGTAACGATACAAAGGCCAAGAACCTGATTCAACAGCAGCTTTTTGATGATTCAAGCCATCTGCCAAGTTGAAACCTTGAGCGATACAATGTGAGTAAGCAATAATCAATGACGGACCATCGTAAGCTTCGGCTTCGTTCAAAGCTTTGATTACTTGTGTATCATTGGCACCGATTGAAACTTGAGCTACGTAAACATTGCCGTAAGACATAGCAATCATACCCAAGTCTTTTTTCGGAATTGCTTTACCGGCAGTAGCAAACTTAGCAGAAGCCCCCATCGGAGTTGCTTTTGATTGTTGTCCGCCGGTGTTAGAGTAAACACCTGTATCCATAACCAAAATGTTGATATTTTTGCCGGATGCAATGGCGTGATCAAGACCGCCAAAGCCGATATCATAAGCCCAACCGTCACCACCTAAAATCCATACAGATTTTTTGATGAGGTAATCAGCTAATTTATCAAGATGTTTTGCTTCAGAAGTATTAATTGTTGCTAACTTGGTGCGCAATTCGGCAACAAAACCACGTTGATTGTCGATTTCGATATCATTTGATTGTGGGTTATTCAACAATTTGTCTGCTAAATCAGCACCGACTTTATCTTTTAAGCCTTCTAACAATTGTTTAGCAAAAGATGTTTGTTGGTCAATTGAGAAGCGCATACCAAGACCAAATTCAGCATTATCTTCAAACAATGAGTTAGCCCAAGCAGGACCGTGACCTTTTTCATCTTTAGCATATGGAGTTGTCGGCAAGTTACCGGAGTAAATTGAAGAACAACCAGTTGCATTGGCAACAACCATTCTGTCACCAAATAGTTGGGTTAACAATTTAACATAAGGAGTTTCACCGCAACCTGCACAAGCACCAGAGAATTCAAACAAAGGTTGAATCATTTGAGTGGTTTTCGGCAAGTTTTTAGCAACTTCGGTACGTTTTACGTATGGTAAAGTTTCAAAGAACTTCCAATTTTCTTTTTCAGCATCCAAATGATTTTCGATGTGATCCATATTGATTGCATGCAATTCAGGATTTGCTTTGTTCTTTGCAGGACAAGCAGATACGCAGATTCCGCAACCGGTACAATCTTCAGGAGTAATTTGCAAGATAAATTTCTTATCAGCAAACTCTTTACCTTTATAAGGAGCTGATTTTAAGGTTGCAGGAGCAGAAGCCAATTCGGCATCTGTTGCAACCTTCATACGAATAACGCCGTGAGGACAAACGAGAGAACATTTGCCGCATTGGATACAACTTTCAGCATCCCAGACCGGAATTTCGGTAGCGATACAACGTTTTTCATATTGAGTTGTACCTGTCGGCCATGTTCCGTCTACAACTTCGTTGAAAGCAGAAACAGGAAGTTCATTACCGCGATCGGCGATGATTTCACCGGTAACTTTGCGGATAAACTCAGGAGCATCTGCCGGAACAGGAAGCATACGACTGAAGGTTGAAGTAACTTCATTAGGATATTCAACTTTGTGCATATGAGCCAAAGAGGCATCAACAGCAGCAAAGTTCTTCTGAACGATTGCATCACCTTTTTTGGAATATGTTTTCTTAATTGCGTTCTTAATCTGAGCAATAGCTTCATCTTTTGGCAAGATGTTAGAAATTGCAAAGAAGCAAGCTTGCATAATTGTGTTAATGCGTTGTCCCATACCGGTTTCACGAGCAACTTCTACAGCATTGATTGTGTAGAATTGAAGTTTTTTCTCGATGATTTCGGCTTGAACTTCGCGAGGAAGGTGATTCCATACTTCGTCAGCAGAATATGGAGCATTTAACAAGAATGTTGCACCCGGTTTGGCAATTTTCAAAATATCAACTTTTGCCATAAACGGGAATTGGTGACAAGCAACAAAGTCTGCTTTGTTAATCAGGTATGCAGCTTTAATCGGGTTGTCAGAAAAACGCAAGTGAGATGTAGTCATAGAACCTGATTTACGAGAATCGTAAACAAAGTAACCTTGACCATATTTACCGGCATCTTCAGCAATAATTTTGATTGAGTTTTTGTTTGCACCGACAGTACCATCAGCACCCAAACCAAAGAATACGGCACGAACAACATCTTTGCCTTCGGTATCGATATCGTCATTGTATGGTAAAGATGTGTTGTTTACATCATCATTAATACCGACAGAAAAACTGTTAATCGGTTTCATTGATGCGCCATTGTCATAAACGGCACGAACCATACCCGGAGTGAATTCTTTTGAAGATAAACCGTAGCGACCGCCATAAATGCGAGGCATTGCAGAGATTTTGCCGTCAGCGAATGCATGAGTCAATGTTGCAACAACATCCAAGTACAAAGGTTCACCGATAGAACCTGATTCTTTTGTTCTATCCAATACGTTAACAACTTTGACAGATTTTGGCAAAGCATTCATGAATGATTTTTCAGGGAACGGACGGTACAGATGAACTTTCAAAAGACCAACCTTATAGCCATTGTTGTTTAAGTAAGCGATTGCTTCTTCAACTGTTTCGGCACCGGACCCCATAATAACAATAACTTGTTCGGCATCTTCAGGACCAACATAGTCAACAACATTGTATTTGCGACCTGAAATTTTAGCAAACTTGTCCATTTCTTCTTGAACAATATCTTCAACGGCGTTGTAGAATTTGTTGCAAGCTTCACGACCTTGGAAGAATACATCAGGGTTTTGAGCTGTACCACGCAAAACAGGAGCTTCCGGACGAAGAGCATTTTTGGCATTGAATTGGTAGTCAACACCTTCTAACATTGCACGCAAATCATCATCAGACAATAAATTAATCTTTTTGATTTCGTGAGAAGTACGGAAACCATCAAAGAAATGCATAAACGGAACACGTGAACGCAAGGTTGCTGTTTGAGCAATTGCGGCAAGGTCATGGGCTTCTTGAACAGAGTTTGAACAAAGCATTGCAAAACCTGTTTGGCGGCAAGACATAACATCAGAGTGGTCGCCAAAAATTGACAAAGCATGATAAGCCAAAGAACGTGCAGCAACATGCATAACAAACGGGCTTAATTCACCGGCAATTTTATACATGTTTGGAATCATCAAGAGCAAACCTTGAGAAGCCGTAAAGGTGGTGGTTAAAGCACCTGCTTGGATTGAACCATGGCAAGCACCGGCAGCACCAGCTTCAGATTGCATTTCCTGAACTTCAGGAACAACGCCCCAAAGGTTTTTTTGTTTAGCAGCAGACCACGCATCAGCCCATTCACCCATCGGAGAAGATGGAGTAATCGGGTAGATAACGCAGACTTCATTCATGCGGTGAGCAACAGAAGCAGCAGCTTCGTTACCATCCATCATTTTCATTTTTACTTCTGACATAAGTTACTTTCCTTATTTGTTAATATAATGGCCATCTTTGAGCAAAAAACAAACGACTCACAATGACCTTGGTTAGAAATAGAATTTTCTATGGGCGAGTTATAGCACGCTTATTTTGAAAAATCTATTAAAAAATGCGCCCATCAACCGATAAAATCATATTGTACACAATCAATATGTTTGCAAAAATAAAAATGCTTTTGACAGTGAAAAATAGCTGTTATATGCTATGTTCCATAGTTGATTTTAGGAGAATAGAAATGAAGAAAATTATATTGGGTGCAGTTGCTTTGTTAGCAGTTTCTGCTTGTGCTGACTTGTCTAAGTATACAACTGTTGCCGAAAATGCTACAACAAAAGAAAAAATGCGTGCTTGCTTAA
>JAZUAM010000002.1:0-26915 GCA_045637985.1 Alphaproteobacteria bacterium
GGTTTGATGATCTGGTGATTATAGCAAAGGTGTCCCACCCGATCCCATTCCGAACTCGGCCGTTAAACCCTTGTGCGCTGATGGTACTTCGTCTTAAGGCGCGGGAGAGTAAGTCGTCGCCAGATCTTCTAACCATAAACCTCTTCTTCCTTGTTTATGTTTGTTATTATAAAAAAAGCCTACTTCTAGTAGGCTTTTTTTTGTACGCCTATGATGGCTTAAAACAATACATTATTTTCAGTTAAATTAAATTTTTTAATTGAGTCTAATAATTAAACTGCTATTATCAAGAAAAGTACTTTTAAACATAAGAAAAATAAATGGCGGAACCACAATTTATACACCTTAGAGTGCATACAGCGTATTCATTGTCTGAAGGAGCAATGAAGGTTCCTGCTTTGGTTAAAAAGCTGACGGAAATGAATATTCCGGCTTTTGCTATGACCGATACCGCTAATATGTTTGGCGGAAAAGCTGTTTCAAAATTTGCCTCTGATGCCGGAATAAAACCGATTCTCGGATGTCAGTTTTATCTGCGTAATCCTGATGCTGATGATTTGTTAAAATCCAAAGGTCGCATTGTTGAACCGGATAAAATAATATTGTTGGTTATGAACGAAATCGGTTACAACAATATAATGCATTTAATGAAGATATCATATCTTGATAATCCGACAACTACTGAAAAACCATACATTAAGATTAGTGATCTTGAAAAAACAAATGAAGGAATCATCGTTCTGAGTGGTGGAATTGAAGGTCAAATCGGAAGACTGATTCTTGAAAATCGCATAGATGAAGCTGAACAAACAGCAATAAAATTAAAAGAAATTTTCGGCAATCGTTTTTATATTGAAATATCTCGTTTAGGAACAGAACAGGAAAATAAAACGGAAGATAAATTTATAGATATTGCATATAAATATAATATTCCGCTTGTTGCTACAAATGAAGTATTTTTCTTTGGGGCAGATATGTACGAAGCACATGATGCATTGGTTTGTATAGCTGCATCTGAATATGTCAGCAATGATAATCGCCGTAAATTTTCTCCCAATAATCGCCTTCGTAGTGAAGCAGAAATGGTAGAATTATTTTCGGACTTACCGGAAGCTCTGCAAAATACGGTTATAATCGCAAAGAGGTGTAATTATTTATCATCAAAAGTACAACCATTGTTGCCGATATTTGTTTGTCCTGATGGTATGACACAAGATGAATATATCGATAAAAAATCGCGCGAAGGTTTGGCCGAATTGATGGAAAAACATGTTTATACCAAAGATATGACAGATGATGAGCGCAAAGCTATTGATGAAAAATATTATGCTCGCTTGGATTATGAATTAAGCGTTATCAAAAAAATGGGCTTCCCCGGATATTTTCTTATTGTGTCAGATTTTATTAATTGGTCAAAAAATAATGGTGTTCCTGTCGGTCCCGGTCGTGGTTCAGGTGCCGGTTCTATTGTAGCATGGTCATTGCGAATAACTGATTTAGATCCGATAAAATTAGATTTGTTGTTTGAGCGTTTTTTGAATCCCGAACGTGTCAATATGCCCGACTTTGACGTCGATTTTTGTCAGGAAAACAGATATAAAACCATAGAGTATGTACAAGAAAAATATGGGGCAGATAAAGTAGCGCAAATTATTACCTATGGAAAATTACAATCTAAGGCCGTGATTAGAGATGTTGCTCGAGTTTTGCAGATGCCATATTCTCAAGCTGATAGAATTTCTAAGATGATTCCACCTGGTGTTCAAGGCAAAAATCCGACATTGCAAGAGGCTTTAGACCAAGTTCCGGAACTTGAAGAAATGCGCCAAAATGATCCCCAAATTAATAAACTGTTTGATATAGCAATGAAGCTTGAAGGATTATATCGAAATTCAGGGATGCATGCTGCCGGCGTAGTTATCGGAGACCGGCCTTTAGAACAGCTTGTTCCGTTATATAAAGATCCTCGAGCAGATATGCCTGTAACTCAATATGATATGAAATTTGTTGAAGAAACCGGACTTATTAAATTTGACTTTTTGGGCTTAAAAACTCTCACGGTTATAAAAAAAGCCGTTGATTGGATAAAAATAAGTAAAGGAATAGATATAAAGGTTGAAGAGGTACCTCTTGATGATAAAAAAACATATGAAATGTTGCAAAGAGGAGACACGTCCGCCGTGTTTCAATTTGAATCTCCGGGTATGAGAGATGTACACAAACAGATAAAACCTGACAGATTTGAGGATTTGATTGCTATCGTTTCCTTATATCGACCGGGGCCGATGGATAATATTCCAACATATATTAAACGTAAACACGGTGAAGAAAAAATAACGTATCTTCATCCTGATTTAGCTCCGATACTTGATGAAACATACGGTATTATGGTTTATCAAGAACAAGTTATGAAAATTGCTCAAGTATTAGGAGGTTATACTCTTGGTGGTGCTGATAAGTTGCGTAAGGTTATGGGAAAAAAAATGCGTGATGAAATTCCCAAACAACGCGCAATGTTTACGGAAGGTGCCGTAAAAAAAGGAATAAAGGAAGATATTGCGACTCAAATTTTTGATCAAATGGAAAAATTTGCATCATACGGATTTAACAAATCTCATGCGGCTGCATATTCGCTTATTTCATATCAAACAGCATATTTAAAAGCCCATTATCCGGTTGAATTTATGTGCGCTGTTATGTCTCTTGATATTACCAATGTTGACAAGTTGTTATTGTATAAAGAAGAATGTAAAAAAATGGGGATTAAAGTTCTTCCTCCGGATATCAATAAATCTTTGACCGAATTTTCTGTAGAAGATGGCAATATTCGTTATGCTCTGGCTGCTATTAAGTCTGTTGGAACGGCTAACATGGATGCTATTATTAAAGAGCGTACAAATAAAGGACATTTTAAAAATATATCTGATTTTATTCACAGAGTTGATGCAAAACAAATAAATCGTCGACAGATAGAACAACTTGTAAAAGCCGGAGCGTTTGATTGTTTAGATAAGGCCAGAGGTAAAATATTTGCTAATATTGATCTGATTATTTCTCACATTTCTGCAGCAACAGAACTGAAAAATAGCGCTCAAAATTCACTTTTCGGAACTGAAGAACTTCAGTCAAAAGTGAATTTAGCCGACAAACCCGACTGGCCGGAATTGGAAAAGTTACGCATTGAAGCAGAAGCCATAGGTTTTTATCTTTCTGCGCACCCTTTAGATAGTTATCAAAAAGGTATGGAGCGACTGGGAGTAAAAAAATATGTTGATGTTATGCAAGGATTGCGAGTTGGAGACAGTTTGCGCAGTAAATTGGCAGGATGTGTAAATTCTTTTCAAAAGCGTATATCTAAAAATGGTAACAAATATGCGTTTCTTGAAATGTCAGACGGAAGTTCAAATTTTGAAGGAGTATTGTTTTCCGAAGGACTATCACGCTATGAAGATATAATTAATTCCGGAAATCCTCTATTGATAAGTGTAACTATAGATAAAAAAGAAGAAGATTCCAGTCCGCGGATGATGATTAATACGGTAGAAATATTAGATCAAGCAATTGCTGAAGTAGCCAATGGGCTTGAAATTTATTTGAATGATGTAACGGCAGTTTCGTCTCTTAAACAAATTTTAGATAAAGATAGAAACGGGCGAAATAAAATATATATAAAACCTGAAAATGATAATTGGGATGTTCGTATTGCATTATCGGGAGGTTTTGCTCTTTTTGGCGATATATTAACCCAAATAAGAGCGCTGCCCGGAGTTTCTAAAGTAAAGGAAATATAATATGGAAAACAGTAAAAATGAATCAAAAATTCAACCGGTAAAGTTTCCTCTTTTTAAAGGTGTTTTGGGTTGCTACAGCTTGTTATTAGACAACATAAAATATTTTATTCTTTTAGGAACTATCTTTTCTGTAATTCTTTCGTTATTGTATTTTATTACCGGACAAGATATTCTTTGCAACAATAACATTTATCGCGCAGAACATTATTGTACTAATAATGGTATTATGTATATAGCTGTTCATATCATATCATTTTTTATCATGTGTATATACGCCAGATGTTGGACACAAATTGTAACAGAAAAAAAGCAATTTGATTGGAAAATGGTATTACCTCAAAAAACAGATATCAAATTGCTTGGTGTTATAATGATATTTATTGCAACATTATCATTTGCGATAATATCAGGATATTTATTGATTATACGAGTTCCAAACCCGAATTGGAAAATTGAGATAGCGTATTTTGCGGTTGTTTCATTAGGGTTTCTTGTCCCCCTGTTTGCTTTAAGGTTCTTTAGTTGCTTATCGTTTGTTGCCGAAAATAAAAAAATGCCAAAATTGTCATTATTATGGGTAAAAAGCTCAGGTAATATGTTTATTTTAATTCTTGGTGCAATATTTTTGATGTTTGTTACTATTTTCTTGCTTTCTGCTATAGCTCAAAATATTATCTTTGGAGATAATCCTAATGGTTATATTATGGCTATTGGTAGCGAATATATTTTTAATATGGCAACAACACTTGTTTGGTCGCTTATAATGAATTATAGTATAACTCAAAAACAAATACTATTTGCAGGAGACGATAATGAATAATAAAGAAATAAAAAAACTACCGTTTTGGGAAACTATCGGGCGCAGTTTTAAATACGTTTTTAAAAACACTGATTTAATCAAAGCAATATTACCTGTTATTGGTGTTTTGGTAGTCGTTCAAATAATTTTTAACTTTCCGATGATGTGTTCTGTAGGTTTATCAAATCAATGTTCTAACGGGATGGCAAATGACGTTCATATATTAATAACAGCTCTTGCCGCGTGTGGCATTATCATAAATTATTGTCGTTCAATAGTGTGTAAAGCTGATGTTGATTATACATCTCGAAACTTTTTCAAAAGATTAGGTTTTTATTTTGTAGCCTCAATATGCTTATCTGTGTTAATAGGCATACCGACTTTTGCCATAACTGTATTAGGTGCCGTAATAGGGCTTAACGAAATAGCACTACAGCTTTTGGTGTACGCAACATTTTTAGGATTAGGAATATTTTTTGCTCCGATACTTATGGTGTTTCCGGCCATTTCAGTAGATGATTACAAAATAATAAATTGGAATAAATTATATTCATTAGTAAAAGGTAATCATGGAGCTGTTTTTTGGGGGCAATTGCTTATAATGGTTCCATATTGGATATTATATAGAACAATAACCGAGCTTTATTTATTAATAAATGCCACCGGTTGGGTTGCTAATTTTATTTTTATTACGATGTTTATCGCATTGGCAATTATGGATGCCTGTATAAAGGGAGCTTTTTTTGCTCATATATATCAATATTTTAAGTTCTATGATAAACATAACTAAGTAAAAAAGCCTTCGGTAAAAAGAAGGCTTTTTTCATTAAGATAGTTCGGCTAATTTTTGTGCTTGATCTTCTGCTACCAGTGCATCAATTATTTCTCCTAAGGCATCTCCGGAAACAATATCATCAAGCTTATATAGTGTTAAATTAATTCTATGATCTGTAACGCGACCTTGCGGATAATTATAGGTTCTTATGCGCTCTGAACGATCACCGCTTCCTACTTGCAATTTTCTTTTTTCAGAATATGCAGTATCGATATTTTCTTTTTGTTGATCGTACAATTTTGCTCTCAAGTGGTTCATTGCTTTCTCTTTGTTTTTGTATTGGGAGCGATCATCTTGACATTGAACAACAATACCTGTTGGAATATGAGTAATACGCACGGCAGATTCTGTTCTGTTAACATGCTGTCCTCCGGCGCCGGATGCTCTATAAACATCAATTTTTAAATCTGCAGGATTAATATATAAATCTACTTCTTCAATTTCAGGAAGAACTGCTACTGTTGCTGCAGATGTGTGAACTCTTCCCTGACTCTCTGTAACAGGGACTCTTTGTACACGGTGCGCACCGGATTCAAATTTTAATTTTGCAAAAACATCTTTTCCGGTAATTTTAGCTGTTGCTTCTTTGTATCCGCCAAGTTCATTTTCTGCAACATCGTTTACTTCAAATCTCCAACCTTGAGCGGTAGAATAACGCTGATACATTTCAAACAATACGGCGGCAAACAGAGCAGCTTCATCACCACCTGTTCCGGCACGAACTTCCAAAATAGCGTTTTTTTCATCATCGTCATCTTTAGGCAATAACAAAATTTTAATTTCTTTTTCTTTTTCGGGAAGTTGTTCTTTTATATCATAATATTCTGCTTCGGCCAAGTCTCTCATATCCTTATCCAGAGAAGCATCATCCATCATTTCTTTTGCATCTTTAAGGTTTTGTTCCAAAGAATTAAAATTATTTATTGCTTCTACAATCGGAGACAATGAAGCAAGTTCTTTATTCATTTTTACTAAATTTTCAGATGATATTCCCGGCTCGGCAATTAAGGCCTCTACTTCTTTATATCTGTTAACAACATTGGCCAATTTTTCAGCAAAATTCATTTTTTTATTCCTCAAATAACAAGTCATTTATACAATAAAATAGCAGGATACAAAAATCTCCTGCTATTTATAAAATAATTTATTGAGCTAATTATTAGCTTCTAAAAACTTATCCAATGCAATATTGGTTTTTTTATTAGGTCTGGCAACAGTTGTCAATTTGCCGTTTACATAAACATTAACACCGTCGTATTTACCCACGGATAAAATTTTTCCTTTTCCGGCAGGAACAACATAGTCATTGCCAGCCTGCAAAACTTTACTTATATAAAGCTTATTTTCATCCTTAACTTCAATCCATGTTTCTTTCAATACCTCGATAAAAACACCTGTTTCCGGAATGGTTTTTTGATTGATTTTTTCTTCAGTTTTAGGTGTTTCGACAGATGTTGGTTTTTCGTCTTGAGAGGTAATGGTTTTAGCTGTATCAGATTTATCGTTATTTTTACTTTCATCCACGTCTTTTGTCTCAGCAACATATTCATCTTCAGAAACAACAATCTGTGATGCATCATCCGTATTTTCTGTATCAGGGTTAATCTCATTACTTGCAAAATCATATTCTTCAACAACAATTACACCATTATCGGCAGATTGTTCGGTATTTGATATTTCAATAAGTGCATCTGCATTTTCTGTAGAAGATTGATTTTGATTAAAGAACATCCAACAAGCATAAATAGCCACAATAGCCAACAAACTTATCAGCAAATATTGCAACCCGGGCATAGTAGCCTCCGGTTGAGGTTCAAGAATATGCATATCATTATTATTAGATGCATTTGTTTCTTCTTTAAAAAGCTCAACAATATTTTCGCCGTTTAATCCCAAAAAATTAGCATACGAGCGAATAAAACCAACTCCATAAGGAAAAGCAGGTACTTCTTCATAATTACTGTCTTCAATAGCCTCTAAATAACACTTGCGAATACACAATTTTTTTGAAACATCAACGACTTTCAAACCTTTTTGCAAGCGCATTTCCTTAAGCATTGCACCAACTTTAGTTACCTTCGCCGGTTTTTCCTTCTTTGCGACATCGTTAGAAGTTTTTTCTACTTCATCAATCTTATTTTCTTCATTAAGCTTTTCTTTTTTCATCTTTTCTCTTTCGTTGCTGGTTAGACTCGCAATATAAAGCTCATCTTACATGTTTTTTAAAAAATTTCAATACCATGATCATTGGCATACGCAATTAATTGCGGACGTAATGTTCTCCGGTTAAAATCAAGCAGTGTTCCTATATAATCGGCTAATTCTTTTGTGTTTGCCGAACGTATCATCCTCTTTACTTTACCAAACGATGCGCCCGATATCGAAAGGTTTCTATAGCCGAGTCCCAATAAAACCATTGCTTCAATAGGGTTAGAAGCCATTTCTCCGCAAACAGAACAAAATACCTTGGCATCATTTGCTTTTTGAATTATTTCTCGCATTATTCTGAGGAAAGGTACTGATAATACATCATATCTTTCTGCCAAGCGGTTATTCATTCTATCACAAGCAAAGAAAAACTGCGCTAAATCATTCGTTCCGACAGAAACAAAATCGGCTTCCGGCAAAATAGCATCAAGTTGAAAAACAACAGAGGGAACCTCAATCATTAATCCGACATTAACTTTTTTAGGAACCTCATTTGAACGTTTTTTTTCTTTATCCAACTCAATCATCAGAGTTTCTTTAGCATCAAGAAATTCATTCAAATTAGCAATCATCGGAAACATTACATTAAGTTCTTTTCCTGCAGCTGCCCGTATAAACGCACGCATCTGCTGACGCAATATGGCTCGTCTGTCTAAAGTAATTCTTATAGAACGCCAACCGATTGCCGGATTCTCCTCACCGGAATAAGTCCAATAAGGCAAGAGTTTGTCAGAGCCGACATCCAAACTTCTGAAAACAACCTTTTTATTTCCGGCTTTATCCATCAATTTTTTATAATAACCTACTTGGTGTTCGACATCGGGCATTTTTTCTGCTGCCATAAAAGGTATCTCAGTTCTGTAAAGTCCGATACCATCACAGTTAGTTGATTCGATATAATCCAAATCAAAATCTAAACCGACATTAATGTATGTATTAATCCTTTGTTTATCCAAAGTTTTAGATGGAAGCTTTTTCAGCTCTTCTAATTGCAATACAACAGCTTCTTTTTCGGCAATTTTTTTATTAAAGTCGGCGATTATTTTGTCTGATGGACGTATATATACAACCCCGTTATCACCATCAACAGCCAAAATTTCGCCGTTTTTAATATCTTTAAATAATCCTTTTATCTTTGATACTACGGGAATTCCCAATGCTTTTGCGACAATAGCAACATGCATTGTTGCAGTCCCATCTTCTAAGATAAGAGCCCGTATTTTATGATAATCATAATCCATAAGGTCGGCAGGCCCCATCGTTTGAGCCACAACGACTATTTCTCCCAAATCATTAGCTTTTATATTGCTGTTGTCGCCACTCAAATAAGCAAGCAATCTGTCCGCAACATCTCTCAAGTCGTGCAAACGTTCTTTTAAGTAAACATCCTGCGTGGCAGAAAGCCGATTCCACATATCTTCATAAGCGCGTTCTACAGCTGCTTCTGCCGTTAATCCGCCATCTACATGTCCGGCAATTTTATTATACCACCCCTTATCTTTTGCAAACATCCGGTATGCATCCAAAATATCTGCATGTTCACCAATTCCTAATTTGCTGGCATTAAACTTTTCATCTAAATCGGCATTCATATCCGTATGAGCTTTTTGCAGTTTTTCTAATTCTTGTTGCTTGTCTTCTGCAAAAATCTTTGTAACAGCTTGCCTTCTTCGATGAACAACAGCCGGTCCGAAACCATATCCCTTACTTAAAGAAAGCCCTTTATATTTGTCTTTGGTGTTCTGCCCTCTTTTTTTTATAAAAGCGTTTTTATATTCACGCATTGCATCAGAAGCAACCCAATCAGAAAATTCCATGGATAACATTTCTAATGCATTTATTTCATATTTTTTAAATTCGTATACATTCTTTTTATAAAGGCACAAAACACCTACGGCGCGTCCCCAGCGAATAATGGGCGTTCCGAGAAAACTTTTATATTTTTCTTCATCAGCATCTGCACGATATAAAAAATCAGGGTGTTGCCAGATATTTTCAATTTCGGTTGTAAGTTTGGTCTTAGCGATTCCCCCGATGATTCCTTCACCGACTTTTAGCGCTATATTGTTATTAAGCTCCGGATTAAAAGCATATGATGCAAAAAGTTCCAAATAATTATCATCAACAACCAAATAACAAGCGGCTGCATCGGCCTTCATTTCATTAGCAAGCATAGTAATAATGTTATCGAATTTAATTGCAATGCTCTGCTTGCTTTTGACTATTTTTTTGAATTGTTCGGCTATTTCAACAGCTTTATTAACCGTTGGTGATTTCATAATTTTCCACCATTTTAAATTTTTTTACCTTGCGTTTTTACTTATATTATTTATATTCGTATTCATCAAGAAAAAAACTAAATTTATTAAGGAATAAAAATGGCTACAACATACAAAAAAGGCGATAGCGACACGCGTCCGTGGGGAACATGGGAAGTTCTTGAATCTTCAGATAACTACTGTGTTAAAAAAATTTGTGTAACTCCCGGCAGTATTTTGTCTTTACAATTACACCATCATCGTTCTGAACATTGGATTGTTGTTGAGGGCGAAGCTGTTGTGACTTTAGGTGATGACAAAATTGTCAAAAAAGCTGATGAATCTGTTTATATACCGGTGGAAACAAAACATCGCATTCAAAATAACGGGCTTAAAAATTTAGTATTCATAGAAGTACAGACCGGTGAAAACTTAGATGAAAATGATATTGTGCGTCTTGAAGATCAGTATGGCAGAGCATAAACTTTGAGGAATTAATTATGAATTTTAAAGATTTAGGTTTAAGTGAACAAACAATAAAGGCAATTGATGAATTTGGCATAGATGTTCCGACAACTGTTCAAATGGATGTTATTCCGGCTATTTTGCAAGGACGGGATATTTTTACCATAGCGCCGATGCGTTGTGGCAAAACAATGTCATATGTTTTGCCGTTATTGGATATTATCAATGCAAAAAAAGCCAATAATATTTTGATTGTTACCGCAAATTCACAGATGGCTGTAAAAACATCGGACTGTTTGGCTGTTTTTAACAAATATCACGAAATAAACGGCGCCGCTATTCAAAACGGCGAAGAAGATGTTGCCGGAGAAGCAAACGTGATTATTGGTGCGCCGGATTTACTGCTTGATGTGGCGGAGAGTTCTAAAGTCGATTTTTCAAAAATAGATATTTTGGTTGTTGATGACATTAATTTAATAAAAAAGAATAAGCAACTCGAGAACCTTGAAAAAGTTTTAGATATGTTGCCGGCGGATAAACAAAATATTGTTTATACAAATCGCCGTTCAAAAGAAACACAAGATGTTTTACAAAAAATATTGAAAGCTCCGGAAGAAATTAAAGTCGATAAAGATAAGGAACAAGAGGTTGAAACAGCCTCAAAAACAGTTGTTGAAAATGAGAAAAGAACAAGACAACAGCCGACGGTTGATTTAGATAAAGAATCTTTGGAGTTGTCTCATAAATTTAACTCATTTAATGGTAAAACACCTAAATTTATTTTAATAAAAGGTATTATTGCCGAAGGCGAAGAGAAATAATATTAAAAAAGCCTCTTTTACAAGAGGCCTTTTTAATGATTCTTTATTTCATCAAGAACAAACAATCGGATAGCACTTGACAGATTGTTTGTTTTTTTATTGCGATCAATTTCGGTTACAAGATCATTGATGCTTTTGTGTTTAATTAAAGCAATTCTTTTCAATTCGTGTAAAAACTCCTCTTCCAAACAGATGCTGGTAGAGTGTCTTCCTGCAATAACAACGGATATTTTTTTCATTTATTTTTTCCGAAACGCATCTATAGAAACAACTTCAGCCGTTCCGCCGGATACTTTTTTAGGTTCTGTTTCCATATCATCGGATGATGGAAGTAAAGCATCTTCTGAAGAACCGAAACTTAAAGCAAAACGAGCATGAGGATCAGCAAAATATGTAATGGCATCATATGGAATACGTAGAGTATGCGGAATACTGTTAAAGCTTAAATCAACCTCAAAATAGGTTTCAGACAACATCAAATTAGCAAATTGGTGTTGCAAAACAATAGTCATATCTTCCGGATACTGATTTAACAGTGCTGTGTCCATTCTAACACCCAAATGGTTTGTTTTAAACGAAATATAAAAGTGGTTCTCCCCCGGCAATCCGGAATCTGCGGCAATTTTCAATGCTTCAATCACAACGTGTTTTAGCGCTTTTTCCATCAATTTATCATAGTTAATACCGTTTTCCATATGACCTCGCTTTGTTTGCATAATCAAACGGGGCTTTTCTGTTGATAGGAAAGCCCCAAACCCCACTTAAAGCACTCCACGGCTTTAAGAATTTAATTTGTTGCAACTACCAATTAGGCAGCCATAGCAACAGGAGCTACGTTATTATCGTTAGCATTCATTTTAAGTTGAACCGATAACGGTGGTATCTCACCGAACACAGCTTACCCATCTTTACTATACCCTGTCGAACCTATATCGCCCCCTTTAAGATGTTTTCAACAAAATGGTGGAGGCGCCGGGAACTGCCCCCGGGTCCAAAGCATCTATTTCATAGAGCCTCTAGTGTCATAGTCAGAAGCACACCTCTGACAATATAGTAATATAATACCATTTTTTAAGAAATGCAAGCCGGAAAAACATTGCAATATAAAAAGACATATGATATCAAGCTGAACAAAATTTTATATTACTGATTTTCTAAATTTAATTTTTTATATCTATGTATGCAAGAAATTTTATAAACGAACAATCCCAAGAGCAAATTCTCCTAGGGATATTAACAGGTGAAGCTTTTAATGTGGCAAGTTTTCGAAAAGCTCTAAAAGACGGATTCCGTCTTACGGCAAGTGTTGCGTATTTAGCATCGTTGCGTGGTAAAGAATGGATAAAGAGTTGTATTGTAGCTAAACATTTCTCAAAGGAAGCAGTCCAGCTTTGTAATGTGTTGATAAACAGTGATTTTGAAGACTTTTATACACTGTGCATTGAAGGGGAGTGTGGGGGAAATCCTAATTACCATATGGCTTACTGTCTTGATAAGTATCAAACTCTTAATTATCTGAAAGATGAAGGTTTGTGGGATGATATTTTATCTACCACAATGGCTGCCGGTGATTTTCATCGCTCACATGTAATTGGGGATACCGAAATCTATACATGGATTCTGGATAATGCTCCTAAAGCTTGGCTGAAAAAGCGAAATTTGTAAAATTAAACTGTTAAACGTAAAACAAGCTGTGGGTAGAATCTACAGCTTGTTTGCTTTTAAAATTACTGTTTTATAATAACAAAAAACAAACGGAGTCGCTTTATTATGACCAAAATTGCTATTTGGTGTCGTCACGAAGGTGATAATATAATCGGAATAGGTTCAAATATCCCTTGGCATATTCCGTCAGATTTTAAACGTTTTCGCCGTATTACCGAAAATGCATGTATTACTTGCGGACAAACAACATACGAAAGTTTTCCTAATCGTACGTTGCCAAATCGTAAAATATATGTTTTGACATTTGATGAAAATTACGAAGTTTCTGATGCTAAAAATCACTTTGTTATAAATGATGCCAAGACTCTTAAAGATTTTGAAGAACCTTTATACATTTGCGGTGGAGCCAGTATTTATAAAATGTTTATGCAAAAACAAGCCCCTGAGGTTGTTGTTGATTGTTGTTACCATGGCGAACTTAATTCTGAGCTTAAAGGTCAACCCGTAGATATCAGTGAATGTATTGACATAATGCACAAAAATTACAAACAAATATCGCCTGATTATGAAGAGGACAATGTAACCACTACTGTTTGGGTTAAGAAGGGTGAATTTGTTTCGCAAGAAGTTTTAAAACATATAACATTGTCAATTATTAATCATTAAAAAAGGAGTTTTTATGAAACAGTATCTAGATCTTCTAAAAGATGTGTTAGAAAACGGACAAGATGCCGACAATCGCACAGGAGTTTATGCCAGAAAAGTTTTCGGGCGTCAGGCTCGCTATGACCTAAGTAAAGGTTTTCCGCTTGTAACGACCAAAAAGACTTTTCTCAAAGGTATTATCTATGAGCTTTTGTGGCTAATATCGGGTGATACCAACATCAAATTTTTGCTCGACCATAATGTCCATATATGGGATGAATGGGCTGATGCAAATGGCAATTTAGGTCCGGTTTATGGTCATCAGTGGCGTAATTTCAATTCGCAGGGAATTGATCAAATTAAAGACGTTATTGAGCGTATTAAGAAAAATCCGCAAGATCGTCGTTTGATTGTTACTGCGTGGAATCCGGCACAAATTGAACAAATGGCGTTGCCTCCTTGTCATTGTTTCTTTCAGTTTGATGTAACACCCGACGGCAAGTTGAATTGTATGCTTTATCAGCGTAGTTGCGATATGTTTTTGGGTGTTCCGTTCAACATTGCATCTTATGCGTTGTTAACGATGATGATAGCGCAGGTTTGCGGGCTTCAGCCGGGCGAATTTGTTCATACATTGGGTAATACTCATATCTACTCCAACCACTTTGAACAAGTCAAACTGCAGTTGAGCCGCAATCCTTATCCGTTGCCGACAATGAAGATCAATCCTGAAGTCAAAAATATTGATGACTTCAAATTTGAAGACTTTGAGTTGGTTGACTATCAGTGTCATCCGACTATTAAGGGCGATGTTGCTGTCTAGACCGGTAGTGGTTAAAAAAGCGAAAAGCCTATGGACATCTTATGATGTCGATAGGCTTTTCTATTTTTTTGGCAAAAGATTTCCTTACTTTACAGGATGTACTTCCCAACCGGAGCCGTCCGGCTTAAAGGTACGTTGTCTGCCGGCAACGTTGATAATCCATCCCTTAACCATCGAGCCATCTTTCTCCGTACGGGCTGCTCTTACGGCCTCAAGTTGGGAATGGTGTCCATTGTGGACTACATTATACACCCCATAAGAGGCTTCTTTCATATAGAAACCACGCGGGGTAGCGTAGTTTCTGAACTTTTCAATACCCGCCAAGATATTGCTCTTATTATCACGCTGCTTCTTGGTATACTTTGCCATAGTCTTTGTTTTATCCTTGCGGAAAGGGGCTCTCCTTAAAGTCCCTTTAAAATTTAACATAATTTGTTTTATATATTCGCTTATGACAATACATATACCAGATTCGCGAACATAAATCAAGTGAAAAATGACAAAAATTTTGTCAAAAATAAAATTTTATACAAAATCAATAAGTAAAACAAAGAAATAACAAGAAATAAATTAACAAAAAAAGCCCGGAGCATTTACTTTTATAAATAGGCTCGGGGCTTCGCACGTATAGAAATGTCAGGAAGTTTTCAAAAAAAGCGATGACGTTATTTGAGTCGTCTATGGCAAAAGAGAAATTCAAACGTTTTACGCCACCGCTATAATAAAGTAACAGGAACCCCAAAAGGTAAAGACGTATTGCTGTCTCAACTTTCCTAAGGTAGAGAAGAATCTCACACGATACCCATAAAGGGGTTCCTGTATTTGGCGTGGGCAAGCAGAAGACATATTTGTTGCACTTTTTTGGCCTTCAAAACAGGTTATCTGCTTCCCACTTTATATCTATATTTAACTAATTTCTTGTAATGCCTCTCATAAATCACATTTTCGAAATTTTGTCAATATGTTTTTTGCAAAAAAATGACCATATTTTCCATATGGCCATTTTATCATCACAAGTCTTCAATTTTTATTCATCATCAAAATCATCATCAGGCAATGTATCTGCATTATCATTTTCGGCTTCAGATTCAATCATCAAAATCTCATCTTCCTCCAACTCAGATTTTTTCCTTCTTCCGCGACGTTTGCGAGTCGGCGCTTTTTTCTTCATTGCATCTATAATATAGTGTCCCGATATTTTGTACAAATCAACCAGGTGATTATTATACATATGGTCTGCATCTTCAATCAATGCATAATCAACAGAAACATTACGCTGGGTATTAAGACGCTTTACCAACGATGTTACACTCGCCGGAATAACAATCTCATCAGCTCCACCCTGAGTAATTAATCCTGATGCCGGACAAGGCGCTAAAAATGAAAAATCTTTTTCATTAGCAGGTGGAGAAACTGCAATAAAATTATTGATATCCGGTCTTCTCATCAAAAGTTGCAAACCGATCCATGCGCCAAAAGAATATCCGGCTACCCAACATTGGCGAGCTTCAGGATTAACCGATTGCAACCAATCCAAAGCAACGGTAGCATCAGATAACTCTCCCGGACCGTCTTCAAATTCACCTTGAGATCTTCCGACACTTCTGAAATTAAAGCGCAAGACCGAGAATCCCAAATTTTGAAAAACACTAAATAAAGTATATACAACTTTATTATTCATTGTTCCGCCATATTGCGGATGAGGGTGCAAAATCAAAGCAATCGGTGCGTTAGGATTGTCACTTTGATGATAACGCCCCTCCAAACGGCCGGCATGACCGTTAAATAAAACTTCACTCATTTTGTTATTAACCTAAAATATTGTTGTTTTAAGTATTATATTTAATTAACCTCTATAAAAAGTTAATTTTTACAATTTTTAGGAACTTAACATAAAATGAAAGCAAAATTCAAGATAATTCTTCGGGATGCCGATGCGGTTATTGCTCGTGACCCCGCAACATCAACCAGATTACAGGCGTTTTTATTGTCATCCGGACTTCACGCCATAATAGTTTATCGGTTTTGTCATTGGCTTTGGTGTAAAAAATGGTGCCTTACCGCTCGATTTTTTTCGCAAGTTGCCAGATTTTTTACCGGAATCGAAATTCATCCGGCGGCCAGAATCGGTAAAGGTTTTTTTATCGATCATGGTATGGGGGTTGTTATTGGAGAAACTTCAGAAATCGGTGATGATGTAACCTTATATCATGGTGTTACACTTGGCGGAACAACTGTTTTTGGCAAAAACGGAAAACAACTGTCAAAGCGCCATCCTACAATCAAAAACAATGTTGTAATCGGGGCCGGAGCCAAAGTTTTAGGGCCTATTATAATAGGCAATGATGTAAAAATCGGCGCCAACGCAGTCATACTCAAGGATGTTGACGAAGGGCAGACGGTTGTTGGCGTTCCCGGACATATTATAGATAAAAGTAAAACCAAACCGGGAACATTTTCTGCATATGGGGCTTGCGCTACGGATAAAGATCCTGTTATGTGCCAAATTGAATGGCTGGAAAAGGAAATTGCCAAACTTAAAAAAAGTAAAAATTAAGCAAAATATAACAATTTTGTAATACTATAATAACATATTTTGTGTTATTATAACAATATGGAACACTTTGTAAGGAGGCGCCGCTATGAAAAAAACAGTTTATTTATGGTCTGTTTTTACTGCATTGCTGCTTTCAGGAGTTGCTGTTGCGCAATTGCCCGCTAATCCTTGGGATACGGCCGAGTTTGATGCTGCAGTTGAAGCTCAGGCCGTTGCTGATGCTGTGGCTGCTACCGCTACAACATCAACGACACAAGAAACAGCTGGTGCCGATGTCGGGCATATCACTGCATCAAACGATAGAGTGTATATTCCATCAATAAAATACAATGCCATTAATGCTGATTCGACAGATCCTGTTTATGTTCCTGCAATCGATTCGTCCGGTAATGCCAAAACGGGCGTAAAAGTTAAAAGCATTCATTCAATAGCTCAAGACAATAATGCCGCAGCAAAAGCTGTTGCAACAACTGCTGATACAAGCAATGCTTCTGCAAAAGCAAGCGGTTCATGGCGAGGTTCCGGTAATTTTGGCAACCTTGATTACACCGGAGATGTAACAACTTACGGTACGGCATATGGTCAAGAGATGTTGGCACCGGAAGTCAATAATCATAATATGAAGGTTATGCTTCAGCATTTGCGCAATTTGGGGTATAAAATTCCCGAAAGTTACGACAACAAATTTCAAAACTTTACCCAAGATTATGCAAACGATCTTCGTAAGGCATACAGTGGTTTAGGTCATCAAAATAATCCGTTTGATACAATGTTTTCCGGTATTTTAGATGTTGTGGAGGATCAGTCGGGACTCGATATGGAAAATTTGTTGTTCAACAGTTTTGACTTAATGTCTCGCGATTAAGGAATAAGCAATGAAACGTTTTTTTCTTTCAACACTGATGTTTTTTGTTGCATCATCGGCAGCAAATGCACAACTTTTTGAAACTTCCCAAAAAACAACGGTAAATAGCCCGACCATAGTGGCTAAAACAAAGGAAGCTGTTTTGCCTCAAAAGGTCGAAAAAGAAGTTATTGTTCAAGAAGAAACTCGACCGGTGATTGAACGTGTAGAGCTTCCTCCGACAGAAATGACTATCGAGCAGAAAGCAGAAATAGATATGGTTGCCAAAAAAGATATTCATTCAAAAGTGAAAAAACAACCAGTAAGAGAGCGAAAAGATGTTATAGATTCATTGGTTGTCGGCGAAAAAATATTAGCCCGAAGAAAAGCCCTGCTTGAAGGCAAAACAGAGGAAGATGCTGCAAAAGTTGCCGAGCAAATAAAAGAGCCTGAAATTAATCCTGCCGTTGATACTGAAATGGAAAAATTCTTATACAAAAGGGCTGGGCTTTACAATGAATAGTTTTCCTTGTGTGATTCTTGTTGAGCCGCAACTTGCAGAAAATGTCGGTATGACGGCCAGAGCTATGAAAAATTGTGCTTTGTCAGAGCTAAGGCTTGTTAATCCTCGTGAAGACCATCTTTCAGCAAAAGCTTTATCGGCATCATCCAATTCTGAAGAAATTTTGCAAAATGCCAAAGTTTACTCTTCAACTCAAGAGGCTGTGGCTGATCTTCAATATGTTTTGGCAACAACCGCTCGCCATCGAGATCAAACCAAAATGGTTTATAATGCCGATTCTGGCGCAAAAGAAGTTTTAAAACATATCAATTCTAATGAAAAATGCGGTTTTATGTTTGGACCTGAACGCACAGGTTTGCGCAATGAAGATGTTTGTTTAGCCAATGCTTTGATAAATATTCCTCTTAATCCCAAACATTGCTCGCTTAATTTATCTCAAGCAGTATTATTGGTCGGATATGAATTTCATAAAACACAAATCGATAGCAATCCCTCTTTGTTTGTAACCAATCATACAACAATAGCCAACAAAGAAAAAGTGCTTCTTTTTTGTAAACATATTGAAAGCAAGATATCCCAATTTGCCAATTATAAGGATGAACAAAAAAAGGAAAAGCTCATTATAAATCTTCGCAACATATTCACCCGTTCCGAAATGACGGAACAAGAATTGAATACTTTATACGGAATTATCAACTATTTGAGTGACAAATAACTAAAGACCTGTCGCATTACCTTGTCCGGCAAAAGGATTATATTGTCCGACACCTCCAAAATATTTACGGAAAAATCCGGGGTTTTGTCCTTTTACTTCGGTAACATCTTGAGAAGGAGTGATATCTTTGCCGTCTTCTTTAGCCAAACGAGTAATTTTTGATACTTTATCATCCTTATCAAAGTTGAGCTTCAAAATGTTTCTGTTAATTTCTTCCGGTTTCATAAAGGCAACTCTTTTTATATCTGAAGACATATAAATCCATGTACTGTCATTAAAAGATGTTGTGGCAGATGGCGCACCTAAAAATTCAAGCACTTCATCTTTGGTTGATCCGGTTTTAATCTTTGCGATTCGTTCTTCCGAAGGCATATTCCCGTTATGAGATACAAACCATTCATTTTGCTTCGCCGTAGAACAGGAAGAAAGAATTAAACCGCAAAAAAATACTAAAATCATTTTGTTTGTTGACATATTACCACCCTTGAGATTATATCCAATTAAAACAACCAGACTCTTATTTCTATAACACAGGGAAACTATTTATGCAAAATCTTTTTTCTTATCCGCTAAAACTTGAGGATATGAGTTCGGCAACACAAAAATATATTCTCAAAGCAAATTCAGACAATCTGAAATATATAACCGAGGTTATGCAAGTTCCGGCGGTTAAATCATTTACTGCAGAAATAAATGTTCGATTGCACAAAAAAGAACATATTATTGATGTTTTTGGAACAGTTGATTCCGAAATCGAGCAGGCTTCCGTAATATCATTGGAAAATTTTATCAAACCATATCATGTTGATTTTCAGATGAAATTTGACACCAAAATGACACAGGCGGATATCAAAGAACTTGATTTTGACTTAAATGATGACGTACCTGACATTTTAGATAACGGACAAATAGATTTGGCATCAATAGCAATGGAGCAATTAGCTCTTGAAATCGATGATTTTCCTCGCAAAGAAGGTGAGGTGTTCTCGTTCAAATCGGAGTTTGACGAAGAAACAACTTTAGCATCAAATCCTTTTGCTGTTTTGAAAAAAATAAAAAAATAATAAAAAAGCCTTGCAAAATCTAAAAAATTTGCTAAAACGGCAAAAGAATTTCACTTTTCAGGCATTTATTTAGTTGCTTTTTAAAACTAAATAGTCTACAAATGCCCTAACTAATTGGAATAACTTTAACTAGAGTATAGAAAAATGGCTACACCTAAGAAGAAAACATCTAAATCTCGTCGCGATATGCGTCGTTCTCACGATGCTTTGAAGGCAAATTCTTACATGGAATGCCCAAATTGCGGTGAGTTAAAAAGACCTCACAACGTATGTCCTAAATGTGGTCAATACGATGGTCGTGAAGTAGTTGCACAAAAAACTGCTGAATAATTTTTTATTTTAACAGTCTTGTTTTTCAAGACTTGTCATACGGAGCAAACATTGACTGAAAATAAAATGGTCATATCTGTAGATGCTATGGGGGGAGATAACTCCCCTCGTGCTGTTATTGAAGGGTTGGCTATTGCCGCCAAAGAGCATCCGGATATCAGATTTATTGTTTTTGGCGATACTGCCAAAGTAAATCCTATTTTTCAACAATTTCCTATTTTAGAAAAAGTTTGTGAATTACGTCATTCACCGGAAATGGTTCATAACGAAGATAAACCGTCTTCAGTGATTCGTAATCGTAATACCAGTATGTTTATGGCTATTGATGCTGTAAAGAAGGGAGAGGCACAAGCTGTTGTGTCTGCCGGAAATACCGGAGCATTGATGGCAATTTCAAAATTGACATTAAAAACAATTACCAAAATACATCGTCCGGCAATTGTCAGCATTATGCCGCATCGTAACGGTAAGTATGTAATGTTGGATCTTGGTGCAAATACCGAATGTGATGCAATTAATTTAGCTGAATTTGCATTTATGGGGGATATTTTGGCTCGCCATGCCTTAGGTATTTCTCGTCCGCGAGTTGCATTGCTTAACATCGGTTCTGAAGAAATGAAAGGCAAAGAAGAAATCAAACAAGCTGCGCAGATGATTAAAAATTCTAAGCTTGATATTGATTTTATCGGTTATATTGAACCGCATGATATTGCTAATGGTGTTGCCGATGTTATTGTTGCAGACGGCTTTACAGGTAATATTGCTCTCAAATCAATAGAGGGAACAGCCAAACAAATAACAAGAATGATTAAAGATTGCATCAAAGGATCGATTCTTGCTAAATTTGGTTTGTTGTTTATGCTTCCTGCTTTGGTAAAGCTAAAAAAGACAATGGATCCCAGACAATATAATGGAGCAATGTTCGTCGGTCTGAATGGTTTATCGGTTAAGAGTCACGGCGGTGCCGATGCATATTCTTTTTCGCGAGCAGTTGATAATGCCGCAAAATTAGTTCGACAAGATTTTGTTTCAACGATTCGTCAAGAAATTGAAAAGGTCGATTTTGATGAACTTCAAACAGTTTTGTATGATGTTTATTGATAAAATTAAGTAAAACTTACAAGCGGAGCATTTGTTGGAATGCTCCGTTTTGTTTTTATATAATTATTTATCTGAATATTAACAAAAAAACTGTGGATTATGTCTTGTCATCATTTATAATTTATTATAAATTCTGGCAAACAATGTTTACTAATAACGTTTATTTATCATAAGGATTAGAAATGAAAACAGTTACTCGTTTAGATGTTGCGGAAGCAATTTACACCGAAATTGGTCTATCAAGAAAAGATTCCAATGAAATTTTGGATATGATTGTTGATGAAATAGTTAATGAGTTAAGTCGTGGCAATGATGTCAAATTGTCTTCTTTTGGTACGTTTTCATTGCGTGACAAAAGAGCTCGTACCGGTCGCAATCCTAAAACCGGAGTTGAAGCTGTAATTTCACCGAGACGGGTTATTTCATTTAAACCTTCACAAACAATGCGCAAGTTAATTAACCAATAAGTGAAGGTTTGTAATGCCGGTTAATAAAAGTAAGGCAGCATTTAGAACAATTGCTGAATTAGCTGAAGAGTTAGGTGTAGCGACACACGTTCTTCGTTTCTGGGAGAGTAAGTTTGATCAAATACAACCCATGAAACGTTCCGGCGGACGTCGTTATTATCGTCCGGATGATGTCGAGCTTATAAAAAAGATAAAATATTATCTTTATGACAAGCGTTATACGATTGAAGGAGTTCAAAAGCTTTTTAAGGTCAAAGGATTAAAAGCCATAATGGGCGAGGAAATACAAAAAGACTTTTTTGCAGAAGCTCCTCAAAAAGTTGAACTGGAAGCAAAGTCCAGAGAAGTTTTAACCAATATAAAAGCACAGCTTGATGACTTAAGGTCGGAACTTCTCAAGGTCACAGTCTAATTATTATAAACGGTCTTTTATTTTAGACCGTTTTTTATTTAGTTTTTAATAGAGGAAAAATAGATGCAACTCACAGATGAAGAGAAAAAAAGACTGAAAATATTAAAAATACTGCTTCGAAAAAATATTCACAAAGGTGTTCGAAAGGGTATAAAAATTGCTAAAAAAGCAGGCTTAGTATTGGGTTTAACGTTGATTTCAATATGTGGCAAAGCTCACAATCCTACAAGCTTCAATAAAATATTAGCAATGGCTTCATCAGAACAAAAGAGCAATGTTGAATTAATTTCAATGATTGAAAAAAGTATAATGAACGATAGCATTGCAAAAAAAGTCGTGGCAGATGAGATAAATGCACAAATTCATCATCTGGCTGAGGATTTTTTATGTGCGCGTAGTGATTCTCTGTCATCATCAATTGATAAGCTAAAAAATCCTAATACCCGTACTAAAGAGATACGAAGAAATTTCAAAGATGCCGTAGGGGTATCTCAGATTTCATCACATTGTTTGGCAACGCAATGTGCCGCTGATTACCGAGCTTTAAAAGCGATGGGGTTAGAGACAATTATTCCGGAAGACTTAAGAAAGTCATCGGCATTATGTTGCTCATATGTAAGAACGGATGATGTAAAACCGTTTGCATATGAAGTTCCAAATACGGATGCAGCTATAAACAAATTTATAGAAGAACACAATTTCAGTGGCGGAACAATGATATTTTATCCGCGTGGTGGCGGAAACTACCATGCTGTGTCGGTTGATATGCCAAAAGAAGAGTTTGATTATGACGATTCTGCTGACAAAATATTAACCAGTGGCGCCAATAAAGAGCGAAAGGGCGTTCCTGTTGCAACAGCAACTTTCAGAGCAAAAGCCCCGGGAAAAAAAGCTGTTATTGTTGATAAACAAAGCTTCTTTATAGCTCTTCTTGAAAAACATTTGGAAGGAAAAACGCTTGCTGAGCAAACAGCAATATTGTATCAAGGGGGAGCCGCTGAGTTCGTCGATCATTTATATAAAGTAACTGATATCGGCAAAGAAGAAATATTGGCCAGCCTTATGAATGTTGCATCAGAGAGCAAAAATACTCAGCCCGAAACTCCTCGAAGAGCAGATGGTTTATATTTGTTGGCAATGGTTCCTATGGCATATCAGCGTCGAAGTGACAAAACAATGCAAGCAGTTTTGCGTATTGAAGATGAATTAAATGAGTTCTCATCCTTAGAAGATAAGTGTGAATATTTGGATGGTAATCTTCGCAAAGCATTATCTAAAATGTCAAAAAAGGAACAAGAGCAATTTTTTGACAGTCTTGCTTTTTCAAGCGGTGGTCAATTCAAAATGAATCAAAATACGGCAGCGTTTGCTGTTTATCCGTTTTGGAAGGCTTTTGCTGATGCCTCCCAAAAAACAAATGAAAATGATGGCGTATGGCATCAGGTTTCTAATTCTAAGCCTAAAAACAAAGAAAACACGAAACAGCCCAAAAACAAAGTAGTAAGTAAAACGAGTAAACAACGCAGTTAGGTGTAAACAAAGTTAACTTTTTATTCCAAAAGTTTTTTATAAATAAAAGAAAAACCATTTGTTATTACAACAAATGGTTTTTTGTTTATGGTCGGGGTGACTGGATTCGAACCAGCGACTTCTTGCACCCCATGCAAGCGCTCTACCAGGCTGAACTACACCCCGAAAACGACAATACTTTTATCACAATATTTTTTTTATGCAACAGCTTTTTTATAAAGGCGATTGTTTAATTCAAAATCGCTATTATATAGGTATCCTGAAATAGGAGAATATGATGCAAAATATTATAGAATTTTATCAAAAACGTCGCTCAATATATCATATTGGAGACAAACTGCCAATTGCGGAAGATAAATTAAAAAGTTTGATAGAACAATGTATTTTGAACGCTCCAAGTGCTTTTAATTCTCAAAGCGGAAGAGTGGTATTGTTATCCGGTAAAGAACACAAATTGTTATGGCAAATTGTTTTACAAACGTTGGCAAACGTAACTCCGGAAGACAAATTTGCAAATACTAAGGCAAAAATATCATCATTTGCAGCAGGCTATGGTACAATATTATTTTTTGAAGATATCGATACCATTCAAAAATTACAAACAAAATATTCTTTGTATAAAGATGCTTTTATCCCATTTTCGTACCAATCATCAGGAATGTTGCAATACATGATTTGGACATCTTTTGCAGCCAACAATATAGGAGCATCGCTCCAACACTATAATCCGTTGATTGATAAAGAAGTAAAAAAACAATGGCAAATACCGGATTCGTGGCAGTTAATAAGTCAAATGCCTTTCGGGAATATCTTGGAAGATGCATCGGATAAAGATTATATTTCTTTGCAAGAAAGATTTCTGTCATTTAACTGAAAAAAGCGCAGCAAAATTGCTACGCTTTTTCAAAGGATATTGTTACTTTTATTTCTTTGTAATGCTGTCAACATCAACTTCAAAACTGGTAAAATCTTTATCAATTTCACCTTTTATTTCGACAATATCATTTTCGTTCAATGTCAGTCCGCGCCATTCATCATCATCAATTTCAACTGTTACTGAACCTGTATTATCTGTAAATGTATACTTTTCATTACCCAAACTTTTTTCTATTTTTCCGACCAAGATAACTTGCTTATCATCTCCCAGCTTAAGAGCTTCGGCTACAGTTATCGCAGAAACAGCCGATGGTCCGGTATATCCGCCGGCTTGTTGTTGAGCGAATGCATTTGCAGAGATTCCCATAACTAAAGCTAAAGTAAAAGCTATTTTCTTCATAACAATTTCTCCTCTGTTTATTTCATATTACACTAATATTCTAAAAAGATATTTCAATAAAGTCAAATGTTTTTAAGGGGTGTATGGAAAAATAAGAATAGTTGTTATAATTATTTTTTGGGGTATTGTTCTTTTTCTTAAACATATTTTAACAAATTCTATGTTAAAAATCTAAACTAGATGAGTCTACATAGCCCAAAATACGATTCCTTAACGTATAGATAGCTAAAACAGATAACGCAAAAAGATTGATAATGACGTCAAAATGTGATATAATGAAAGATATTTTAAGGACTAAAAAAGGAGGATATTCTCATGTTAAAACAGAATGTTAACATCGTAACCCGTTGTATTTCCCTTAAAAACTCATGGGGGGGTAAAGCCTCTTTTATATAGTCTTGCTTTAACTACAGCACTCTGCACACCTTCTTTTGCAACCACCACAACTCCTGAAATTAATGTCGATTACTTAAACGAATTAACTGGTCCTAAGGTAACTTGGGAAACGGCTACTGAATCTGACTCTGATATTGTTCTTATCAACGGTGCTTACTACAAATACACCTATCACAAACCTGATGATTATACTGAAACGAATACACGATTAGAAGGATATTTGGATGAAAATGACATCAACAAAGTGGTGTTTAAGGGGATTGCATACAAAAGTAACGAATCTTATGGTGGGGCTATCTACAATACCTCAAACGAGGGTAGTTCTATTACTTCTGACTTTCTTGGTAACAGTGTTTTAACGTCGAACTACAGTGATAGTACAAGGGGGGGGGCAATTTATAATAATGGAAACATTGGAGATATTGTTGGAGATTTCATTAGTAATACCGCTGAAGATTTAAAAATGAGATTTTCAAAAGGCGGTGCTGTTTATAATAAAGAAACTATCGGAACTATTTCCGGAAAATTTATATCTAATATTGCTGATTATGGTGGAGCCATTTATAATAGTTATAAAATAGACAATATTTTAGGCATATTTATTGGAAACAATTCTCGTTTTACTGGAGGCGCTATTTATAATTCTGGCTATATAAAAAATATAGCAGGACAGTTTATTAGTAATTCTTCAACAACATATCACTACTCTGAGAAACTGGGGGGCGTTTTATTAAACAAAGGCACAATAGACAATATTACAGGTGATTTTATTAATAACTATAAGCTCAAAGCTACGGATGGCAATCCTGCTGACCTGGGAATAGGAGCAGCTATTGATAACAGATCTACCATTAAAAACATCACAGCTAATTTTATTAATAACTATGTTGAAGCTAAAAAAAATTCTAACGGCGGTGCTATTAATAACACCGGAAGCATCTCTTTAACCAACAGCAATTTCCTTAATAACTATGCTCAAACAGAACTTACCGACAAATCAAATGCCCAAGGTGGTGCTATTTATAATTCAGGAACTTTAAACATCAGCGCCAAAGATGGCAAACAATCTATATTTAGCGGTAATAAGATTATTTATAAAGATGAATCAGGTAATGATATCGAAGAATCAAATGCTATTCATATGGCCGGCGGAACATTAAACCTAAATTCTACAAACGAAGGTTTAATCCAATTTAATGACGGAATATCCGGAAGCAACTATACCATCAACATAGATGGTGATGACACAGGACGAATTGAATTAAACAATGAAGTCAGCGGTCTTTCTTCTATGGATATTACGGGAAGCAATGTTTATTTTGGGGAAAATTCAAAAACTACTTATACCATCAACACTACCGGAGGTAGTATAAATAACGCTCAAATCGAC
>JAZUAM010000003.1:0-81111 GCA_045637985.1 Alphaproteobacteria bacterium
GGTTTGATGATCTGGTGATTATAGCAAAGGTGTCCCACCCGATCCCATTCCGAACTCGGCCGTTAAACCCTTGTGCGCTGATGGTACTTCGTCTTAAGGCGCGGGAGAGTAAGTCGTCGCCAGATCTTCTAACCATAAACCACACATCTTCCTTGTTTATGTTTGTTTTATTTAGAGCTCCGTAAAATACGGAGCTCTTTTTTTGATTAGTGCAAATAGTCAAATCTCATCATTTTTTTACTAGAAAAATACACTGTATTTATATTTTATTTAATTTTTCAATCCTATTTGTTTTTTTGTGAAATAAAATTGTTGAAAAGCCTTCAAAAAAATGGTATAACTGTGCCATATAAAAAGTCCTATTGTGGTTTATTTTTATTGAATGTTTCATAATTGTTTCTGTTTTTGGCAGTTAATAATTATTTTTCTTTTGATAAAAATAAACCACAATAGGACTTTTTATTATAAGTAATATTAACAATAAAAAATAACAATTATGAGAAATGTAATTTACGTAGCTTGTATGATTTTTTTGTCCCTCTTTATGGTAGTAGCATTATTGCCCAATTGTGAAAATTCAGTACAAGAGAACGAGCCAGAGAATGTAACGAGCGATGTAGAAACTGTAGAAAGTAACGAAATCTCCTCGGGAGTGTTTGAAAACTATAGTGTGGAAGATGTAGTTGGAGTGATTCGTACAACAGCTGCAAAAAGTTACTATTATGGGGGGGCGAGCATAGAAGTAACATATGCGCTTTTAAGTAATGGAGAAATAATAAAAACACTTCCTTTCGGAAAAAGTGGGAAAGGTGTTCGTTATCCTTACACGGATGAAGAAGCTAAGTTTATTATATTATCCAAAATTAATGGAAAGTTACTAGATTAATAATAGCCTCGTTTTAAGTCTCTTATAAAGAGATAAAAAACGAGGCTATTATTTATTACATGCCTTACAGAAAACCCCCGATTTATCGGGGGCTTAATGCAAAGGTATCGTTAGATACCGTTTCCACGCCAACAAGCATGGTCTAACCGAAGGTTTGTAGCTTTAATAGAAACCTCTGTTTACTGGGGGTATATCTATGTAAATTAAAATTAGTAATTAATTTCTTAATTCCAATTAGTTCGTAATTTATAAAGAAAAGAGCTGAGTTTATGATTCTCAGCTCTTTTTTCTTTTATACTACTAAAATTACTCCTAAGATTATCAGTATAAAGCAGAATATTTTTTTCATTAATATTTTGGGTGTTATTTTTTCTTTTAGTACGAAATGATAACATGATGACAGGATATAACATGTCGCTAAAAGAAATATCGGTTCCAAAGCACTAATTGCTGAGCTGACAACAGGGGATAATTTGGATAGTCCGTATATTGAACAAGCAACACCTAGGAAGCATAAAAATTCGTTGAGAGCAAAAAATTTGAATTTTTGTAGGTACGGAGGAAAATTACGCAGAATGTCTTTGCGTGATCTTTTTACTAAAAGAAATCCCAGAGGAATTATTCCTGATATTATATTCGGATAAATGACCATATTTACCCAATTATTATCAATGTTCATAACACATTTTGCCAAAATAATACGAAACGATATAGCTAATGATGACATAACCATATACCAAAATGCGCGACTTATTTTAGGAATTTTGGTTCCTTTTATACTTAGAGCTACAGAAGCCATAATGATAATTGTAAATCCGATATATTGATGAAGATTTAGTATTTCACCAAGTATGAAAAATGATAAAATCGGAACAGTTATTTGTCCAAGAGAGAATAATGCAGCTACGATAGAGGTATCAATGACTTTTAGAGCAGTATAGTAGGGATACATATAAACGACATCAAGTAAAGCTAAAATACCATAAAGCCATATACAATCTGTTGGAGGAATTGTTGGAAATCCGAAAATAAGAATAAGAGGAAGAAACACAACATTCATCAATGATATATAAAATATCATTGTTGTTTGTCTTTTGAAAGTGTTGTTTGATAACATACTTTCTATCAATACAGCCGAAGCGTAGAAAAATGGTGAAAGAACTGCAATAAATATATAAAAAAACATAAAATCCTCGTTTATGATACTCATATAATATATTTATTTTAATATTTTAAGGTTATGAAAGGGTTAAGTTTTTTTGCAAAATGTTTATTTTGTATGTTTTTAGTTTTTCTTTGATGTTTTGTTTTTCAGTTATTTGATTAAAATCAGGCAAATCAGTTGCTTTAATTGACCAAATGATTGATGTAGTTTTGTTTAAGATGTTTTCTTTTGTTTTAAATTTTGCTGTCGGATATTTGATTGTACGTCCAAAAAAGTCTGCTTTACATACTTTTATAAAATCATTTATGGTAGATTTGGAAAGAGCATCTGCTAAATTAACCAGTTTACTATAGCTTATTTTTTCGATTTCAGCAAAGTCAGTATGATAGCGGCATGATAAAACGGCAAATTTTTTGAATGAGTTAGGAATTTTAAGTCTATTACAAATTTCATTTATGATACTAACACCATCTGAATGGTGTTGATTGTGAATAGGTAGTTTGTCTTTGGGAGTTTTTAGTTTTCCGATATCGTGCATCATAATGGCAAACTTTATCTCAGGTTTATATTTTGCACCATATTTTAGAGCCATAAGAGTATGATTTCCTACGGTTTTTTCCGGATGAGTTTCCGGTCTTTCCGGAATAGAAAACAACTGTTCTATTTCCGGTAAAAAATAATTTAATGCGCCACATTTTTTTGCCGTTAATATAAATTTATCAAAATTTTGGGTTTTTAGAGCTTTAGATATTTCTTGCCAAATACGTTCAGGAGATAGGTGTTTTAACATTTCGTTGTTAACCATATGTTTTGCAAGCTCCATTGTTTCAGGAGCAATGGAAAAATTAAGTTGAGCTGCAAAACGACACATCCTTAAAACCCTGAGAGGATCTTCAATAAAATGTTTGGAGTTAATATGACGTAAAATTTTATCGTTAATATCAGAAATTCCGTTGTGATAATCTATAAAAGTATCATTTTTTTCATCGTAGGCGATGGCGTTACATGTAAAATCTCGTCTTTCGGTATCTTGTTTCAAAGTAATTGTTTCATCAAAAATAAATTGAAAATCAGTATGTTTGGGCCCCGTTTTAACTTCTTTGCGTGCGAGAGCGTACTCACAACCATTTTGAGGATTGATAAATACAGGAAAATTTTTTCCAACCTGTTTGTATCCTAGTTCAATCATTTTTTTTACAGATGAACCGACAACAACATAATCAAAATCATGAGGTGTAATTTTCATAATTTTGTCACGTACAGATCCGCCGATTTGATATATTTTCATAAATTACCCCTTATTATTTATGATATGATAATTTGAAAACATTAAAAAGTTATTATGACGTTTTAATAAACTAAAATCAATATTTACACTAGGATATAGCTATGTTAGTTTGTAATAAAAGTTGTTGGGAATGTAAAAATGAAAAAAGCAATAATATGGGATTTGGATGGTACAATACTTAATACTTTGGATGATTTAAGTAACAGTGTTAATTATGTATTGAAAGCAAAAGGGTTTTCTTTGTTAGATAATGAAAAAATTAAAATGATCTTGGGTAATGGTATTAGATCATTGATGGAAAAAGCTGTACCTGACGGATTGAATAATCCTGATTTTGAAGAATGTTTTTCGATGTTTAAAAATCATTATCAAAAACATATGGATGATAATACAGCTCCGTACAATGGAATTGTTGATGTTATGAAGTATCTGAAAATAACAGGGTATAAACAGGCTATTGTATCAAACAAAATAGATTATGCCGTCCAAAAATTAGTTGAAAAATATTATTCATTTGTTGATACGGCAATAGGAGAAAATCAAGGAATGGCTAAAAAGCCATCTCCTGAAATGGTTAATGAAGCATTGAGAAGATTAGGTGTGTCTGCGGCTGAATCCGTATATATCGGGGATTCGGAGGTTGATTTGGAAACGGCACAAAATAGCGGGTTAGATTGCATTAGTGTTGCTTGGGGATTTCGTGATAGAGATTTTTTGCTGGACAAAGGAGCAAAATATATAATAGACTTTCCGGAAGAACTTGTAAAAATGTTGGCGGAGATGTGATTAAAATGATAGATTTGCATATGCATTCTGTTTTTTCTGATGGAATGTGTACACCGGAAGAATTAATAAAAAAAATAGCCGATAAAGGTTTGAAAGCTGCAGCATTGACAGATCATGATGTTGTTGATGGGTGTTTTTATTTTGCGGAAGCAGCCAGAAAACAAGGGATTATTACAATAAACGGTAGTGAATTGTCTGCTCATTATCCTAAAGTTCCTATGGAAATTGTTGCGTTGGATATTCCTGATAAATATATAGGAGCATTCAAAGAACGACAAAAAGATATTATTGAAGAACGTTTCAGAGTTGCAAAAGAACGTTTGGATTTGTTGGCTAAATTGGGTATGAAAATTGATTGGAAAGATGTTGCTTATTCTGATAATGGTGAATTGAGAAATCAGTTGGGAAAACCTCATATTGTGGCGGCAATGTTGAAATACGGATATATAGAAAATTGGGATGAGGGATTTGATAAATATCTTAACAGGGGATGTCCGGCATATGTTGCAAAAAAAGAGCCTGAATTTAATGATGTTATTGCGTTTGTATTGGATAATGGCGCTGTACCTGTTTTAGCTCATCCGATTCATACAAAAAAAGAAGGAAAGGAACTATTCAATTTAGTTTCTGAGTTAAAATCATGTGGTTTGATGGGAATTGAAGTTTTTCATTCTGATCATAATTCGTTTTTGAAAAAAGAATATCTGGCGATAATTGAAGAATTGGGATTGTTAGCATCGGGAGGATCAGATTTCCACGGTGGAGCTCATCCCGAGGTTCAGATAGGAACAGGTAAAGGAGACTTGGCAGTTCCGGATATAATTTTAGACGTTATAAAAGAACGTAAAATATTGTCGCAATATTATGATGAATTAAAAAACTTTGTTTAGTTTTTGTGGCGTTTATTTTGAAAAAAAATTTTTAGTATATCGGAGCATTGTTGTTCTAAAATACCGCCGATTACATTCGGACGATGATGACATGTCGGTTGTTCATAAAATTTGACACCGTTTGTTACGGCTCCTCCTTTAGGATCAAAAGCTCCAAAATAGAGATTTTTTATTCGAGCAAAAGAAATAGCCGCCGCACACATTGTACAAGGTTCAAGAGTTACGTACATATCCATATCCCATAGGCGATTTTGATTTAGTTTTTTACAAGCTTGTCGAATGGCAATAATTTCTGCGTGTGATGTTGCATCTTCGGTATGTTGGCTTAAATTGTGTGCTTGAGCTATTATGGTATTTGTTGTCGGATCAACTATTAAACAAGCGATAGGAATTTCATCTTGTAAAATAGCTTGTTTTGCCAGCGTAACAGCTTGTTTCATAAAATCTTCGTGTGACATAGCTAAACCTTTTTTTGTTGTATATTTAATGAGATTATGCTAGAAGAAAGAAAAAAAGGAAAGAAAAAAATGATGATGAGAATTGCAAAATTTATTGCCAGATCCGGCGTTTGTTCACGAAGAACCGCAGAAGAATTAATATTACAAAAACGAATAACTGTAAATGGTGATATTGTTGATAATCCGGCGATGAATGTTGATGGTAGTGAAAAAATTTTGGTTGATGGAGAAAAACTTCCTCAAATACAAGATACCAGATTGTGGCTTTATTATAAGCCGGTGGGGCTGGTGACATCTCATAAAGATGAAAAGAATAGGGCGACCGTGTTTGAAAATTTACCGGAAGGTTTGCCGCGAGTTATTTCTGTCGGAAGGCTTGATTTGAATTCTGAAGGGTTATTATTGTTGACTAATAATGGCGAATTGTCCCGAAAATTAGAGTTACCGTCAAACGGATGGGTAAGAAGATATAAAGTAAGAGTATTTGGTGTTGTAAATCCGGATAAACTTAAGCAGTTACAAAAGGGAGTAATTGTTGATGGGATTGAATATGGTTCCGTAAAAGCAGAAATTGAAAGTAAACAAGGGGCAAATACGTGGTTAATGGTTGCTTTGACAGAGGGAAAAAATCGCGAAATACGTAAAATTATGAAATATTTAGGATTGGAAGTTTCAAGACTTATTCGCTTGTCATATGGGCCTTTTCAGTTAGGAAATTTGAAAAGAGGAGAAGTTAAGGAAGTATCTCAGAAGGTTTTAAAAGAACAGCTTGGAGCAAAGTTTGGTATATGAGAATTGTCGGTGGTAAATATCGAGGTAAAAAATTAATATCTCCAACTTCTCAAAATGTTCGTCCTACATCTGATAAAGCAAGAGAGGCATTGTTTAATATTTTGCGTAGCAGATTGGGCGGAAATTATGGGGAACTTAAATTGTTGGATATTTTTTCCGGAAGCGGTGCGTTTGGTTTAGAAGCAATATCTCAAGGATTTGCGGAAGTTGCTTTGGTTGATGTTGATGTGCGTGATTTACAAAAGAATGTTGATTTATTTGTTGCTGAAAAAAACAAAATTAAAATTGTTCGTGCAGATGTTACAAAAGATATTTTATTGCCCGCTAAATATGATGTGGTGTTTTCGGATGCACCTTATAATAAAGGCCTTACAGAAAAAGCTCTTGGAAAAATATGTCCTTTCTTGAACAATGGAGCTTTATGTTTTATTGAGATTGAAAAAAAAGAACAATGTAATATTCCTTACCAATATAAACTATTGGATGAGCGAAATTATGGTTTGGCAAAAGTGTTGATTGCTCAAGTTATTTTGTAAAATCTTTGATTGTCAAATTTTCTATTGTTATTTTTTTATCTGCGTAGCTTATGGGAGTTGATATAGTCAACTCCGTATCGTCAGGATTCATTTTAAATGCTTTGTTTGATAGCATAATGTTGGCTACAAAAACGTTTTTACTGTCAAGAAATTCATTTTCCTGTAGATCTTTTATTAAACGTAAGAGACCTTTTGACGATGTATTGAAGTCGATACGAGGAGAAAATACTTCATTAAAATTTATTGTTCCTCGTCCTACAAGTGTTAATGGTTCCCATTGTACAATTAAATTTGGTACTTCAATGAATCCACCTTCTTTTAACCATGTTTCAAGAGATGTGAGAAGATAATCATCATCAGGCAAATTTCCCAGAATGTTTGTTTTGGCGTACAATAATTTAAGTTTTGATGATAGAGGATAATTAACAAGTCCGTTGATATCCACGGAATTTACCTCAAAAAAACTTTCATAGCTAGGGATTATCATTGCTTGATTGGTAGTATTTTGTTTTGTTGATTGCAATAGAAATGCTATTTTTTCAATTTTTGCAAAATTTTTTATATCAATATTTTCCGCATGAAAAACTAATTCATCAAGTTTGTTGTTTTGATTGCTTATATCTAAAAATGTTTGTTGAGATATCATTGTTGCGGAAAAATCATTGAGCGAAAATAGTCCGCCATCGGAAGATTCAAAGCGAATTTTCGGTGTGCCGAAAATATTGGGATATGCTTTTACTACATTGAATTTGACAGACCACGAATTTAATCCTTTTATATTGTATATTTGAAAATTGTCTATTTTTACTAAAGGAGAGAAAAACATAGAATTAAATTCAATATTGTCATAAGCGATATCTAATCCCAATTCGTTTAGTTTGGAAAAAGTTTGCTGCATTTGCCAACGAACTTGTTTTATTGCAATATTACGTGATGCTATTAGGTATATTGTTCCAAATACAATACTGAAAGAGAATATACAAGCCAATATCGGACGTAGGTTGTTACGTATGATATTATATCCTTTATAGGCAAATTCAGAAACAAAAAGCAGATTTTTGCGAAGTATTTGGTTCACGGTTATTAATCCTTTTGATACATCATTTTTTTCAAATGGGGATATTCTTTGATTGTTTCCATATTAAGATCGTTGCATTTGTCTTCAATGCAATTTTGTAATTTTTCCATAAATTCTTGTTTGTTTAATCCCGGTTCAATAGGAGGAAGAAATTCGAAAATTATTTTTCCCGGATAACGTAAAAAAGAATTTTTTGCCCAGAAGAATCCGGTATTTGAAGCTATCGGGATTACCGGTTGATTTAAATGTTGGTATAAGAGAGCAACACCGGGTTTGTATGCTGGTTCTTGTCCCGGTTTACGACGAGTACCCTCAGGAAATATGATTATAGGGCGTTTATTTTCTATCATTATTTTAGCATTACGAAGCATATTCTTCATTGCGGCTGATCCGGCGCTTCTATCTATGGGAATAAGACCATAAAAAGATTGAGCCCAACCGAAAATGGGAATGTAGGTAAGTTCTTTTTTCATTACCAGAGTTGCTCTTTTTATAAAATTTGTCAAAAGATAGGTCTCAACGGCAGATTGATGCTTGCCGGCATAAATACCTTGTTCTTGATTGATATATTGTTTTCCTCTGACTTCGATTTTTATTCCTGCGACATGTTGCAATATCCATGCAAATGATGGTAAAAATACATAATTCCATGATTTCATGGTTAGTCTACGATTAAATAAGCCGATAACAGAGTTGCATATACATCCCATGGCTATTGTACCATATCCGAGAATATTGAAAATTAAAGAGCGTATAAATAACATCAAGACCTCACTTTGTTAATTTACATCGTATGTAAGCACATAACAGTTTATTATATTCTTTAAAAATAAGCGAGAATGTTTGCCAACTCGTCCACCATTTTTTTTCAATTTTTTCCGAATATACCGGATGAGCAATAATGGTTAACGAAGGATTTTGTTCTTTGAATTCTATCATAGAACGAGCAATATGATAATTAGAGGTTACCAAGCGAATCGATTTTATGTTGTTTTTTTTGAGCCATTCATTAGTTTCATAAGCATTTTCAATGGTGTTGGATGCCTTATGTCCGATATCAATGTTTTGATGTTTGGAAAGCTTGAGATGCTGTGTTTCCTGAATATCTCGAAGAGAAATGTCTTTATTTACACCGGAAATAAAAAGTCTGTCTGCAAGGCCTTTATCTAATAATTTGACTGCTTCGGATATGCGGTTACGTCCTCCTGTCAATGCGATAATCGCCTCTGTGTGCGTGGTATCAATATTGTCAATGTTATTTATGTGCCAAGCGAAGGCTATAAAACCGACTAACCAAAAAATGATAAAAGCAAAAGATAAAATAATTATTTTTTTCATTATAACATCTTCTTTAAAGTACGTTTAACCGTGTAATATGCCGTAAGCATTGATATAAGCATGGAAAATAACGGTAAAGACATAATTATTATCCAATTTATAGTTCCCAGATTTGCATCACTGATAATACCTCCTTCAATAGCGGTGGCTAAATTACCGATAAAATATATTGAAGGAATCGCAAAAAATAATCCTATTATACCTCCGATAAATCCCATAAAAGCCATATGTTTTGCATATTGTTGAGCAATGTAAGTGTCTTTTGCTCCGACTATATGCAATATTTCGATAATATTATGATGTAATCCGAGACTCATTTGTGTTGTATAAAAAATTGCACCAGACGTAATTGTAGCGACTAACAATAAAATTGTTGTTGCTATCAGATTTATTCCATCAGCAAAAGAGATAAGCTTGTTTAGCCATAGTTTGTGATTATCTAAAGTTGCTTGCGGAGATGCCGTAGCCAAATCTTGAGAAAGTTGCATAAAGTCGATGTTGGCTTTAGGAGATATTTTTACGTCAATAATCCGAGGAACCGGAAGATCTGCAATATTTATCTCATCTCCAAGCCAGGGACGCAACAGATTGTTCAATTGCTCATTTGAAAGCGGGGTTACTTTGATTACACCATTTACGGATTTGAGAAATTCAACCGCTTTTTCTTCATAAGCCAATGTTTCAGCTAAAGCTTTTTCTTTATTGGCATGATGTACCGGTATTATCTGTACAGTAATTGATCCCAAGATACTTTTGTTCCAATTAGCAATCATCGAATCGATAGATAATACGCCGGATAAAGTAATTGCAAATATAAAAACGGCGATAGATATTATGATTTGCAAAAACATAGATGTGTTTTCGCCTTTGAGAGGAAGTTCTTGTTTGCGTGAATTGGTAATATGATCAGACATTAATACCTCGCAATAAAGATGTGTCGGAAGGATAGTAAATATGAAGTCCTTTGTTTTGCAAATGAAGTCTCGGATATGCAAAATCATGAATTATTTTATCTGAGTGGGTCGCAATGACAACGGTTGTTCCGAGTTTATTTAATTCAACAAAAAGTTTCATCAATTTTCCGGCTATAATATTATCTACGTTTCCGGTAGGTTCGTCGGCGAGCAGAAGATCCGGTCTGTTTATTACGGCACGGGCAATAGCAATGCGCTGTTTTTCGCCACCGGATAATGTGGATGTTTTATCCATCATGTGAGCATCCAGTTCAACCCATGTAAGCAGTTCCGTAACCCGTTTTTTTATTTCTCGTTCGTCCATTCCGCTGACTCTCAAAGGAAGAGCTACATTGTCAAAAGCAGATAAATGTTCAATGAGACGAAAATCTTGAAATACTACACCGATACGACGTCGGAGAGATGCCAGTTGGTCTCGGTTTGTAAAATTCAGATTGTGATTAAAAACACTTATTTGCCCTCGGCTTGGTTTTTGTGTCAGATACATCAGACTTAAAAGAGATGTTTTTCCGGCTCCGCTTTGTCCGGTCAGAAAATGAAATGAACCTTTGGGTAAGGATAGTTTTATATCGCTTAAAATTTCCGGTCCTTGATCGTAACGGATGCCGACGTTGTTCATTTCTATAATGTTATCTATTTTGTTTGCCACGAACAGAATCTCCTCAGAATCTTCATATGAGATAAGATATAGGTAATAAATTATTTAATAAAGTATTTTTTTTCTTTGATTAAAATCTTTTTCATTTTATATTTATGTCTGAAGGGGATAAATAAGATGCGTATATATTGTCCAAATTGTAATACAGGTTATGAAATCAACGAAGAACTTATCAAAGATAAGGTTCGTAAAGTTAAGTGCAGTAATTGCGGTAAGGTTTTTGAGGCAGGTAGTTTAAAGTCTGCGATGCCTGTTAATAACGAAGAAGGCAATCCGGAAAACCCTTTTGATGCATTATCATCGGTTATGAAAGAAGAAAATGTATCAGATGTAAGAGCAAAAGACACAACGGATACGGAAGAAATTGATATCAAAGCAGATGTTGATGTTAACGATAATATAGAGCAAAATACGAATAATGTTTCGGAAGACGATAATATTGCAAAAGATGATAAGGGCAATTCAGCAGATGTTGAAGATAAACAAGAAGAAGCTACGATAAGTAAGAATGAAGTTGTTTCTGATGATATAAAAGAAGATGCAGAAGTTAATATAGAAAGCATTTTTGAGAGGTTGTCAGAACATACGGAAAAGTTGATAGAAAAAGAGAAAAAACTGCCATTTTATGAAAAAATGTGGTTGCAAATAAAAAATGTTTTGGGTTTTCATTTTAAAGTAAGATGGAGTTATATTTTTGTCGGATTGTTAGCTTTTGTTGCAATATCCTTGTATAATAATCGTTATGACGTTGTCAGAAAAGCTTCTTTTATGAATGAGGTTTATAAGTTTTTTGGAATTAAGGCCAAAATTCCGGGGGAAGGGTTAGAATTTCAAAATATAAGTTGGAATTTTATTACAGATGATGAAAATACAAGATTGGAAATAAAGGGATTTGTTTATAATAAAACTTCTGATACAATAGACGTTCCGGTAATACATATTGAAATATTGGATAAAAATACGTCTTTATTGCAGAGCCAAAATCGCACAATAAAGGAAAAAGTGATAGAAGCAGGTGCTAAGATTCCGTTGGATTTAGTTGTTGTTAATCCGGCTCCGACGGCTAAATATGTATATTTGACATTTATAGATAAAGATTAGTGATTTCTGTTAATTATAAAATCAGCTAAATCTGTAAGATTTGTTGTGTCGTTACTAAATGAAGAGATGCTTTTTTTGGCGTCGGATATCAGACTGTCAGCGATTGATTTTGCTTTATCAAGACCGTACAGAGATACAAAGGTAAGCTTTCCTTGTTGTTCGTCTTTGCCAAGAGTTTTTCCCATAAGTTTAGAATCGCCGATGACATCCAATATATCATCTGAAATCTGAAAAGCTATACCGATTTTGCGGGCATAGTCGGTTATGATATTATATTCTTCATTGCTTGCGTTTCCGAGGATTGCACCGGCTTGACAAGCATATGCGATCAGACAACCTGTTTTCATTTCTTCAATATGTTTTATTACTTGTTCATTGGAAAGTTCGGGAGTTTTGTCTGTTTGTAAATCAAGCATTTGTCCGGCAATCATTCCGTTAAAGGCGCCGGCACGTTTACTTAGCAATTCAACTAATTTTATTTTTGTTTTATCGCTGATATCAGGGGCTGAAGACAAAATTTCGAATGCATATGTAAGAAGACCATCTCCGGCAAGTATTGCCGTTGCTTCATCAAATTGTTTGTGACAAGTCGGTTTGCCACGTCGAAAATCATCATTATCCATTGCCGGTAAATCGTCATGGATGAGAGAATAAGTGTGTAACATTTCGAGCGATGCGGCAACAGGAAAAGAAATTGTTTCTGAAACATTAAACAGTTTTGCAGTTTGACAAACCAAAAACGGACGTAAACGCTTTCCTCCGTTTATCAATGAATAGTACATTGCTTCAGATACTTGACGTTCTGTTCCTTGCGGATAATTAAATAATGTTGTTAAATAATTATTGAAATTGAGACTGAATTTTTTTAATCGCTCATTGAAAGGTGTCATAGATTGTTATTCCTCAGGGATGATAAAGTCGCTATTTTTTATTTCATCATTTGGCATTATTTCGATTTTTTCGATTTTAAGCTGTGCTGCTTTCAATTTGTTTTCGCAAAGTTGTTTTAATGCTATGGCTTTTTCATATGCATTGACGGCATCATCAAGTTTGATACGGCCGCTTTCAAGTTCACGAACAATGGTTTCCAGTTGAGTTATCGCCTCTTCAAAGCTTAGATCTTTAATAGAATCATTTTCCATAATTTTACCTTTTGTACATATTGATGACTATTGTTGGATACTAAAACATTTAATTCGGATTAGCAATACCTAAGTATAGATGTTAAAAGCATATTTGATAATTAAATTAGATTATGCAAAAAATAAGTTGTGTTGTTTTTCGTGTGAGGGTTGTGTCAATGAATAATCAGCAGATAAATAAAGCTGTAAGGGTGTTAAAAGCAGTTGCCAATGAAAAAAGATTGAGAGTTTTGTATTATATCAGTGAAGAAGAAAAAAGTGTCGGAGATATTGAAAAACAAATTGGCCTTAGTCAGTCTGCGCTTTCGCAACATTTAGCTGTTTTGCGTGCAGATGATATTGTAGAAACCAGACGAGAAGCCCAAACAATTTTTTATGTTTTAAAAGATGAAAAGACAAGGCAAATACTAGAGCTTGTTAATGAGTTATTCTGACAAATCCGTAAATTTTAAGCAATGTTTTTGTGAATCATAAGATATTGCAGTATTGCCATTTTTTATCTTTTGAGCGGCAATACCGAACAATTTGTATCGCCATCCGCTTAAAAAAGGGATATCTGCGGTGGTTCCATTGCAAAAGCGTTTCAGATCATCTTCATCAGCTATTAATTTGGGAACAATCATATTTTCAGCAGAAATAACGCGAAGCAGTAATTTTAACAGTTCTAATAAACCCGAATCAGTGTTATGGTAATTGCAAATTGTCGGGGGGGTTACATAATTGCTTTCATCGATAAGTTTTGTTTTTTGAATTACTTCAATTATTTCGTCGCCAATTTTGCCGGTTGCCAAATCTGCACGCATTCCACGTACAGATGACAATTCTTCTTTGTTTTGCGGACATTCGGCGCAAATGTTAAGAAGCAAATCATCTTTAATAAATGATTGTCTGGGAACATTTTTGTTGATGGCTCTGTTTTCTCGCCAAGCGGCAAGTTCTCGCAGGAATGTCAGATATTTTGCATTATGAGAACGATGGCGCATTTTTTGCCAAACTTCATAAGGATTGATTTTATATAAATTTTCATTACATAGGTTGTTTAACTCATCATTTATCCATTCTGTTCGATTTTGTTCGGCAAGCCATGTTTTGAGGTGTTGATATATGTGAACCAAATGAGTTACGTCAGATAAAGCATAGTTTAATTGGTTTTGATTTAACGGACGTTTGCTCCAATCAGATAAACGAGATGATTTATCAATATTTTTATGTAAAATGTTTGATACCAGATTTTCATAACTGGCAGATTCACCGTATCCTGCAGCAGATGCTGCGATTTGCGTATCAAATATGGGATAAGGTATTTTGTTACTTAAATTATATATTATTTCAATATCTTGTCGGCCGGAATGAAAAACTTTGACAATGTCGGGATTTTGCATAAGAGCAAAAAAATCATCAAGAACAATATTTTCAGCCAAAGGATCTATTATTACGGCATCATTTTGAGAGGCTATTTGAATTAAGCACAGTTGTGCAAAATAGGTGTGTTGGCGCATGAATTCCAAGTCAACACAAATAAATGGTTCGTTAGCTAATTTTGTGCATATTTTTTTTAAATTTTCGTTGTTTTCGATCAGTTCCATTAGACGACAATATCTTTTTTGTTTGATTATAGTGCATTCATAGCTTATTTAGCGTTAATTGCAATAAAAAAATGCTTGTGTCTAATCAAAATTAGAGATAAAAAAGTATGAGATTAAAAAATGTAAATTATAGAGGTTGTAAAATAATGCAAACATATCGTACTCATACTTGCGGGGAACTCAGAAAAAGCGATGCAGGAAAAAAAGTTAAATTAGCCGGTTGGATACAAAGAAAACGTAATTTGGGAAATTTGTGTTTTGTCGATTTACGCGATCATTATGGTATTACGCAGTGTGTTTTTGACAGCAGTTCGGATTTGTTTGCAAGAATTGAAGAAATTCGTCCGGAATCGGTTATAGGAATCGATGGCGAAGTTATAATGCGTGAAAGTATTAATAAGAATATGCCAACAGGGGATATTGAAATTAAGGTTACTGATTTGGTTTTGTACTCCGCGGCGGATGTTTTACCGTTTCAAATTGCCGTTGAGGATGATGCTCCGGAAGAATTGCGATTGAAATATCGTTTTTTGGATTTACGTAAGGAAAGAATACATAATAATATTTTGTTGCGTTCGGCGGTTATTCAACGTACAAGAGAATTAATGAGAGAACAAGGTTTTACGGAATATCAGACACCGATTTTGACCGCATCATCACCTGAAGGAGCCAGAGACTTTTTGGTTCCGTCTCGATTGAATCCCGGTAAATTTTATGCATTGCCGCAAGCTCCGCAGCAATTTAAACAGCTATTGATGGTATCAGGTTTTGATAAATATTTTCAGATAGCACCTTGTTTCAGAGATGAAGATCCCAGAGCAGACAGAAGTCCGGGAGAATTTTATCAGCTTGATATGGAAATGAGTTTTGCTACTCAAGATGATGTTTTTGGTGTGATTGAACACACGTTAGGAACTATTTTTAATGAGTTTGCTAACGGGAAAACAGTTGACCAAGCTCCGTTCATTCATATTCCGTTCAGAGAAGCTATGGCTAAATACGGTTCGGATAAGCCGGATTTGAGAAATCCGCTTGTATTACAAGATGCAACATCATTCTTCGGAGATAGCGGTTTCGGTGTTTATGATGGTTTGGTTAAAGAAGGTAAAATCGTTAAAGGTATGGTGGTCGAAGCAATAGCCGAAAAGCCACGTTCTTTCTTTGACAAGCTTGATGCATATGCAAAATCTGAAGGTATGGGAGGAATTGCTTATGTAGCATTTGCTTCTGCCGGAGCAAAAGGTATTGCAAAATTGTTGAGTGAAGCAAAACTTAACGAATTAAAATCTGTTTATGGGGTTAAAGATGGTGATGCCATTATCTTTATGGTCGGAAAAGGTGTTAAATTTGACAAGTTTACCGGTCGCCTCAGAAATAAAGTCGGTGAAGAACTGGGATTGATTGATAATAATACTTTTAAGATGTGTTGGATTGTTGATTTTCCGTTCTATGAAGAAAATGATGAAACAGGAGAGGTTGAATTTTCTCATAATCCGTTCTCAATGCCACAGGGAGGAATGGATTCGTTGATGAATAAAAATCCGTTGGATATTTTAGCATATCAATATGACTTTGTATGTAATGGAGTTGAATTGTTATCCGGCGGCGTCAGAAATCATAGTCCTGAGATTATGTATAAGGCTTTTGAGTTGGCCGGATATGGTAAGGATGTTGTTGAAAATAAATTTGGCGGTATGTTGAGTGCATTTAAATTTGGCGCTCCTCCGCACGCAGGGTCTGCTTATGGAATTGATCGTTTGGTGATGTTATTGTTGGATGAGCCGATTATTCGCGATGTGATATTGTTTCCGCTTAACGGAAAAGCTCAAGATTTGATGATGCAGGCTCCAAATTATCCTACGGATAAGCAATTGAAAGAGTTACATTTGGAAGTTAAACTTGATTAGGATTAAATGTATTGAGTAAAGACAAGTGTAATCGGGTTTTATTTGAATCTGGTTACACTTTTTTTGGTTAGGCTATATTAAGGAGATATTTTAATGGTTGTTGCGGCTTGTTTTATTTTGTCGGGTTTTGTTTTATTGATAGGTGGAGCCGAATATTTGGTTAAAGGTGCTGTTGCAATAGCCAATAAATTAAAAATACCGGCATTGATTGTGGGATTGACAATTGTAGCATTTGGAACATCGGTTCCGGAGTTTGTTGTCAGTATTAAAGCGGCGCTTGATGGTGCTGCAGGGATTGCCATCGGTAATATAGTAGGATCGAATATTGCAAATATTTTGTTGATTTTAGGTACAACAGCGGCGATTTATCCGATAGCTTGTGATAAAAAAACATTTTTACGCGATTATAGGTTCTTGTTGTTGGTGTCTTTAGTTTTTGCCGGTATTGCAGTTTCAGGTATATTTGTTCGTTGGCAAGGTATATTGATGTTGGCAATGTTGTTTGGGTTTATTTATTTTAATTATAAGAATTCAAAAGATGCGGTTGTTGCGGAAGATGCTGTAAGTCCTATAGCTAAGAAATCGTGGTTGATAGTGGTATCGATTACGATAATCGGGTTGACGGGTATTATGTTTGGGGCTGATTTTTTGGTAAAAGGGGCGGTGGAAATTGCCCGCATCTTAGGAATTTCGGAAGAAATTATAGGTTTAACGATAATTGCGGTGGGAACGTCGTTGCCGGAATTGGCAACAACAGTTGTGGCGGCAATTCGTAAACAAAACGGAGTGGCATTAGGAAATGTTGTCGGGTCAAATATTTGGAATATAGTTTTTATTATGGGAGCAACAGCGACAATTACTGATGTAAATGTTTCTCGTCAATTTATGATGTATGATGTTTGGGTTATGTTGGGCGCAACTCTTTTGTTGTTGCCGTTGATGCTGAGCCAATCAAAGCTTAGCCGAGGCGAAGGGATTTTGTTTTTGTTGTTGTATGTCGGATATTTGGTGTCACAAATTTTTATAGCTAATGGTGTTTGGGTGTTTTAAGAATAATTTGTGATTTTTAATTCCTTCATAATCATATGATTATGAAGGTTTTTTTATGATAAAAACAATAAAAATCTTTCAAAATCAATGTGATATCGAGAAAAATATTGAATTTAAACGTACCATTATTTTAAATCATTTGCAAGGAATTAATTTCTATTAAAAACAATATGTTGGACTAACGATTGTACATTGAATTTAACTGTACAATAAAAGTCGATATTGATAATAAAATAAATTAAATGGATTACAATTATGAATAAAGGGGTACAACAAAAACAACGAGTGTTGGTCGTATTTGGGATAAAGTTATCCTCAGAATATGAAGTTAGCTGTAAGACAGCTGAAAATGTTATTAATGCGCTGAAAAATGCCGGTTTTGAAGTATGTTCAGTTGATGGGCTTGATTGTGAGAAATTAATTCAAATGATTGAAAACTGGAAGCCTGATTATGTGTTTAATACAACACATGGATTTTATGGAGAAGATGGTCAGTTGCGATCATTTCTTTCTAAATGGGGTGTTAAAGTTACTCATTCAGGAAGGCTGACGTCAAAAATCTGTATGGATAAGGATATGACTAAAGAGATTGCGGTTGGTATAAATATTCCGGTAGCTCCCAGCCAAAAGATGATTTTTAAGGATTTTATTCAATATGGGACTAATGTGGCAATGCCATATGTTATAAAACCAAATACAGGAGGTTCTAGTGTTGGAGTTTATATTGTTAAAGAAAAGAAAGATTTGAATAATCTTCAATTCAATGATGATGTTGAAATTCTTATAGAAAAATATGTTTATGGTAGGGAGTTTACGGTGGGTATATTGAATGGTGTTGTTTTAGAAGTTACGGAAATTTGCCCTAAAACGGGATTCTATGACTATCAAAACAAATATCAATTCGGAAAAACCGATCATATTCTTCCGGCACAGATACCTGTATCTTTGAGGCAAGATATGATGGCATATACTAAAAAATTGTATGATGCTTTGGGGTGCAAGGGGCCTGCTCGTGTTGATTTTAGATATAATTCAAACGATGGAATTGTAATGCTTGAAATAAATACTCAGCCAGGAATGACTGAGACATCATTACTTCCGGAACAGGCAGAATACCTCGGATATTCATTTCAAGAATTATGTGTGGAAATATTAAAAAGCGCATATAGTGAATGTAATGAATAGTATTTTACAATAAAAACCCCTCACAATATAAAAATTGTGTGGGGTTTTTATTGAGGCAAAATGTATACTTAATAGTTCAAGTAAGTAACATTTTCGCCAAATTTAACGGTGCGTGATGCTATTAATGCTTTTGCAATCAACGCAAAGCCTAATATCGTCCATATGGCAGTAAAAAAACACCAGGCAACAAATGACGGATGTGTGAAACTTGTGTATTTTATCATTGTCATAGTTGTTCCAACGAAAGCGACAGGAAAAGGCCAAAGATACCCCAACATCATATAACGAATTATATTCTGCTGTGTCTTATAAGCATTAATTACCTTTTCTGATGTAGCATAAAGGTATGCACTCTGCCTTTCATAAAGACCAATTACAGGTAGTCCTGCCTCACTTGGAGTTTTGCCATATCTCATTTTAAAAAGATCCACGGCATTTGGCTTTTGTTCCTGTAAATCTCTTCTATTTGCGAACAATTTCCATGCGTTACGATAAGTAACAACAAAGTAAATTGCAGAAAAAACAGCAATGGCAACTAGTACCAATGGACTATTTGCAATTTGATGAAATAAATTTTCCATAATGTTAAGTCTTTAATGATTATTTACGTTTTTTGATTTCTTCAATCTCTTTGTCTAATTTACCAAATTGTTGTTCTTGCATACAAGCCCAAACAATGATGAATGCAATAAACACTACTAGGGTGAGACCACCCAAACAGTAAGCAATTATTTCAAGCATAATTCAAAAATTTTAAGGGTTATTTACTTCATTGCCTTTATATTTATTGGCAAGTTTTTTTGCAAACTCCTTATTAACAATTTGTTGTTGAATGTCTTTTCTGTGTTTATTTACACGTTTGTTTTCCCTATTAAAGATAACAAAAAAACAAACAATACCCGCAACAGCGATTGTTAAAGGGACAACAAAATCCCAAGAGAGTTGATTAATAAAATCAATAACTGTTTCCATAATATAATATTTAAATAGTTAAACTTCATAATTTTTAATGATGGGCTGATATTAATTTATTTTGTTATAAAAATCAAATAGTTTTCCTATCAACATTATTTAAAACAAAAAAAGCACCCGAAAGGGTGCGTTTTTGTTTTAATGGTGCCAACAGAGAGACTCTTTCTTGCTCGTAAGTTTTGCTTTTGACTAGCAAAACTAACTCGTTTCGGTCACCGCCTTTGTAGAGTTTGTTTCGCTTCGTTGTTACTAGCTCACAAACTAACAAAGCCGTAACCTACGTTGAAAAAAGCCAATTACTTTTGGCTTTTTTCTGCCTCGCCCCGACACCAAGTGGGTCGGCAGTTCGAGTTTTCCTATCAACATTATTTAAAACAAAAAAAGCACCACAAGGGTGCATTTTTGTTTTAATGGTGCCAACAGAGAGACTCGAACTCCCGACCCACTGATTACAAATCAGTAGCTCTACCAACTGAGCTATGTTGGCACAACAGTTGCTCTTATATAGGTATCAATTTATAATGTCAATAAGAAAATTTATTTATATTTGATTTCTTTGGAAAAAAATGATTTTCAAATGTTGAAATTAGGTGTTATGCCTTGTTTTTATTTGATTATTAGAATTTGTAATATTTTATAGGATTTATTGATTTGCCTTTATTATACCTCTGTTTCATACTTAAAATCGCAAAAATGAGTGGAGATAGAAATGAAGCATGGAAAAAATTTTATACTTGGTGAATATGTAATTATCAAAAAACCTGATTTAATGGAAATAGGAAATAATGTCAGAATCGCTGATTTTTGCAGAATATCATCTGCATGTAAGATTGGCGATGATTGTGAAATAGCTCCGGGGACATATATTGCCGGAGGAGATGGTAAATATACTTTTGAAATGGGAAGTTTTTCAAGTTTGGCTGCCGGTGTAAAAGTTTGGTTGTCATCTAATGATTATGTTAATGAATTGGTGACGCATTCTGTACCGGAAGTAAAAGAGATACAGGGAAATGTGAGATTGGGCAAATTTACCGGTGTGGGTACAAATTCGGTAATTATGCCTAATAATGATATTCCGGAAGGGGTAACTATCGGGGCATTGAGCTTTGTTCCGTCAAATTATAAATTTGAACCATGGACAGTTTATGCCGGCCAACCTATCAGACCTATAAAAAAACGTAACAAAGCCAATATCTTACGAACATTAATGAAAATAGGCTATGTCGATGAGACTTATGTCGAAAGAGATAAATTGTTGTGTGCGGAATAGCAATATATATGATATCGTGAAAAATGTTTTGTCGAAAGAATTGAAAAAATTGGAATACTCCGGATATGTTCAGTAGTTTTTAAGAAGTATGAATTAGAATATAAAAAATATATAGTATTGATATTTGAAGGAAAAGGAATTGTATGATGCCTAAGAATAAATGGTTTGGAACGGATGGTGTAAGAGGTGTTGCAAATGAGTTTCCGATGACGGCAGATTTTGCAATGAAATTGGGTATGGCGATTGCAGAACTTGTGTGTAAGAATAAAAACAGGGTTGCAATAGCTAAAGATACCAGAATTTCAGGTGATATGTTAGAAGCAGCTTTGATTGCCGGATTTACCGCTAAAGGAATTGATGTTGTTCGTCTTGGTGTTGTTCCGACACCGGCGGTTACAACGTTTGTTTCTGAATTAAATGTTGATATGGCTGTTATGATTACGGCTTCTCATAATCCTTATTATGATAACGGAATAAAACTTATCGGGGCAGATGGTGATAAATTTTCTGATGAGACAACAGCTGAATTAGAAAAATTAATTGAAAAGGAAGAGTTTGTTTTCGATAAGAATAAATTAGGCAGAGTTTGGGATGATTTTTCCATAAAAGAAAAATATGAGCAAATTGCTCTTGATATGTTTGATGATAAAACATCATTAAAAAGAATGAAGATTGTTGTTGATTGTGCAAACGGATGTTTTTCCGGAATATTACCGGAAGTTTTGCAAAAATTGGGTACTGATGTTGTTGTTTGTGGAGCGGAGCCTAACGGGTATAACATAAACAAGGATTGTGGTTCGCAACATCCTGAAATGATGCTTGATTTGGTGAAAAAACATAAAGCCGATATGGGAATTGCCGTTGATGGTGATGGTGATAGAATTAAAGTTGCCGATAATGAAGGAAATTTGATAAAAAGCGAACAATTAATGGCTTTTTTGCTTCAGTATATGGAAAGTTGCGGGGAAAATAAAGGGCGAGGTTTTGCATCAACTAAATTGTCTAATACGGCACTGGAAAGATTTGTTACCCAAAAATTGGGATTGAAATATGTTTCGACCGGTGTCGGAGAACGAGCTGTTATTAAAGCATTGAAAGATTGCGGAGGTGTGATAGGAGGCGAAGAATCCGGACATATTGTTTTGTTGGATTATGCCAAATCAGGTGATGCCATGATGACATTTTTAAAATTTGTTCAAGGTGTGATTGCAAGCGGAAAAAAGGTTGCGCAGATTTTTCCGTTGTATAAAGATGATTTTTTATATTTTCAAAATTTTAAAGTTGCAACAATGGCAAGCGTAAAAGAAATTACAGCAAAATCTGATTTACAGGATTTGATTAAGCAGCTTGAAAATGATATGAAAAATTGCGGAAGGGTTGTTATTCATCCATCAGGAACAGAACCCAAAATAAGAATTTGGGTTTGTGGTAATGATGAGGCAAAAGTTGCCGATTGTGGGCAGAAATTGTGGGTTATGATTGAAAAGTTGAATTCTGAAGCATAACTTAGTAAGTTAACCCTTTGTTTACCTTTGACACATATCATATTTCCTATGATATTTTTAGTTAGGAGGTTTGTGTTATGCGTCAGGTGATAGAAAAGTCTTTTTTGGATTGGACACGTTCTAAAGGACCCAAAATACAGGCTCGTGGTGTTGCTGCAGTAGCTATGTTTAGTCAAAAGATTGATGCCGTCGGAAATATACAAACATCAGGTACAACCAGATGTGTGTGGTCGGATATGCAATCAAGATCAGCATCTCGTTATCTGACACGAAAAGTATGGACTAATTAATGTTCAAAGGACTTATAGCTTTATTTACTTCCGGTATTATATTTAATCCTTTTGTTATGATGGGGATCGGATGCGGTGCTTGGACGATTATTAATTTGTCCCCCGATGATATAAGAACATTATTTTTAGATTGTCGTTTATATATTATCGTAGCAATAGTAGCTGTTTTATATACGTTTTTATTTGCAAAAGTATATAAGCAAGGTGGAAAATACATAGATTGGAGTTCCACAATGTGGTTGGCAGTGTGGAATTTTGTTCGATATTTTATATCTTTTGTGTTGGCAATGTCGTTTGTAACAATGATCAGTATTTTTTAAATACTGATGTCAATTTGAGTTACTTTATCTGCAGATGTTTGTACCATACGCTCGGGATCAAGTAAAGTTTCTGCGACTTGTTGTTGCATCTCAATGTTGTCTTTTATAACATTGAGTTGTAGTTGTTGTAATGTTAAAGCATAAGAGCTTATTGCACCTAGTTCATTCATGGACACCTCCATTAACATCATTTGTTATAATACCATAAAAAAATGTAAAAAACATTAAAAAAATGACAGGATTGTTTTTTGGCGTATCAAAGATTATATCCTTGTTATATTTTGTTGTTTTTTAGGATAAATGATATGAATAAGATCATCTTTTGTATTTTGGGCGGATATTTGTTTGTTAGCGGAAATGTTTATGCGGATAATAAAAATTTAACAGATACGGTTGTTTATGGTGCGGCCAAGACTTCTGATGGTGGTGAAAATGTGTTTGTGGTTGAACAGCCGAATGGGAATATTAATCCTTTAGGGGATCCGTTACCAAACAGCGGTAATCCTCCAAAGGATTTTGATGTTGATACAGAAAATAATACTATTGATAAAAACAAACAATGGCAAGATACTCCATCAGTACCATTACCATTGCAAAACGAAAACAATATAGAAAAAGCTGTTGATTTGGGAAAAGATTTTCAAAATACATTGATGGAAGCTAACGGAAGAGTATATGACATACAATCTTATCCGGAACAAGATTTTAAAGTTATGGGAAATCCCAGTGAGCCACAGACTATTTATTCGCCAAATGTAAATAATTAATCACATTCTGTTTGTTGACGTTGAAGAGTTCTGCATTGCCATTTATCTATTAGTTGGTTGGCCGGTTCTAAAGATATTTCCTGATTGGTTGTTTCGACAGCAGAACCAAGATGAGTAAAGTATTTGTCATCACAGTTGATGTCATTGTTATCTACTAACGGATATTCCGCATCATCATAAGTTGTCAAAAGTTTGGTGTATTTTTGTAAATGGATACTGCTTAAAGTGTTATGTAAGTCAGGGTTATTGCTTGTAGATATTAGTTTTATATAAGGAGTATCAAGAACACTTCGTTGTTTTATGACAACATTTGCTGTTTCTGCTATTATACCGCCACTAACTTTAGCACGAGAATTACATCCGAAAACAATACTTTCATTATCAGGCGAATTGTTAGCGGTATCTTTGTATTTTAGGATACCTTTGATTAATATTTCGGCATACGATTTTGTTTTTAAGAAGCCGATTAGATTTCCTTTTATACCTAATGATGCATCTTTGCCGAGAGTAACGTTACCCGTAACGTTGCCGGTTGTGATGAATTTTGACGAATCGGATACATTTATATCTGTACAAATATTTGATGCTCCCATGATGCTTAAAACTCCCGAGACATTGATGGATGTTCCTTTTAACGGACAATCCGGTGCATCTCCGGTAATTTTTATGCGAACATTTTCAAATGTTCCGTTTGCCGGTAAAATAGCCGGAGTTTCAAAATTTAAGATAAAGTTTACATTGCTGATGTTTCTATTAAAAATTTCAGCATAAACAGGTAAACTGTTATTATTTATATTTAAGGTTATTTCCGGACGAATATTTGATGAACAAGCGTTAGATAATTTGCCGTAAAGAGAACGTATATTGGTTTTTGATAAATCTAAAGCAGGATCTGTTTCATCAGAGGAGAATATGTCTGCTTCGGGGAACATTTCTGTTGCCAATTTGAAGCAGTTTGTATGACATCTTTTTAATTCATTGTGTTCGGGACAAATTTCAGGATCTTCGCTTGAACCGCAAGATGAATACAAAAATCCTTTTTCTTTGCAGTGCATTTCCGGTGTTTTACAAGCACTGTACAGGCTTTTTTGCCCTTTTAAGCAAGATGGAGTTTGTTGAGATAATGGGCCATAAATACAATCTTGAAAATCTTCACAGGGAGCCTCAATTACATTGGTTTTTACGATACCGTCACAAGTGGTGCAAGTCGGACCGTCTGCAATATATCCGGCAGGAATTTCTGCTAATATATGAGAAAATGACGGACAATCGTCACAACATTTGCCGAAATCGTCGTTGTAAGGACAGCGTACGTTTGTCAGTTGGCATTTTGTTTGTGATGTATAGCCGGCATCAATACATGCTTTTTCAATGTTTTCTTGGCAAGCACGATACATCGGATATTTGTTATCGCATATTTTTACGGGGTAGGTTGGTAGTTTGCAATCTTGAGCCAAATAATTGAAATTATTGTTGCGACACCATTGTTCTTGTGAGCAACTTCTATAATACGCATCATGATAAGGACAGCGATCTGCAGGAGCTGTTTGATTGTTGCAATTAGCGTAAGTTATTTTGTAACCTTCATCGATACATTTTTTTTCAGAACGACTTAAATTGTGGTTATTATATGTATTGGTGGCAAAATCCGGAACAACAGAAGCGAATACAGATGTACTGAAGAGTAAGAATCCTAGTAAAATTGTTTTTTTTATGTGTGTCATTGTTGTTCTCGTCAATTTATCATATAAGATTATGTACAAATTCTATTATAAAATAACGTGTTAAATTTAATATAGAGTTAAAATTGTATTTTTTTGACAAAATGCGTTTTTTTGACTAGATTTAAACCCAATTTTGTGGTATGTTATCGCTTGTAATGAAAATTTACAACCCGATAATTAAAAAAATAGGTGGGGAAAATGAACAAAAAAATAACAGTACATAATCCGTATGTTACTGGTGAGTATGTTGTTTATCCTGCTCACGGTGTGGGTAAGGTGTCGGATGTTACCAAACAAAATATTGCCGGTACAGAGTTGGAATTGATTGTGGTTAATTTTGATAAAGACAAAATGACTTTGCGGATTCCTATGGCAAAAGCTGAAAATTCCGGTTTGCGCAAAATTTCCAGTGCTGAAACAATAGCTGATGCTATGACTACCTTAAAAGGAAAAGCCAAGGTTAAAAAGGTTATGTGGTCACGTCGAGCTCAGGAATATGAAAATAAAATAAATTCAGGAAGTCCTGTGGCAATTGCAGAGGTTATTCGTGACTTGCATCGTAATGAAAATTTGGCTGAACAGTCTTATAGTGAAAGACAAATTTATGAACAAGCATTGGATAGATTATCTAATGAGTATGCCGTGTTTGAAAATATTTCAACAGCTGATGCTACACGCAAAATTTTGGATATCTTAACCAAATAAATCTTAATTTGTTTTGTTGAAAAAAAGGTGTTCAGTTGAATACCTTTTTTTTTGAGTATAACTTTGGGGATAAAATTTATCTGAACTTGTTTTATCAATAATCGGATTTAGGATAAGGTTAACAAAGTGTTAACGAATCCTTGCTGAGGTATTAAATGAGTTTTACAGATGATTTAGTCAGTCTTCAAACGGATGGGATAATGGTATCTGCCGGTTCGGTGTTGGTTGATGAAAACGCTGAAAATGATTATATGTGGGGTTATTATTTGTGTATAGAAAATAATACCGCTACTCGTATTCGTTTAGTTGGAAAAGATTGGAATATAACCGATGAAAAAGGGAATCGGTATAATGATAGCTCTATGGGGTTTAAAGGAGAATTGCCGGAATTAGAGCCGGGTGAATATTTTGAATATACTTCGTATGCTCCGTTAAAATCAAAAAATGCCGTATTTTACGGTTCTTGCAAAGTGCAGAGTGAAGGAAAAAGTCGTAATGTAAAAGTGCCGACTTTCAGTTTGTCGGCACGTAAGCAGTTTTCACCATCTGTTTTGAATTAGTAGTATGTCGGAACAATTTCCTGATTGACAATAAATGCATTGAGATATTGGTGAATATTAATAGTCATTCTGTCGTTAAAATCATCAAACAATTTTTTAACCATATTGTTCCAGTAGATTTCTTTATTGGCAATATCAGTGTTTGCGGGTATTGTCAAACTGCGCCATGCCTCGACTTCGGTAGATGCTTGCGCTAAACTGTCGGGATCTGACACCTTGACGGATACAACTAAACGGGCAGAGTATTTAACTTTATCTTTCTCAAATATCTGACTGCTTTCTTCTAATTCTTCCGTAACAGAAGCATCTTTAATTGTTACTTCGGCGATTTTAGCAGATGAAAAGTCAGCAGCTTTTAATCTGTCTGAAGCCCAAAGTTTTGCTGTTTTTTCAATCGAAACAGGGAACAGATGTTCGACATTGGGACGAGTGAACGAAGGTGTAAATTCAGAAATTATATCAATTTTGTTAACCTTTAATTCAATAGGTTTTTCGTTTTGAAAACGAGGTTCGCTATAACGAGGAAGATCCTCGTCAGCAGTTCCGAACAAAGTACCGCAAGCGCTTAGGGCAAAAGTTAACCCTATAAGCGATAAAATTTTGGTTGTATATGTCATTTTTTTCAACCCTATATGTATACAAAACAGACAGCTACAAGAATATAGCTGTCTGCAGTATATGTTATAATTAATTAAAAACTGGTTAACCTATTGTTTTTTCAATTCGGCAGGGTTAAAGCAATATTCTTCCGAACAAAAATGACAAGTAGCTTTAATTTTTCCATCTTCAACCATTGCCATGATATCTTCGTTTGAAAAAGTGCTAAGTGTCGCAAGTAATTTGTCTCGGCTACATCTGCAACCAAAGTTATATTCTTTGGTTTGATTTATATTTAAATTGTTGCTATGGAACAGTCTGTGTAATATTTCATCAGATGAAAGATTGGCATTAAATACTTCGTCTTCAGATAAACTTTCCATAAAGATGCCGGCTTCGTTCCAAGCTTCGGCAGCTGCTTCTTCATTAATTTCATTTCCGCCTTTTATAGGCATTTTTTGTAACATTATTCCTGCTGCAAGCCAAGATTTGCTCTCACCTTGAGGGGCATGCAAAAATAATTTCAGTTTGGTGTCTATTTGTTCTGATTGTTTGAAATAGCGTAAAGCACATTCGGTAAGATTTTTTCCTTGTAAGTCAACAATACCTTGATAAAGTTCAGAATTTTTTCCTTGATCAACAGTAAAAGCAAGATGACCTCCACCCATCAAATGTGGAGCGGCTTCGATTTGTCCGGAAGTTTTACGAAGAGCTTGTCCTTTTTCAAGTCGTTCATTATCAAAACGTGCGCAAGCTCTTATTTTACCATCAGATGTTACATCAATTACGACCATAGGAACCGGACCATTGCTTTGAGTTTGAAGAGTAAATAATCCGTCATATTTTAAGGTGCTTGCAAGCATCGCTGCCAAAACTGTACATTCGGCTATTACGGCAGAGACGGGCAGAGGATAAGCATGTTTTGTTAATATTGTATCTAATACATTGTTTAATCTGATTAAACGTCCTTGATAAGCTCCGTTATCAATGAAGAAAGATACACAATTATCAAAATTTTTATTAGGCATAGGTTAAAATCCTTTGTATACTATTTTAAAAGTTTAATTATCCTATAATCCAAAAAGAGAGAATTTTCAAGTGTTGTCGGAAAATAAAAAAGAATATATTAAAAAAATACCAAAAAAGATAACTCAGCAAAGATTGAAAAATATTGCGCTGTATTATTTAAAGCGATTTGAAACAACGGAGTACAAATTGCGTAGTGTTTTAAAACGCAGAGTTGATGGTTATGCTTATTTTGATAAAGATTTTGATAGAAATATGGCGTATTGTTGGATAGATGAATTGGTTAGAGATTTTGTCAGGTTGAAATATATTGATGATGAACGATATGCCGAAATAAAAATAAGAAATTATTTAGCTATCGGAAAATCTCCCAGATATGTGTTAAATAAAATGAAAGAAAGAGGTATCGATGAGGGGTTAGCCACAAAGTTGTTAGAAGAACAAGAGTATGATCCTTTAGAATCGGCAATGAAATTAGCTAAGAAAAAGAAAATAGGACCATTTTGTGAAGATGAAAATTTGCGAAGAGAACGTCGTAATAAAGATATGGGGGTTTTAATCAGAGCCGGTTTTGATTATGATGTGGCAATAAGAGTATTGGAAACGGAGGCGGAATAAAAAAAGAGCTTCGTTTTGGACGAAGCTCTTTTTTTATGATTAGTTCATTTTGTGATTTACAGCTTCACGCAAAGAACAGGCCGGTGCAAACATCATTGTGATTGCCGATAAACCTACTAAAGCATAAATAATTCGACTTAACAGACTCATCGGGCCAAAGATATAAGCGACCAAATCAAATCCGAAAAATCCTACTAACCCCCAGTTTAGTCCGCCAATAAGTGTCAAGACCAAAGCTGTAGTACGCATCCAGTTACTCATGACAAAATCTCCTGTTTATTTTTGAATACTTTTATGATATATGACAGATAAGAAAGTTTTCAATGCAGGTTATGAGGAAAAAATGTATAGCGAAAAGTTTAAGACTTTTATTGATATGTGGCGTGAAGAGTTTGCTATAGAACGTTCTATTGACGAGAAAGTTTGTGTCGATAAAGAAGGAAATCCAATTCCGTGGTATACATATCCGGCAATAGAGTATTTAAGCCAGTTTGATTATAGTGATAAAAAAATATTTGAGTTTGGTTGCGCTTATTCGTCATTGTTTTGGGCTAAGCGTGCAAAACAAGTAATCTCAATAGAAGATAACTTAAATTGGTTTGAAAAATGGAAGAATGAATTTAATGAGACAAATCTTGATATCAGGTGGCGCGATGAAGGTGAAATTTATGAACAAGCCATATTTGAGAATAGTGAAAAATATGATGTTATTGTTGTTGACGGCAAAAGGCGTTGGCAGTGTTGTGAAACGGCAATAAAAGCATTGGCTGATGGCGGAATGATTATTTTGGATGATAGCGATAGGATAAATACCTCGCAAGAATATGTTAAATCGGTAGAAATATTGCGTTCGGCTGATTTGTTGCAAGTGGATTTTTATGGTTTTTGTCCGATGAATGCTTATACAAAAGCAACCTCGGTATTTTTTACTCGTAATTTTAGTTTTGAATCCCTTTACAAGGTTCAACCTATCAATGGAATAGGAAATTTGTGGTCTAAATCCAGAAAAGGGCGAAAAGAACTATATAAAAAGCTTATTTGATAGGTGTATTGATATAAACATAAAGTATAATAAAAAGCTTGATGTTCTTATAAAAATATGGTATGTTTTACATACGAACATTAAGAAAAATAGATTATGTTAAGATTATTAAAAAAATTGCTAAAGAGAAACCGGAGGTTTTCTTTAGTTTATGTAGATGCAGGTGGCAATGTCACATATTCTAAATCAATAGACAGTTGCCGTTTAAACGACATAAGGGGCATTATGCTCAATAATGAAATTGAATTAGAGGTTATGGCAGTCCCATTTATGACCTATGCAGCGTCTGTGAAAAAAGCTTCGGCTAATAAAGCTGAGCTCTTGTCTGTAAAGTACAAAGACTTGTATATTAAGAGTCTTAGGCCTTTCAACGATTTAATTTATGAGCTTATGAATGCAGGCCATAGGACAGCGGCTCCGTTTTATCATTGTGATCCGGTTTGGTGCCAAGAACATGATGATGAATATGCAGCCGGTTTGGAAATTAGCAGCGAAATCCATCAGGGAAATTATTTTCAATATTTTCCTGCGTGGTGTCGGTTACAGCACAGACATTAAAATTAAACGATGCTTGAAGCCCTGCAATTGCAGGGCTTTGTGCTATTTAAAATAATTGATTCAGAGCATATATAAATACTTAAGAGGTGGCAGATGCTTTGGATTATTAATGGTTTGATATATGGTTTTTTTATGGCTCTTTATACGCTTGTAAACCAGAGGCACAAGTTTAACGGATATGTGCTTGGGGTTTGGCGAGGACTTGGGATTGCATTGATTTTTGCGCCGACATTGTTGTTTATTCCAATTCAAACAGATTGGCGTAATTGGGTTTTGCTTATTATACAAGGAATATTAATAGGAGTTTATGATTCGCATATCTTTTTTGCATCTGCCAGATATGGGGCGGGCGTTACATCAAAGATGTTGGTATTGAGTGTGTTAGTTACTACTTTGATGTGGTGGGCTTTGACACCGGAGCAATTTCTCAAGTTGTTTTATAATGAAAGCGTGTTTATCACATTGATTTTGGCTTTTGCGGGTTTTTGTGTTTGTTATTGGTATATGATAAAAAATAAAGTAACTCGAAGGGCTTTTTGGTATATGTTGCCGGCAATTTTGGCTTTGGCCGGCATGAGTGCAGCAACCAAGGAGATTGCATTGATGGGGCAAGATGTTTGGCACAATATTTTGTATTATTTGACTGTTTCTACTTTTGTTTCCGGTATTTATAATTTGATTCTATTGCTTAAAAACAAACGATATTATTTTGATTTGACGATAAAATCTATTTTTGAAAAAAAGATAGTGGCTGTAGGAATTTATATTGTAGGATTTTCAGCGGCATTGATTGCCGCTAAAACGATGGCAATGCGCTTAGCGCCTAATCCGGGATATGTGATAACGTTATTACTGACGGCTCCGGTATTTGTGTTTTTACTTAGTTCAAATAATAGGGCAAGCGGAAAGTTAACGGAAAAAGCCGGTTTTGCAATGTTGTTTTTTTTGATAATGATAATGTTGCTTATAAATGGTAATTTTAATGTTAATGATTAAGGACAAAGGCCTTCAATTAAATAATTGAGCAGTAAAAAACCCCGTTTGGTTGTTTTTAGGTGAGTTGATGTTTCAGTTAAATAACCTTGGTTTATCATATTGTTTTTAAAAGATTGATTGATGAAGCGGTCAAAGTTTAGTGAACAAATTTTTTCAAAATCAGCTTTGTTTATACCTTCGGTTAAACGTAATCCCATAATAATAAGTTCTTCAGCTCGTTCAATCGGTGTTAATTCCTCTAAAATGACAGGATTGGTTTGAGCATAATTTTTAGCATCTATTTTTAGTCTGCCGTGAGCCGTTGCGCCAATTCCGATATAATCACCACCTAGCCAATATGTCAGATTGTGGCGCGATGCAAAACCGCTTTGACAATAGTTGGCAACTTCATATTTATTATAGCCTTTATTTTGAAGCAAATCTTCGGTATATAAGTACATTTGTGAAGCATTTTCTTCATCCATAGTTTTAATACCTCGACGATAAAATAAAGTATTTTCTTCGATAGTCAGTTGGTAGAGAGAAATGTGCTTTAGTCCGATGGATGTTATTTGATTTAATTGTTTTTGCCATTGTTTAATACTTTGCTCGGGAAGGGCGTACATTAAGTCGACCGAGTGATTATTAAAATTTTTTAATACATCATCAATGGCTTTTAGAGCTTGGTTTGAGTTATGGCTTCGGCCTAAAAATTTTAGTTCGTTATCATCAAGCGATTGAACGCCTAAAGATAGTCGGTTTATTCCGGCTTTGGATAAGTCATAAAAAAGAGTTGGCGAGTTCGTGTTGGGATTAGCTTCGAGAGATATTTCGCAATTAGGAGATAGTTGCCATAAATTGTTTATTTTAGTTATAATTTTATCAATATTTTCTGGATAGATTAATGAGGGTGTGCCTCCACCAAAAAATATAGAAATTATGTTGCGATTACCAAGCAATTCCTTATATCGGTCAAGTTGTTTTAAGTATTCAGAAATAATGGCATCTTGATTTATTGATTTTTTTACTTGCGAAAAAAAATCACAATAAGGGCATTTGCTTTTGCAAAACGGCCAATGTATGTAAATACTTAAATTTTGCTCGTTATAAGACATTAGAGGATGAATTTTGATAAATCTGATTTAATTGTAAATTTGCTTAATTTTTCTTCAACCATATCAGATGTTATTGTCAATTCTTGCCCATTTTTATCAGAAGCGGAAAAACTGATGTCTTCAAGTAATATTTCTAATACCGTGTGTAACCTTCTGGCCCCGATATTTTCAACATTTTCATTTATGGCAACAGAAATATCGGCAATTTTTTCTATGGCATCAGGTTCAAATTTTAAGGTAAAATTTTCAGTTCCTAAAAGAGCGATGTATTGTTCAATCAAATTTGCTTCAGGTTCTGTTAAAATTCGGACAAAATCGTTATGAGTGAGCGCCTTGAGTTCAACCCTGATGGGAAGGCGTCCTTGTAATTCCGGTAACATATCAGAAGGTTTGGCCAGATGAAAAGCACCAGAACAAATAAATAATATATGATCTGTTTTGACCATGCCGTATTTGGTTGTGACCGTTGTTCCTTCAATTAATGGCAACAAATCACGTTGTACTCCTTCGCGAGAAACATCACCACGTGTTCCTTCAGATTTGCCGGTAATTTTATCAATTTCGTCGATAAAAACAATTCCGTCATTTTCAACTGCTTTGATTGCCTCTGATGTTATAGTATCATTATCCAACAGCTTATCACATTCTTCATCTACCAAAATTTTGAAAGCTTCGGCAACTTTCAGTTTGCGGTTTTTATATTTTTGGGGAGAACCGCCTAGCAAATCGCCAAGGCTTATCATTCCCATGGAGGCACCGGGCATTCCGGGAATATCAAAAGTAGGCATTGAATTGTTGGAATTATCCAATAAAGCAATTTCAACTTCGCGATCATCAAGTTGATGAGATCTGAGCATTGATAAAAATTTGTTTTTGGTTTCTTCACCGGCAGATGCTCCTACTAAAGCCTCAATAATCCTAGTTTCAGCAGAAGCTTCAGCTTTGGCACAAACGCTTTTGCGAAGGTGTTTGCGAGTTTGATTAATCGAAATTTCAACCAAATCACGAATAATACTTTCAACATCACGTCCGACATAGCCGATTTCGGTAAATTTGGTGGCTTCAACTTTAATAAAAGGAGCTTTGGCCAATTTGGCTAAACGGCGAGAAATTTCGGTTTTGCCAACACCAGTAGGACCAATCATTAAAATATTTTTTGGTACGATTTCTTCCTTGAGTTTATCCGGTAATTGCATACGACGCCAACGGTTACGTAAAGCGACGGCGACAGCTTTCTTGGCATCTTCTTGGCCGATAATATATTTGTCAAGTTCTGATACAATTTCACGGGGGCTAAAATTAGTCATTGGTAATACTTTCAATAATTATGTTGTGATTGGTATAAATGTCGATATCGCCGGCAATTTTCATAGATTTTTTTGCGATATCTTCGAGTTCAAGTCCTTCAATATCATAGAGGGCTTTGGCTGCTGACATAGCATAGTTGCCACCGGAACCGATACCGATAATGCCGTCATCCGGTTCCATAACTTCACCTGTGCCTGATATTACTAATGATGTTTCTTTATCAGCAACAATCATAAAAGCTTGTAATTGACGAAGATATTTGTCCATACGCCAATCTTTAGCCAGTTCAACAGCAGCACGTTTTAGTTGGTTGGCATGTTTTTCAAGTTTGGCTTCCAGGCGTTCAATCAATGTGATACCATCAGCAGCAGCACCGGCAAAACCGGCAATGATGTTACCATTGCCAATGCGGCGGACTTTTATGGAGTGAGATTTGAAAACAATTGCCTCACCGAGTGTTGCTTGTCCGTCACCGGCCATTACTACTTTGTTTCCTTTGCGAATACATAAAATTGTTGTCATTAGCCCAAAATCCTTAATTCGTTAGTATATGGATTATATTTAGGCAAAAATATTGATTGATGCAAGGGGATTTTAAAATAAAAAAGACCTTGGGGAAAGATGTTTCCAAGGTCTTGAGTTTGGGTGATAACAAAAAACTATCTGATAACAAAAAACTATCGATAATATATGATTGATAATTTTTTATTATAGATGTTTCTGCACTTCTTACATTGGTAAGAGCAGATCAGGAAAGCTAATACGTATATTGCAATTGAAACAAGAACTAACATAAAATGCATTAGTTCAAATACAGCAAGCAATATAAATACAAATACAGAAAATGCCATTGGACCAAAAGACCAAATTACAGATCTTAAGATGCGTTGTTCCTTTATATATGCTTCGGCGACGGACTTATCTGTCGCATATATGAAAGAACGATTTTCCCAGTTTTGTTGGTAATAATAACCATCGCTTTCCGGTTCTGTGCCACGATGCTTAATGTAGCATTGTCTGGCTTTTTCAGTTGAAATATCCATATCTAAAAAATTTTGTAAATATATTTATGATTATAGGATTGTTGATTATTGTTTTGTTTTTGTCAAGTATTTTGTCAAAAAAACTCCTCTTTAGTTGCTAAAGAGGAGTTTTCTGGGTTACTTCCTTGTTTTGCCTTCCATAGGTTTAGGGGCTTTATCTTTAGGAGAAGCATCTATTGCGTCGGCAATCGGAGTGTAGATGCGAACAGCTTTTGGTTTGTTTATTGTCGGTTTTTGCCCGCAAATTTCCAGACCTAAACTTTTAAGTGCTGTTTCAATAGGAATAAATAAGTCAGGAGATGTATCAGACTTTTTGGTTTCGTGAGCGATACCGATAATATTTCCTTTTTGGTCAATTAGTGCTCCGCCCAGGGTTACTGTTTGAACAAAAGTATCAACGATTATTTCTGCGCCACGATCTTCTGACCAACGATATCCAACAACACGTCCTTCATTGTCAATATAGTTTTCGCCTTCATCTTCAAAATTTAACAATCCCAGAGTCAAAAGAATGTCTTTTTCAACTTCAGGCAATGTTAATGACATCGGCAAAGGTTGATAAGTTGTCGGTTTATCTAAAAGCAATACGGCTACATTTTTGGTAGGATTGACACGGAAAGCAGATGCTTCAAATTCTTTTCCGTTAACTGTTTGCAGTTTGTAGCGGTTGTTGTCTTTTTGTATCAAATCGGCAGAGGTCAATACCAAATTATCTGCAATAATTAATCCGGCTCCTTTTTGTTCTGAAGCGTTTTCAACAGATACTATGGATGCTCGTAACTTGTATAAATTATGAGGATTAAGATTTTCGAAAGGAGGATTATTGACAATGCAGAATTGATTGTTTACGGATGCAAAAGAATTTTCCGCAATTTCATTTATTTCGACATTAGTCGAGTTTCCTGTTCCGGTAGCACCGCCGTCTTCTTCTATATCAAGTTCTATAGGTTGTTCAACTTCCAACGGAATGTCTACAAAGAAATCATCTGCTACTGTAATGGGGGTTTCCGGTTCAATTATTGTGTGACATTCTTCAATTCCGTCGGCACAAGCATCAATGATTTCAGCTGTTTGACATTCATCAATAAGTGATATGTTGGCATCGTTTACTCCGCCTGATGTTTCAACAATGCCGGCAAGAGATTGACAAGCGCTTCCTTCACATGAAACAGGCGTTGCTACTGGAACTAATTCAACATCTGTTATATTTGTCATTTCGATGGAACCATTGTTTCTCTCACATTCTTGTAATACTTCAATACCTCTTAATTCGTTAGCATATTGTGATTTGAAACATGTCGGGCAGTTTTCATAATTGTTCAGACGGTTCAGTTGAGCCTCAATATCTGCTTGGCAAACGCGCTGAGAAAGAGTAGAGTTAACACAACTTATTTCAGGCAATTTGGTTAAAGCATCTTCAAAAGCTCTTTCAACCAAAAGAGTTTCTCCATTTGGTTCTCCTTCCATTACTTGTCCGTATCCGGTGGTTGTTCCGCGACAGTATACTTGATCTTTGGCGATGTTCATTATGCGCCAAACAACAGTCATTTCCGATGAACCGTTACGCAACTTTTTGTTTTTAGCTTCATTCCAATCAAATTCATCACAAATGTTCATGAAATAATCGGTTATTTCAGCTGTAATTACGTATTCAGCTTGAGGTATTTTATCGGAATCGGGATAATATACGTTTGAAGGAGATACTACAACGGGATAATAATCATTTAACGTTTCATAAAACACATCGAAAAAGTGCATGTCCTTTTGCATTGAACGCCCTTGGTTTAAAAAGGCATTTTTTGTTTCACGACGGCATCCGAATATGCGAAAATGATAGTCACCGAGTTTGGTGTTAAAATCGTCGTATTTACGACTTTTTTTGATGCGAAAATCAACGTTTTCCAGTGCAATCGGAGCATATTTGTCGCGGCTTTGATGCAATAGGGTATAAGCATCATATTGTTCATCGGTTATGATGAGACTTTGATAGCGTACTTTTTGTTTGTCTTGGAGATAAGAAATACGGCGAACCGGTTTTTTCTTTGATGGTTCGCACATACAATCAAAAATTCCCAATGTAGAATCGGCATTAGAATCGCACATACATGGTATCAATTCGGGGCTTTCTTTGCTGCAAGCAGAAAGTAATATTATTGAGGAAAGCAGTGTAAGGCTTATGGTTTTGCGCATTTTAAGATAAACTCCAGTTAAGCATCAAAAATATCTGCTTTGACGATATGACAAAGCTTCGGCTATGTGCAGTTTATTAATTTTTGATTCATTTTGCAAGTCTGCAATTGTTCTTGCTAACCGCAAAGAGCGATGAAAGGCTCTGGCAGATAAAGAATTTTTGTCTGCAAATGTTATAAGGAGGGTTTCGGCATCTTTATCCATCTGGCAAATTTCCTCTAAAAGCTTGCCTTTCAGACCGGCATTGGTATAAATTTGTTTTTCACCAAAAGAGGCCAGACGTTCGATTTGAAGTTTGCGAGCTTTGATAACACGCTTCTGGATAACTTCTGATGATTCGCCTTTTGAAACTTCCGAAAGTTCCCAAGGGCTGATTGCCGGAACTTCAATTTTTATATCAATACGATCAAGTAGCGGACCGGATATTTTTGATATGTATTCTTGGGCGCAGATGGGAGCTCTGGTGCATTCTTTTTCCTTTTGCCCGAGGTGTCCGCAACGACAAGGATTCATTGCCGCAATTAATTGAAAGTTTGCAGGGAAGGTGGTATGTGCGTTTACTCGAGATATTTGGATGTTGCCGTTTTCAAGCGGTTGGCGCAGAGCTTCGAGTGTTGCACGATTGAATTCGGGAAGTTCATCTAAAAACAATACTCCGTTATGAGCTAAGGATATTTCACCGGGGGTTCCTTTGCGTCCACCACCCACCAAAGCAGGAGTTGATGCAGAGTGATGAGGAGCTTGAAACGGACGTTCAAAACAAATACCGGTATCTTTTAATGTTCCGGTGATTGATTTTATCATAGATGTTTCAATAGCTTCATCAGTATTCATAGGCGGTAAGATAGTAGGTAATCTTGATGCCAACATAGACTTTCCGGATCCGGGAGGTCCTATCATCAAAAGATTATGTCCTCCGGCAGCAGCAATTTCCAATGCTCGTTTTGCCGTTTCTTGTCCTTTGATATCAGACATATCCAAACGAGATGAGGAGTTTGTTGATTGAGAAGGAGTGGGAATCGGGATGGTTTCGGTATTGTTAAGGTGATTAATCAGAGCAACCAGATTGGGAGCGGCTATTAAATCAGGGATTTTTGCCCAAGCTGCTTCGGCTCCGCAAGCGGCCGGACAAATGAGACCGAGATTGTTTTTTGATGCATAAACCGCAACAGGTAAAACTCCGTTTACGGGCAAGATTGCTCCGTCTAATCCCAGTTCACCCATAACTATATGTGATTTAAGTTTTGCGGCGGGAACAACTCCCATTACGGACAAAATTGCCAATGTTATGGGTAAATCAAAATGAGAACCTTCTTTGAGTAAATCGGCAGGAGCCATATTTATCACAATGCGTTTGGGCGGTAATTGTAATCCTATAGATTGCAATGCCGCACGAATTCGTTCTTTGCTTTCGGCGATTGCTTTGTCAGGCAAGCCGACAATTATGAAATTAGGTAAACCCGAAGAAACTTGTGCTTGTAAATCAACCTTCAGAACTTCAAGTCCGTTAAATGTCAAAGTGTTAATATGTGTCATCATTGGAAAAGTCCTTACCAACGAGGTGTTATTTCTCCATTACGCCAACGACGTGTCGGAAAGGTGTCTACTGTTAAAAAATCATAACGGGCTGTTTTTGTCGGTAAGTCTTTGATTTTTGTGAAGCCGATACTTTCATAATATGCGGCACATTCTTCTGCCGAATGTTTGGGGTTATCGTAGCAATAAACGATGGTACGAGAATTTTGATTTTGTAGTCCAATACGATATTCGCCGGATGCTTTGGCAATGGCGGCGTATATTAAACAAAAAAACAATATTATGCTACAAAGACTCAAGACACGATTAAAATACATTTTTGTTCCCTCTGCTGAAACTTATAATAGGAATTAGCAAAAAAAGATTAAATCTTCATTAAAATTAAGCAATAAAAAGCTTGCAAAATAAAGATTTTGTGATATAAAGCCAAAGTCCTTGCTGCAGTCGGATATGGTTGTGGCTATACAAAAGGCGGCTCATATTGTTTGTGTAACGGTTAACAGATTGTTTATACAAGCATTGAGTCAATTGTTGAGAATCCATAAGGAGTTAAATTAAGATGAATAAATATGAAAGCGTGTTGATTGCACGTCAGGATTTGGGCGCCTCTCAGGTTTCATCTTTGGTTGACAGCTTGAAACAAGTTGTTGCCAGCCAAGGTGGTGAGGTTGTTCGTGTTGATAACTGGGGTTTGAAAAACCTTGCTTATCGTATTAAGAAAAACCGTAAAGGTCATTATGTTCTTTTGAATATTTCAGCTCCGGCAGCTGCTGTTGCTGAATATGAACGTGTTATGCGTGTAAACGAAGATATTATCCGTTATATGACTGTAAAAGTTGATGAGTTTGCAGATGTTTCTGCTAATTCAGACGGTGTTGATTCGGCTGTTGAAGAATAGGAGAATATAAAATGGCTAAACAAGTATTCTTTAGAAGAAAAAAGAGTTGTCCGTTTTCTGGTGAAGACGCTCTTAAGATTGACTATAAAGATGTAAAATTACTTTCTCGTTATATTTCCGAGAAAGGTAAAATCATTCCTAGTCGTATTACTTCAGTTTCGGCTAAAAAACAAAGAGAATTAGCTCGCGCTATTAAAAGAGCTCGTTATCTTGGTTTGTTGCCATATGTTGCAATGTAGTTTAGGGGAGAAAGAATATGGAAGTTATCTTGCTTGAACACGTTGAAAAACTTGGTAAAATGGGTGAAAAAGTTAGTGTAAAAAATGGTTATGCACGTAACTATTTGTTGCCTCAAGGAAAAGCTTTGCGCGCTACTGAAGCAAATTTGGCAGTTTACGAAAAACAAAAAGCTGATTTGGAAGCTCGCAACAAGCAATTGTTTGATGAAGCATCAAAATTGGCAGAAACATTAAAAGGTTATTCAACTGTTTTGATTCGTCAAGCTGCTGAAACAGGACAACTTTATGGTTCTGTTACTATTCGTGATATTGCTGCCGCAATTAAAGAAGCCGGTTATTCAGTAGAACGTCGTCAGGTGTTCTTGGATAAAGCTATTAAAGATCTGGGTGTTTATGAAGTTAAACTTAATTTGCATCCGGAAGTATCTCAGACAGTTTTGGTTAATGTTGCCAGAACTGAAGATGATGCTAAAAAACAAGCTAAGGCTTATGCAGGTGAGTAATTATCGGTTCGAGTAATCGAAATAAGAAAGGGAAAGATTGATTTTCTTTCCCTTTTTTTGTGAATAAAAAAATCCCTGAGCTTGGATAAGCTGCAGGGATTGATAGTTTGGCATCGGATGGTTAAATCTTTTGGTATTTTCCGTTTGATTCCGGTTTGTAGATAATTGTTTCTTCTACAATTCCTCCTTCATCAAACCCCATATCTACTTTTGAAAAAACAGTTATATAGCCATTTTCTCCGATTTCATAGCTTTCATCTGAAAGAATATGAGCTATTTCTTCAATAGATTTATCTGTAAGGCTCCACAAATAAATACTATCATTTTGACTAGTGACTAAAATGGCAGACACGCCGGTTTTTTTGACAGATGTCAGACAACCGAGGCTTTTAACTGTTCCCTGAGATGTAATCAAAAATACCGAAGAATACGGGGTGTTGGTATAAGCAATGATATAATCTTTGTTGCATACCAACATTTCCATTACGGATTTTTTGTAACAGCCGGATGCTTCAAGAGTATAGATGGCTCCGTTCCAAAAAAACGCTTTTTCACCGCTTCGGTAAACACCATGACTTTGAATATGGGCTTTGCCTTTGTGAAAAAACTCTTTGTCATCGCCGATAGGATTGTCGGTTTGTTCATAAACAATGACATTGTCTTTATCGCAAGAGGCAAGAACAAAAGCCGGTGTTTTTGCAACCTCCGGAAAAAACACTTTACGATATCCTTTAGTGTCAGGAAGTTCGGTTATACCGGTGCTTTGGTGGTTTACAAACAACGGAGTGTTTTTGATTAGGGCAAATTGTCGATCAGCCACAGACGGAGAGTTATCAATGAGATGGAACTCTGCGTTTTTTGCTATGCACAGATAGTGATTGTGGTTGTTTAAGTGGTATATATCATTACCAATTCGGTAAAGATTAATACTTTGGTCACAGCACGTAATGATGCTGTATTTGCTTATTTTTTGGAGATATCCGTCAGCCAAAGTATAAGCAAAACCATCTGATGGATTTACAATGATGTTATTCATAATTTTGAGTTTTAAGTTAGACATAAAAATTATTTGTTTATAATGGTTTTATAAACATTTTGGACAAAAAATGCAAGAATAAAATAAATTTGATAATAGATTTTAGTCTTTATATAATGAACTTTGTTTGTATTTGGATATAGCAAAACGAACCAAAACTCCAATAACAGCGGCAAGAGGAACTGCTATCATTAACCCTAAAAATCCAAGTAAAACACCGCCGGCAAGTAATGCAAACATAACCCAAACAGGATGAAGTCCGATTGAATCACCGACAAGTTTCGGGGTCAAAAAGTTGCCTTCTAAAAATTGTCCGATACCAAATACGGCAACAACTTGGGCAATAGGTATCCACGTATCAAATTGGGCAAAAGCAATTCCCATTGCGGTAATAAAACCGACAATGGATCCGACATAGGGAATAAAGGATATTATTCCGGCAATGAAACCGACCAACATTCCGAGATCAAGTCCGACAAATGTTAAACCTATGGCGTAAAATGAACCAAGCAAAACACATACGGAAAGTTGTCCGCGTATGAAAGACGATATAATTTTATCAATTTCTTTGGCTTGAGTTCGGATTTCTTTTTTGTGAGATTTGGGTAACAGACTATCAACTTTTTTGATAAAACTGTTCCAATCTCTGAGCATATAAAAAGCGACAACCGGAGTAATCAGTAGCAAAGAAACAATATTGAAGAGGGCATAGCCGCTGGTAATGAGCTTGCGTAAAACATTGCCGAAGAGTTTTAGTCCGTTTGAAATATTTCCTTGTAAATATTCGCGTATTTTATCGCGACTGAGTGCAGGAAAATTATCTTGTAAATTAGCAATTATGGGTTCAATTTTTTTATTTAAAGAACTCATATATCCGGGAACAGCATTAATAAACAATGATAGTTGATCATCTATCATGCCGGCCAATGCCAAGATTGCCGGAATTAGTATTATGGCAACAAGGAATAAAACCAAAAATGTTGCGGATGTTCTACTTAGTTTTAATTTTTCGAATCTGCAGGCAAGGGGATCCAACAAATATCCGATAATTATACCAACGACAAATGGTAATAAAACGGAGCGCAATGCATATACTAACAAGCAAAAAATACCTAATAAAGTAAGCCAAAAAATCCAGTTTTTATTTTCTGTTTTGGTCATTTTATTATTCTCCGATATTGCTTAAAATCATGTAATCACCGCCGTTTTTAAGACTATATCCCTGTAATTTTATTAAGCGGGTAATGTTCTCTAAACTTCCTGTATATGAAATTTTAAACTGTGCTTTTCCGGGGGTCATTGCCTGCACCTGAAAATCTGTTATTTCTTTTATGCTTTTTATTTTTTGTTCGGCCGTTATCCATTGTCCCAATGATGCAAAAGGATACAAGACGGTGAGCTCGGTTTCTTCAGCAGCTTGAGATATATTAGATGTTAAGATTCTGTTTTCAATTTCATTACGTGTTTCATAAACAGCTTTGTCAAAAAGTTCGTTTCCGGATGATTTGGCTCCTGCAACATTAACTTCAAATCGTTCACCTGATAAGGAAGTAACGATGACATTTATACCCTCAACGCCATCATATGATGCATCAAGAACATAAACATCATTTGCTCCTGATAAAGACATTATTTTTTCAAGGCTTGCCATATTTGTTGCAGCAGCATCTTGAGCATTTATTGCGGACATATTACCGGCAGAATTTTGAATAGTTATGAATTTTATTGCAGAGTTGATTGTTGAGGTTTCCCAAGCTTGTTTCCAAGGGTTATCTGTTTCCCACAACATGGGAACATCATCAGAAAATTCGCGGAATATAGGGATTATTACAACAGATGTTTCGGTTTGTGTTACCAGAGGAATATCTCTTTCAGACATATACAGTTTTAGGAGTTCCTCGTTGATTATAATGCGCAAATCAGCCATATAGCGAACATCAGAATTGCGTTCGCTGATAACAGATGTTTCTTTGATAAAATTTAAGAGCTGGGCATTTGTCATATTGGCTATTTTGGATGCACCCTCAGCGGTTGAAATTCGCTTTGCTACGGCTGTAACAGCGGCACGGGTTGCCGAATCAAGTGCTTTTTCGCGAGCGATAGAGGCGTTTTGATCTGAAACATCCACTTTTATTTCTACGGTAAAGCGGTCATCAGATGCAAAAGTAGGTGCTGATAAAAATAAGCCGAATATGATAATGCAGGCAGCTAATTTAGACAACGGTATTCTCCTTTGGATTAGAATATTTCGGTTTGACTGAAGAAAAAGCTTATTTCTCTTGCGGCACTTGTCGGAGAATCCGAACCGTGTACCGAGTTTTTGTCGATTGACAAAGCAAAGTTTTTGCGGATTGTTCCTTCTTCGGCCACATCAGGATTTGTTGAACCCATAATTTTGCGATATAAAGAGATGGCGTTATCAGCTTCGAGAACTTGAACTACAACAGGAGCAGAACTCATAAAATTAACAAGGTTATCAAAAAAGGGTTTTCCGTGATGTTCGGTATAGAACATTGCAGCTTGTTCTTTGGGTAATTTTATCATTTTTTGAGCAACTATTTTAAGACCGGCATCTTCAATCATAGAATTGATTTTGCCGATAATATTGCGATCTGTTGCATCAGGTTTTATAATTGATAATGTTCTTTCCATCGGTAAAGTCTCCTTTTTTGGTAAAACGTTATTGCTACGAAGAATATAATACTTTATCCAAATAAGCAAAAGATATTTTGACTTTTATATAATAAAGTTGTTTATTATACACAGATTAATTTTTTTAGATGAGGAAAGAACAAAAATGACAAGTTTTATTGATGGGATTGTCGCAAAGGCAAAACAAGGATATAAGACCATTGTTTTGCCGGAAGGCGAAGATGAAAGGGTTTTGCAAGCAGCTCAACAAATAACAAAAGATAAAATAGCAAAAGTTATTTTGTTGGGGGATGAAAATGAGATTAAAGCTAAAGCCGTTGCAAACGGATGGAATGTTGACGGTATTGAAATTATAAATCCGAAGACATCAAATAAACTTGAGGAATATGCTGATATTTTTTATGAACTTCGTAAAGAAAAAGGTGTCAGCAAAGAAGATGCATTAAAAATGGCACAAGATGCAAATTATTTCGGGACATTAATGATGAAGGCCGGCGATGCCGACGGTATGGTATCAGGTGCGGCTCATTCAACGGCAGATACGGTTCGACCGGCATTACAAATTATTAAGTCTGCTCGTAAAGATATGGGCGTTTCGTCGTTCTTTTTTATGAATAAAGGGGGTGAAACACTTATATTTGCCGATTGTGCTATTTCGGTTAATCCTAATGAACAAGAATTGGCAAATATTGCAATGCAAGCAGCACAAACGGCTGTTCAGTTCGGAGTTAAACCGGATATTGCGATGTTGTCTTATTCCACATATGGTTCCGGTAAGGGAGAAATGGTCGAAAAGGTACAGAAAGCAACAGTTATAGCAAAAGAAATGGCTGTTTCTGATGAATTTAGAGGACTTGGTATTAATTTGGACGGTGAATTGCAAGCCGATGCGGCATTGGTTGACAGAGTTGCTAAATTGAAAGCTCCGGGAAGTAATGTTGCCGGTCATGCAAAAGTGTTTATATTCCCAGATTTGAATGCCGGAAATATTGCTTATAAGTTGGTGCAAAGATTGGGCGGATATGAGGCTTTTGGTCCGGTTTTGCAAGGCCTGAAAGCTCCGATTAATGATTTGTCACGTGGTTGTTCGGCTGAAGATATTGTATTTACGGTGGCACTGACAGCCGTGCAAGCTATGTAATTTTTTTGTTTTTTAGTTAAAGGATAAAATTATGGAAAAAATTTTGGTTTTGAATTCCGGTTCTTCGTCTTTGAAGTATCAGTTGTTTAATGTTGATGGTGATAAATATGATGTTATTGCCAAAGGTTTGGCTGAGCGTATCGGTATTGACGGTTCAAAGGTTAGTATCAAATATGCCGACGGAACAAAAAAAGAAGTTGTTGCTCCGCTTCCGACACATAATGAAGCATTGCAAGAAGTGTTTAATTTGTTGTTGAATGGTGCTATAAGCAGTTTGAACGAAATCAGTGCCGTCGGACATCGTATTGTCCATGGCGGTGAAGTTTATGCAAAATCGGTTTTGATTGATGAGGATGTAGTTAAGGCTGTTGAAGATTTGTCGAGCCTTGCACCGTTGCATAATCCGGCAGGTGTTTTGGGAATCAGAGCTGTTGAAAAAGCATTGCCGAATGTTAAACAAGTTGCTGTTTTTGATACGGCTTTTCATCAAACAATGCCTAAAGAAGCATTTTTGTATGGTTTGCCTTTGGAGCAATATACAAGACATCAAATTCGCCGTTATGGTATGCATGGAACATCACACAGATATATTGCGCAAGAAGTTGCAAAAATTATCGGAGAAAAGAGCAAAGTTATTGTTTGCCACTTGGGTAATGGTGCTTCGTTATCGGCAATAAAAGACGGCAAATGTATTGATACATCAATGGGATTTACTCCATTGGCCGGTATCATCATGGGTACACGTTCGGGTGATATTGATCCGTATATTCCGCTTCATATTATGAAAGAGCAGGGATTGAGTGTTGATGAAGCAAATAATCTTTTGAACAAACAAAGCGGTATGTTGGGTTTGACAGGTTTTTCGGATATGCGTGATGTTGAAGCAGCATATTTGAAAGGTGATGAAAGAGCCGTAACCGGTTTGCAAACATATGTTTATACGATTGTTAAGTTTATCGGAAGCTATATTGCTGCTTTAGGAGGTGTTGATGCGATAGTGTTTACTGCCGGTATTGGTGAAAATTCGCCGATTATCAGAAAGCTTATTTTGGAAAGATTGAGTTATCTCGGAATTAGCGTTGATGATGAGGCTAATGGTCGTAGGGGTAATATTGAGCAAATATCTACAAAGGATTCAAAGGTTAAGGCTTTTGTTATCCCGACTGATGAAGAATTGATGATTGCTCAAGATACGGTTGCTTTGACAAAGTAAAGAAAACCGATTTGAAATCAAAAAAAACAGCTCCTTTGAATAAGGAGCTGTTTTTGTTATGAGTTGTATATACACAAAAAATATTTAATGCGGTAATATATAAATTTTATAAGAAATGATTACACAAAATTTATGAATACTTCTCATAGTTATTGATATAGCCTATATATAAAATAAGTTTAGTCTACACCCAAAATAACACCACCGATACAAACCGGTGGTGTTGGCATTATATTATTTTTGATTCCATTACTGATTTGGGTATGTGCCATGAAATTTACATACCAAACACTTTTTACCGTCCCCATTAGATGAACCATCTCTATTATAAAGATAATCTCTAGTATCATATGTAACGGCTGTAAAGTCTATATACCAATCACTTGAAGGATCATATTCTTCAGCATACTCATCGGCATATGACTGGCATATATCCGAAGGATTATCGGCACTAGTAATTTGCATACACCTTATGTCTTTAACACTATTTTCATAAGTTTCATAACTCCAATCTATCTCATTATCATATATATTTGTACTACATAAGCCATATTCAGCATCATATTCTTCCATACAATAGCCATAAGAGAGCTTATAACAATTATTCCACGTTTTTTCTGTACCATCAATATCATCTGTCCATACTTGACCATCACACGCGGTAGGAATTCGAGTAAATCGTCCCAACTCTTCTTTTTCAAAGGGATCACAGTATTCTTGATATCCATTATAGTCACTGTAATTTGGATCACATTCTGCACGCCATTCAGATACTAAGCTAGATGTTTCATCATATGTTCCTGTGGGACAACTTCTTTTTTTGCACTCTGATGTATCATAATCACGTGCGTATACATAACTACTTGCCGTTCCCAAAGAACATGTTTCTTCTGATGTTAAATAAGAATTGTTCTTTATTTCATTTACAGCAGAAGTAACTTTAGTATTATCAGAACTACTTGTTACAAGATCTTTATATATGTTTAGCTCAGCATATCCCCTCCAAGCTGTATTAACTTCATTATTGGGAGCTCCGGTCTGAAATCTTCTGAATAACGGTGAAACCGTATTTGAAGCATAATTTTTCAAATTAAACTGGTATGTTGGTAAGCCATATCCACTATTAACATAATTCTTAATTACAAATTCAGAAAATACCGGAGAACTATCACCATTATATCCGTATATAGTAACCCCTTCTGTAGACTTACTAAACATTATTCCATCCAAAGTATTACTGGTTTCTTTGTGGAATATTACCGGTTTATCAGGTGTACCCCACACATTGCTATATGTAGGTTGCGTACTACCAGTCCAGTAATAATATCCGCTGGGGCTCTCATATCTTCTATATTGATAACCGGGATTTGAACTATAAAAACCAATCACTGGAGCGCAATTTTCTGCTTCAGCAATTATATATCCATCACCATCATCCAGATACGAATTTGCATAACAATTATATCCTTCATCATCATTAGAACCTACATAAATATCAACGTGATCACTGTATAAAGGTTCAATTTTAACATTATCAAAAAATACTTTTCCTTTTAGATATATTTTATCGGCTTTTATCAATGAATTATACAACGATACCCAATTGTTGATAATTAACACCGGAGTACTATAATTTATGGAAACGGAAGCTGAACTCTGTGCCAACTCAATACTATTATTCAACGATGATATTGTATGGTTTTGCGGATCATCACCATATTCAACAGGACAAGGCATCAAATCGATAATAAAAGTATCATTATCAACGATAATATCTTCCGTCGCATCTATGTCTTTACAAACACCCATTACCAAACGATAAAGATTTGTACTTGTAGTTGCGTTTTCCATCCAATATTTAAACGTATCATAGTCACTGGCGGTATTATAATGACACGTCAGACCTCCACACATGGATGAGTAACTATTTGTCCAAGTAATACCTCGTATTCCATAAGTATAACCTCCACTCTCACATCCATCATATTGATCTTTGGCAGAATTATATCTTCCGATAAGGGAGAATTGGTTGTAGCTATACGAACTATTATTATCGCTGATACAACATTGGAATCCTTCAGGTTGTTTTGCAACACATGCATTTCCGGACAATTCATAACCATCTTTACAAGATGTTATCACATAACGAGGAGTGTTATCACCGCATCCGGGAGTACATTGATTGTAATTAGCGTTTGAAGGTTTACTCGTCAGAGGATAATTAGCTGCAGTACACGTAGCATCTGCAGTACAAGTACATTTACAACATTTTTTACCACCGGAATATCCGCTACAGCTTAACGTATAATCGGTATCACATGAGGTTACTGTTGCAGAATAATCTCCGGTACAAGCTTTCGCCGTACAATTCGGAGGTGTTCCTTCGTAGCCGGTACTACTATCACATATACATCCGACGGCTATCCCTCCGACAGAATATGTTTTTGCTCCGGTGCCTGTACAAGCACAATTTTTGTTACTATCAAAACTGAAACCATTCTTACAAGATGTATGTACGCATCGAGAATTATCCGTCGGGCAAGGATACCAATAGCCACGATTATCATCACAACCAGTCAAAGGATAAGCAGAACAATCGTTTAGTGTACAAACACCATTGACTTTAACATAATTACTTTTACACTTACAATCTTTATAACAAGTCAAGCCACTGATATCTTTAAATTGAGTACAAGTTTCTCCTTCTTTCGGAGGAGTTTCTGATGACCCGCTGGGACAAGATGCTACAGAATGATCCCAATCATCTTGCAACAATTTATAATTATACATCATAACATCGGTAATTTTAGCAACCGCTGAAGAAACAAGCGACATCACAAATAAAGATGTAAACATGTATATTGTTAATTTTTTTATCATCGCCGTTCTCCTTATAGAAAACAAAAACACCACAAACAGCGCATTTAAACCGCCGTTTAAATGCTTTATTAATATCAGCATACAATAAAAATGACAAAAAGACAATTAAGATTTAACTGTTATCGCCGATTTTTCATATTTTTGTAACATTAAACAGTTACAAAAAATGTCATAGCTCGGAGGGAGCAAAGTGAAAGCATATTTTTCTATTACGTCATTCCACCAAATCGTCAGATTTGGTCACGGGATCTTCCATATTTAAAAACATTGGAGATGCCTTGACCTCACTTCGTTCGGAGGAATGACAGTGTTTTTATGTTGTTATGATACCGCTTTTATTTTTTCTCATTGCGAGTCAGCTTTTTGTGCATAACTTCTTTAACTGGATTGATGACAGGAGTATGTTCAGAGTGACGAAGTAATCCAATCACACCTCAAAAAACAGCTCCTTTTAATAAGGAGCTGTTTTTGTTACATCGGGCTTGGAACCGGTAATGCTACAGGGGCATTCGGACCTTTAGGAATAATCGGTCCGTTAGGGTTTGCATTTGGACCTTTAGGAATAATCTGTCCGTTAGGGTTTGCATTTGGTCCTTTAGGAACAACCGGTCCTTTCGGTAACGCTGTCGGCCCCTTGGCAATCGGCATGATCGGAGTATCTGATAATGTGGTCATATTATTCAAAATTGCGTGATTGACACGGTCACCTATTTTGATTCCGTGTTTTCTTACTTGTCCGGCATTAAGTTCTATAACGGCGCGCACAGGGTCACGAGATATGATATGTTCTTCGGACATTGGGGTGGCATTTTCTTTAATCATACTGATGGTTGCATCAGGAGCAATAAACAGCATATCAAGCGAAATTTTGGTGTTTTTCATCCACATTGCCGTCGGACGTACAGGATCAAAGCTGAAAATCATACCGTTGTTGGCAGCCATTTGAGTGCGGTACATCAGGCCTGTTTTTAGTTCTTCGGGGGTTTGTGCTACCTCGACATTAAAACGTACTTCGCCGTTTGATGTAATTATTGTCAAAGGGGTGGTGGCTTTTTGTTCAATGCCTTTGGAGCAGGCAAATAAAAATAGTGCAGCCAAAGAAATTGGTATGATTTTAGGCATAGTTGTTATTCTCCTTGTTTTAATTTGCGCGGATCCCATGTTGATACCCTGACCGGTCCGTTTTGCGATATCAAAATTTTGGTTTTGGCAGAGGATGAAAATTTAGCGTTGATATTAAGCGAAGAAGCAAAAGAATCAACAAAATTCATGGGGTTTATGATAGTTTCGTTGTTAATGTTGCAATTTTGTTTGTAGCATTTGAGCGATGTGACAAAGTTTTGTAATTCAAAGTCGGTTTGTTTGCCGTATTTTTGCCAAATCAGTTCCAAAAAATCGTCGGTAGCAGATGACAAACGCGGCTTAGACATAAGAGGAAGCCCAAAGCTTAGTATCGAGCGAATAGTCGGATCAAAAAATCCGTTATTGTCACAAACAAAAAGTGTGGGAGACAATAAACAACCGTTTTTTAACACAAAGTGCATTTGGCTTAAAAAAAGTAAATGCTGAATTTTGTTTTCGCTCAAGCGTAACGATTGGTTTTCTGCTTTTTTGAAAAACCAGTTTGTTATATCTAAAGAAGAAACTATTTTTCGGTTAATCATTTGAAGTTTTCCGCCGGTTATGTTTTTGTAACTTTTGTTGCTTATTATAATGAGTCATCTGATAATTACAAATAAATATTGCAAGATAATCACTTTATTTAATTATTTGCTAAAAACTTTTTTTTGTTCTTGTGAAAATGTTATAAATGTTTTATCTTGCCAAGAGAGTTGATTTTTTTTAATAGGGTTAGTGAAATGCAGTTGCAAAAAGGTTTTGGTTATTTCGGAAAATTGGTTGCAGTAATGTTGCTGTTGAGCGGTTGTGCCAGCACGATTTTTCCGGATTTTGAAGATGATAGTGATGTTATTGTTGATGAAGGCGGAAATGTAGAAGTACGCAAAGTTGAAGATAAAGGAATATTGGTCGCTGATAAAGAAAACGCCGCTTATGAAGAAGATAAACCTAAAGAAGTTATCTTGGATACGGTAGAAAAAGTTGAGCCGGCAAAAGTTGTGGCTGTTGAAGAAACAGAGCTTGATCCGTTGGTTGTGGAAGAAAAAGAAGATAAAGTCGAAACAGCAAAAGTTGAAGAAGATGCTTCCAAAGACACTAATGAAGAAAATCTTGTTGCCGAGGAAGACAAAGTCGAGACACCGGCAGTTCCTTCAATGCATTATTTGGCACAAACTGTTCATTTTGAAAATGGTGGTGCTGTTGTGGCTTCGTCATATAATGCAAGCTTGAAAAAAATTGCTAAATTAGCAAAAGAACATGATGCAAAAGTTATTGTTTACGGTTTTGCTTCATCAAGAACAAGAGATACTGATCCGGCATCTCATAAGTTGGCTAATTTTAAGGTATCTGCCGAACGTGCGGAAAATACAGCTAAGGTATTGAGACGTTTTGGTGTGCCGGCTGAAAATATTACAACTCAGGCGTTGTCGGATTCTATGCCTATGTATCAGGAGGTTATGCCTGAAGGTGAACGTCTGAATCGTCGTGCAGAGATTTATTTGACATACTAGTGTAATGAATGAAAATTTGACAAATGATTTATCTCTTGGTGGCAACTTGTGGCAAGTTGCCACTGTTGATGAGCGTTTGGTCGAAGTTTTGGTGCAAAAATATAATCTGCCGTATATTATTGCAAAGATTATGGTTTTGCGCGGAGTAGGAATTGAAGAAGTTACTGATTTTTTGAATCCCAAAATCAGTAATATGATGCCGGATCCTTATGTTTTGAAAGATATGCAAAAGGCAGCAGAAAGGATTGCCGAAGCAATAATAAATAAAGAACGAATCGCGATTATAGGTGATTATGATGTGGATGGAGCAACTTCAACTTCGGTTATGAAGTTGTTTTTGCGTTCTGTCGGTGTTGAACCTGATGTACATATTCCGGACAGAGAAGAAGGATATGGCCCCAGTAGAAAAGCTGTAGATGATTTTAAGAGTAAAGGGGCGGATGTGTTGCTTACGCTTGATTGCGGAACGACCGCTTTTGATTCGTTGGAATATGCCGTGTCTTTAGGGTTGGATGTTATTGTTTTGGATCATCATGAAGCCGAAGTAAAATTGCCGAAAATTTATGCGCTTGTTAATCCTAAACGTCTTGATGAAAATGATGATTATCCTTCGTTAAAATTTATGGCGGCAGTCGGGGTTGTTTTTATGACGGTGGTGGCTGTTAACAGGTGTTTGCGCCAAAAGGGATATTATGGAGATGTATGCAAAGAGCCGGATTTGAAACAGTGGCTTGACTTGGTAGCTTTGGGAACTGTTTGTGATGTGGTTACTCTCAAAGGAATAAACAGAGCTTATGTCAGCCAAGGTCTTAAGGTAATGGCTCAGAGAAACAATATGGGGCTGACCGTATTGATGGATAAACTTAATTTGACGGAGCCTCCGACAGCTTTTCATCTGGGGTATGTTTTCGGTCCCAGAATTAATGCTTGCGGACGTGTCGGAGATGCTGATTTCGGAAACCAATTGCTGTGTTGTACAAGTGATTATCAGGCACAGCTTTTGGTTGATAAGCTTAATGAATTTAATGTGGCACGAAAAGATATTGAGAATCATGTTCTTTTATCGGCAATAGAACAGGTTGAAGGAACGCCGCAAGAATATCCGATTGCATTTGTTTATGGAAATGATTGGCACCAAGGAGTGATTGGGATTGTCGCCGGACGTTTAAAAGAACGCTATAATATTCCGTCTTTTGTTATGTCTGTTGAGGCAGATGAGGTTAAAGGATCGGCTCGGTCTGTTCCTCAGGTTGATTTGGGAGCATTAATTATATCGGCTAAGGAAAAGGGGCTTTTGACAAAAGGCGGCGGTCATATGATGGCAGCCGGATTTTCTTTGGAAGAAGATAAGATAAATGATTTTAGAAAATTTGTCGGTGAATATGTAATCGAAAAAATGGGAAATGAGGCGATTACTCCGATAATAGAGGTTGATGCTGTTTTGGATGTTGGCGGTGTGACATCGGATTTGGCTGATTATATTGAAAAATTAGAACCGTTCGGTGCCGGAAATCAAGAACCTGTTTTGATGTTGAAAAATGTTAGAATTGCAAAATCTACATTAATAGGGGTAGGGCATGTTCGTTGTGTTTTGATGTCTGAAAACGGTGGTTCGGTTAAAGCTATTGCTTTTAGAGTCGGTGATAATCAAATTGGTGCAGAGATGTTAAATGCTGGCGGTAAGAAGTTTGATGTGGTCGGTATTTTACGGCATGACAGATGGAATGGGCGCAATGATGTACAGTTTATAATAAATGATGTAAGGAAAGTTTGAGATGGCAGATAAAAAAGTGGTGATGAGAGCAAAAAATATAAAAGATATCAAAAAAAAGCGTTTGGAAAAAGAACGTGAGGTTTTTATGAAACTCGGAGCTAAGCTCAGAGCTTATTTATTTACTGGTATTTTGGTTACAGCTCCTGTTGCGATTACATTTTATTTAGCATATAAATTTATTTTGTGGGTTGATGTGTTTGTAAACAAAATGTTGCCTCCTCAATATAAATTCGATAATTATCCTATGACTATTCCCGGTTTGGGTTTGATTATATTAATATTGTTTTTAATGATTATAGGAATGTTTGCGGCCGGTTTTATGGGACGTTTTTTTATACGTCTCGGAGAATGGTTTGTGGCAAAAATGCCGTTGGTTTCATCAGTATATTCATTGTTAAAACAAATTTTTGAAACTGTATTTTCTAATAAAACTCAGGCTTTTAAAAAAGTTGTAATGTTAGAATATCCCCGAAAAGGAATCTGGATATTAGGGCTTGTCAGTGCTGACTTGCAAGGTGAAGTTGAGCAAAAATTGCCGGAAGATATGGTTAATGTTTTTATTCCGACAACGCCAAACCCGACATCAGGTTTCTTAATTTTTGTTCCGCGTAAAGATGTTATTGAAATGGATATGTCTGTTGAAGAAGCGATAAAGTTTATTGTTTCGGGTGGACTGGTCGAACCAAAAAAACACGTATAACAGCATATCTAAAGCGATTTTACAATGTTGGCAAAAATTCACGTAGCTATTTGTACGCTAAAATTTTTACCACCTTTAGAAATTATATTTTTTATGGAATCCATAATCACTTGCAACACTTCGTCCTATGGATAATATTTTGTCACGCAATACCTGCAAGCTTTTATCCGGAGTATAATTGGTATTTGATTTTCCGGGATATAATTCATAGTGTTTACGATATTGTGTTAATGTAACATTCGGCATAATAACATTGGCACCGGATTGAAGTGCGCGAACTTGTCCGTTGGGGGCAAGGGTTTCCATGGCGGTGGTTGCCGGAATATTAATATCAGGCAACATCAATCGTGTCAGCGCCATAACTTTTAATGATAATTCCAGTCGTCCGCCTTTTTCATTACATAAAGGAGTATCAGGGTGGGGAATAAACGGACCGATGCCAATCATATCAGCATTTATTTCCTTAAAGAACAAGATATCATCGGCAAGACTTTCTATTGTTTGTTCAGGAAGGCCGACCATAACTCCGGAACCTATTTCAAGTCCGGATACGCCTATATCAAGCAGACATTGTTTGCGATTTTGCCAGCTCATACCGGGGTCAAGACGATGATATAAATCTTGATCGGTTGTTTCAATGCGTAGCAAAAAACGGTCTGCTCCGGCTTGTTTGTAAGCTTTATATTCTTCAGCGGTTTTTTCGCCGATGCTCAGTGTCAGAGCCACATCAAGAGTTTTTATTTTGCGGATGACTTCACACATTTTTTCTTGGTTAAAATACATATCTTCGCCGGATTGAAGAACAATTGTTTTTAATCCCATATTGCGCGATGCGTGTTGAGCCAACTCAAAAATGGTTTCGGTATCAATTCGATATCGTTCGATGTTTTGATTGTCACGGCGAAGTCCGCAATAGCAACAGTTGTTTTTGCAGATATTGGAAAATTCAATCAATGCACGAAGATGAATTGCATCACCGACATATTGTCGGCGTACGTTGTCAGCAGTCTTGAAAAGTTCTTCGTTATAGCTGTCATTTTGTAATATTTCTATCAATTCATTTTTAGATAAATTGTGTTGTTCGTAAGCTTTTGCTATTAAATCGCTCATCTCTTTTCTCCTTGGTGAAATGGTAGTATAGATGACATTATTTTGCAATAAAATTTTGCTTTAAGAAGATGCATCATTTGTCACAATGTCTAATTTAGATACTTGACGAAACAGTACCAAAGCAGTATTTCTATAAGGGATGCTGAATTTGTGGAGAAAATACAAAATGGTTGCCGTTGTTATTTTAAGTTTGATGTTGGTTTTTGCCGGAAAAGCTTTAGCTAATCCTGCATGCGCGGTTTGTACGGTTGCAGTCGGTGCATCGTTGGAAGTGGCTCGTCGTTATGGAGTTGATGATGCTGTTGTCGGTGTTTGGGCAGGTGCGATGTTGGCTTTGCTCGGATATTGGCTTATTTTGTGGTTTGAGAAAAAAAATTGGAATTTTATCGGTCGAGATTTGTTGTTGATGGTTATTTCGGTCGGTTCAATCGGGTTTATGTATGTTAATATGCCATATCAAGCAAAAGTTATCGGAATTTTTTATATGGATCCGCTTTTGTTTAGTACTGTTTTAGGTGCATTGACATTTATTTATGTTTCAAAGTTTTATCAATGGATGAAAGCGAAAAACGGCGGTCATGCTCATTTTCCGTTTGAAAAGGTTGTTTTGCCGGTGTTGGTCTTGGCTTTGTTGAGTTTATATTTTAATTATTATCCGTTGGGTGAAGCAACGTCGGTCGGTGATTTGCTTGATGCATCGGGTTTGTATGAGTTTTCGGGAGATAAATAGTGAAAAAAGCAAAAGATGTAAAAGAATTTGTTGAGCGTGTTGATCAGGCAAAAAAAGTTAATCCTAAAGATTTGTCATCAGATCAGGACTTAACAATTGCTATTATGAATTTGATATCGATTGAGGAGCATTTGGTGTTTTCCGGTGCAAAAACCGGTAAAACAAGTTTTTATGATTTGATAGAAAATGTTCGTGAATTGCGTAAAAACTTAATGCAAAGGGTTATTCCCGAATATGAAGGTGAAGTTTGGTGTATTTCAAAACACTTGTTGGCTTCATCGATGCGGTTGATGGAAGTCGGAACAAAACAACAATCTATGGGAAATAAAGATTTGGCATATAGTTTATTTAATCAGGCTTATGATTTATATTGTCTGTTTTGGGGGCTTAATATGAAGATGTTGGATGTTTCTGATGTTAAGTGGGTTGAAGATAATATGGATGATATAAAAAAAATATCCGCAAAGTTGGAAGAAAACAAAGCTCCGGTTAAAAAAGAAGAAATTAAGGTAAAAGAAGAAAGCGGAGCTTTTGCCAAGATGAAGGCTTTTGTTCGTAAGGCTGTTGATTGCTGTATTGAATAATCGATGTTAATAAAAACCCCCGAAATTTGATTTTCGGGGGTTTTTATTAATTATTCTTAGGAAGATAATCTAATAGAAAATCAATTTGAGAGTTTGTATATTGTAATAAATATTTTTGTGCGGTATCGTCGTAATCTTTCCATTCCATCATTGCGCAAACAGATTCTTTACGAGATGCGAAAATGAACAAATGTGAAAACAAAGGTATGATGTAAAAATAACAATTTTTTAAATCAATTTTGTTTTCACTTGCTAATCTGAGCAAATTAGCCATTCGTTCATGAACGGGCTTTATAAGTTCATCATACAAAATGTTAAATTCAGCCGTGGGGCTTGAATATTCGCTCAAAAAAACCTTTTTTATGTTACCGGATAATTCTTGACTACACAGAATGGAAAGAAAACGTTCAATCATTTTTTTTAATAATTTGCGAGCAGCAACGGAATCTTGTTTATCAATAACCTTTTGATATTGTTTTGTTTGTTCTTCGGTCATTGTATTAACCGTATCGACAATATTTTTGAGGGCAGCAGTGTAAATACCCTTTTTGCCGCCGAAGTAGTAAAGAATTGAAGATATGTTGATATTGGCTTTGGAGGCAATATCGCGGGTTGATGCACCCCAAAATCCGTTTTTGGCGAATTCTTCAAAAGCACTAAGCAATAGTTTGCTTTTTGAATCGGTGGCCATAATTTTTTACTCCGTAACATATTGTTTTAATTAATATTAGACTTTGTAACATATAGTTTTAAAAAAACAACTTACTTTTATCCACTCTTGTGTAAAAGCTTGAAAGACGTTAAAAAACAATGGGTTATATCTTAAATCGAGTGATTGAATTTTGGGGCTTCTTTTTTTTTCTTTACAGTTATGTATAAAGTATTTAAAAAAGAGTTAACGTGAACTGTTGGAGAAACTATCGTGAGAAATTTTGTACGTTTTTGTTTACGCATTGTATTTAATACTTTTAAGGTAAGATGCAATATTCAGTTTGATGAAAATAAACTTCCGACAAAGGCTGTTTATGTTTCGAATCATGTATCTTTTCTTGATCCGATAATGCTATTTGCATATTTGCCGGGGAATCCTGTTTTTGCATTAAACGGGCATTTGTATCGTAACAAATGGATTAGAATGTTGATGCAAACAGCGGATGTTATGCCTTTTAATCCTATTGAGCCGGGTGATTTGAAAGAATTGATTGCAAAGATAGACAGCGGCAGATGTTGTGTGATGTTTGCCGAAGGTCGTATGACTGAAAACGGCGGTTTGATGAAAATTTATGAAGCTCCGGGGTTGGCAGCAGATAAATCCGGCGCTCCGATAGTACCGGTGTGGATTGACGGACCTCAGTTCGGTTATTTCTCAAAGACAAAAGGAAAACTTCCGCATCGTCCGTTGCCGAGGGTGACAATTACGGTGAGAAAACCGGTTAAATTTAAGTTGAAAGATGAGTTACGTCGTCAACGTGACCACATCAGTAACGAAGTTTATATGATTATGCGTGATATGTGTTATGATGCAGCTAATAACAGCGGACTTTCGTTGTTTGGAATGTTGATGAAAGCAGCAAAAGTTAATTCAAAGCAGGGATGGTTTCATCGTCCGAAGTTTTTTGAAGATATTAATCGTGTTCCGCAATCATATAAAGATATTGTTATTAAATCTTTTGTATTGGGTCGTTTTTTCAAGAAGAGAACGCGTCCGGGAGAACATGTAGCATTGTTGTTGCCTAATTCGTTGGCAAATCTATGTACGTTGTTTGGTTTGTCTGCGTATGAACGTGTGCCGGTTATGTTAAACTTTTCGGTCGGATCAAAGAATATGGTTTCGATGTGTAATACCGCAAAAGTTAAGCTGATTATAACATCGCATTTGTTTATTCGTAATGCTAAATTAGAAAGTGTTATTGATGACTTGCGTGAGGCCGGATATAAAATATTTTATCTGGAAGATTTGCGCAAACATATTACTTTGCGCGATAAGATAGAAGCTTATGTTCGTTATAAGGCTAAAAGAGTTCCGCATCCGGATGGCGGTAATAAAAAGGCTGTTATTTTGTTTACTTCAGGTTCCGAAGGAGCACCAAAGGCTGTTGTGTTGAGCCACGCCAATATTATATCTAACGTTGATCAGCTAAGCTGTATTGAAACTTTGACAACAAAAGATATTTTGCTTAATGCATTGCCGATGTTTCATAGTTTTGGTTTGACTGTTGGTACATTTTTCCCGATATTCAGAGGTAGTAAGTTGTTTTTGTATCCGTCGCCTTTGCATTATCGTGTAATTGCCGAGCTTTCATATGAAATCGGTGCGACAGCGCTTTTGGGAACAGATACATTTTTCCGCGGATATGCTAAAATTGCTCATCCGATGGACTTTAGAGGTATTAGGATTATGTATGGTGGTGCTGAGGCTGTTAAACCGGATACTCGCAACCTTTGGGGTGAAAGATTGGGTATCAGTGTTAAGGAAGCTTATGGTTCGACAGAATGCGCTCCGGTAGTTACGGCTAACAACTGCATATTTAACAGATTTGGTTCTATCGGTAAGTTGTTGCCAAAGATTCAACATAAGATTGTTCCGGTTGACGGAATCGAAAAAGGTGGGGAACTTTGGGTTAAAGGTCCGAATGTTATGTTGGGATATTATTTGCCGGAGAATCCGGGGGTTTTGGTTCCGCCTGAGAATGGTTGGTATCGTACCGGTGATGTGGTTGAAATTGATGAAATCGGATTTGTTTATATTCGCGACCGCATTAAACGTTTTGCCAAAGTTGGTGGTGAAATGGTGTCATTAAATGCCGTTCACGAAACAGTTGTTAAGGCGTTTGAAGGTGATGGAGTTGAACATGCGTATGGTATTGTTGCTGTCCCGCATGAGACGAAAGGTGAGCAAATTGTATTGGCTACCAATAACAAAAAAGCAACCAATGACAGATTGCATGCTTATATTAAGCAAAACGGATTGCCGGAGCTTTATTTGCCTCGTGTTATTGTTTATCGCGACTCGTTGCCGGTGTTTGCAACCGGAAAGGCAGATAATGTTACTTTGAAGAAAGAGGTTATGGCCGAATTAGGTATTAGTTAAGGTCGTATAACGGGCTACTAATACAAAAATTTCAGTACGGCGAAATGCTCATGTACTATTTTGTACACTCCGCTTTCGCCGTTTTTATTTTTATTCTATCTGAACGATTATCTGCGTTTTTTATAAAAGTCATCACTATGAGTGATAAATGATGAAATTAAAAAAAATCAAAAAGAAAACCGCCTCTAATTAAAGAAGCGGTTTAAGATTTTGAAAGAAAACTTTATATTAGAATCCTTCAGTATCTAAGCGTTTACGCAACTGTTTGCGAGCGCGACGAACGGCTTCAGCCTGACGACGAGCTTTCTTTTCAGAGTTCTTTTCATGACAACGACGCAATTTCATTTCACGAAAGATACCTTCACGTTGCATTTTTTTCTTCAAAACTTTCAAAGATTGTCCGACATCATTACCGATAACAGTAACTTGAACCACTTAAATCACCTCATTTCATCAATATCTAAAGGGTTAATCCATACAATGTTTTGGTTTCTAACATTCTTGAAATAAAAAATCAAGCACAAATTTAATTATAACATAAATTTTATATAAAGGGAAATAGATTCCTTCGTCGCTGTCGCTCCTCGTGATGATAGAGGAGAGGGAAAGATGTCCTCGAATGACATAAGGGAGAGACTTCTCAAAATTAGTAGTAAGAAATAAGTTATAATCAACTTAAAAATATAATAAAAAGGCAGATTTTAAACGTTTTGTTAATTTATTTTGCTGTGTATCTTATTGAAAATGCAAGATTATTTAAAATAAATCCACATTTATTCAATCGATTGATTGATTTTTTTAAAATATATGTTATAAGCATACTCGTGAGTTTAACAAATAAGGACTTTTTTTATGAAAAAAATAGTAACTTTAACTGCCCTCGGTTTAATTTTGGCTGCTAACAGTGCCAATGCTGCCGGTTTTCATTTGAGAGAACAATCAGGTGCAGGTTTAGGTAATGCTTTTGCCGGTGCTACTGCCGGTGCTGAAGATATTTCTTATGCATATTTTAATGTTGCAGGTTTGACAAGACACAAAGGTACTCAGATGAATTTGGGTGCTACTTATATTGCTCCGGAAGCCAGAGCTCGTAAAATTGAAGGTAATGGTAGCGAAGACAATGTGGATAACATTGTGCATGCTGCAGTTGCTCCGAATATGGCTTTTTCTCATCAGTTGAATGATGAAGTAACATTGGGTTTGGGTGTTAATGTTCCGTTTGGAATGGTTACCAAATATGATGACCGCAATTGGGCGGGAGCTGATCATGGTTTGACTTCAAAAGTTACTGCCGTTACGACTACTCCGATGGTAGCTTGGAAGGCTACAGACAAATTGTCTATCGGTGCCGGTTTGCCAATTCAATATTTTAAGGCTAAATTATCTCAGAGAACGAGTGAATATGGTTTAGGATATACAAAGCTTGAAGGAGATACGGTTGATGTTGGTTACCAAATAGGTGCAATGTATGAGTTTAATGAAAATACCCGTCTCGGTATCAACTATCGTAGCGAAATTAATCATAAGTTAAAAGGCGAGATTGAAAATAAAAAAGCAGTATCTATGGGGTCGACATTTTCTTTCTTGAACCAAGAAATTGATGCTCGTATTGATACTCCGGCGATGTTGTCGGTTGGTGCTTTCCATAAGATTAATGATAAGTGGGAAGTTATGGCTGAGTATCAAAAAGTTTTCTGGAATTCTTTTGATAGCATTGATGTTTATGGTCGTGAAAATGGTGGTCATCCTATCAAATATCAAGGTAGTAATTTGATTTCATCAACTCCGGAACATTGGGAAGATACTGATTTTTATGCAATCGGTGCAAGCTATAATGTTGATGATAAGTGGAAATTACGCTTTGGTTTGGCGTATGATGATTCTGCTGTTAGAAAAGATTATCGTACACCGCGTATTCCGGATTCTCGCCGTGTTTGGTACTCAACCGGTGCCAGCTATAAATATAGCGATAATTTGACCTTTAATGCTGCTTATACCTTTATTAAGGCAGAAGAGGCTGAAATTGATTTAGGAAACGACCTTCACGCTGAATACAAAAACCAAGTTCATATATTTGGTTTGTCAATGAACTATAGTTTCTAAGACAAGAGGAGATTCCAACGGTGGTTTTATAAAAAGCTCCTGTTTGGTGGTAATGCTCGTAAAAGAAGAATTTTAATGTTTGCGTCCTTATTAAAATGTTCTTCTTTTTCGGGCATTATTTTTTTTGTTTGCTTTTATGCTAAAAAAGTGATATTATGACGAAAAGTTGACAAAACAAGGAGCGCTTTGATGATCCAAAATCAACTTAGAGATTCTCGTCCATGTATTGAGATTGAGGAAAAAATAGATAGATATGCCGAAAATACCAGAAATTGGCAAATATCACGTAGTAATTATGTTAAACAATTCGGTAATAAGTTTGATTTTAGTGAACGTCATGATTATCCGTATGATGACAGAGCAGAGGCGTTGTTATTTAGAGATGTTAACGGATATTTGTATGGATTGGATGAAAATGAAAGAGAATTGGCTAATGGTCGTCTTTTGTGGCATTACAAAAGTTATTTTGGGCATCCTTTTGAAAAACATTCCGTGAATTTGGTAGCTAATTCTGTGATGATACACCCGTTATCTGATGCAACAAAAATTCAGTTTTTGGAATATTTGTTTAAGGTTGATAAACAAGATTTGTTTGATGATAAAATCTTGTATAAGTTATCTAATTATAATCCTAATGCTAATATGGAAGCTACTAATCGTTTGTATAACAAAGCTTTGTTATATTTTGACGGGGCGGCGCGGAAAAATGACAAGAAAATTGCTACAATTTTTGGGATGTTTAGAGAATTTTCTCGTAATGTCAAAAGTATATCTCCGGAAGCAGTAGTCAGTTACGCCCAGATTTATTTTAAATTAGCCGATAGAACGGATCGTGCGTTAGATGCTGCAATATTAAAAGATTTTGCAATAAAAACACCCGATGCTTTGTAGCGAAAAGATGATTGTAAAGATCCCAGTGTTATAGATAAAGAAACAATGAAAAGTGTATTTGGTGCGTATGCTGATTATGTAACTTCGCGTTCGACATATAATCAAGTATTGGCTGAACAAATGGAAAAATTGGCTAGAAATGTGATATCTTCATATCAATATAATTTGCACGATGCATTGGATTTGGTAAAAGCTTTAAAACCGGCAGATAAAGATGAGAACGGAAAGAAAATAAAATCAAATGGCAGAAGAACAGCTTTGAATGAGATGTGTGATAGATTGGAAGACTTTGTTGAAACAAGTAATTTCAGATTGGAAAATCCTTTGAAACATGTAGATATGAATAATCCGTCAACAGCTGTATCCGATGATGAAGTTGTAAGATATGCAGGATTTTTGTTTGATAAGGCTAAAAAGAATCAAAATATTGAAATCAGAATGGCTGATTTATATGGTTTGTTGACACGTTCGGGAAGTATGAACAAACAGCTTTTGTCGGATGTTGTGGAGGTTTATGGAGAAACATATACTGCTGACGAAATGAATAATTCGCAATATAATGCTTTGTTTCATGATAAAATGACTAAAATGTTGCAACATGTGGTAACCGAGTATGATTATACGGATAATGAAGTCAGTGATTTAACTCATCGTATATCAAAAGGGGCTGAAGGAACTTATGAGATTGCAATTAATGATAGTGAAAGAGATATGGAAGAATATGGTGTTGAAGCTGCTTACAGCGAAAAGCGCGGACATGAAATTTTTCGAAATATGGCAATGATTGTAAGAAATACCTATGCTCCGGTTCATGATAGAGAAGACAGATATAAAAGTTCGGATTCCAAAACTATATCTCCGATAGTTTTGAGGAAGATTTCCGGTGGAAATACTAAATAACTAAATTTTATCTCTTAAAAATTTTGCAGTGTGGCTGATTTCGGATTTTGCTACTTGTTCCGGAGTACCTTGAGCAATAATTTTTCCGCCGCCATCGCCACCTTCGGGACCGATGTCGATAATGTAATCAGCTGTTTTAATGACATCCAAATTGTGTTCAATTACAATCAATGAATTGCCTTGCTCGACAAGGGAATGCAAAATTTTGAGTAATTTGTTGATATCTTCAAAATGAAGTCCGGTTGTGGGTTCATCCAAAATGTATAAAGTTTTGCCTGTAGCGCGTTTAGAAAGTTCTTTTGATAACTTTATACGTTGTGCTTCGCCGCCGGAAAGAGTTGTTGCAGGTTGACCGAGTTTGATATATCCCAATCCGACACGACGAAGTAAGTCTAATTTGTTTTTGATTGAGGGGATGTTTTCAAAGAAACTATAAGCTTCATCAATCGTCATATCCAAGACGTCGGCGATTGATTTGTCTTTGTATTTTACTTCCAATGTTTCACGGTTAAAACGAGTTCCTTTGCAAACGTCGCATTCAACATAAATATCAGGTAAAAAGTGCATTTCAATTTTGGTTACACCGTCGCCTTTGCAAGCTTCACATCTGCCTCCGGCAACATTAAAAGAAAAACGTCCTGCATTATAGCCTCGTGCTTTGGCTTCAGGAAGACCGGCAAACCAATCGCGAATGTTAGTAAATACACCGGTGTAGGTGGCCGGATTAGAGCGAGGAGTACGACCAATCGGCGATTGATCGATGTTAATTATTTTATCAATGTTTTCAGCTCCGGTCAGTTTGTCATAAATTCCGGTCGGGTTTCTTGAGCCGTTAATTTCTTTTTCTAATGTATTACACAAAGTTTCAAGGATAAGCGATGATTTTCCGGATCCGGATACACCGGTAATACAAGTTAGGGTTCCGAGAGGTATTTTGACATCAATATTTTTCAAATTATTAGTTCTAACACCTTTGAGACCGATATATTTACCATTGCCTTTGCGTCGAGTTGTCGGAACCTCTATTTTTTTGATACCATTCAGATATTGAGCGGTTAAACTGTCTGATTTCAATATATCTTTAATAGATCCGGAGGCCATAATTTTACCGCCATCGGCACCGGCTTTGGGACCGATATCGATAATAAAATCGGCTGTTCGGATAGCATCTTCATCGTGTTCAACCACAATTACGCTATTGCCGATATCACGAAGTCGGGTTAATGTTTCTAATAATTTGGTATTATCTCGTTGATGAAGACCGATTGAAGGTTCATCTAAGACATATAAAACTCCGGTTAATCCTGTACCTATCTGGCTTGCAAGTCGAATACGTTGAGCTTCGCCACCGGAAAGAGAACCGGATTGACGTGAAAGAGTTAAATATTCAAGTCCTACATTATTTAGAAAACTCAAACGTTCACAAATTTCTTTGATTATTTTAGTGGCGATTTCTTGTTTTTTGGGAGTGAGAGTCGGTAAAATTCCACCAAACCAGACAAGAGCTTGTTTGATTGACATTTCGGAGGCATCCATAATATCAATTCCACCGATTTTTACTGCTAACGCTTCAGGCTTTAAGCGTTTGCCGGAGCAAAATTCGCAAGGAGCAGCGGATTGATAACGAGACAGTTCTTCTCTGGTTTCCGGTGAATCTGTTTCTAAAAAGCGACGTTCCATATTGGGAATCACCCCTTCAAACGGTTTGTAAGTTTGAAAATGAGGGAACTGCATGGGTATAGGTTCATTGCCGGAACCGTATAAAATTGTGTTTTTGGCATATTGAGGAAGGTCTTTCCATGGGGTGTCTTCTGATATATTCAGATAGCGGCACAATGAATTAAGAGCATCGGTAAAAAATCCGTGGCGACGATTATACCAAGGAAGGACAACGCCTTGTTTAATTGATAAATTAGTATTGGGAACAACAAGAAGAGGATCCATATAAAGTTTGGCTCCGATACCGTCGCAGTGTGGGCAAGCTCCGTGAGGATTGTTAAATGAAAACAAACGTGGCTCAATTTCTTCGATAGTAAAACCGGAAACAGGACAAGCAAATTTGGAGGAAAAAGTTGTTTGTTTACCTGATGTCATATCGGTTACAAAAACAAGACCATCGCTGAGTTTGAGAGCTGTTTCAAATGATTGGCTCAGACGTTCGGTAATTCCTTCTTTAACAATGATACGATCAACCACTACTTCGATATCATGTTTTTGATTTTTGTTTAAAGAGGGAGTTTCTTCCAAATCATAAATTTCGCCATCAATCTTAACTCTTTGATATCCTTGCTTTTGTAAGTTTTCCAGTTCTTTTTTGTATTCGCCTTTTTTTCCTCTCACAATTGGTGCTAATATCATGAGCTTACTTCCTTCCGGTAGCTCTAATATCTTATCGACCATTTGAGATACAGTTTGGCTTTCAATTGGAAGTCCTGTTGCCGGAGAATAGGGGGTCCCGACACGAGCCCACAAGAGACGCATATAATCATAAATTTCGGTAACAGTGCCGACAGTTGAACGCGGATTGTGAGATGTTGTTTTTTGTTCAATAGATATGGCAGGGCTTAAACCGTCAATAGAATCAACGTCGGGTTTTTTCATTAAATCCAGAAATTGGCGAGCATAAGAAGATAAACTTTCAACATAACGTCGCTGACCTTCGGCATAAATTGTGTCGAAAGCCAGTGATGATTTACCGGAACCGGAAAGACCGGTTATAACAGTCAGTTTGTTTTTAGGTATGTTTATATCCACATTTTTGAGGTTGTGTTCCCTTGCGCCTTTAATTTCGATAAAATCAATAGCCATATTATTTCTCCTTATGCGAAGTATAATATATGATTATAAAATATGAATGGCAATAAAAAACCGCAAAACAGTTTGATGTTTTGCGGGAAAATGAATTTCATTTTTTACCTGGCAGAGGTTACTGTGCCATTGATGAATTGTGCGTAATGAGTTGTTTCATCTGCAACGATGCGGTATATAACGGCATCGGCTGTTTCAATTACCAGAACGGAACAATCGTTTCCAACAAAACCTGTTGTTCCGTCAACAACGCCGACACGGACAGGTTTGCCGGGGGCAAAAGTAAATTCTTCACCGGTAGGCATAATCAGTACGGCCGGTTTTTCGTCGTAAATGAATTGTATTCTATCATTCTTTTTTTCAATTTTTGTTCCGGCAATCATACTGATAAAAGTAGGATATTGCGGGGTCATAAAGAAAGGAAGGATACATTCTTCACCATCTTCAGTTGTGAGCAACCATTCGGTTGATGAAATGTATTCATTTCCGGTAAAACCGATGTTTATAATTACTTCTGCATTCTTGATAGTTTGTCCTATCATTGATTTAGCGCAATTCATAACTTGTCTTACCTCATTGTAATAAGGTAAAAAGTAAGTTGTTTTCTTTTTCATATATAATTTGTTTATTGTAATTTAATCTTGACTATTATTGTTTTTATGGAAAATTTTGTCAACACAAAAATGATGTAATGTATAAAAAACTTGCAAAGTTATAAAAAAATAATATTATGCGTGCAGTTTTTTAATAAAATATTGATGCTTATGTTTAATCGCTTTTTTAAAATATTTGTTTTTTTGTTGGTAATGCGGGTGATGGTTGTTGAAGCGGCAAATGTTGCCGTGATTGCGCCTAAAGAAGGTCCGATGGCAAAATATGGATTGGAGCTGATTGCCGGTGTGCAAACGGCTGTTGATATGGTAAATGAAGAAGGCGGTATTAATGGTGAAAAAATAAATCTTATTGCGATTGACGATCGATGTGAAGATACATTTGCAGTTTCTGCCGCACAAATGATGTCGCTTAATTCGTCAGCTAATGATAAGATAAATATGGTTATAGGTCCGTATTGTAATAATATGTTTTATAACATCTCAGATATTTATTCTAAAGGGAAAATTATACGTTTTGTGCCGATGCCTCTGAATGCTAAGCAACATAGTTTTTATGCTAAAGGAATGATTAAAGTTATGGGACGTGTCAGCGATGAGGCTGAAACATTTTTTGATTTTTATAAAAATAAAATGATAACAAATAAGCTTGCAATGGTTTATGATTCTGCAATGCCGGAAACTACGGAAACGGCATTTGAACTTCAGCAGGTGTTCAGAGAAAACAATATTTCTAATTTGACATTGTTTAATTTGGCAGATTATAACAAAAATTTTTCACAAATGGCGCAAGAAATTTTGCTTAATAATCAAATTGTTTATGTATTGGGAAATTATGAAAAAACAGCAAGATTAGTTCAGCGTTTGCAAGAAGAAAAAGAAGATGTTGTTATTTTTGTTGATGAATATTTGGCAACGGAACATTTGTTTAATGAATTGGGCAATTTTGCGGAAGGTGTTTATGTTATTACTTTGAAAGATCTTAAAAACAATCCTGAATTTACCGAAGAATTGGTTGCGTTAAGATTAAAAGGAAAAGAGCCTAAAAGACTTGGTGTATATGGATATGTTATGTTTAGATTATGGGAAGATATGGCAAGGCAGGCAAAAAGTGTTGAATTTGATAAAATTATAAATGTTCAAAAGAAAAAAAACTTTACTCTTCCGTGGGGAAATATTGATTGGCAAAAAAATATTGTCGAAATTAATAACGGATATAATATTTATCAAATAAAAAATAGCGAATATGTGCAAGTAAATTGATTTTTTATTTTGCTATTTATTAAAATATAAATTATAGTCGTTCCAGTTTTAATTTTTAATATTGTAAGGTAAGTAATATGGTAGGAAGTATCAATAAAGTTATTTTAGTCGGTAATTTGGGAGCAGATCCAAAGGTTAGTAACACATCAAACGGAGCAAAAATAGTTAATTTGAACGTTGCGACGTCAGAATCGTGGAAAGATAAGGCCAGCGGTGAGCGTAAAGAACGAACAGAATGGCACAGAGTGGTTATTTTTAATTCGGCTTTGGCTGATGTTGCCGAAAGATATTTGCGTAAGGGTTCTAAGGTGTATCTTGAAGGACAGTTGCAAACCCGCAGATGGGAAGATAATAACGGTCAGGAAAGATATACAACAGAAGTTGTTTTGCAGAATTTTAACGGAAATATGGTGTTGCTTGATGGACGTGGAGATGGCGCTCCGGCAGGAGGTAATGATGTTTTTGCTACATCAGATTCCGGTTGGGATTCTACTCCGGCAGCACCGGTTGCTAATTTGGATGACGATATTCCTTTTTAGTTTTAACAATCATATATAGAAAAACAGCCTTCTTAAAAAAAGAAGGCTGTTTTTTTTGTGTATTTAAAAAATGGCACGAGTTTTGCATATGTATTGACAACGAATTAAATTATCCAAAACTATTGGGGAATAGTTTTTATTTAGGGGAGATTTTATGGATAATACATCATATATAGCATTATCGCGTCAGATGGCTCTTTGGAAACAGATGAATATTGTTTCTAATAATATGGCTAATATGAATACATCCGGATATAAACAGGATAATGCTCTTTTTACAACATATATAAATCAGACAAAGGATGCTGTAGGTATTGCATCCGAGCCATTGTTTTTTACTCAAGATTTTGCAGATTTTCAAAATTTTAATGAAGGTGCTTTCAAAGAAACCGGAAATACATTTGATTTGGCAATCAAAGGCAATGGTTTCTTTTGTATTGAAACAGCAGATGGAGAAAAATATACCCGTAAAGGACAATTTACTCTCAATGAGGATGGTGCATTGGCTACTACGGCCGGTGAATTGGTTTTGAGCGAAAATAATACGCCATTGTTTTTTGCTCCGGGTGAGACAGAAATTACGATTTCAGAAAGCGGTGATGTTATTACCGAAAACGGCATTATCGGTAAATTGAAAATTGCAAAATTTGCCGATAATCAAAAATTATTAAAACTAAATGGTGTTTTGTTTGAAAATGTAGAAGGAAACGCAGTCAGTTATGGTGTTGATAATGTCAGAATAGCACAAGGAATGATTGAATCGTCTAATGTTAATGCCATTACCGAAATGACTAATTTGGTTCAAATACAACGCAGTTATGAATATGTTCAGCAGATGATTGATGAGGAACATGATCGTTTATCAAATACAATTTCTGTTTATGCAGAATTGGCTTAAGATTAATGGGGGAATGAAGTTATGAGATCTTTACAAATCGGCGCAACGGGAATGCTTGCTCAACAAACGAATGTTGATACGATTTCCAATAATATAGCAAATATGAATACAACAGCATATACCAAAAGAAGGGCAGAGTTTAGTGATTTGTTGTATCAGAATATCGTCAGACCGGGGTCAGCATCAACGGCTGATAATACAATTGTTCCGGCGGGTATTCAAATGGGACTTGGTGTCAGAACATCTGCAATTTATCGTATTACGGAGGGCGGATCATTAACATCTACCGGAAATGATTTGGATTTGGCAATCAGAGGTAGAGGATATTTTACAATTGAATTACCGGAGGGAAAAGGTACTGCATATACAAGAGATGGTGCATTTCAAAGAAACGGTGATGGTACAATCGTTACTCATGACGGTTATGTGGTTCAGCCTGAAATTACAATTCCGGAAGATGCAACAGAAGTTTATGTAAACAGTTCGGGTGAGGTTTGGATTAAACAAGATGGTGAGACGGATGAAATTAATGTCGGACAGCTTGAGTTGGCAACTTTTGTAAATGAAGCCGGATTGGAAGCTATCGGAGATAACCTGTTTTTAGAAACAGCTGCATCCGGTGCACCGGTTGTTGATAATCCGGACAGTGAAGGATTTGGTTCTATTTTGCAAGGATATTTAAATACTTCAAACGTTAATCCCGTAAGTGAAATTACGGAGTTGATATCGGCTCAACGTGCATATGAAATGAATTCTAAGGTTATTACCACTGCAGATCAAATGCTTAGTACAATTAATCAGATGAAATAAGGTTGGTAAGAAGATGCGTTATTTGTCGTTATTGTTTTTGATTTTGTTGCAGATATTGTGCGGAGTATCTTATTTGAATGCTGCTGTAATAGATGCGGATGATTTGTCAAAAGCAATTAGAAGAGAGTTCTCCGAAAAAGGTTTTGGTGATGATGTTGAGTTGGAATTTTTTGGCGGAGAAACAAATTTTGAGGCGAATAATGCAAAAATTATGAAGATCTTGGTAACTAATTTATTTACAGAAGAAAAAATAAATAAATTTACGGCCGGAGTGGAAATTTTTGCCGATGGTGTTTTGCTTAAACAAACCGAAGTTATCGGAAAATATTTTATTTTGCATAAAGTTTGGGTTCCTGAGGCAGATATTGAAAAGGATAAAATCATAAAGGAAAGTAATTTGGTATCTATGATGGTCAGAGAAGGGCGTTTAAGAGATGATGTTGTTACGGATAAAGATGAATTGGTCGGAAAACAAGTTGTTCGTTTAGTCAAGGCCGAAAAGTTGGTATCATTACGTGATATAAGAGATGAAGTTCTTGTCAAAAAAGGGCAAATGACAACAGTTGTATACCAGAACAAGGGATTGCAAATTACGTCCAAAATGGAAGCATTGCAAGATGGATCTAAAAATCAAATTATAACTCTTGTAAATAATAAAAGCGGAAAAGAAGTTGTAGGTAAAGTTGTCGATAAAAATATGGTTTTGATAGTGGTGGAATAGGGGTAGTCAGAATGGTAGCGGTAAATAAAAATGTTGTGAAAACGATGGCTGTTTTAATGGTTGCGACATCTTTGTCCGGATGTGGGATGTTGCGAAGATTAAGTCAGGTAGGTCAAGAGCCTCCTTTGTCTCCTATTACTAATCCGGTTGAAGCAAAAGGATATGAACCTGTATCAATGCCTATGCCGGTGGTTCAAGAACAAAAACATGCGGCTAATTCTTTGTGGAGTCCGGGGGCCGTGGGTTTTTTTAAGGATCAGAGAGCCGGAAAAGTAGGTGATATTATCACGGTTAAAATATCGGCTAAAGATACGGCTTTGATGGAAAATGAAATGGAACAAAATCGTGATGATAATAAAGATTCCCTGGGAATATCATCGGTATTCGGGTATGAGAAATATTTAGGGAAAATTTTGCCGGAAGGTTATGATTCAAAAAACTTAGTTGATATTTCGTCAAACAGAGAAATTGCCGGTGATGGTAAAATTGATAGAAAAGAAAGTATTGATCTTACTTTTGCGGCGGTGGTTACACAAGTTTTGTCTAATGGTAATTTAGTTATTGAAGGAACGCAAGAGATAAGAGTTAGTTATGAAGTTCGTCAGCTTTATATGCGAGGAATTATCAGAAGAGCTGATATTTCGTCGGATAACAGCATTGAGTCCAGTAAAATTGCAGAATTAAGAGTTTCATATGGCGGACAAGGGGTTATTTCCGATGTTCAGCAACCTCGATACGGAAGACAGGTTTTGGATATAGTTGCTCCGTTTTAGATGATGTGTTTTTTCATAGAGTGACTATATTATGATGAGTTCCCCTATTATTATGTGATGAACTTTTTTCTTGGAAAAATCTCCCCAATTTTTTCTTGAAAAAAAGTAAATACAATCGAAAGAAAACGATTGTGTTAAACTTAACAGGAAAAGGGCTGATAAGTTTAATTTGACGCTTATTCCCCAATAGTCAAAAATATAATTTACAGTCCTTTTTCCTTAATTAGTTTGCAAAAAGAGTTTAGAAAGTTTTTTTGATTATAACCTATTATAAATACGGATAAAAATATGTTAGATGAAATAAGAGATCAAATTGACGGAGCCAGTAAAGAGGCTGAACTTTTACAAAATTATGCTAATTATCTTGAAACAGCTAAGTCTAAAGATGACGGATATAAATTGTTAGTTTTGGATGAAAATATGAAAATGTGGGTGACTATAGAAGCATCTGTTAAAAAGCCAAATAATTTTTTGCCGCAAAATATTAAAGATAATTTGACTAAGTTGTCTAAGTATGTTGAGCATGTTACAATTGCAAACGGTGTTAATATGAGTGATGCGTGTTTTCAATCGTTAGCTAATATTAACAGACAAATTTCAGAAGGTTTGATGGAATCTGTTAATGCCAATTTGGCACAACAAGAAGCATATTATTTGGCAAAGAGCGGTCTTGATTTGTCAGAAGCTTCAAAATCAAAGGACAGAAATAAATTGGTTGAAGCATTAGATAATAATCAGCGTTTGTGGGTAATGATTAAGACTTTGATGTCCAAAAACAGAAGCAGTTTGCCGGATGATACCAAAAATAATTTGCTCAAGTTGGCGGATTATATTGCTAAGAATACAATTAAAATAGGACAAGATTTGGATAATATTGACTATAAAATGTTGGATAGTTTTATAAATATAAACCGACATATTTCAGAAGGTCTTTTAGGGCATAGATAGTATATATTGTCAAATCAAAGTGAAAAGCTCTGTTTGTATGCAGAGCTTTTTCTTTGCATAAGTTAATGTATTGGATTGTAAAATCGATTTTGAGATAATATAAATTTAGGTAGTATTTGAATTTGGGATTGGTATTGGTATGATTTTTTCAAAATTTGAAAGATTAACGGCGGGACGTTATTTGCGTGCAAAAAGGAAAGAAGGATTTATTTCTGTTATTACCGGATTTGCCTTTACGGGTATAGCATTAGGCGTTGCGACACTTATTATTGTTATGAGTGTAATGAATGGATTTCGTCATGAGTTGTTGGGACGTATTTTAGGGATAAACGGACATATCGGATTAATGGCTCCAAGCGGATATCCTTTTAATAACTATCCTTCGGCTGTTAAGGAAATTGCAGAAATTGAACATATTAATTTGGTTGTTCCGATGATTGAAAATCAGTTGTTGATTACAGCCGGAAAATCTGCCGAAGGAGCTATGGTTAGAGGAATAAGCAAAGATGATTTGTTAAAGAAGCCTGCTATGGCTAAGGCTGTTGAAAAAGTTGATATGGATTATTTTTCCGATGACAATGTAATTATAGGTATAAGATTGGCAAGAAAAATGGGAGTTGTTGAGGGGGATAAAATTACCTTGTTGTCTCCAAACGGAAAAGTAACGGCATTCGGAACAGTTCCCAGAATGAAATCTTATCAGGTAGTCGGATTATTTGATTCGGGAATGTATGAATATGATGCAAATTTTGTTTTTATGCCTCTTGATACAGCGCAGGTTTATTTCGGATTAAAAGATGCTGTTACAAATATTGATATAACTTTAGACGATGATAAATCTTTGCTTTCTGTTCGCGGTGCTTTAGAAGAGAGTTTGGGCGGAAGTGCATATATATATGATTGGAAACAAAGTAATGCAGCTTTTTTTAATGCAATAGAAGTTGAACGCAATGTGATGTTTATTATTTTGACATTAATTATTGTTGTAGCAGCTTTTAACATTATAACCGGTTTAATTATGTTGGTGAAAGATAAAAGTCGTGATATTGCCGTATTACGAACAATGGGGGCATCCAAGGGAATGATTGTCAGAATTTTCTTTATTGACGGAGCTTTTATCGGGGTTGTCGGTACTGTTATCGGTTTGGTTTTGGGCTTGCTGTTTTGTGATAATATTGAAGCCATTCGTCAAGGATTGCAAAATATATTGGGAAGAGATTTGTTTTCGGCGGAAATATATTTCTTGTCAAAACTTCCGGCAAGAGTAGATATGAAAGAAGTTTTGACCGTTGTATCAATATCATTGATGTTGTCGTTTGCCGCAACACTATATCCTTCGTGGAGAGCTGCAAAAATGGATCCGGTGGAGGCTTTGCGTTATGAATAAAAGAGCGCCTGTTTTAGAATTAAAAAATGTATATCGTTCGTTTAAACAAGGAGGACAAGTCTTACAGGTTTTGCGAGGGATTAATCTGGAAATAGAAAAGGGAGAAGTGGTCGCCTTAATAGGTCCTTCCGGTTCCGGAAAGTCGACGATGTTGCAATTAGCCGGTTTATTGGAAAAACCGACTAAAGGTGATATATATTTGGAAGGACAAAAATGTTCGGCTTTGGGTGATGCTATGCGAACATCATTACGTCGAGATTATTTAGGTTTTGTATATCAATATCATAATTTATTGGCCGATTTTGATGCCGTGGAAAATGTAATGTTGCCTCAATTAATTGCAGGTATTAAAGAAAAGGAAGCTAAAGAAAAAGCAAAATGGCTTTTGACAAAGATGGGGTTGGAAAAAAGATTTAAACATCGTCCGGCTGAAATGTCCGGTGGTGAGCAACAAAGAGTTGCTATAGCAAGATCTTTGGCAAATACGCCAAAATTATTGTTAGCAGATGAGCCTACAGGTAATTTGGACCCTAAAACGGCAGAGATAGTTTTTGGTGAATTATTGGGAATAGTTAAGGAAACTGGTTTGAGTGCATTGATTGCAACTCATAATTTTGACTTGGCTGACAGGATGGACAGAAAAGTCAAATTAGATGGTGGAAAATTGATTGATACACGTGCTGAAAAATTTGTTAGCAATGAAAATTTTTATTAGCGGTAAGGAGTTAGAAAATGAGTACATTTTGGAAACAGAGTTTGTGGATAGGCGGGATTTATTGGATTATTTCTCAAATATTTACATGGATGAATACATTTGAAGCGGATATGGTAGATTTTGCATTTTCGGTGCTTCTTACATTGTTTTTGGTACCAATGTATTTTTTGGTTCCGATAAAAGCGATAGATAAAATGATAAAAAAAATGCCTGTTGCGGCTACTTTTTTGGTGTCAGTCGGATGGGTTCCGTATTTTATTACAATGGTGTTTGTTATTTCAGTTGTTTTGACGATGGTTATATTGATAACTGGAATTTTGACTGAAGATTATATGATGTATTATTTGATTAATATTTTGCCGGTTGTGGTTGTAGTTCGTCAGGCAATGACAATATTGATGGTACTTGTTGCAACGTTTGCAGTCTTGCTTCATCATAAATCAATTGCCGGTTGTTTGGATAGGCGTTATAAATTAATAGATGATGATAGTTGCAATGTTCCGGATGTTGAACCTGCAATTGTTGAAACAGCGAAAAAGGCGCAAAAGTGCAAAGCAGAAAAGGCCAGAGAAAAAAAGAAAACAACAGCGAAAAAAACTGTGACGAAGAAGGTTGCTGATAAAAAAGAAAAAAAGGCAGTCGCAAAAAAAGAACAAGTTAAGAAAAAAGCTGTTAAAAAGACATCAAAAATCAAAAAATAATATTTTGATATAATTTTTCAAAAGAACTCCTTTTAAATTTTTGGTTATGACTGATTTTGAAGGGAGTTTTTTATGTTTGTTCTGTTGTTTTTGTATAAAAAAGTGCTTGATTTTAAAAGCAAAGAGCTGTATAAGATGGGCTGAACCGAATGAACGGGCTGTTTGGTATGCCTGTTTATTCATAATAAATCCAAGATAAAGAAAGGGATTAAAATGCCAAAAATGAAAACTAAAAGTGCGGTTAAAAAACGCTTTAGCGTTACCGGAACCGGCAAATTGAAAAGAAATTTTGCTTATAAGAGACACTGCCTCTTCTGCAAAACTCAAAAAATGAAAAGACAAGCTCGTGGCACAACATTGGTTTCGGATGTTGATGTTAAGATTGTTAAACAGTTTTTACCTTATTTGTAGGAGTGAAGAAGAATGTCTCGTGTTAAAAGAGGTATGACGGCTCATGCTCGTCACAAAAAAGTGTTATCGATGGCTAAGGGCTATCGTGGCCGTAATAAGAACGTTTTCCGTGTAGCTGTTGAAAAAGTTGAAAAAGCTTTGCAATATGCTTATCGTGACAGACGTACCAAAAAGAGAAATTTCCGTAGCTTGTGGATTCAGCGTATTAATGCTGCTACTCGTTTGCATGATATGACCTATTCTCGATTTATGAACGGGCTCACCAAAGCTGGTATTGAGCTTGATCGTAAAGTATTGGCCGATATCGCTGTTAAAGAGCCCGAAACTTTCGCAAAACTTGTTGATCAAGTTAAGGCTTCTTTGAGCAAATAGTTTTTAGATAGAAAATGTTGAAAAGAGTCCTGCTTGTGAAAACAAGTAAGACTCTTTTTGATTTTAAATGCATAAAATGGTGGAACAATGGAAAATATAGAAAACTTAAAAGTAAAGACATTAGAGCAAATAGCGATTGTTTGTGATATGAAAGCTTTGGATGAAGTCAGGGTTTCCGTTTTAGGAAAAAAAGGTGCTTTGACTGAGCTTATGCGAGGATTAGCAACATTATCCGTTGAAGAAAAAAAGCAAATGGGGCAACAATTAAATGTCGTAAAATCAGAAATTGAACAGGCATTGGATAGCAAAAGAGAAGAATTGGCAGCAAAAGAGTTGAACGAAAAATTGTTGAGAGAAACAATAGATGTTACGTTGCCTATAAGAAATGAAAATATCGGTCGTATTCATCCGGTTTCGAAAATTTATGAAGAGATCGTGGCAATTTTTGGTGAAATGGGTTTTGAGGTTGCCGATGGTCCGGATATTGAAGATCAGTTTCATAATTTTAATGCATTAAACACACCGGCAAATCATCCGGCGAGACAGATGCAAGATACATTTTATATTCCGAATCCCGAAAGCGAAAATTTTGATGACAGTTATGTTGTCAGAACTCAAACTTCGGCGGTTCAAATCAGAACAATGGAAAAGAAGCAGCCTCCGATAAGGATTATTGCTCCGGGACGTACTTATCGTTCGGATTATGATGCAACACACACACCTATGTTCCACCAGGTTGAAGGGTTGGTTATTGATAAGAAGACTACTTTTGCCAATTTAAAGGGGTGTTTGTACGACTTTATTAAGGCATTTTTTGAGTTGGATGAAATTCCGGTAAGATATCGTCCTTCATATTTTCCGTTTACAGAGCCTTCGGCTGAAATGGATATCGGATGTAAAAAGAGCAAGACAGAATTAAAAATCGGTGCCGGTGATGATTGGCTTGAGATTTTGGGGTGCGGAATGGTTCATCCGAATGTTTTGAAAGCGTGTGGGATTAATCCTGATGAATATCAAGGTTTTGCCTTTGGTTTGGGATTAGACAGATTAGCTATGCTTAAGTATGGTATTCCTGATTTGCGTACATTTTTTGAATCTGATGTAAGATGGTTGAAGCATTACGGGTTTATGCCTTTGGACGAATCGTCGATGACCGGCGGTTTGAGTAACAATGGCGGTTCGGCAAGATAGGAAAGAGGAGAAGCAAAAATGAAGTTTACGTTATCATGGTTAAAAGAACATTTGGATACAGAAGCAAGTGTTGAAAAGATTGCCGAAACATTGACACAAATCGGTTTGGAAGTTGAAGAAGTTATAAATCCTTTTGAAAATATGGATGGTTTTGTGACCGCCAGAATCGAAGAAGTTGAAGATCATCCTGATTCTGATCATTTGCATGTTTTGAAAGTTAATGACGGACAGCAGGTATTACAGATTGTTTGCGGTGCTCCTAATGTGAAAAAAGGAATGATGGGAATTTTGGCTCATGTTGGTGCTTATATTCCGTTGTTTAATGAAAAAATTAAGGTCGGAAAGGTCAGAGGAGTTGAAAGTTTTGGTATGATGTGTGCCGAAGATGAAATCGGTGTAGGTGCGGATCATGATGGAATTATTGAGCTTCCGGCAACATCACCGATTGGTTTGACTTTGGCAGAAGTTTATAAAGCTGATCCGGTTTTTGATATTTCAATTACGCCTAACAGAGCAGAATGTTTGGGTGTAAGAGGTGTTGCCAGAGATTTGGCCGCTGCCGGTTTAGGAAAATTGAAAGAATTAAAAATCAAGAGTCAAAACAGTGGGATAAAATCACCGATTAAAGTTAAGGTTGAAGATTTTACAGCCTGTCCGGTATATACGGGGCGCTATATAAAAGGCGTTAACAACAAAGCTGAAACACCGAAGTGGATGAAAGACAGATTAACAGCTATCGGTTTGCGTTCAATTTCTCCATTGGTAGATATTACCAATTATATAAATTATGATTTGGCTCGTCCGTTGCATGTTTTTGATGCAGATAAGTTGTGTGGAGATATTTGTGTGCGAATGGCTAAAGATGGCGAAGGGTTTGTTTCTTTGGAAGAAAAAGTTTATAATTTAGACAGCCAATCTTTGGGTATTTGTGATGGCGAGGGCGTTCAATGCTTGGGTGGAATTATGGGCGGTAACGCCAAAGGATGTAGCGAAGGTACGGTTAATGTATTTTTGGAAAGTGCATTGTTTAATCCGGTATGTATTGCCAGAACAGGTCGCAAGTTTCAGATTGATTCGGATTCTCGCTATCGTTATGAACGTTGGGTTGATCCTAATTCTAATATTTTGGGGTCTGATTATGCAACGCAGCTTATTTTAGAAATATGTGGCGGTGAGGCATCGGATATAGAGGTTGCCGGAGAAGAGAATTATAAACCGGTTACAACGTTTATCAGACCGTTAAGATTAAAAGATTTTATCGGTATTGAAGTTTCTTCGGCTAAAATCATTGATATTTTAAATCGTTTAGGATTTGAAACCAAAGAAGAGGGCGACAAAATTTGGGCTACTGCTCCGACATGGCGCGGAGATATTGAGGGTGAACATGATTTGGTAGAAGAAATTGTTCGTATGATTGGGTTGGATAATATTCCGGCAGAATCGATGCCAAAGTCATATTTTCCGGCTCAAACCTTATCACCGGCACAGCGTCGCAATATTACGGTTAAACATGAGCTTGCATCTCGCGGGTTGTTGGAAACGGTTACTTGGAGTTTTACCGATTCTAAATTGGCTAAAGATTTTCGCAAAGGAAACGAACCGGTTTTATTGTGTAATCCGATTACGGCAGAGTTGAATGAGATGAGGCCGTCAGTTTTGGTAAATTTGTTGTTAGGATTAAAAAACAATATTGCCAGAGGTTACGGAAATGTCAGTTTGTTTGAGGTGGGACCTGAGTTTTATGGTCGCAAACCGGGCGAACAACGATTGATTGCCGGCGGTATTCGTTGCGGACAGACCGGTAAAAAACATTGGGCCGGAAATGAACGAGCTTTTGATGTTTTTGATGTTAAGGCTGATGCTTTGGCGGTTATTGCAGCGGCAAACGGACCTTTTGACAGCGCACGTATTTCAACAGATGCTCCGGCTTATTATCATCCGGGGCGTAGCGGAGCATTTCGTTTGGGTGCAAATGTGATTGCTTATTTTGGCGAGTTGCATCCATTGGTGTTAAAGCGCTTTGGTATTAAACAACGCGTTGTCGCTTTTGAGGTTGTGCTTGATAATATTCCTTTGCCGCGTGGTGGGCAAGGAAAAGCCAAAAAGAAATTGGAACTATCTCAGTTTCAACCGGTTGATAAAGATATGGCCTTTATTGTTGATAAAACAGTTAGGGCAGATGATGTGATTGCTGCGGCCAGAAACGCCGACAGACGATATATCAGTGATGTCAGAGTATTTGATGTTTATGAGGGAGAAAACCTCTCTGAGGGCAAAAAATCGATTGCTTTGGCAATGACATTCCAACCTATTGAAACAACATTCAGCGATCAGGATATTGAGACGTTGATGAATAAGGTTGAGGTTGAAGTTAAGAAGAAAATAACATCGGCACAATTGCGTGATGCATAAAAAAGAAGAGGGCGGAATTTATTTCCGCCCTTTTTTGTTACCAATTATAATTAACCCCGAGGTTAAAGTCAGTAGCGTTGTAATCGGAACCATAGGTATAACCCAGTGAGCCAAATCCGCTCCATCCGTTGCCAAAGTTAAAGCTTCCGCCAATCTCGCCTCGGATTAAGGTTTCGTTTTCAAATCCTTCAACCGTATCAAGCGAGGTTATGTTGACATCACCTTTACCAAAGTTTTTGATAATACTCGGTTTAACATAAATCTTACTGATTACACGACGGTTGTTGTGGAAGAAGGTCTTTTCAACCTTAACACCGGCTTCAGCCTCGATATTTTGAACATTGTCAAACTCAGCCTATTTACCATAAGCATCAGACATATCATCATATTTGGTGAAGTTATAGCCTAATCTGATGCTCGGTTCGATTGTTAAACGTTTTTGTGGCTCAAAAACCAATCCCGCTTCAATACTTCCGCCAAACTGTATACCGTCAGTATCAGAACTTACTCCGTCATCAGTACTCATATCAACTTT
>JAZUAM010000004.1:0-53759 GCA_045637985.1 Alphaproteobacteria bacterium
GTAATTAAAATTAAAAAAACTTTCGATGCTGCAACATCGAAAGTTTTTATTTTATGTTATAGTGTACAAAAAAGCAACCCTCTCCAAACCTACTGTCATAGCAAAATAGAAATGTTACATTAGACTGTCTTCAGAGGAGAAGAATCGATGAAGACAGATATGCAAACCAGATACGAATATTTAGAATTATACATTCAAGGCAAAATCAACCAAAAAGAATTATCACAAGCACTAAAATTAAGTCGGCAACAAGTGTATAGACTAATAAAAAACTATAAAGAACAAGGCATAACAGGGCTATTACACAAAGGGCGTAATAAACCTTCTAATCATAAAATATCTTTCAATAAGAAATCAGAAATTCTATCGTTAATCAGAGATAAATACTATGATTGTGGTCCTAGTTATGCTAGCGAGTTATTATTAGAGAATGAAGGAATAAGCATAAATCGAGAAACATTAAGACTATGGATGAAGTCAGAACAATTATTAATCAAGCAAAGGAAACGTAAACCATATCGCCAAAGAAGAGAGCGGAAAGAAAGTTTTGGAGAGATGTTGCAGATAGATGGGTGCTTTGATTATTGGTTTGGAAGAGAACACAGAAAAGCCTGTTTAATCAATTTGATAGATGATGCCACGTCGTATAATTTATGCTACTTTGACGAAGAAGAAACAATACGAGCTGCAACAATAGTATTATGGCAATGGGTAAAGAAATTCGGGATTCCGAAATCGATTTATGCAGACCGCAGAAATGCATACATCAATTATGATTTAATGGAAAGCTCCAACTTCTTTGGAAACCTATGTAGGAACTTAAAAATCCAAACAATACCGGCTTTTAGTCCACAAGCAAAAGGGCGTGTTGAACGTTCAAACCAAACACATCAAAACAGATTAATTCCCAAACTTAGGTTAAACAATATAACAACAATAAATGGTGCTAACAAATATATTAAAAACTATTACTTACCTAGCCATAATAAGAAATTTACTCTACCAATAAAAAATGATGAACATAGAAAACTCCCTCAAAAAGCAAAGCTCGATGATTATTCTTATGAATTATCAATGCGTAAAGTGAATAATGATTGGACAATTAAATATAAATCAAAGACTTATCAAATATTGAGAAAAAACTTTTGTCCCGCAAAATCAACCATATATATCAAAGAAACTTTTAGTGGTAAGATAATTCTACTCTTTAAAAATCAAGAATTATCTTATAAAATCGTATAAGCAATTTTTATTCCAATATGTGGGGTTTACATAAAAATTGCTTATACTCAAAACCTAAAAATGTAACATTTCTATTTTGGAATAACACCCTCTCCAAACCCACTTCTATATTTTTCAATAACTTAGATAATTTTAGCCTTTTTTAAGCAGAAAAAACCTTTACTAAATTTGCAGGCAGAGGTTAAATAAAAAAACACCCACTAACATAAAATAAAAGTTAATCTATTAAATTTAAAACATAAAAAACATTATAATGCTTATAAACATAAAATTAATACTTTATATTTAATCTTAAAAAATTAAAAACACCTTTGAGTGCTACCTAATGATTGAAATAAACCTTTATATTTTTAAATTATACTATTTTTTTTGGAGATTTAAGCCGTTAGCCACGCTGATGATTGTTTATTTCACACAAATAATGAAGTCTTATTCATTGGCAATGGGAATCTTTGCTATTTTTAATATTTCATATGCTTTTGCAAAAATTCCAAGCGGTCTAATCTCCGATAAATTTGGAAGAAAATCAACTTTAATTGTCGCTAATATTCTCACAAGTACAGCATTTATTTTGCTTTCATTAGCTGGACACTTTGAAATAAAACATCTTCTCTGTTTTTTCGCTTTTTTATGGGGTGTTGGAGAGGCATTGTCTGCCGGAACTGTTGATGCGTTAATGTATGAAACAGCTAAAGAATTAAAACAATCAGATTATTTCAAATCAATTTATGCTAAATCTATGTACTATGATCAATTTGGGTGTGCTTTAGGTGCAATCTGTGCAATGTTTATTACCTATTTCCTATCTTTGCAATTTGTCGCTTGGCTTTCTATTATACCACCAATAATACTATTAATTGTAGCCTGTTTTTTTATAGAACCCCAAATAAAAAGAAAAAACATCTCAATAAGCAAAAAAGATATAATTACAGCATCAAAACAATTTATAAAAAATAAAACCTTAGCTTTTTATGCATTATTTGATATCTATTTCAGTACCCTGAGCGATATCTCTCATCGTTTTGAAAGTGCATATTTCAAAATTTTCACAACTGATTGGGTTATTAGTTTAGCTAGAGTTCTAAAACATTTTTGCGGAATGATTGGTTTTGCATTTATGCCATATATAAAACATTTATCCAATGCAAAAACATATTTTGGCTCTATCTCTTGCAATGTTTTGATCAGAACAATTGCTATTATTGCAAATAATATATATACTCCGTTCATTCATATGTTTATCAACTTTTTTTATGCCACGGCATCCGTAGCAAAAACAGACATTTTACAACACGAGTTTATGCCACAATACCGCGCCACATCACAATCAATAATTCAATTTGTAAAAGGTATATATATGTCTATAGTAATGTATTTACTTGGCATAATAGCCGACATATATGGAATATATATAGCAATGTTATCCTTAATCATTTTACGGATTATCGGTCTTGTCGCTGTTTACTTTATAAAGAGATGTTAAAAATATAAAAATCTCGCAGATTACACATCATCCCTAGCCAGATTTAAAAAGTCGTCAGAAATAGCACCTTTTTCTTTTCAAACATTCAAGACAACAAATTTTTCACTCTATACTTCTAATTTTTTTACTTCAACAGACATTGTCATCTTATGTCTTTCCTTAGGTGCTAAAACAACAAAATTATCCCCCTGATTTGCCGGTTCAACACAAACAAATTTTTTATACTGCCCTTCACTCATTTCTGCCAAATCTTTATCCGGATTCCACACAATCGTAGATTTTGAACCTTCTTTGTTTAAAACTATAACTCTTTTCAATACCGGATCAACTATCTTAACACTGCCGGTATGATTCATAAACGCAGCATCAAATTCACCGGTAATTTGCAATTCTTTATCTAAATCATAAATTTTGCCATCCAATGAACTTCTATATTGATAACCTTTAAGCCCTTTAATAATAACATCATCTCTGTTTCCAACATTAAAATAAGCATGCAATGCTTCACTAAATTTAAATTCTTTATCGCCATTATTTATCGTTTCTAATTGACATTCCAGTTTATCGATAACTCTAATTAAAAGATTTGCCTTAACATCAATATTATATTTCACGTCAGGCAACAAAGATAAAACAACCTCTATTTTTTCATTATCAACATTAGCCATCTCAAGTTTCCAATTCGAAAGACGAGCAAATCCATGACGAGGCAAAACATCATTCAATTTTTCTTCGGCAAATCTTGGCCAACAAACAGGTATTCCGCCCCTAATTGCTTGAACATTATCAAACTTATTTAATTCCCCTAGCCAAAAAACATCATATTTTTCTGTTTTTGGACGATACGAAACAATATTTCCTCCCCAAAGCGAAATTTTACATTCTGCCGATTGATTACTCAACGTTATAAAACCATTATTTAGATTTTGCATTATCTGTCTCTTTTATTATCGTTAACATATTAACTATATTCTCTTTGATATGTTTTTATGTCAATTACATTCTCACCATTTTAAAACCTATAAAAATATATCCCGAAAATTGCAAATACAATCTTCGGGATACCCATAATCATCTAAAACTTACCCCTTATTCATAAGGATATGTTTTATGTCCGACAATAACCGACTGCTTTTTAACCACTTCCGGAAGCCCGCCGGCAATACCATATAAAATTACGGTTGAAACATGACGATCCACAGCAGTATTATAAATTTCTTTAAGCTGATCTGATGCAAACTTGATTTCAAAAGCCGAAATCTCATCAATATTGATATCTTCGGGAATTTGTTGCAAAACCTCATCAACGCCCAGACGCAAAAACATATAATATCCGCCATAACGATGATAACAAATAAACCGAGCCACTTCTTTAAGTCCTTCAACCATTATTTGCTCCCCGTCATCGTCACACACAACATCTTCTTCCGGACTAAAAGAATAAAGATAACTTTGATGGATATTCGATGGTTTTACATAAACCAACATCGCCCCCTTATCATCCTCTCCAGCCTCAAGCAACCTTCCTTCTTCATCTACTCGCACCAATGGTTTAATTTTTTTAGCGCGACGAACCAATTCTTCCTCCGACATTTCATCTGCCTTAATAAGCATAGGAACAATTCGTTCATATTCTTCCGTAATTCTGCTCATAACACGACCTGGTTTCTTAACCAAATCTCGCAAATTCTCAAATTCACGTTCAAAAATCTTGTCCATAATATAATAGTTTTAAAAGATTAAAAATACAAAATAAACATGCCTTTCTCTTATAATAAAAAGCATCTTAAGTCAAGACCATATCCGTTGCATTCATTGTCAATATTGGCATATTTCAACGATATATAACAAAAATCATAGTAAAAAGAAATTATCAAAGCATTATTTATTATCTACAGAACGCCCCAAGTAAAACCATTCACTTCCTATAAGGGCATCATGATTTGGCATTATGATATAGCCGTCAAAAGGGGCTTTGATTTTTTCGCCATTATCATACACCGCCAACACCTCATCTTTGATAACCGAAGACATATGCTTATAATCTCGCAACATTCTACCTTTATTTTTTTTGATAACATATCGGTCAAGATTAATTATTTTGGAAAGCTCTTTTTGAACAACATCATCAATACACCCATAAAAAGCCAAAACATTTAATATCGCTTTTTTGGCAATATCTACGGATCGTTGAGATTTATGATATCCGCATTCTATAGTAACACTTACTTTTCCTTTGTCGTAAGCATACTTTTCCGTACAAAAATTATCAATATTTGAACCTTTTTTATATATTTCAGGCCATCCGGCTAAAGCATTTTTAACAGGAAGTACCGACAACAAATCCAAATTTTCATCCTTAGGATAATCAATAAATGCAAACTCAACATCTTCCTGACAATGAGTCGAATGTAAATCCAATAAAATATCACATTTATCAATCTCTTTTACCAATTTATTTGCTATTTTTTCTTCATTATTTTTAGGTTTATTATGATACCTTACAACCCTATTAAGATTAACCCCCACAAACCTGACATCTTTTTTTTGCGCTTCAACATTAACACAAGGAACAAATGTTACATTGCCTTTTTTCAATTTAATTTTTCCTTGTTCAAATTGATTAATTATCTCTTTTTGAGCAATTGTTCCGGCAATTTCATTACCATGAACAGCCCCCAAAAACAAAATATTAGCTCCTTTTTCAACGCCACTAAAACGATACACCTTAAACATTACACCCTCTCTTAACTGAATTAACAAAGAATATTGCCGAAACCTTATTCAGCTTTCTTTCCTCAACTTTCTTCACAAAATTGATTGTTTTATTTTTTTGATTATATGAATTTCCGACAAACCCTTTTGCCAACAAAGTATCTATATGTGAAAAATTATCATACGCGACAGAAAGGCCTAACGCTTTTACCTCTTTTTGTTCTTTTATATCATTATGCATAAGGGCTATTTTTCCACCATCCGAAGGATCTGTCGCACCAGCGAACATCTGAAATCCGTTATTAAAATATGGAGACATATTCCAATGATTATTTCTATCAATAATCGAAAATGCATCACTACATCCCATTTTTTTTGCTAAATCCAACCTGTACTGTATCATAATTTGATTGAAATTATTGCCCCTATAATCCGGATGAACACAATCTGCTCCTAACGAAACAGCTTTCATATTAGGATTTTTTTCAAAAAAATTAATCGGACTATTAGGAATTTCATTGTTTAATTTTTGCTCATTGTCACAAAGATAAATGTATGACATCCCCACAATGTTCGCGCCAACAAAAACACCTATATATACAACATCTTTATTATTAAAAATCTGATTATAATAATTCTTGTCATGCTTATGAATAAAACATTCCTCTCCTTTATTAAGATGTGAATATATCACTGAAGACAAATCACTCATTGCTGTTGCATCTTTTGTTGTCAATGAACGAACAACAAAATGGGGCTGTTCGTTTTTTCCGATAACAATCCCTCCTATTTTTTGAACCCTTCCGCGCCAAACAGGTTTACCATTCACAAGATACTGTTCTAAATCCATTTTTAACCTCTTTTCACACAAAAAAAGCGGGAGTTAATCTCCCGCATTTTCGTTTCACAATGTCTTTATATCTAAACACGCCAAACAACAACGACAGGAGAAATACTACCTATCATTTTCTTGTTCTTTAATTGTTTAGATATACATAAAAACATTATTATTTCCTTCCAATTTATGACTGATGATAATTTCTTTTTTATAAAAATCAAGTCTTTTCATTAAAAATACAAAAAAGTGGTACTTTTTTCATAAAGCACCACCTTTTTCTTAGAAGAACCTGCAAACCTTAAAAAAGATCTTCTACAATTTCAGAAGCAGCTTTTGTTGCCTCTTCGCTGCCTTCAACGACATACATCTCTTCTGCAAAAAGGCGCAAATCGTTCCACAATCCGGCCGTGTTAGCCTCGTACTCTTCCAGCCTTCCTCGGATAACGGCATCATCTTTGCGAATAACCGACTCTCCACCACACTTTGGACAACATCCGTCATCAACACTGTGTGTCGCTTTACAAGTAGCACAAACTCTTCGCTTGGCTACTCGCTCAAGTATCAGTTCGACCGGCGTATCCCTCTTTACGACAACCACCTTAAAAGCATCTTCGGCCTCTACAAATGATGTAAAAGCTAAAAACTGACTGTACGTTCTCGGATATCCATCCAAAAACAACACTGTCTCTTCAGCTTTCAATGCCTTTTCAACCAAAGCATCAACCACATCATCAGGAACCAACTTTCCGGAAGCTATAGTCTGAGCCAATTGCTCTCCCAACGGTGTCTTCAAAGCAATCTCTTCACGCAGAAGGTCTCCTGTAGAAATATACTTTACAGCAAAACCTTTCTTTTCAATTTCACTTTTAAGACACTCTCCCAAATACCCTTTGCCACTACCTGGAGCGCCAAAAAGGACAAATAAAATTTTCTCCATAAATGCAAAAAATTTAAATTTAACAATAATGTATAAAACTTAGATACTTATGGAGTAAAAATTATATCATTTTATTTTTTTGTCAAGTTTTGTTATAAAAAAAACTCCCTTATCTAATGGTAAGGGAGTCAAAACAATAAACGTTTTTATTTAGAAGCCCATTGCTCCCATTCCTGCAGCTCCGGCTCCACCATGGCCACCACATCCGCATTCTTTTTGCGGAACTTCAGCCACCATAGCCTCTGTAGTAACAACCAAACCGGCAACAGACGCAGCATCTTGCAAAGCGGTTCTTACAACCTTAGTCGGATCAATAATTCCGGCCTTAATCATATCAACATACTCTCCTTTTTGAGCATTGTATCCAAAATTAAAGTCTGTACTTTCAAGCAATTTTCCGACAACCAAAGCTCCGTCAACACCAGCATTTTCGGCAATTTGACGAATAGGAGCTTGCAAAGCACGTCTGATAATATCAACACCGACTTTCTGATCTTGATTCGCGGTATTAATTTTATCCAACACTTTTGTTGCATACAACAAAGCACAACCACCACCGGCAACAACACCTTCTTTAACTGCTGCTCTGGTTGCATGTAACGCATCATCAATACGATCTTTCTTTTCTTTAACCTCAACTTCCGATGCTCCGCCAACTTTAATAACGGCAACACCACCAGACAATTTACCCAAACGCTCTTGCAATTTCTCACGATCATAATCAGATGAGGTTTCTGTAATTTGCTTTTTAATTTGGTTAACTCTGGCTTCAATAAGATCTTTTTCACCCATTCCGTCAATTATTGTGGTATCATCCTTAGAAATCTCAACTCTTTTAGCATTACCAAGCATCTCAAGACCGACATTTTCCAATTTCATACCCAAATCTTCCGAAATAACCTGACCACCGGTCAAAATAGCAATATCTTCCAAAATAGCTTTTCTTCTGTCACCAAAACCGGGAGCCTTAACAGCGCAAACTTTTAAACCACCGCGCAATCTGTTTACGACCAAAGTAGCCAAAGCTTCGCCTTCAATATCTTCGGCAACAATAACCAAAGCTTTACCTGATTGCATAACAGCTTCCAAAACCGGAATTAACGGTTGCAAATTTGTAATCTTCTTATCATACAACAAAATAAACGGCGCATCATATTCACAAATCATTTTATCAGGATTTGTTACAAAATATGGAGACAAATACCCTCTATCAAATTGCATACCTTCCACTACATCCAGTTCTGTATCCAATCCCTTAGCATCTTCAACCGTAATAACACCTTCATTGCCCACTTTTTCCATTGCTTTTGCCAAATATTCGCCGATAGATGTATCGCCATTAGCTGAAATTGTTCCAACTTGGGCAACTTCTTCTGAATTTTTTATAGCTACGGAACGAGATTTAACATCTTCAACAACAGCCTCAACAGCCAAATCAATTCCTCTTTTTAAATCCATCGGATTCATACCTGCTGCAACAGCTTTACAACCTTCTTTAATAATAGCTTCTGCTAATACGGTAGCGGTCGTTGTACCATCACCGGCTTTATCTGCAGTTTTTTGAGCAACTTCTTTAACCAATTGAGCGCCCATATTTTCAAACTTATCAGCCAATTCAATTTCTTTAGCAACAGAAACACCGTCCTTAGTAATCTTTGGCGCTCCATATGTTTTATCCAAAATAACATTACGTCCTTTAGGACCCAATGTCACTTTTACCGCCTTTGCCAATGTTTCAACACCTTTAAGCATTTTTTCTCTGGCAGAAGTTCCAAATTCAATATTTTTAGCAACCATTTTATCAATCCTTTTTATTTGTAATTATTCTTCAACAACACCCAAAATTTCAGATTCTTTAATAATGAGTCTCTCTTCTCCATTCAGTTTAACTTCTGTACCTGACCATTTACCGAACAAAACTTTGTCTCCAACTTTAACATTCAAAGGAACAATCTTTCCGTCTTCTGTTCTAAACCCGTCACCTACGGCTTCGACCAATCCTTCTGACGGCTTTTCTTTAGCTGTATCCGGAATAATAATTCCACCGGCTGTTTTTGTTGTTTCTTCTAATCTTTTAACCAAAACTCGGTCATGCAAAGGTCTAATTTTCATTTTCATAGTACTCCATATTATTTACTGATCTAAACCTTTAGTTAGTTATTAAAAAAGCCATTGTCAAGAGATGAATGCAAAAAAATGCCCTTATCCCAAGAGCATTTTTAATTAACAAAAAAGACTATTATTGCTTTTTAATAAGCTCTATTGTTTGAATAACAGCCGATACAACAAAGCTTACAATCAATAACATTGACGATAAAACAATTGTCGTAAAATATATCCACGATTCCGGATAAACAATCATAACCGGACGCGCCACAGATGTAGCCCATCCATCCATCGTAAACATCTGAACCATTGTAAACATAGCCGCCCCCAAATTACCGAAAACAGCAAAAGTTTCGCCATACAAAGAAACACCTATAATTGCAAACACATAAAAAAACACCACAAAAATTATCAAACAAGAAATAAATGAAGGCAACAAACTTATAAAGACTTGTACCAAATTATTTATTTTTGAAAAACGATTTACATACTTAAACAATCGAAACAACCTAAATGTTCGCAAAACAATAAAAGCACTCATAAACGGCAACGATGAAACAACAACAATAACCAAATCAAAGACATTCCAACCGGATTTGAAAAATTTTCCTTTTAATGCAAAAATCTTCAAAAACATTTCTGCCATAAATATTCCCATAAATACTCTGTCTAACAAAAATAATCCGTTATTAAAGTAAAATTCCATCGTCGGTGATGTCATTAACCCCAAAACAACCGCATTAGCCAAAATTACCGTCATAATAAACATTTCAAAACTAAAACCGGTAACCAACTTAACTAATCTGCGTTGATCATCATCATAATATAGTTGTTTAATTATTTTTTCCGAAGTTGATTTCTTTTTTGTTACCATAGTCTATCTCCATTCAAACATACAAACATCTGCCTTAAAACATCCAAACCGCAATTACTATTCCGGCAATTGCAATCATGGGGCCAAAAGCCAAAGACGTTTTCTTATTAAATATTCCGTACACAATCCCCAAAATAGAGGATAAAACAACCACATAAAGCAAACCTTCTACTCCAAGCCATGCTCCGATAGCCGACATTAACTTTATATCTCCGCCACCAAACGCATCCTTTTTACGCCAAACAATCAGCAAACTTACCGCCACCGGCAAAAAATATCCGACAACAGCTCCTACGACACTTTCATTTATTGCAACAAATCCCATATTATTACAAGAAGCAAAAACACCTAACAAAAGTAATGGAATTGTAAGAATATCCGGCAATAAAAAGATTCTAAAATCTATTTCAGCCATCAATATCAACAACCATATATAGGTTGCAATAAAACCAAATCCGAATGGACCAAAATGCTTATATGCAACAAACGTAACACAAGCCGTAACCAATCCCGAAATAACCGAACGCCAAACAAATTTTCTATATAACTTTGTTTTTCTATAAGCCTTCAATTTTTTTTCACAACGACACAACTCTATCAATGCTCCCGCAAATGTCGCCGGCATAAATTTAGCAAATCTTCGTGCCATATATGGTACGGAAAACCCAAAAATAAATGCAGCAAAAACGTAAAGCATATCGATTCTCCTAAAATTATACCTTGATTGTATTCAAAAAATAATAAAAATTAATTAAAAAAATCCCGCTCATTTAAAGCGGGACCTTTTTAACAATAACCAAAACTATTTTTCCAGATCTTCTCCTGTTTCTTGGTTAACTCGTTTAGCCGAAAGTTTAATCTTGCCGCGATTATCTGCTCCAAGGCATTTAACCCAAATTTGATCACCTTCTTTATAAAACTCAGAAACCGAAGCAATTCTTTCATTTTTAACTTCCGAAATATGAACCAACCCCTCAGTTGTTCCGAGAAAACGCACAAAAGCACCAAAATCCATAATTTTAGTAATTGTTCCATGATAGATTTTACCCATCTCCGGTTCAGCAACAATTCCCATAATCCATTCCAAAGCAGCATCACCATCTTCTTTTTTAAGAGATGCAATCTTAACAACACCATCATCAGTAATATCAATTTTTGTATGTGTTGTCTCGACAATTTCACGAATTACCTTGCCGCCGGTTCCTATAACTTCACGAATTTTATCAACCGGAATTTTGATTGCCACAATACGCGGAGCCTTATCGGAAACATTCGGACGAGGTTCGGAAATAGCCTTTGCCATCTCTCCCAAAATATGAATTCTGCCTTCATGCGCTTGGTGCAAAGCTTTTTCCATAATCTCTTTAGTTATAGATGTAATCTTAATATCCATCTGCAAAGCTGTCACACCATCTTTTGTGCCGGCGACCTTAAAATCCATATCTCCCAAATGATCTTCATCACCCAAAATGTCCGTCAAAACAGCAACTCTACCATCATCTTCCTTAATCAATCCCATAGCAATACCTGCAACAGGTTTTAACAACGGAACACCGGCGGCCATCAAAGACATCGTTGTACCGCATACGGTAGCCATAGAAGAAGAACCATTAGACTCCATAATCTCAGACACGACCCTGATTGTATAAGGAAAAGCATCTTTATCTTTAGGCATCATCGGATGTATGGCACGCCATGCCAATTTTCCATGACCGATTTCACGACGTCCCGGACTTCCCAAACGACCACACTCACCTACAGAATATGGCGGGAAGTTATAATTAAGCATAAAATCTTGTTTCGATTCTTCAAAAAGTCCATCTATAATTTGAGCATCTTCGCCTGTTCCCAAAGTAGTAACAACCAAAGCCTGTGTCTCCCCTCTGGTAAACAATGCAGAACCATGTGTTGTCGGCAAAACATCAACTTGACACTGAATAGGACGAACAGTTTTTGTATCACGTCCATCAATTCTCCTACCGGTTGTCAAAACTTTTTCACGCACTACTTTGTGCATCAATTTTTCAATAACATCCCCGACATATCTGTTTTCAATTTCATTTTCTGGATCTATCGTAGCTTTAACTTCCTCCGAAACCTGCCCAACCAAAGTTCCTCTGGTTAACTTGTCTGTTTCCTCAAAAGCTTTTGCATATTTAGCTTCAAAGTCTTTCTCAACCTTAGAGTAAAGTTCATCAAATTCAGCAGGAAATACGGGTGCTTCCCAAACTTCTTTACCTGCAACTTCTTTCAATTCGTTAATCAATTTAATAACCGGTTGGAAGCTTTCAAAACCAAACATAACAGCACCAAGCATAGTTTCTTCCGAAAGCTCATTAGCTTCAGATTCAACCATCAATACCCCTTCACTGGTTCCTGCCACAGCCAATTCCAATTCTGATGAAAGCTGTTGTTCCATAGTTGGGTTCAAAATATATTCACCATTTTTATACCCTATTTTTGCAGCTCCTATTGGACCCAAAAACGGAATTCCGGAAACAGCCAATGCTGCAGAAGCAGCTATCATTGCAACCACATCGGAATCTGTTTCTTTATCATGAGCCAACACCGTGCATACAACCTGCACCTCATTTTTGAAAGCATCCGGAAACAACGGACGAATAGGTCTGTCAATCAAACGAGAAATTAACACTTCACGTTCTGATGGCTTGCCTTCACGCTTCATAAAACCACCGGGAACTTTTCCGGTTGCATAATATTTTTCCTGATAATTCACTGTCAAAGGAAAGAAATCCTGATCAGCCTTCACCTCTTTTGCAGCACAAACCGTTCCATGCACCACTGTTTCACCATAAGTAACAATCACCGAACCGGCTGCTTGTCTTGAAATTTTACCTGTCTCTAAAATAAGTTTACGTCCGCCCCATTCCATTTCTTTGCGGATTTCATTAAATTCGATCATATTTCTTTACCTTTCATTTCCATATAACCTCTACCTGCCCCATGCAGGATTTTTTATACAGGATGCGGAGCTTTTCATAAGCCCCGCCCCCAATTAAATTATCGTCTGATATTCAATTTTGCGATAATATTTTGATATCTGCTCTCATCTTTTGCTTTCAAATAATCAAGCATATGACGACGACGAGCAACTTTCTTCATCAAACCCAAACGAGAGTGATTATCTTTCGCATGTGTCTTAAAATGTTCAATCAAGTTATTGATTTCTGCTGTCCAAATAGCAATTTGAACTTCCGGAGAACCCGTATCATTCGGATTCAAACCATATGATTTAATTAATTCTTGTTTCGACATCTGTTTTCCTTTTCATTATTCTAAAGATTAAACACACGAACCGGTGAAATTCTTCTTTCATCAATCCGCACCATCGCTATTAATTTATCTGAACAAACCGCCGCGACCTCTTGTCCTACAAATTCACTTACTTCATAGTTTTTCGGTGAAACAGCTTGTCCTTGCTTTAATTTAACAGCATCATCTTCCTCTACGGCAATCACCGTGATGTCGCACAGTGATGTCAACATAGGAAGCAATTTCTCTTGGCGTTCAGCAATATACTCCATATTTTTTAAATTTTCCAGTAAAATCGTATCTTTGATATTAAATTTACCGCATTTTGTACGTCTTAATTCAGTCAAATACCCTAAAGTACCTAATTTTTTAGCCAAATCAGCTCCCAAAGTTCTTACATACGTTCCTTTAGAACATTCAACTACAAATCTGGCCGATTCTGGAGGCAAAAATTCAACAATCTCGAGTCGATATATTTCAACCTCTCTTACCGGAATATCAACTTTTTCTCCTTTTCGCACCAAATCGTACGCCCTTTTCCCATTAACTTTAATAGCCGAATAAGCGGGAGGAACTTGTTCTATTTTTCCCACAAAATGAATCAAACATTCCTTTATTTCTTCTTCCGTAGGCACCCTTAAACATTGTTCAACAATATTTCCCGTACAATCCAATGTATCTGTAGTAGCACCAAACCTTACAACAAACTCATATTCTTTTTTCCCCTCCATTATATATGGTACAAGTTTTGTTGCTTCACCAAAAGCTATGGGCAAAACTCCTGTTGCAAAAGGATCTAATGTTCCGGTATGTCCGTTTTTTTTAGCATTAAGCAAATATCTGGTTTGATTAACAACCTGCGTTGACCCCATACCGATTTCTTTATCTATTACTAACCAACCGTTGATTTCATCTCTTTTTGAACATTTCATACGACACCCCGCTATTTTCTATCAAAATACGAAAAACCTTACATCAAGTCAACAACATAAAACTCTTGCTAAATAACACATAATATTATATCGTTGTAACAAAACTTAATAAGGAGAGAAAATATGTCCGAAAAAGAACCATCCCAACGCCAACTAAGGGTTGCTCAAGAAATACGAAAAATAATAGCCCAATTTATTGACCGAGGTGAAGTTCGAAATCTTGAAGGAATAAACACACTGGTAACCGTAACCAAAGTCACGGTTTCCCCGGATTTAAAATATTGCACAATATGGTTTATCACATCCAACGGTGACTACATTCAAGAAGTTTTGGGCGGATTACAATTGGCCTCAAATTATTTTCGCAAACAAGTTGCTGCCAAAACTTCTCTTCGATATATTCCGGAAATAAACTTCAGAGTCGATAAATCATTTGAAGAAGTGGATAAAATCGAAAAACTTCTTCACAATCCTCATGTAGCACAAGATTTGAAATAGTATATTCTGTAGAAAACTTTTTCTCAATATTGCTTTAATTTTACTTGTAGAATAGTCTTAACGAACTTACTTAAGACTATGACTATTAGTTAACTAATTATATAACTTATGAGACAATCAAAATTTTTAGAACTTCGCGACATTACCCAGGGTGATTTTGCGATAAAGGAAGGTCATCTTTTTTACAAAAATCAACTTATTTCTAAAAAAGGTGAAGAACTTTTGGTTTCAAGTGAAGAGGTTTTCTTTTTATTTAATGTTGAACACACAGAAATTCAAAAAGAGTTTAAAAAGGTAATCTTTTTAAATTTCAGTTGGCCGCGTTTTTACAAATGTAATGACGATATATGGTCATCACAAAGAGAAATTCAATTCTCAGATATCGACAATCGAAAACACGCATATCGTCTGATATCCTACGATTCAAGTTCATCTACTAAAGCTGTAGGTAGTAATTTCCAAAACGTTCACTACAAATGGTAAAATCTCAAAAATAAAGGCTTTGCTAACAAAAAGCAAAGCCTTTATTTATACGAAGACAATCTTAAATCATTGCCATGCCGCCATTAATATTAATGGTTTGACCGGTAATATACTGCGATTCGTCAGATGCCAAAAATGCAACAACATTAGCAATATCTTGAGCTTCGCCCAACTTTCCTTCCGGTATTTTTGCCAACAATGCTGTTTTAACATCCTCAGGCAAAACATCAGTCATCGGAGTACGAATAAATCCCGGAGCTATTGAATTAACCGTAATTCCTCTCGAGGCAACTTCCTGCGCCAAACATTTATTCATAGCAATCATTCCTCCTTTTGATGCGGCATAATTAGCTTGCCCCGGATTTCCGGTAACACCAACCACTGATGCTATGCCGATAATTCTACCAAAACGACGTTTCATCATACCTCTGATTACACCGCGAGCCAACTTAAAACCGGCAGACAAATTAACATCCAAAACTAATTGCCATTCATCATCACTCATTCTCATAAATAAGTTATCTCTGGTTAAACCGGCATTATTTACCAAAATATCAATCTGCCCGAATTTAGCCTCAACATCTGCCACCAACTGCTTAATTGCTTCAGAATCAGACAAATTAGCAACAAAAACTTCTACACCTTCACCCAATTCGTTTTTCAACTTTTCCATAGGATCTGCACGCATATCTGTCAAGGCCAACTTTGCACCCTGAGCGTGAAGTGTACGAGCAATCTTATCACCCAAACCACCTGCAGCTCCTGTAATTAAAGCTACTTTTCCATCTAATCTGAACATTTGTATTTTCCTTTTTATATAAATTTAAGACTGCTTAAAGATTGAATTAAAGCTTACAAAAAGTCAAGATATTTGCTTTAGTTATAAATCATAAAAAATAAACTTATTAAGGGATTATTGATAATTAGCTCTGTATAATTACCCCAACAAACTCGAAAATCAATCAAAGAGAAAAAAATGGCTAAAAGAAAAAAAGAAAAATCACTCATTGCTAAACTAATCATCCTCAGCATAGGAATCTGCCTGATATTAACTACAATAGCAACCATAATCAGTTGTCTGAGCTACAATTTGTCAGATACAGGTTTCAATATTGCTAATTCACGCCCCACAGTTAACATACTCGGTTCTTTTGGCGCCTACACATCATCATGGATAATCAATTGGTTTGGAATTTCTCTTCCGCTGTTTTTAATTGCACCTCTGGTTTGGGGTTATGAGATTATCAGATATAAAACTTTTATACATTCTTATGGACGTATTTTTGCATTTTTTACAGGCATTTTATCGCTTTCTATAATCCTTACGGTTTGTTGTGGAAAAATAAGTAGCATAGACACAGGAGGAGATGTTGGAATATTTTTCGCCAGACAAATTCTCTCTTTAGCCACACGTATTTATGATTTTAATTACAACAAACCCATTTTGATTATATTTTTATCTTTCCTAAGCTTAATATCATTCAATTATGCTTGTGGAATAACACTGAAGGGATGGTACAAATCAATCAAAAAAATTATCATCTTAATAATCTCTGCAATTACACACATATATAGTGGAATTCGTAAGATATGGAAATTGCTCGGAAATAACAAAAACAAACCAATCCGTCAACCTCGTCAACGCAAAGAGCCTCGCTTACGTGAAAACAATAAAACCACGACAAAACAGCCCGACACCATTAAAATCGCGAAAAACACCCAAAAAATTAACGATGGATACTCATTCCCCGATATAGAATTACTATCAGTCAACAAAGATAAAAATACTCAACATATGAGCCAAAAAGAACTTGAAAAAGTTGCTGCCAAATTAGAAGAAGTTCTTCAAGAATTCGGAATTTCAGGCAAAATAGTTCAAATCCGTCCGGGACCCGTTGTAACTCTTTATGAACTTGAACCGGCTCCGGGAACAAAAACAGCCCGAGTTATAGGCTTGTCTGATGATATAGCTCGTTCAATGAGTGCCGTATCAGTTCGTATTGCTGTTGTACCTGGTTCAAATACCATAGGTATTGAAATGCCAAATTCAATCAGAGAAATCGTATATCTGCGTGATTTATTGGAAAGTAGCGATTTCAAAGAGGCTAAGTCCGCTCTAACCATAAGTCTTGGTAAAGACATAGGAGGAAAAAACACCTATGCCGATTTAGCAAAAATGCCCCATTTATTGGTAGCCGGTACAACCGGTTCCGGTAAATCCGTCGGCGTAAATTCAATGATAATATCACTATTATATCGCATGCGTCCGGAAGAATGTAAGCTAATAATGATTGATCCTAAAATGCTTGAGTTTACTATGTATAATGGTATACCTCATTTATTAACTCCTGTCATTACTGATCCGTCAAAAGCTGTAATCGGTTTAAAATGGGCTGTTAAAGAAATGGAAGACCGTTATCGTTCAATGGCCCAACTCAATGTACGCAATATTACCGGATACAATCAAAGACTGGAAGAACTTCGTAGTAGCGGAGAAAAAATAACCAGAACCGTTCAAACCGGTTTTGATATGGAAACAGGTAAACCCATTTTTGAAGAACAAGAACTTGATCTGACACCAATGCCTTATATCGTAATTGTTGTAGACGAAATGGCAGACCTTATGTTAGTTGCAGGAAAAGATGTAGAAGCAGCAATTCAACGCCTTGCTCAAATGGCTCGCGCTGCAGGTATTCACTTAATTATGTCAACTCAACGTCCTTCTGTAGATGTAATTACCGGAACAATCAAAGCAAATTTTCCAACCCGTATAAGTTATCAAGTAACTTCCAAAATTGACAGTCGCACAATTCTTGGTGAACAAGGAGCAGAACAACTTCTCGGTATGGGCGATATGTTGTATATGCCTGCAGGACAACGTCCTCGTCGTGTACACGCTCCTTTCGTAAAAGACAGTGAAGTTGAAAAAATTGTAGAATTCTTAAAGAAACAAAGACAACCTGAATATATTGAGGCTGTTACTGAAGGCGAACTCTCTGACGGCAAAAACAATAATAGCGGTGCTGTTTTTGACAATGGCGACTTCGGCGGCGGCAATAACGATGAAGACTTATATCGTCAAGCTGTTCAAATAGTCCAAAATGACAAAAAAGCATCCATAAGCTATGTCCAAAGAAGACTTCGTATTGGCTACAATCGCGCTGCTTCAATCATTGACAGAATGGAATCAGAAGGCATTGTTTCTCCGGCTGATCACGTCGGTAGACGCGAAGTATTATAAACTCATAAAATCGTCCAATGTTTCTGCTTGCAAATACGGATTACAAACTTTCTCCTCTCCCAAAGCAACCGGAGCCACAGGCAATCCTTCATCCAAACGTTTTTTAGCTCGATCAAGATAAGCTCTTATTGCTGCATTGCCTTGATTATAACAAAAGGCTTGCTTTGCTCCACCCATAGTATACTCATGCCCGGGATAAAACACAACATCATCCGGCAATGATTTTATTTTCTGCAAAGCTTCAAACATTTGTTGAGCAGTTCCTTCAAACAAACCGCCGATACATAAATTAAATAACGTATCTCCCGTAAACAAAATTTTATCTTGCTTAAAATAAAAAACTATATGACCTTGTGTATGCGCTGAAACATCAATAATCTCTGCCTCAGATTTTCCCAAAACAAACTTACTGTTCGGCTTAACGGTAATCTCGCAATTTTCAATACGATACGCATCTGCAATATTACACACTATCTTAGCGCCATATTTTTTAACTAATTTCGCATTTCCTTCAACATGATCAAAATGATGATGCGTATTTAAAATAAAAGAAGGTTTAATATTTAATCTTTCCGTTTCTAAAATAATCGGCTCTGCTTCAGACGGATCTACGACTGCGCTTGTTCCTGTCGCTTCATCTATTAAAATATAAGCATAATTGTCCATATAACTGGGACGACACAAAACAGGATAAACTTTCAACATTTACAAAAACTCCTCCGGATTGATTTCATCTATCTGGTCTTTATCCAGATATTCTTTTGCATAGTCTATATAAACACCGCTAGTAATAAATAAATTATACAAATCAGGATCCAAATGTCCTGAATTTTTCATACTTTGCATAATTTTTAACACTTCAGACAGCTTTTTTGGCTCTTTATACGGACGATCTTTCGCAGTCAAAGCTTCATAAACATCGGCAATAGCCATAATTTTTGCAGGAATCGACATTTGCTCGCCCGTCAAACCATTCGGATAGCCACGTCCGTCAACTCGTTCGTGATGCGCTCCGGCATATTCAACAACATTTGACAGCTCCTGAGGGAAAGGTAGATCTTTAAGCATATTTATTGTTGTTATAATATGTTCATTGATTTTTTCCCGTTCATTATCATTAATCGTCCCACGAACAATTTTGATATTGGTTAATTCACCTTGATTATATAAACCATCTAATTGTTCAGGTCTATCCTGCAAAACAAATTCAACCTCCGGTTTACTATATACTGATGGTTGGTTTATTAATTTTCTTTCTCCCCAAGACAATCCTATCATCCGATTAAAATACCTGATAAAACTCATTCTTGCTATTTCATCTAAACGATCAATGTCTTTTTGTGTCAAAGCTGTTTCACCAACATTACAACGTCCGATAAATTCAAAATCATCATTTAATTTTTTTACTTTTTCCACAAATTCAGCTTGTAAACGCTCTTTTGTATCAATATTTTGCAAACGTTTTTGTAAATATTCAATATGAGCATCTCTTCGTAACACTTCAAACCGTGTCCTTATCTCGTGTATTCTATTATGAATTGTTTCTAATTTTGTCGACTTATCAACAACATACTCCGGTGTTATAATTTTTCCGCAATCATGAAGCCACGAAGCAATATGCAAAGCATACCAATCATCATCAGACATTTCAAAGTTTTTTAAAGAACCTTCCGTTTCTGCCACAGCTGCCGAAGCCAACATTCTGGTAATAATAGGCACTTTTTGACAATGCGCCCCCGTATACGGAGATTTTGCATCTATAGCCTTAGCTAAAACATCCACAAATGATTCCAAAAGTTGCGAATATGATTCTGTAAGTTTTTTTCGCTCAAGAGCAATCGCAATCATCTGACACACTGCAATTATTTTATCTTGTTTTTCTGCTGAAAAATTTATTATTTTTCCTTTATTGTCTTGAGCATTAATAAACTGTGCAACCCCTACAACCTTTTTCTTACTGTCAAAAATCGGAAAAACCAAAGCCGATACCGTATTATAATCGTACATTTCATCAAATTCTCTCAAAAATGATGCTTCAATATTCGGCTCATTAAATATATTTGATGAATTTATAATCTCTTTATTAATCGCGCACGCCTCTGCCGGACGTTTTTTCCTCTTATCCTTAATCTCCGGCAAATAAACAGATTGAAACAAACGCAAATTAGACATTCCTGAAACAGACGTTTTCAAACTTTGAATACGACTATAAATCAAATTCAAAAAATTTGTCTGTGTAACATGAAAGAAAAAACATCCGTCAGCATCAGCAATATTTGATGCAACTTCAACCGCATCCGATATTATTTCATTAATATCATCATCTTTTTGTACACGTTCTGATAACCTCAAAATATCATTGACAAATAAACCACCCGCAACAGCCACAACACTCAAATCCCTCAACCAATTAAAATCATGACTATTGTAAAAAAAAATTACAAAAAACTCCAGAACTTAATTAATTTTTGAAACCAAATATTTTACATCATCCGAACTTAATTCTTCATTGTTTTGTGCAAAACTCAATATCCGTTCAACAACTTTATGTCCGAAAGCCTTCCTGTTTGAACGCCCACAATCAAATTTTATCTCTCTTATAATTTTTAAAGCGCTAAAAATTGCAGGAAACACACTTTTGGGAATAAAAGCTTTTCGCAAAAGATTTCTGACCATAAAATCGGCCTGTCCGTTAAACAAAATCTTTCTTACCTCTGAAATAGGTGTTTCTGAAAGATAAACGAGCGCATATTCAAAAAACTTTAAATCACCCAAACAAATAGCTCTAACGACCAACCCTGACGTCAAACGATTTGCCTTATACAACTGATGTACAAGCTCTTCAATTTGATAATCTGTCGAATATTCTTCAGAAATACTCAATGTTATCTTTTCTTTAATCTCTTCAACCAAATTAGAAACCAAATCTTTAGACAAATTATGATGCAATATCAAATGTGTCTTCAATTTATAGGACAGCTTATCAACAATCTTTTCTGCAATTGATGGCGGCAACTCAGAGCGATATACTATTCTCTTTTTTATGTCCTCATTTTCAGAATACTTTGCTATTATTGTATCAAAAGTTGCTTCCTGAATATTAGCCGTTTCATTAGAAACAAGCTCTCCGACAACCTCATCAGAACATTTATCAACAATATAACTGGAAACATCTGCTGCCAAATTAACTCGTTTAGCCACAGCTTTATGTCGATTCACCCCCGGCATACTCAAAATCTTCAACAAATCATCCCTGTTCAAAGACGAATAATACTGCAAAAAAGGAACCGCTACACTATCCTTATCTTTCAAAATAGCGGTCACGACATCACTTGGCAAGTTAACACAGTTTTTTAAACTGTCTGATAAAGCCTCTCGCACTCGAGTTTCTGTATCCCTAACCATTATCCGAAAAATATCTTCGGCCAATTTCATCCCCTGGGGTGTTATTGTTTTACCACTATAATAAACCCCGATTTTCTGGGCGACTACAGCTTTTTTTTCAACAGTCACTCCATCAGATAAATTGGCAACATCCTGCCTATTTAAGCTCTCATCAGTCATTGCTGACCCCTTAATACACAGCCCTATCCTTATTTAGGATATATCATTAATATTCAAAACACTAATTACATTTTTGTTACATATTTCTCAAACTCTTTAACAACACCTTTCGGTATCAGTTTATCAGTAAGCTTTGATTTGTCAATCTCTTGAAGCTCATAATAAACCAACGTATAATCAAACATTCCCGCATAATTATTCAACGCCGAATTTCCATAAGCATACGGAGCCAGATTATTTCCTAAAATCACACTTGTTATCCCTTGATATTCATACCTCATATTTCTCATTGATGCAAAAACCGGATGCGAATTAATTTTTAAGGCAAAATCTTTTATTGATGAGTATATATCTTTATACACCCTTATACGATAAGAATCATCTTCTGTTTCCCCTATCGGTTTTAACCCTTTATCTGTATGCCAATCATATATTTTATACAAAGAATTTCCTTCACGAACCGCTCGCGAACTTCCCCAATTAGTATCAATAGCTGCGGCTGTAATTATTATCGAAGGAGGGATTTTATCGATTCTTTTGAGCAACTCATCAATCAAATATGAAAATCTTTCCGTTCCCTTTAACCGACTAAAAATATCATATTTTTTCGCTTTTTCTTCAATAACCGCTATATCCTTTTTTGATATATTGCTGTTTTCCTTAAATTCATCTCTAATACTTGCTACAACTTGCCTCTCTTGCAAAATTTCAGTATTAAGCCGCAAAGCTAACGGAGTTAAAATTTTAATAAACAACACATTACGCTCATTTTCATCTTTTACCGACACAAAATCTTTCGGAAAACTTTTCAAATAAATTTCTGGATATTCATATGTATCAAGATTTAAGTACCCTCTTATACCTTCATAACCACACTGTTTATATATCATCTGTAAATCAGCAACCGAAACCCCGTCAAGCCAAAGTTCTTTAGCCTGTCCTTCTTTTAAAAGTGCAAAAACACAACAAAATATGCACAAAAATTTAAGCATTATTATCTTCAATATTTCTAACTTCTTTAACTTCGGGAATATACGTTTTCAATATTCTTTCTACACCATCTTTCAATGTTCTCATTGCATAAGGACATCCTTTACAAGCCCCTTGCATTTCCACCTTAACCACTCCATTATCAAACGAAACAAATTTAATATCTCCGCCATCTTTTTTTACAGCAGGCCTAATCCGTGCATTTAATAAAGATATTATTTGCCCTTCGACATTGTTATCGCATTCATTTTCATGCATTACAACATCTTCTCCCATAGACAAATAATCCATTATCTCCGCCATAATCAACGGCTTCAATTCATCCCAAGATGCATCTTCTTTTTTAGTAATTGAAATCATTTCTGATGTCACAAAAAGAGAAGCTATGCCTCCTAAATCAAATATATGTTCTGCCAATACAGATTTTCTTATTGACTTTGCATCCACAAATTCTGCAGCTCCTTGTCTCAATATAGGCTCTGGTGGAAAAAAATTAACAACATTACCATCCGGTGTTTCTTGAATTTCAATAATCATTTTCTTTATCCGTTTTTTTATCAAGTTTACCAATTACTAAATTAATCCTGTTAACAGCCATTGATGCAAAATAATTTAACATCAATAAATGATTAGGAACCATAATAGAACCGACTTCCCCGTTTCTGACAATTAGCGGATTCATTTCGGCAGCTTGTTCCAACAATTTTAATATAGATGTCCATTGTTGATATACATCATACTTAATCAACACATTTTTAAAATCTCCCCCAAGAGCTTTTAAAATCTGAGAATACGCATAAAATTTTCCCTTATTAAAATAAAATTCTTCATCAGCTCCAAAGTCCACAAAATTTCCGGATTTTTCTCGAACATATTTTTCTGTATTCAGCACTGCTTTATTTATATCTTTTTTTACTATCATCAACGCCAACACTAAGTTTTGTGAAGATCTGTCGATATCAATTTTTCCTCTTGCCAAAGCTCTGTTAAAATTATTCAATTTTTTACGGCCTTTTTTATACTGTGTATTAGAAGATGGAGCCGGCAACAAACTGTTTTGAGGAGAAACCAGCCAAACATTTCCCGGATACTGTAAAAGCTCAACTCCTTCTATAATATCTACCTTTGCTTCTTTATTGTTTCCCACAAACGACATCGCCTCAATAGCTTTTGATGACTGAGCAACCGCAGACATAATTCCCTGCTGAAAAGATGGCATATTATCTAAAAAATACGATGGAAACAAAAAAGGTAAATTCGGAGTCCATAATTTATAATGAACTTCTCTGTTTATAAGATAACTGATTACATCTATAGCCCCCATACGACCATCTGAAATTTTTGGCTTATATGTCGATGATGTATCTATATTGTGTATTATCAAGCCACCTATAGGATAGTATAAAAAAATCACCCCAAACAAACTCAACACAATTATTTGCCACCACGATGTTATCTTCTGCCGACTAAAATCACCGACCTTTCGATAAACAATCAAAAAATAGTCATTCAATCTTTTTACATAAATTTTCACAATTTCACAAATATTGTCGAATAGTTTCTTATGCATTATTTTTCCTCTTTTTTATCAAATTGGAAACAAGCTCTTTTATATCCAATATACCGCTAACTTTAGCACAAAAAATAAAAGTTACAAATCCTAAAATACAAACAAAAGAGATCAACAATATTTTTGAAAAAGCGCTCAAATGCAACCAATTGCCAAAACAAAGGTTCAATACCTTTTGCGATAAAAACAATACAATCCCCATTATTACTGAACAAAAACAAATTGTTATTGTCTTTTTCACTAGTTCTTTAGAACAAGTCCAAAATTCTCTTTTTCTCAATCCCCTGATATATTGCCAAAGAGAAACAAATGCCGCTATCGTAGTTGCAGAAGCAATTCCCACATGCCCAAAAGGTTTCATCAATACAACCGCAAAAAACAAATTTGTCAAAAGCACTACCATACTATACTTTACCGGCGTTTTTGTATCTCCCCTTGCAAAAAAATTCGGAGCTAAAGATTTAACCAAAACATATGCCGGCAAACCTATCGCATACGCAACAACTGCCTTTGATGTCATAATTGTTTCTTCAACCCCAAATTTACCATGTTGAAATAAAATATTTACAATCGGCCGCGCCAAAACAACTAAAGCCACCGCTGCCGGAATTGAAAGTAATGCACCATATTCAAAAGCTTTGGACTGAACATTTTTTGCTTCATCATTTTCATTAGCTTTTATATGCCGAGACAATACAGGCAATACTGCCACACTAATTGCTGCCCCCACTACTCCCAAAGGTAATTGTTGCAATCTGTTTGCATAATATAACCACGATATTGCACCTGTCCCCACTATCGATACTAAAATAGTATCAACCACCATATTTATCTGATATATTCCGGCACCTAAAACCCCCGGAGCTATTCTCTTGAATAATGTTTTTATTTCATTATCTTTAATTATTTCAATTATATTTGTTTGCGGCCTTATATAAATATTTTCCTTATGCAAAAAATATGTCAACCACAATATTTCTATAAAACCTGCTACTGTCACACCTAATGCTATTCCGTGAGCAGCTGTGGAACTGAAAGGAACAAATACCAAAACAGATGCAACCATCATCAAATTTAAAATAACCGGTGCTGCGGCCGGTGCCGCAAACTTGTTTAATGAATTAAGAATCCCTGATTGAAATGAAACTATTGATATAAACAACAAAAACGGAAAAGTGATTCGTGACAACTCTGTAGCCAGTTTTATTTTTCCGACATCATTTACAAACCCCGGCGCTAAAACAGTAATTACCCACGGCATAAAAATTTCTATCAAAACAATAAACAAACCGACAAAGACAGCCAACACCGATATAGCTTTAGCCGCAAACAAAATCGCATTTTTCTTATCCTCACAAACTAATTTTTGTGACAACATCGGCACAAATGCTGTAGTAAAAGCTCCCTCTGCAAACAAAGACCGAAATAAATTAGGCAATTTAAACGCAACAAAAAAAGCATCCGAAGCCAAACCGGCCCCCAAAAAATTAGCCAAGACAATATCTCTAAAGAAACCGGTTATACGCGATAAAAGAGTAAACCCTCCAAATGTCGCTATTGACTTAAACAAATTCATTTTTATTCTTCAAACAAATATTATTAATATGATATTAAGGGATTATACAGTATAGTTTTATATAATAAAACAACAAAAATTCAGTTGTTGGCTATTATTTTGTTTTTCTGGCGTTTTTAATGTTGACAAAACAAAAAACGATGAAATAATGGACAAAATTTTAAAAACATACCATTGGAGACATTATAATGACTTCTACGGAAGAAAAAGTAGAAAATAAAAAATCAAACACAACCTCCATCAAAGAAGCTGGAGGCGTACATGGTTGGCTGTTAAAAAAAGCTAAAACATTTATGTGGGATTCAGCATCAAATACTTTAATCCTGCCCAAAGGTGTTGTTTTAAGCAAAGAAGAACGTGAAGCCCTTGAAGAAGTTATCGGAGCAATAAAAGATGAAGCTGCTGAATTTGACAACCGCCGCCAATTGCAGATATCTGCAATGCAACAAGCCGGTATCAAATACAAAGCAAATTACTTCAAAGAATATACCTTATTGATGAGTGGCTCATATCGAGAGCTTACAGGCGTGGTTGCTCTTAAAATTCATAACAACCTGCAAAATATGCTAATGGTTAACAAGCGTTTTATGTCTGGCATATGGAAAGCCATATCCGGTCTTGTAAACAATGAACCCAAAAAACAACAAACGACAAATATAAAAATTCAAACAAAAGATCGAGGAAGATAAACAATTTTGCTAATTAAAAAATTACCAAAGAAGGCTCCAAAATATTTTGAAGCCTTCTTTCTCTTACATTACTTCCGGTTTTGCTCTACGACGAGCAATCGGATCTAATATACGCTTACGCAAACGCAATGTTTTAGGTGTAACTTCTAAAAGCTCATCTTCTTGAATATAAGACAATCCCTGTTCCAATGTAAGTCGACGAGGCGGCACTAAATCAATAGCATCATCCTTACCTGCAGCACGAATATTGGTCAGCTGTTTCGATTTACACGGATTAACTTCCAAATCGTTTGGTTTTGTATGTTCACCAATAATCATTCCTGTATAAACAGGAACACTCGGATCAATAAACATAGGACCTCTGTCCTGCAATTTCCATAATGAATAAGCAATAGCTGTTCCGGTTTCCGAAGAAATCAAAACACCGTTACGTCTGCTATCTATCTCTCCTTTATATGGTTCATAACATTTAAAAATACGATTCATAACACCGGTACCGCGGGTATCTGTCAAAAACTCAGAATGATAACCGATAAGACCTCTTGACGGAGCGTTAAAGATTAAACGACATTTATTTCCTACCTGTGATGGTATCATATCTGTCATTTCGGCACGACGTTGTCCTAATTTTTCAACGACAGCTCCCGAAAATTCTTCATCAACATCAACAACAACCTCTTCAATCGGCTCCAACAACTGACCATTTTCATCCTTTTTCATTAAAACTCTGGGACGCGAAATTGAAAGTTCAAAACCTTCACGACGCATTGTCTCAATCAAAACCCCTAATTGCAACTCTCCACGACCGGCGACCTCAAATGAATCAGACGTATCCGTGCGCGAAATCTTCAACGCAATATTACCTTCAGCCTCTTTGCAAAGCCTATCCCATATCATACGAGAAGTAACTTTATCTCCTTCTTTTCCTGATAACGGAGAATCATTAATTGAAAAAGTCATCGCCAATGTCGGCGGATCAATCGGTTGAGCATGAATTGCCTCACTAACCTCAAAAGCACAAATAGTATCGGCCACTGTTCCCTTAACCACACCGGCAACAGCAATAATATCACCGGCATGAGCGACTTCCAGACTCTCCCTGTTCAGCCCCCTATATGCCAATATTTTACTGATTCTGACACGCTCAATTTCTTTACTGTCACCATTTAACACTTTAACAGTATCATTAACTTTTAATGTTCCTGACTGCACCTTACCGGTCAACAAACGACCAATAAATTTATCTGCTTCTAATGTTGTTGCCAACATTGAAAAAGGAGCATCCGGTTGGCAATCAGGCTCCGGAAAATATGAACAGATAAGTTCAAACAAAGGTGTTAAATCCTTCTTTTCATCATCCAGTTCTTTTACAGCCCAACCATTACGTCCTGATGCGTATAACACCGGAAAATCAAGCTGTTTATCATTTGCATCTAAACTGACAAACAAATCAAAAACTTCATCCAAAACTTCATCACATCGAGCATCGGCTTTATCTGCTTTATTAATAACCACAATAGGACATAACCCTAATTTTAAAGCTTTACCTAAAACAAACTTTGTTTGAGGCATCGGCCCTTCCGAAGAATCAACTAATAAAACAACACCATCAACCATTGACAAAATACGTTCTACTTCGCCACCAAAATCAGCGTGTCCCGGAGTATCAACAATATTAATATGCGTCCCGTTCCAATTAACAGATGTACACTTTGATAATATGGTGATTCCTCTTTCTCTTTCCAACTCATTACTATCCATCACACAAGTTTCAATTTGTTGATTTTCTCTAAAAGTACCGCTCTGTCTCAAAAGTCCGTCCACCATTGTTGTTTTTCCGTGGTCGACGTGAGCGATAATAGCAATATTGCGCATATTCATTTTTTTATCTTTCTAAAAATGCTTATTTTAACATATTTCAAAATTCGCTTTACCTTACTATTTTGAAAAAAAATATTCAATATTTTTTATACACAAAAAAACCTTTTTTCAAAAACAAGGGCGATTCTTCTAATCGCCCCAGATTCATTAGAAAAATCAAGCTTTTTTACCATAAGACAAAAGTTTATTCCTGACTAATCCTCGCAATGAAATCTCCGGTCTTGCTCCATAATGTGAAATAACTTCTGCCGCAGCAATAGATCCTATTATTGCACATGTACCCAAGGAACGTCCCTGTGTCATACCATATAAAAACCCTGCAGCATACAAATCCCCCGCGCCGGTTGTATCAACAACATTATCAGCTTTTTCTGCCTCAACAAAAGTTTTTGTACGCCCGTTTACAACAACAGATCCTTTTGCACCTCTTGTAATCGCTGCAATCTCGACATAAGGCTTAATCAAATCCAAACACTTATAAAAATCTTCACCTCTAAATAAAGCTTGTATTTCGGCATCATTCGCAAACAGAACATCCACATGTTCTTTTATAAAATCCAAAACTTTATCTTCTTTACCCACCACACAATTTACATCAGACAAAGAATATGCAATTTTTCTGTTATATTGATGAGCAATCTTAGCAGCCTTAACCGCAATATCAAACCCTTGATTATAATCAAGCAAATATCCTTCTAAGTACGTTATGCGAGATGCTTTTACAACATTTTCATCAACATCCGCAACACTAAGATGTGTATTTGCTCCCAAATATGTAAACATCGATCTCATAGCATCCGGAGTAACCAATACTATTGACCGACCGGTCATAGGACCTTCAGTTAACGGTTTAGTAAAAAAATCAACCCCCGCCGAACCTACATCTCTAGTAAATTCTTGTCCTAAAACATCATCATGAACTTTACCTATAAAAGCCGGCGCCCCACCTAAGGATGCCAAACCCGCTACCGTATTGGCTGCCGAGCCGCCGGAAACCTCTCTTTCCGGTACAATATCAGCATAAATTCTTCCGGCATCTTGAGCATCGAGCAACGTCATACAACTCTTTGGCAGGTTTCTTTCCGTTAAAAATCTATCACCTACTTTAGCCAACACATCAACTATTGCATTACCAATCCCGGTAACATCATAATAAACTGGAACTTCTGTTTTTTGTATCATATTACTCCCCAATATAAAAGACTCCTCTTTTGTCGCAAAGAGGAGTCTTTATTTCAACTTTAGAAAAAATTACTCATTTGCATTCGGCAAATTTTTAGCATTTTCTTGAGCATATTTAATCCATTTCTCATCAGCTTCATCTTCGCTGGTGATAGCTTCTTGCGGACATTCAGAAATACAAACACCACAATCTATGCAAACATCAGGATCAACTACCAACATATTCTCAGCTTCACGAAAAGCATCAACCGGACATACATCAGCACAAGATTTGCATTTTACGCAAGAATCATTAACAACAGATACCATTTTATATAAACTCCGATAGTTATTAAAAACAGACTACAATCTATCCTTTTTATAAAATAAATCAAGTATAATCTTGCATAAACCAAAAAAAATTACTAACTATTGATATAACAATAAACCATTCGGAGAATTAAAATGTCAGATAAAATAGCTTTTCAGGCAGATGTAAGTAAAATGCTTGATATCGTAATAAATTCATTATACTCGGAAAAACAAATTTTTTTAAGAGAACTTATATCCAATGCATCTGATGCCTGTGACAAATTAAAATATTTAGCATTAACCTCTCCGGACATTGCAAAATCATCCGGTAGCTTTAAAATTACTTTAACACCTGACGAAAAAGAAAACTCATTAATAATATCGGATAATGGTATTGGCATGAACAAAGATGATCTTATTTCTCATCTTGGAACAATTGCTAAATCCGGAACAGCCGATTTTGTTAAAAATGCATCCGACAACGGATCAGTTTGTGAACTTATAGGACAATTCGGTGTCGGTTTTTATTCCGCATTTATGGTTGCCGAAAAAGTAGAAATTACAACCAAACGAGCCGGAGAAGAACAAGCTTGGAAATGGATCTCCAACGGAATTGACGGATTCGAGATTACTCAAACAAAAAAATTATCCAATGGAACAGATATAAAGCTCTTCCTAAAAAAGGATGAAAAAAATTATGTTGATACGATATATCTTCGTCAAATAATCCGAACTTATTCCGATCATATTGCCTACCCCATAGTCCTAAATTTAGGCTCTGCCGGGGAAGAAACCATCAATAAAGGTTCTGCTCTTTGGGCTCGAAATAAAGCCGAAATAACTAAAGATCAATATAAAGATTTTTACCAACACATTTCACACAATTTTGACGAACCTTGGCTAACTCTCCATTTTCGCGCAGAAGGAAATATCGAATATTCAGGTCTTTTGTTCATACCTCAAAAAGCTCCATATGACCTGTTTCAACCGGACAAAAAAAATTCTCTCAAATTATATATCAATAAAGTCTTCATCTCAGATAAAATAGAGCAACTGATGCCTAATTACTTGCGTTTCGTAAAAGGAATCATCGACAGCGCAGATTTACCTCTTAATATTTCTCGAGAAATGCTACAGAACTCTCCTTTGATGGAAAAAATAAAATCAGGAACAGTCAATCGTCTGTTAAAAGAACTGAAAAAACGCACCAAAAACTACAATGATTATATTGATTTCTGGCAAAACTTCGGCATAGTTTTAAAAGAAGGTATTTATGAAGATTTCAAAAATCGTGAAGAAATAGCTTCTATTTCTTATTTTAATTCAACTAATGATCCTCAAAAATTAACCTCTTTAGATGATTACATATCTCGTTGTCCGGAAGAACAAAAAACAATTTATTATATAACAGGCGATGACATCAATATATTGCGCAACAACCCTCAACTGGAAGCCTTCAAACAAAAAAATATTGAAGTCTTATTAATGAATGATCCTATTGATGAATTTTGGCCTCAAGTATTACCGAACTACAAAGAATACACTATTAAACACATTTCTCAAGCTGATATCGATATGACTTGGAAACGTGAAGAAAGCAAAGCTGATACCGGCAGCTTAGCAAAACTATGTGACTTTATGTCAGAAATTTTAAAAGAAGAAATAGGTAAAGTAATTTCTACCGAAAAACTCACTACATCTCCTGTAAGTCTCACTGTCGAAAACGGACAAATGAGTCTTCATCTTGAACGCTTGATGAAAAATCATCAACAACAAACCGCTTTTGCTTCAACACGCATATTAGAGCTAAATCCGTATCACCCGTTAATTATAAAACTGGCTGATATGATTATGGAACCAAACAACAATACCAAAATCGAAGAAGTATCACGTATCTTGCTTGACCAAGCAAAAGTTACTGAAGGTGAAGCTATTTCAAACCCTTCATTTTATGCTGAAAAAATAAGCGAATATATTTTATCTTCTCTTTAATATGAAAAGCTCTCTTTTTCAAGAGAGCTTTTTCTTTTATTTATACAAGTTTCGCACCCTATATTTTGTATGCAACAACTCATGAGCCTTACCTTCCCCAGGCTTACCTAAGAACTCATCATAAAGTTGTTTGACTTCCATATTATGATGAGACAAACGATTCTTCGCCTTAGCATCCTCATTATTTAATCCCTTAGAGCGCTGTTTGCGAATTTCATCAGTAATTCCCCAAGGTTTTGGCAAGTTATGCATCATAACCTTTGGCTGACCTCCTCCGGCAACACATCCGCCGGGACAAGCCATAACCTCAACAAAATGATAAGGTAAATCTTCACCGGCTTCTTCAGCTGCCTTAATTTCAGACATCACATCTTCAACATTGCCCACTCCGTTGACAACCGCAATCCTTATCTTTGTTCCGTTGATATCAACTTCTGCAACTTTAACACCTTCCAAACCTTCAATAGCTTCAAAACTCAGGTTACCGAGTTCTTTTCCGGTAATATAGAAATATGCTGTACGTAAAGCAGCAGTCATAACACCACCGGTAACACCAAAAATTGTCGCAGCACCGGAATATTCCCCTAACGGACTATCCGCAACTTCACCTTTCAGCCCTTTGAAATTAATACCTGCCTGACGTATCATTTTTGCCAACTCACGAGTTGTAATAACAGCATCAACATCTTGATATCCGGATGAACTCATCGTTTCATGTCGACGAACTTCCCACTTTTTAGCTGTACACGGCATTACGGAAATAACTCTGATTTTAGATGCATCAACCCCCACTTTTTGAGCATAATACGTCTTAGCTAAAGCCCCAACCATCTGGTGCGGTGATTTACAACTTGAGAAATTATCCAAATTATCGGGATAATACTTCTCAACATAATCCACCCATGCCGGACAACATGACGTAAACATCGGCAATCTGTCTTTTGCCGTAAATCTTTTTACAAATTCAGTTGCTTCCTCAATAATCGTTAAATCAGCTCCAAAGTTTGTATCAAATACTTTATTAAAACCTATGCGACGCAAAGCTGCATAAATTTTATCAGTAAGATTTTCTCCATAATCATAACCGAATTCTTCACCCAAAGCAACTCGTACAGCCGGAGCTATTTGAACTACAGTAACCGTTTCCGGATCCTTAATCATATCCCAAACTTTTTGAGTTTCGTCATATTCAACAATTGCACCCGTAGGACAATGAGCAGCACATTGTCCGCACTTAATACATGGTGTGTCAGTCAATCTTGCATCATTAGCACCGGTAACTTTTGTTACCAAACCACGATTCAAATAGCTCAACGCCCAAACATTTTGCACATTTTGACAGATATCAACGCAACGACCGCAAACTATACATTTAGCAGGATCCAAAACTATTGCCTGAGTTGAATCATCAATTTCGCTTTCACTGACAATCTTTTCAATTTCATCTCTATCAACCCCCATCTGCATAGCCATATCTTGCAATTCACACTGTCCGCTTCTTGCACAACTTAAACAACTATTCGGATGATTGCTTAAAATAAGCTCTAACACAGTTTTGCGTGTTTCTCGCAACTCTGCATCATTAGTAATAACCTCCATTCCCTCAGCAACGGGAGTACAACATGAGCGAATTATCCTACCATTAACTTTAACAATACACATTCCACATCCGGCAGACGGATCGACATCCGGATGTTTGCACAATGTCGGAATATCAATCTGTATACTACGGGCAGCATCCAAAATACTGGTACCGGCTTCAACTTCAACATCAAAACCATCAATTTTAAGCTTAACCATATTATTTGCCCTCCGTTGTATTTGTTTCATCAACAAGTTTATCCAAATATTCGCTCTCATAAAACTTCAAAGTTGACAACACGGGATTCGGTGCTGTCTGTCCAAGTCCGCAAAGAGAAGCTTTCTGCATTGCCGAAGCAATTTTTCTCAATTGTTCCAAATCAGCCTTCGTTCCTTCACCTTTATTAATCTTATCCAACAAATTAAGCATTTGTTTTCCACCGATTCTGCAAGGTGAACACTTTCCGCAAGATTCATCAACCGTAAAATCAAGATAGAATTTAGCCAAAGACACCATATCAGACGAATCATCAATAACAATCATACCGCCGGACCCCATAATAGATCCCACTTTTTTCAATTCTTCGTAACATACCGGCATATCCATATAATCTTTCGGAATAACACCGCCCGAAGGACCTCCAGTTTGAACAGCTTTCAATGTTTTTCCATTCGGAACACCTCCGCCGATTTCATTAACGATTTCATTGATTGTTGTACCCATCGGAACCTCAATCAGGCCTGAGTGTTCAACCTGACCTGTCAAAGCAAACACTTTTGTACCTTTAGATGTTTCGGTACCAAAAGATGCAAACCAATCAGCCCCTTTAAGCAAAATTTTTGCCACATTTGCCAAAGTTTCAACGTTATTAACACAAGACGGCTTTTCCCATAATCCCTTATTTGTCGGATAAGGAGGACGCGGTCTCGGTGTACCTCTGGCGCCCTCGATCGAGTGAATAAGTGCCGTTTCTTCACCGCAAACAAATGCACCGGCTCCAAGCCTGATATCAATATTAAAACAAAAATCCGTTCCCATAATATTATTACCTAGCAAGCGGTTTTTCTTACAAGCTTTAATAGCTTTTTCCAATCTTTCAACCGCCAACGGATATTCGGCACGAACATAAAACCAACCTTCTGTTGCTCCAATTGCATAAGCCGCAATCATCATACCTTCAATAACCGCATGAGGATCTCCTTCCAAAATAGACCTATCCATGTAGGCTCCGGGGTCACCTTCATCACCATTACAAATAATAAATTTTTCATCAATTGTTGGAACTTTTGCTGCTAATTCCCATTTCATACCGGTAGAGAAACCACCACCGCCACGACCTCTCAATCCCGATTTTTTAATTTCTTCGACGACTTGAGCAGGTGTCATATTTTTCAATGCTTTTTCCAAAGCTAAATAACCACCTCTGGCCATATATTCTTGAATATCTTCCGGATCCATATGTCCGGCATTTTTCAAAACAACTTTTTCCTGTTTCTTAAAAAAGGGCAACTCCAAAGACAACACATATCCTTGCAATTTCTCAGGCACTGCAAACTTCGCATTAGCTTCAATAGCCGGCAAAACATAATCATTCATAATCGAATTTACGGCTTCCAAATCAACGCGCTTAAACAAAACATCATTCTGTCCTTTAATTTCAACTCTGATAAGTGGCCCCTGAGCGCAAAGTCCCATACATCCCGTAGCCACGATTCTTATCTTATCTTCAACTTGTTTTTCAGCAATAATATTTTTAATCAAATCTAAAATATCATCACTACCGGATGACTTACACCCGGTTGAATGGCAACAATAAATATTGCAAACAAACCTTTCAATCTCAGCCAATTTATTTTTGGCCTGTTCGTGAATATCAAATCTCTTATCCAAATCCATTTCGGCCATATTAATTCTCCTCAAAAGTCTTACGCCATTCATCCAAAATAACCGGAACATCATCCGGAGTAACTCGCCCGTAGGTTTTTCCGTTAACAACGCAAACCGGGGCTAAACCGCAACACCCGACACAACGCACACTCTGCAAATGGAACATCTTGTCAGCCGTACTTTCTCCCTCATTAATCCCCAATTCAGATTTAAATTTTTCCAAAACTTTATCATTGCCTTTAAGGTAACATGCAGTTCCGGTACAAACGGAAATAACTGCTTTTCCCGGCGCTTCCAATTTAAAGAAATTATAAAAAGTCAAAACTTCATAGATTCGCGCTAAAGGAATATTCATTCCGCAAGCAACATCAACTGCATCTTGCCAATCAATATATCCTTTTACCCCTTGAATTTCATGTAACGCCATAATCAAAGAGCCGCGCTTTTTGCGCCATTTATTGGCAACTTGCGCAGCTTGAGATACTTCAACCATCACTGTCTCCTTGTTTCTTGTCTGTTTGTTTGCCAGAATCGTAAAACAAAAAAAAATCAACTGCAAGAAGATTCCGTCATTGCCCCAAAATTATTTTGACAATCCACAAAAAATCGGCCATTTATCATAAATAAGTTTAAATATAAAATAAAACGATTATAATCGGCGGTTATGAAAAAACTAAACATATATATATCCAAACAAATCATAATTGGTTTTCTTTTGGTGTGTTTATCTTTGATGTCAATCATTTGGTTGTCACAATCTCTCCGATTCCTTGATTTAATAACATCAAATGGTATTTCTACAGGAACATTTATCACTATGACATCTTTATTGATGCCCCGTATCTTTACGATTCTTGCCCCGATTTCTCTATTCGCCGCTATTCTTTTTGTATACAATCGTATGCTTTCTGATCAAGAACTCGTCGTTATGAAATCCGCCGGCATCACCCCGTTCCAACTTGCTAAGCCGTCTATTTGGATAGGATTATTTCTTGCCGTATTTAATATATGGGTTATGAACTTTGGCATTCCTCAATCTGAAACAGCCTTCAAAGATTTAGAATGGAAAGTAAAAAACAATGTCTCACACTTAATGTTCCGCGAAGGAGAGTTTACTAATTTGCCAAAACAAAAAAACTTCACCATATTCATATCATCGCATGATGATGACGGAACTGTCGGCGGTATTATGATTAACGATGAGAGAGATCCTGTAAAACATTCCACAACCACCGCTGAAAAAGGTATAATAGTCCAAACACCTGCCGGACCTCGCATTATTTTAATTAATGGTAGCCGTCAAGAAATTAATCGCAAAAACGGACGATTTTCCTCCGTCAGCTTTGAGCGTTATTCTGTAGATTTCGGTCTTAAAGGAACTCGCGCCAGAAGCAAAGACAGTGTGCGCGTAAATTCTTTCTCAGACCTTATAAACGCGCAAAACAATCCTTCCTTATCACTTGCAGAACAACGCAAATGGTTTGTTGAGGGGAACAAAAGAATAACAACACCTTTATTATCCGTTGTTTTTTCATTGATTGGTTGCACAGGGCTTTTAATCAGTAATTTCAGTCGACGCGGACAAGGAAAAACTCTCGGAATATCCCTATCCGCTATCATTGTTATACAAGCAGTCGACCTTATTTCCGGAAATCTTGCATCACACAATTTGTGTTGGCTCTTGTTGATGTATACCAACATTATATTACCGATAACAGCTTGCATATTTATACTTTTTAATCCCCAAGCGTTAAAAATAAAACACAAAAACAAGGGAGAAACATATGCCTAAACACCCCCTTCTTTTTGCTTTATTTGTTTTTGTATCTAGCTTAATAACCTTATCTTACGCTATCAGTAATGACAGTATGGTTTTGTTGAACACATCTCAAACCATTGAAGAAACTAAACCAAAATCTCTTACCAAAATAGAACCCACATACAATATTACAAATGTCCTTGATATCCCTAAAAAAGACACAAAAAATGAAATAGATATTTATTTCAGCGCTGATGAGTTATCAAATGATGCCGCTTCTGACACCGTAACTGCTACCGGTAATGTTGAAATCATAAGAGATAACCTTACTTTGCGTGCCGATAAAGTTATCTATAATCAAGCAACTGATGATATAAAAGCCGAAGGAAATATAGTTCTTTTGGAAAAAAGTGGCAATGTTGTTTTCGCCGACAAAATAAACTTAAAAGAACACATGCAAAGAGCCGACGTTGATAATATTAAGGTTGTCCTTGCTGACAAAACACGACTTGCCGCCCGTTCTTTTCACAAAAAAAACGACGATACAAAAGTATTACGCAAAGCTGTATACACTCCCTGTGATAACTGTCAAGAGCAATCACCTCTCTGGCAAATAAAAGCACACAAAGTAATTCATGACACAACGAACCAAGATATCGAATATCAAAATGCTTTTTTAGAGATAAAAGGAGTTCCTGTATTATACACGCCCTATTTTTCTCATCCGGATCCTTCGGTTAAACATCGATCAGGATTTTTATTTCCTCGTATAATGAGTAATAACTACCTCGGAGCGGCTATCCAACCTCAATACTTTTGGGATATATCTCCTCAAGAAAACATAACATTTAACCCCATCATAACCTCTGACAAAGGAATTGTATACTCTGCAATTTATAATAAGTACTTTTACCGCGGAGAATTAAGTGCTTCAGGCTCTTTTATGCAGGACAAAGATGCAGATAATACTGAAGAAGAACGTGACAAAAACAGAGGCAACCTTTTCTTATATGGTCGTTATGAACTTAATGATTACTGGGTAGCAGATACAGATATAAACTACGCTTCTGACGACAACTATTTAAAAGATTTGGCATTACCAAGAAAAGACGATTCTTGGCTGACTTCTCGTGTTCGTCTCCAAGCGTTTGATAATAGAAATTATGCATCTGTTGAAGGATATTACTATGATTTTTTAAGTTATAATTTGCGAAATGAAAACACACCATATGTCCTTCCTTTGATGAGTTATGAAAACATTTCAAGTTCTAACCGCTATGGAGCTTATACTAAAACAACATTAAACACGGCATCAATATATCATGAAGAAGATGATGCATCACATCGTGTCTCAATGATAAATTCTTGGAATTTACCTTACACCAGTCCATATGGTGAAAAATATCGATTAGTAGCATCGGTAAAATCTGACTTGTACTATATCAGTCAATATCGAAATGACAACAATGAAGATTACACCGGAACAACCGGTCGTATTTTCCCGCAACTCGGCTTAGAATGGCGTCTTCCTTTTATAAAAAACACTGAAAACACTTCACAAATAATTGAACCGATAATCGTTGCAGCGGTCGCGCCAAATCAAGACAATAAAATTGATAAAATTCCCAATGAAGACAGCGAAGATACAACCGTAACAGATGTCAACATTTTTGATTTAGACCGCTATTCCGGTTATGATCGTAATGACGTTGGGAGTCGTATAAGCTATGGTCTGAATTGGAGTTTTTATGACAAAAACTGGGGAAGATCAGCCGCCCTTATTGCCCAATCTTATGAATTTGATAAAGAAGAAAATTTATTTAACCAACCAGACGAACAAAACCATTTCTCCGATTATGTAGGGCGCATTTATGCTCAACCCAATGAGCATTTTTCATTAAACTATCGATTCAGACTGGATAAAAACAGCTATTCAATTAATTACAGCGAACTTAGTGCCTATATGGGAAATGATACTTTATGGATGTCTACATCTTATATCTTTTTCCCTGAAACAACCGAAAGCGCCACTTATGAAGATTATCGACGTAAAGAAATCTACACCTCTATCGGATCCAAAATAACTCGCAACTGGACCGTAAAATTCTACACCCGCCATGATTTGGAAAATAAAGAAGCTATTTCTCACGGTGGCGGAATAATTTACGAAGATGAATGTTCTCGTTTCAGTTTCAACGCAGAAAAAGAATATTCTGATGATCCTGAAGACGAAACTGATGATTTATCTTTTTATTTTACATTTTATCTCAAAACAATCGGTGGGATTGGAAACGACTAAAGTATAAGGAGTAATATTAATGAAAAAAACCATTCTGGGACTTTTATTTTCGATAGCTTTTATAACCGCAACTTTAGCTGAAACATTCAAAATTGTCGCATTGGTAAACGGCGACATATTGTCAAGCGAAGATATTTCAGACCAAGTAAATATCTTTATGCTAAATTCACCTATTCCGTACAACGCCGAAACCAAAGATATGATTACTCGTCGTGTCATGGCTCAAACAATAGAGCAAAAGCTCAAAATCCAAGCTGCCGAAAAAGAAAATATTACAGTAAGCGATTCGGAAATCGAAAACCAAATGAAACAATGGGCAAAAAAAAATAACGTCAATCTGTCGGCTTTAGCCTCCAAAAATATTTCTCGACAAGCTCTCTCAGACAACTTAAAAGCAGAATTGGCATGGATAAAACTTATTCGCCGTAAATATTATCAAACAGCTAACTTAACTCAAAAAGAAATAGATGAAACCATCGCTGACGTAACCAAAGATATGAGTATAAAAAAATATCAAGTTTTAGAAATATTCATCAAAAAAGAAAATGCTGAAAACATCGAAACATTGGTTGAAAAATTACGTTCCGATTCTCGTTTCGAATTATATGCCGCTCGGTTTTCTGATGCTCCGTCAGCTGCAAACGGCGGCAATCTCGGATGGATAAATTCCGGTAAAATGTTGTCTGCTCTGGAAATGCGTCTTTCATCAATGAAACCGGGAGAAGTAAGTGATGCAATTTTAATTGGCGATGGCTATTATATCGTAAAACTTTTACAAGTATTTGATCCTAAAGAAAACCCCAATTTCACACCAAATCAAACAGAAATAAAAACTCTGCTTGAGAATCAAAAAATGGAAGCAATTTCCAAAAAATTACTCCAAGACATAAAACAAAAAGCAGTTATTGAAGTAAAGGCGTAGTGTATGGATATCTTATCAGCTATCGATTCTCTTCCATCATTAAAACTAACAGTCGATACTCATGGATTGCTGGCAAAAAAATCTTTAGGACAAAACTTTTTGCTTGATAGCAATATTACAGACAAAATAATATCAAATTCTCTAAAAAAACAACAAATTCCAGACTTTAGGAACGCACATGTATTTGAGGTTGGCCCCGGTCCCGGAGGACTGACACGCTCAGCAATGAAAGCAGAACCTCAAAAGATGACTGTTATCGAACTTGATGAACGTTGCATCAAAATAATGCAAGATATTCAATCCAAAACCGGCAACATCCTAGAAATAATAAATCAAGATGCCCTAAAGTTTGATTTTTCCTTTTATGAAACAATGCCCAAACACATTGTATCAAATCTGCCGTATAACATATCCGTACCATTACTTACCAAATGGCTCAAAGATATTAATTGCTACACGTCTTTAACTCTTATGTTTCAAAAAGAAGTAGCCGATCGTATTATGGCGCCGATACAAACTAAAGATTATGGACGATTATCCGTTTTGGCACAACTACAATGCAACATCTTTCGCTTGTTTGACCTCAATCCTGAATGTTTTACACCGGCACCTAAAATATGGTCCAGTGTTTTACTTTTTACCCCTCTATCTCAAACTCTAAATCATGACGAGATAAACAAAGTTGAAAGATTAACAGCTCAAGCCTTTTCAATGCGTCGCAAAATGATACGCCAAAGCTTAAAATCAATCAAAAATCTGGATTCTATCTGCGAAGAAATAGGCATTTTACCAACCATGCGACCGGAAGAAATAACTCCACACCAATTCTTAGAACTCGCGCAAAAAGCATTTTAAGATCAAACCAATCACCCCAAAAAAGACCTCCCAATAGAGGTCTTTTTACTAATTAAATTCTCTCTTCAGCGCTCGTTCAAACAATCCCGTGATAATTTCCTTTATGTTTCCTTTTTCATAAATTGCCTTATATAAAGCTTGGCTTATCGGCATATCAATATTATATTTATCAGCAACAGCCTTAACCGCTTTTAATGTAGGAACACCTTCTGCAAGCTTTCCGAAATCTTCTCCTCGAGCAAACTTTTCTCCAAACATCCTATTATGACTGTTTTTTGAAAACAATGTAGCTTCATAATCACCTAAATGCGACAAGCCATATGCAGTCATCGGATTCCCACCATAATGTTTAATCAACCGTCCGACTTCAACCGGAGCTCTTGCCATCAATGCCCCCTTAAGCCCGTACCACTCAAGTCCATCTAAGATACCGGCAGCCAAACCGATAACATTTTTCATTGCTGCACCAATCTGATTACCGACTAAATCATCCCCATAATAAAGTCTGATTAAAGAACTTTGCATCAAATCAATAACCGTTTCTTTTGTTTTTTCTTCATCACTATCCACAACAGCCGCAGAAGGAACCCCTTTCATATAGTCCTGAACATGTCCCGGACCGCCCAATGTAGCAATATGAATATTTTGTTTTATTTCCGAACGCATAATTTCAAGCATCCGTTCACCTGATGGTTCTTCCAAACCTTTCATCGCTAACAAAAAAGTTTTGCCTGACAAATCAAAAGCATTCAATTCTTTACATAGCCCTCTAAAATATTGGCATCCTATAGAAACTATTATAAAATCATTTTTCAAAATTGCTTCTAAATTATCAAACAAAAACATATTATCACTAAGAGACAAATATGCATTTTTGCGAGTATTTTTCAACTCTATAAAATTTGGAGATGTTGGAATATCATACATATGAACTTCTTCAGCTTTGCCATAATTTGCGGCATACCACCCCAAAAAAGTTCCCCAACGTCCGCAACCGATTAAAGATATTTTAGTCATAAAAAACCTCAAAATTTACAATAACCCAATAACCGAAATTTATCCTAAAAAATAAATTTTGGCAACACAGATATACCAGTGATATACAAGAATATATCAAACAGACTAAAGAAAACCTTTTTTTGTTCTCTGACGAGTAACTATTGCGGAAATGTGATCAAATTTTTCAAAAGAATGATACGCATAATCAAAACTTTTTTTATCGCAGTCATAAAATACCTGATTAGCTAAAGTTTGAATCGCACTATCAATACGACGAAACGCATCATTATAATCTGCATTATAATTATTTTTTGCTTTCTTCTTCACTATAGCATGATATGCAGAAATAACCTTCGCGGTCTCATCAGCAGAATTCGCATATCCCTTTTCCTCGAAATCGCGCATAATTCGAGCCGTCGTCTGATAAAAACACTTATTAGTCAAAATGCTTTTTTGTTTTTTATTGCTACTATCAATTATCATTTTTCAAAGTAATCCATAGTTTCGTAGGGTTTTACTAGCACACAATAATTTTAAAAGCAAGTTTTTTACACTATTGTTATGGTTATAATATTACATAATTTAATTTAATGAAAAGTTAATTACAAGATATCTGCAAAAAAAATACCAAAGAGGCTATTCAGCGTCTTTGGTATAACAAATTTTTAATATTTTAAAGAAGATTAAGCAATCTTTGGATTACTTTTTGCAAATCTTCTTTTTGCTCTTGGGAAGCTTGCTTTTGAACAATCTCGCTCATTGCAAAAGCCTTAACTTTACCCAACAAATTACCCACTTTATCCTTAATAGGATTTCTTTCAAGTTCGGCAAGCGCCAGTCCGAACATCCAAAGTCTGAAAGCTACTTCGCCTTGGATTTCTCCGTATTTTGTATACATAGACTTATTATTTACAGTACATTTCTATCACATTTTACCCTCTATTTCAAGACTATTTATAGCAAAAACCCAAAATATATATTGCATATTTAAATATATTTGTTTAAGTTAACAACGATTTCTAAAGGATAGATGGCCGAGTGGTCGAAGGCGCACGATTGGAAATCGTGTGTACCTCCAAAGGGTACCGTGAGTTCGAATCTCACTCTATCCGCCAATTTACTTTTTAACCTGCTGATTTTGCAGGTTATTTTTTTGCTTAAAAATTGCAAATATCGCTAAAATCGCAAGTGCTACAGCAGAGTGATACAGCAATGACAAAAAAATCCTCGTTTTCCCAAAACTTTAGAATTTTATGTGCTTAACTTACTAAATAACAGGTCGAACTGATGATTAATATTTTTTATAATTTTTTACTCTTGCCCCACATTTTGACGATGAACCCGATGCCCCCCCACATTTTGACGATGAACCGATGAACCCCACCGAACCTCACCGCATAAAAAAACTCTCCATAAAAGGAGAGTTAGAATTGGAGCGGGTGATGGGATTCGAACCCACGACATCAACCTTGGCAAGGTTGCGCTCTACCCCTGAGCTACGCCCGCATCGGTGAAAAGATAATTAACATATATTTTTTATTTTGCAAGAACTTTTTTCAAAAAAAATTATATTTATTACATCCCACTAAAATTTTGTTCTTCAACAACCCCATACATTTCATTCATCATTTGCAAAATTGCATCAATATTTGCCGTTTTAACAGACATCAAACTCCAAACCACAACAAACACCGACCCTAAACGCAAAAGCCATATAAGTTTTCTTTTTCCCTTAAATATTCGTCCTTTTGCATCTCTGTTTACAAACAACAATTCCATTTCTGCCCATAATGCCGTAAACAACAACGGAATATATAATGCAAATTGTGCAATCATTGTCAAAAACAATTGCACCAAACCTCTTTTCCAATATCTGGCATAAAAGTTATGAATCCCCAATGTTCCGATAAAAAAAGCTAAAACAATATACACAACACCATTTACCGATGATTGTATATCTTCTTTATTCAAAGCTTTGGCTGCCAAACGATATTTATGCTGAATCAAATCTTCTTCTGAGATTATATTCTTATCTTTCATCTTTTGCAATTTTTCAGCATCAAGCATCCGATTTCTCCTTAATTTTTTAAGAATAAATACATATCAAAAACTAAAAATCTTTAAGACGAATTTTTCGATCTAATTCTCGGTTTTTAATAGCATCTCTTTTATCATAAAGCTTCTTACCTTTTCCAAGTCCCACCTCAAGTTTGGCTTTCCCTCTATTATCAAAAAACAACCTTATGGCAACCAGCGTAGCTCCTTTTTTTGCCAACGCATTTATTATATCAATAATTTCTTTTTTACGTAAAAGAAGTTTTCTTTCTCTTTTTTCCGCATGTGACGAATAACCTTTATTAGCATATTCGGCAATAAACATATTAGAGATAAATATTTCACCATTTTTTTCAATGCCAAATGCATCATTAATATTGGCATGCCCTAAACGCAAAGACTTAACCTCTGTCCCTAATAGCTCCAAACCGGCAACAAATTTTTCTTCAATCAAATAATCAAAACCGGCTCTTCTGTTTTGAGCTACCAACCCGGTTGTAATAAATTCTGACTTTTTCTTAGATTTAGCCATTTTTACCTTCCATAATAAGCCACAAAGCCCTTCTTACCTTATATGGCAACCCCGCATTTTTGTAACAAACGAATTTTTCAACAAATACACCCCAATCTTTTTTTGTCATCAACCGATTATCTTTATCCTGAGGCACAATCCATAATCTTTTTGCAGCTATAAATAATTCACAATCACCCAAGGTACATCCTTTAAAATCCCCTTTTGTCATCAAAATTCTCAAAATTTCATCAGCCTCAGGTATATAAACCGATTTACCGACCTTTTGCAACAATTGTCCCAAAACAGGCATTGCCACTTCAATATCAAGCTCTTTCAGTTTAATCCAACTCATACTGGCAACAATTCCATCCCACCAACGAACATTATTACTGACAAATTTATCGACTTCTTTTTGTAAAAAAGCTCTTGTATTTGCTATTGTTCCTGCGGTAAGAGCTATTCTTCTTTCATCTAACCCTATTTCAGCCAACTTCGGCAAAAATTTTCTTATTTTAACACGCGCAAAATCTTCATCTTGGTTCATCGGATCTTCAACCCAGTCAATTCCCTTTTCTCGTAGATATTCACGTAAATCAACGGGTGAAATGTTTAATTGGGGGCGTATAATAACAATTCCGTCTCTTTCACTAATCGGCAATATCCCACTTAGCCCGAATACGCCGCTACCTCTTTGCATCCTAAGCAAAAATGTTTCTGCCTGATCTCGCATATGGTGTCCTGTAGCCAATATGCCAATTTCTCTTTTACGACAAAACTCAAACATCAAACCATATCTGGCCTGTCTGGCTGCCTCTTCAACACCCATCTCAGGTTTATCCCCTTCCCAAACCAAAATATGATGTTCAATCCCATTGGCGCGCATAATTTCTGCTACAAATTCTGCTTCTTTTCCGGATTCCGGTCTCAACCCGTGATCCACCGTCAATGCTATTGGCTTTTTTCCCGCTTCTTTCATACGCAAAACCAAAGCCAAAGAATCTGCTCCACCGGAAACCCCAACAGCAATTATTTCATCTTTTATTTGATATTTTTCAAAAAATTCTTTCATCTGCTATTTTTTACAAGCCAATTCTTTAGCGGCCTGTTCCGCTCTGTTTTTTAGATTATCCGGAGCTTTCGGAAACTCTTTTGCCAAATTAACAAATGCAGTACAAGCCTCTTCTTTCTTTCCCAACATCTGCATAGACAAACCCAATTTCAAAATATTATCAGCTCCCTTATTTCCGTCTTTATATTTTTCATACCCTTTTGCAAACGCAACAGCAGCTTTTGCATAGTCTTTTTTACCATAATAAGCCTCGCCTAACCAATATTGCGCATTCGAAGCCAATTTATGATCAGGAAATTTTGTTAAAACAGCCGTAAATCTATCTGCCGCATTATCATAATTATTGGCATTAATAGCATCCAACCCTTCTTGATAAATCTGTTCGGCTGTTTTGGTTTTAACATCCGGCAAGTCACTACCTCTGGCAATAGAAGCACCCACCAACGATTTTGGAGCTTCCGATGCAACCTGAGCATCAAATTTTTTAACAACTTGTTGATTACTCATCCCCCCGCCGGCTATAGGTTTTCCTTCAATCATATTCAAACGAACATCAACATCCTTGTTAATCATATTAATCTTATCCTCTAAGGTTTTTATTTGATGCTCAATCATATCCATCCGACCGATTGCCTGGCGCAATGTTTCATCCATCTGACTGACTTGCACAACTACATCTTGTCCGGATCCGCTTCCGCCCCGAGCCATATTACGCTGAATAATTTGCAAATCTTCTTTTATGGCATCAATTTGACGTTGCAATGCATTATTTGACACTGCATACACATTCATCGTCCACAACACACACGCGCTCGACAACAACCAAACAGATTTTTTCATATTTCCTCGCAAATATATTTATCATAAAGTTAATTTTAATCTAATACAAAAGCACTTAAAGTACAAGTACCAAAAAATCTGCCCCCAAACAAAAATCAGGAGCAGATTTTCAAGTAATGTGAAACTTTATACTAATAAAGCCAGAATTAGTTACCGGCTACAACTGTAACTGCGCGACGGTTCTGAGCCCAAGCTGCTTCGTTGTTACCCAAAACAGCCGGTCTTTCTTTACCGTAAGAAATAACTGAAATTCTGTTAGCTGCAACACCCTTAGAAATCAAGTATTGTTTAACAGCATTAGCACGTCTTTCGCCCAAAGCCAAGTTGTATTCTCTGGTACCTCTTTCATCGCAGTAACCTTGAACAACAACATTAACATTTTCATGTTTCTTCAACCATTTAACTTGAGTATCCAAAACTTCGGCAGCATCTGCAGAAATAGCAGAACTATCATAAGCAAAGAAAACTCTGTCTTCAGCATTAGCCATAAAATCACGAGCCATTTTAGATTCGCATTCGCTACCGCCAAACAAAGAGCTTTCGCTCAAAGTAGAACAAGCAGACAAAGCGATAACAGCACAGAATACACTCAAAAGCTTTTTCATTTTAATATTCTCCATATGGTTTTAATTTTACTCATAGTTGCAAAACAACTAATACAGGTTTAACTTAAGCAATAAAAACTTAATTTTCAATAACAAAAACAGTTTTAACTCAAAAAAGTTAATAATTCGATTATAAAACTATTTTTTATGTATGAATTTACCAAGTTTCTACTTTTCAGATAATGTTTTTTTTTGGCTCATTCATCCTAAACTTTAGTCAATAAAAAAAAGAACGTCGAAAGTTTCTACAACTCTCAACGTTCTCTCTTTTCAGTTTTTTGACTACGATTTAACATAGCCATACTTTTCTCTGCGGAATTTAATTCCACCGCAATAGAATTTCATCGGGTCTTCGATGATCTCCAACGAAATATCTTTCGCCGTTACGATGTTTATAACACCGTTTGTCAGATTCAACAGAATCAGATTACCTTCCGCCTCATAAACGCGACAAGGTCTCTGGTGAACTCCACAGGATACATTATAAACACCCTTATTAATCACCCCGTGCCAACCGTGTTTGTCTAACAAAAAGACTACTGCTTTTTCGGCAGCATTATCTTCCAACACCGTCTCCGGAGTAAGCAATGGCGTAATCTTACCTTTTTCAAGCCAATACGTTCGACTTTCAAACGCATAAGGCATTTTCAACACCTTATCCATTTCTTTCACACAGTATGAACAATGTGACTTGAGAGCCGGATTAATCGCAATATCGCGATCATACGGCATCAAAGCCGCCTGAAAAACCACAATACCTCGTTCATCCGCTTGAAGATGGTCCCCCATCTCCTGCAGATACGCCTTTGGAAAATTTTTTTCCATAAGCTCAATGAACTCTTTACGAGAGACATAAGGCTCTTCTTTTTTAGCCCATTTTGCTCTCGAAGAAGATCCTCTCATATCCCAATTAGGATGTATACGAGGGGTTACTCCGTAAACTCCTCCAATTTCTTTTGCCATAGTTTCTTATTTTTTAATTTATCGGGATAAAAAGAGCCTCTCAAACGTGCCTGAAAACCACCCAATAATATTTTCATAATCTTTAATTATGGGCGCACAATACCATATATGGACAAAACTTTCAAGTTTTTTGTACAAAAAAAATATTATTTTATTTTCGGGAACAAATCACATTGCTTCAAAGCTTCACCAATCACCATTGTTGCCGAAACTGCAACATTAATAGACCGCGCCTTTTCATTCATTGGAATTATCACTCGCGCATCTGCAATTTTATGAACATTTTCCGGAACGCCTGCCGATTCGCGTCCCATCAAAATCACATCATTTTTCTCAAACTCAAAATCCGTATAAGGCTGACTTGCTTTTGTTGTCATCAATACGATTCGTCCATATTCTTGCGAATGTTCTTCTCTATATCTCAAAAAATCATTCCAAGAATTATGTCTGCGATAATCAACCATATCCAAATAATCCATACCGGCACGACGCATCGCTTTATCATTAAAAATAAACCCGCAAGGCTCGATAATATCGATTCCCAAATCAACACAAGCACAAAGTCTCATCATTGTCCCTGTATTTTGCGCAATATCGGGTTGAAACAGAACTAATCGCATTTTTATATCCTTAATTTTTTCAAAAAAGTTGGATAAAAGAATTTATAGAGTTATTTTCAAAGCGAGAAAAATTTTAGTGTACACAAATAGTACATGAATTTTTCGAGCCTGCAGAAAATGGCTCTATAAAACTTTTAGACAATTTTTTTACACATTAAAGAGGAAGTTGAGCAAGTCCCCATCCTTCACAACATAATCTTTTCCTTCGGATCGCATTTTTCCGGCTTCTTTGGCTCCTTGTTCACCGCCAAATTTTACAAAATCATCATACGAAATTGTTTCAGCTCGAATAAACCCTCGCTCAAAATCCGAGTGAATTATACCGGCACAAACAGGCGCTTTTGAGCCTTTGACAAAAGTCCATGCACGAACTTCTTTCGGTCCCGCCGTAAAATAAGTTTGCAAACCTAAAAGCTCGTATCCTTCACGAATAATTTTTGCCAAACCGGTTTCTTCCAAACCGAGTGTTGCCAAAAACTCTTGCTTTTCTTCTTCATTATCAAGTTGCGCAACTTCCGATTCTATAGCTGCTGAAATAATCACTGCACGAGCGTTTTCGGCTTTTGCTTTTTCAAAAACTTTCTTAGAAAATTCATTACCTTCAGCGGCTGAATTTTCATCAACATTACAAACATACAAAACCGGCTTAGATGTCAAAAGCTGCAACATTTTATATGCTTTATAAGCATCCTTATTTGCCATATCCGGCGCAGCCGTTCTTGCCGGTTTTCCTGTTTTCAAAGCTTCAATAATCGGCCCCATAACACTAACATTTATTATCGCTTCCTTATCTCCGCCTTTGGCTTTTTTTTGTGCTTGATCAAATCGTTTTTCCAACGATTCGAGGTCTGCAATCATCAACTCTGTTTCCACAATTTCCGCATCTCTTATCGGATCAACCGAACCTTCAACATGGGTAATATTTTCATCCTCAAAACAACGCAACACATGAACTATTGCATCAACTTCCCTGATATTTGCCAAAAACTGATTACCCAAACCCTCGCCTTTTGAAGCACCTTTTACAAGGCCGGCAATATCAACAAATTCAAGTTGTGTCGGCACAACCGATTTTGGCGCCACCATTTCAACCAACTTATCCAATCTTTTATCCGGCACTGCCACACGACCGGTATTTGGCTCAATCGTACAAAAAGGAAAATTTGCCGCCTGAGCCGCAATAGTCTGTGTAAGCGCATTAAAAAGTGTAGATTTTCCGACATTCGGCAATCCGACGATTCCACAATTAAAACCCATTTCAAAAAACTCCGACCAATTACTATTTTACTAAGCTTATAAATGATAATATTTTCTTTTTCAATCAAAAAACCCTTATGCGTGTCGCAACATTCCCAACTGATTCGAATATTCTGCCACACCTTTTTTTATCAAAATTCCTATTGTTTTAACTATTGTCTCAATTGTTTCATCAAGCTTTTTTTTATCTTCTTTTCCAAAACCTGACAAAACATAATTTACAACATCAGCACCTTTATCTTTTGCATGTCCCACACCGATTCTTATACGATTATAATTAGGTGTAATTGCGGCATCTATTGATTTTAAGCCATTATGTCCGCCGGCACCGCCGCCAAGCTTTGCCTTAAGCTTCCCGATAGGCAAATCCATATCATCATGAATCACGATAATATTTTGCGGCAAAATTTTGTAAAAATTAGCCACTTTTACAACCGAATTACCGGATAAATTCATATAAGTATGAGGTTTAAGCAAATAAACTTTTTCACCCTCTATTTTCCCCTCAGAGATAGCTCCGTCAAATTTTGCCTTAAACGGCGCAAAACCATATTCATCGGCCAAAGCATCAACCGCCATAAATCCGGCATTATGACGCGTATTTTCATATTCTTTTCCGGGGTTCCCAAGACCGACAATTAAAAACATTTTATATTCTTCCTTTTATAAAAAAAGCGGTTAAAGAAAAACACTCCAACCGCTTTTATATCTCTACCAAAAAACTTGGATAACAGTGCAGATAAAGTCAAAATAAGAAATTCGGCGAGCGAGTGTACAAAGAAGTACATAACCGAGCCGAATATTCGCATATTTTGGCTCTTAGATGCGCTGTTAGACGAGTTTTTATTTTCTGACGAAATCTACGTGAATAGCCTTATCAGAAACAGGATGGAATTGAACATCTTTGCAGATAACCGCAATTTTTTTACCATCCAAAACAACTTCAACATCCATATCATAAAAACCTCTGATATCCAAAGCTTTTTCAACTTCAACAGGATGCAAAGAAATCATAATCGGCTCTTGCTTTCCACCATAAATAACGGCAGGAACACGACCCTCACGACGACATGCACGAGCTGCCCCCTTACCTGCTTTTTCTCTTTTTTCTGCATTAAAAGTAATCATTTTATTTTCCTTTTTTCTATAAAAAACTGATAAGACCTCCAGGGGTGTCTTATCTTCCGAAGCTTTTATACAACAATATTTTTATTTTTCAAGTATAAAAAAATCTCCTCATTAAATCTATTTTAACAATTTATCTGTTAAAAGCATAAATTAGATGAGTCTATGTATCAAAAATGGCGATTCTTTTTAGACACTGTCTTTGCTATTAAGCTTTAGCTGACGAAGCAGTCCACCACTACTCTGTCACTGCGAGGAGTGACAACGACGAAGCAGTCCATAAAAGGAATCCATAAAACAAAATGTCATCCCTTTTTGATGAGGCATTCCTCATCAAAATCAAGGGATCTCATCAAAAAAACAAAAAAGCTTTGCTAGTGACGTCAAAATGTGGTATAATGAAAGATATTTTAAGGACTAAAAAAGGAGGATATCCTCATGTTAAAACAGAATGTTAACGTCGTAACCCGTTGTATTTCCCTTAAAAACTCATGGGGGGGGTAAAGCCTCTTTTATATAGTCTTGCGCTTAGCACTGCTCTTGTTTCTCCTACCTTTGCCGAAATTACAACTCCTGAAATTAATACTGATTATTTAAACAAATTAACCGATCCTAAGGTAACTTGGGCAACTGCAACTGAATCTGATTCTGATATAGTACTTATCAATGGTGCTTATTACAAATACACCTATCACAAACCCGATGATTATAGCGAAACTAGTAATCGACTAGATGATAACCTTAACGAAAGTAACACTCAGTCCGTTGTATTTAAGAATATTGCATATACTAATGGTAATAGCACTTCCTTTGGTGGAGCTATTTATAACAATTCAATCTTTGACAAACCTCTAAATGCTGATTTCATCGGTAACTATGCTCATAATGAAAAAAATCATACATTTGGCGGGGCTATTCATAATTACCCTTATTCTTCTATAGGCAACATTACCGGCAACTTCATCGGAAACTATGCTCATAGTAAACAAGCTTATGCCTCTGGCGGGGCTATTTCTAATACTAATTACGCCACCATCGGCGACATTACCGGTGATTTCATCGGAAACTATGCTTATGGCGGAGAACAGGCAGAGGGCGGGGCTATTTATAATTCTTATGACGGCACCATCGGCAACATCGCCGGCGACTTTATCGGAAACTATGCTTATGACGGAGAACATGCAGAGGGCGGGGCTATTTATAATTCTTATGACGGCACCATCGGCAACATCGCCGGCGACTTTATCGGAAACTATGCTCATAGTGAACAACTGGCACTTGGTGGGGCTATTTCAAATGATTGTAACGGGCAACACGATTGTAGTAATATAAAAAATATTATCGGAGATTTCATTGGTAACTATACTTATTCTGAAAACGACGCTGCCAGTGCTGGAGCTATTCAGAATTCTGCAACCATCGGTGGTATTACCGGCGATTTCATCGGTAACCATGCTTATGGTAGACAAACAGCCTCAGGCGGGGCTATAACTAATAGCGGCAGCATCAGCAGCATCAGCGGCGATTTCATAGGCAACTATGCTCATAGTGGACAAGCGGCAATGGGCGGAGCTATCATAACTGCAAACAATGATCTATCCCTCACCAACAGCAGTTTCTATAACAACTATGCTCATGGCGGACAAATGGCATTCGGCGGTGCTATCTTAAATGTGCTAGGAACTCTAAACATCACTGCCGACAATGGCGAAAGTATCTTCTCCGGCAACTATGTTGAAACCGATATTGATGGTGATGGTGTATTTACTAAAAAATCTAATGCAATCCATTCTTTATTAGGTACAATCAATCTTAATGCCGTTAACAACGGAACTATTCGTTTTGATGACGGAATTATCCTTTCTGACGGAAGTGAAATGGGGAGTCCTATGGGAGCAGTCGCTTCTATGAATATCTCTGGTATTAGTGATTATATTTTTGGTGAAAAAACTACCGGAGTTTCTCAAGATGATGTATCTGCATCTATTGATTTTTGGAAAGAGAAAGGTGCAATTGTAAATATTGATGACAATCAGTATACGATTATTAAT
>JAZUAM010000005.1:0-3376 GCA_045637985.1 Alphaproteobacteria bacterium
AGTTGGTTGGATAATATATGCACTTCACGAACAGAATTGTTGGAGTTTGGACGAGATATTGATGGGTTCAAGAGAAAACAAACATAACGATTCTATCGCACAACATTATCTATCTATATTAAGCCCACGACCTATTCGCAATCTAGAATGTGTTCGTTCATATTCATCAACATATTCGTTGATCGCGTAATATTGCCCCGCACTTATTCTAAATAATCGTGTATAAACATCTCCTTCAACAAGAGACTTAATTTTACCCTTTTCGTTTATTACTGATATTCCATCGGCTTTTGCATACATATGAATCTCACGTGCTAAGTCTGGATTTAAATTTTCCGCTCTTTTCATAAGTTTTACTAAATCTTCTGGTTGGCTCTCTTTTGAATACGACATCCATTCCGCGTCTTTTAATTGTCCTTGTGCAAAAACTTTATCCGTTTCGGGTGTTTTTATAGGATTTCTATATGGTTTAGTAATTTCCTTTATATCTTCAATCAATTGGTTATCTGCTTCTTCCATAAAATAGAGAGTAACTGGATCTGAACGTATCAACCACATGTTATCATCCCCACGTCTGGGAGTTTTGTAATAACCGTTGACCGGATTACTTCTTACAACCTTTCCGTTTATTTTCCCCAGAGAAAAATATTCATCTAATGCTAAAAACAAGTTTCCATTAGCAACACAATTAAGCGAAATTCTATATTTTGGAAAAATTTTATAATCAAGTATATTATGTTTTACAATCGGGGATTTGTGATAATTCCAATCACCATTTTGTTCAATAGACATACCGTGATGTGGAATTTCAGCATTTGTAGACCAGTTTTTATCAACAATTCTGCTTTCTGGAAAATCTGCTTGCCTAAGATTTTCGTATTTTAGTTTTATTTCAATATAAACTCTACCTCTGTCAAATTTCTCTTTCTTTTCTTTTTCTTTTTTTTCGGGAAAATTTATTCTCAAAACCATTTTTTTTCCTTATCCACTACTTAAAAGTATATCATAAAGAGTTCGAAAACGATAGTTTTTTGTTGTTTTCTATTTTTTCAACTTTCGAACTAGGTGAAAGTGTTGTCTTACAAAAGAAAACGTGCACTTAAGGGCAAGTTTTGAAACTGTGATCATGGTCGGCCAGTATAACGCAAACCTTTTATTATGAATTGTGAAACAGTTGTTTTATCCAAGAAATCAAATTAAATTTTTCTTGTTTTATATATTTGGCTGGAATAATGCCTTTTTTAAGCACAATCATATAATGTCGTACTGCGCCATATAGCAATTGTTTTTTTATATCAACCTTTTCCCATGTTAAAGGTGATGTATCAATTTCGTTTGGTTTAACTTTGTAAAAATAGTTGTCGCACCCTTTGTGTATATGCAGTTTTCGACCCTTTTTTGCCAAATCATCCCGACACCATATTGATTCTACCAACCCATCTTTGATTAAGTCGTCAAGTTCAAAAGAAAACAAGACAGAACTTTTTACCATTTTTTTTAGAATCGGGTCATTTCCACGCCATTTTATAGGTTCGGTTAAACAAGAAACCGTTCTGCTGCGCCCAGGAAATGTTTTGTCCATCCATGCAATAACATCTTTGCGTTTGTTTGATTTTGCGTATGACGAATATCGTTTTAGGTCGGTTGGGTGCTTTGCGTATGAAAACAAACCGTCGGTCAATATAGTGTTATTCTTTGGTGCATAGTGATACAGTTTCATTTTAGTTCCTTGTAGTAAATATAATAGCAAATTGTGATGAAATTTTACCAGTTAAAAAACTTTACATAGAAAAAAGGTTAAAAAATGGCAGGAGTGTGAGTTTGTAGTGTTTTTTTTGGGTTTTATTATCGTCAATAATATTTATTAAAAAAGTTTACTTTTGAAGATTAAAAGTAAAGTTTTTTGCCAAAAAAGTTTACTTTTGTGTTTGCAAAGTAAAGTTTTTATGATAGTATATTTACTAAAAGGTGAAGTCGTGAATAATATAAAAATAGGTAGTTTTGTACAGCAATCTGCGGGTTTTAAGGCTTTTATACCCGATGAATTTCCGCCGATTGTGGGATTGTCTTTGCCAAATACTATAATATCAAAACATACGGAAGCCATAAGACTATTAGGTAAATTGGATGGAATTACAGAATTGTTACCTGATAAAGATTGGTTTTTGGTTATGTTTGTAAAGAAGGATGCATCTTCATCAAGTCAAATAGAGGGCACTAATGCCACAATGATGGATGTGATTGAAAAAGAAAATGTTGAACCAAGCTCTTCTTTACCTGAAGATGTTGACGATATTATACATTATATAGACGCATTGAATTATGGGCTTGTTCGTGCCAAAGATTTTCCTTTGTCATTAAGGTTTATTAGGGAATTACATTCAAAATTGATGTTGAAAGCACGCAGTACACATAATTCTTATCCTGGAGAGTTTAGAACTAGTCAAAATTGGATTGGGGGTACTAGACCGGATAACGCTACTTATGTTCCGCCACCAGTTGAAGATATGAACCGTGCATTAAATGATTTAGAGAAATTTATGCATGCAGACGATGATTATTTACCGCTTGTTAAAGCGGGGTTGTTGCACGCACAATTTGAAACAATTCATCCTTTTAATGATGGTAATGGTCGAACAGGTCGTATGTTGATAACTATGTTTTTATGGTATAAAAAATTGTTGGAAATGCCGATATTGTATTTGTCAGCATATTTCAAACAACATAGGGATGTGTATTATCAAAAATTAAACAATTATCATAATGGTGATATTGTTGGGTGGTTGGATTTCTTTTTAGATGGAATTATTGAAACGGCAAATTCTGCGATAAAAACATGTGCAATAATTACCAAGTTACGCGAACGAGATACAGACAAAGTAAAAGTTTTAAGCAAAGCTGTATCACAATCAACCATGAATGTTTTAGAAAACTTATATAAAATGCCTATTGTTGGTATTTCAGATATTATGAAATGGACAGGCACAACAAAGCCGTCTGGCTATAAGATGATAGAACGATTGGTAAAAATGGGAATTCTGGTAAAACTTGGTGATAATGCTTATGCTCAAAAATGGTATTATAAGGATTATATAGATTTGTTTTATAAAGAGTAAATTATCCATTTGTTTAAAACTTTACATGGAAAAATGTTTAAAAAATGGCGGGGTTCTGGGGAGTTCGTGCGGAGAAATTCCCCAGCACTGGTATATCATAATCCGCGTGTCGGGGGGGGCGACAAAAAAGCAGGTTTTGCAAGTGTAACGCAGCGAAACCGTTGCGATTTGGAAAGGGGCCCGCACACGAAGTGTGTGGGAATACACAATCCCTCCGCTGCTACCAAGATTTCCCGGTTAACCGGGATTTTTTATTTTGT
>JAZUAM010000006.1:0-76953 GCA_045637985.1 Alphaproteobacteria bacterium
TTAAAATGGCAAAAGAGAAGTTTGAGCGCAATAAGCCTCACTGCAACATTGGTACCATTGGTCACGTAGACCACGGTAAAACAACATTAACCGCAGCAATAACCAAAGTATTGGCAGAAGCAGGCGGAGCAGATTTCGTAGATTATGCAAACATTGATAAAGCTCCTGAAGAAAGAGCTCGCGGTATCACCATTTCTACATCACACGTTGAATATGAAACAGAAAATCGTCACTATGCCCACGTTGACTGTCCTGGTCACGCAGACTATGTAAAGAACATGATTACCGGTGCAGCTCAAATGGATGGTGCAATATTGGTTGTATCTTCAGCAGACGGTCCGATGCCTCAAACACGTGAACACATTTTGTTGGCACGTCAAGTAGGTGTTCCTGCATTGGTAGTATTCATGAACAAAGTAGACCAAGTTGATGATCCGGAATTGTTGGAATTGGTTGAAATGGAAATTCGTGATTTGTTGTCATCATATGAATTCCCCGGCGATGAAATTCCAATCGTAAAAGGTTCAGCATTGGTAGCGTTGGAAGATGGCGATGCTACTATGGGTAAAGAAGCAATCAAACAATTGATGGCAGAAGTAGATCGTTACATTCCACAACCGGAACGTCCGAAAGATCAACCGTTCTTGATGCCGATTGAAGACGTATTCTCAATTTCAGGTCGTGGTACCGTTGTAACAGGACGTGTAGAACGTGGTGTATTGAAAGTTGGTGAAGAAATCGAAATCGTAGGTATCAGAGATACACAAAAAACCACATGTACCGGTATTGAAATGTTCCGTAAATTGTTGGATCAAGGTGAAGCCGGTGATAACATTGGTGTATTGTTGCGTGGTACAAAGAGAGAAGAAGTTGAGCGCGGTCAAGTTTTGGCAGCTCCTGGTTCAATTACCCCACACACAGACTTCCAATGTGAATGCTATATTTTGACAAAAGAAGAAGGTGGTCGTCATACTCCGTTCTTCTCAAACTATCGTCCGCAATTCTATTTCCGTACAACAGACGTAACAGGTTCAATCGAATTGCCTGCCGGTACAGAAATGGTAATGCCTGGCGATAACATCACAATGACAGCCAAATTGATTCACCCAATTGCAATGAACGAAGGTCTTCGTTTTGCTATCCGTGAAGGTGGTCACACTGTTGGTGCCGGTGTTGTTGCTAAGATTATTAAATAATCTGATAACATAACGGATAAGTTGAACCCCTGCTGTAGAAATTCGGCAGGGGTTTTTGCTTGCATTTAAAATAAATTTTATTATGATAACTTTATGTTTTTATTATGAATATATAACTTTTTAATATTTTTATATATGGAAGAAAGAATTAAAGAAGTAATATCCTTTATGCGAAAAAAAGGAGTTACAAAAAAGGATTTGGATGCTTATTTTAATAATGAGCAGCCGGAAGTTGAACCATTCTTGATGCCGGTTGAAGATGTATTTTCGATTACAGGTCGTGGTACAGTTGTAGCAGGACGTGTAGAACGCGGTGTATTGAAAGTTGGTGAAGAAATCGAAATTGTTGGTATCAGAGACACCAAACAGGCTAAATGTACCGGTATTGAAGTATTTCGCAGATTGGTAAATCAAGGTAGAGTAGGCGATAACATCGCTGTATTGTTGCGTGGAATAAGCAAAGAAGAAGTTAAACGCGGTCAGGTTTTGGCTGCCCCAGGTTCAATTACGCCACACACAGACTTTCAATGCGAATGTTCTTTTTTGACAAAAGAAGAAGGTGGTCGTCATACTCCGTTCTTCTCAAACTATCGTCCGCAATTTTACTTCAGAACTAAGGAAGTACCAGGTTCGGTTGAGTTACCTGCAGGTACAAAAATGGTAAAACCAGGAGATAACATTACGATGACTGTTAAATTGATTCACCCGATTGCAATGGATGAAGGTCTTCGTTTTGCTATCCATGAAGGTTTTCAAACTGTTGGTACGGGTGTTGTAACGAAGATTATCAAATAATCTGATAACATCTTAAAATAAAAGAAACCCTGTTTTTTGAAAACAGGGTTTCTTTATTTGATGGGATTATGTAAAAAAGAATTATAGTCAAGTGAATTTGAATATAGTTATTAAAGAGATTTGTTTTGCATATAATGACTTTTACTTAGATGTTCTATTAATTCAAACAGTTTTTCGGCGGTTGTTTGATTTTCGACGTAGTTTAATGCGATTTCCCACATAAATATCAACTTGATTGGGAATACCATCAGGAGTTTTGCCTCTATTTTTTGAATGTGAAATTTTGCTGTTTTTCAATTTTACCTCCACTTAAAAATAACCGCCTTTGATAAAAAGGCGGGGAGCTGAAAAACTGTACACAGCAGTCAAGCTTATTCGACGCAAAAAATGCGCTTATATCACTCACTCCCCATTTCTGAGGATTATTTGTGTAAGATGTTTTCAGCACCACAGTGATAACTCATCACTGCATTCTGACGATAGAACAAAACTATATTTTTGACAAGAGGATTTTTTATGAACAATATATTGTTTTGTTTGTATAATTTTTTGCGTTGTATTAAATGTGTTATTTTTTGTTGCTAAAAAAAGTAATTGCAGATAATTTATTGTTATTATTTGATAAGGAGTTTTTTATGACTTTTGTTGTTTATGATACGGAATATATTGCTGATAAAGGGTTGAAAGAAGAAGGTTTTTGTGGTTGGCAAAATAGAGAAATTATTCAGATTGCCGCTATAAAAATAGATGATAATTTAAATGTTTTGAGTAAATTAAATTTTTATATAAAACCCAAATTGCATACAGGAATTCCTAAATATTTTGTTGAGCTTACAGGGATAACAGATGAGGTGATGGAATCCCAAGGAATCAATTTTGAAGATGCATATGCAAAGTTTAAGGAATTTGCGGGGACAGATAATTGTTATTCTCATAGTTGGGATTTTGAAAAAGAAAACGATGGGGATGGGGAAGTTGTGCGTGAAATGTTGAAAATTCACAACATAAAAGATGAGACACAACCGAATTATAAAAATATTGCTTTTTGGTTTCGTGATAAGTATAGGCAAAAAAATATAGATATAAAAAAACAATCTTCGGGTGAAATTGCCGGTTTGTTAGGATTAAGTGAAAATATGAAAAGAATAGGCTTACAGCCCCACAATGCTTTTTATGATGTTTATTCAATTTTGGAAGGATTAAAATATTTGGGGTGGAATAAATAATGTTAAAAAAAATTGTGTTTTGTTTGTTATTGTGTCCGGTGGTGTCTTTGGCCGGTGAACTGAATTTTAAAGCAGATGGCTTGGTTGGAGCTTATTATGGAGTGAGTGATGCCGACAGGGAAAATGAACATCCTGATAGGTGGATTTTGAGGGCAGATACAGCTTTGGGGGTTGAATATCAGTTTAGTAAAAATCATAAAAGCGGAGTTTATGCATCAACTACTGTTATGTTGAGAGAAGATGATGTTAACAGAAGTGAAGGTGAATATAGGTTTTATCCGTATTTTACTGATTTTTCTAACTATGGTGAGGTTTATGTCGGATATGTTTATAATGTAGCAAAAATGCTACATAAAGGTGCTAAAGATATTACATTTTTGAATGTTGATGATTCTAATAGTACCTATTTTTTAAGTGATGAAAATTGGGGAAACGGCTATAAATCAACAATATATGCAACTCCTAAGTCTACTTCTATTTTGAATGACGGAAGGGCATTAAAATTAGCGTATATTTTACCGGTTGATGATAGTTTGAAAATAGGGTTTTCTTATACACCGGATAATGCAAACAGACGAGGTATGACAAGCAGATATGCCGATTATGAAAAAAAACAAGATGGATATGTTTGGGCAACTCAAAAAAAATGGCAAATAGATGTGGCAAAAATTTATACTTCGGCAGGGTATGGTATATTTAATCGCACGGATAAAGAGTTGTCTTTGGGAGTGAGTCTGGAATATGGTAATTTTAATGTAGCAACGGGATATAAAAAAGCTTATGTTGATGGAATAAAAAATCCGATATCGACAACGAATGTAAATGATAATTTGCCGGCATATTTTGATAATTATCGCGAATCGGAAGCGTGGAATATAAGTATGGGATATGCATGGGATAATTTTAAGACAAATGTGGCATATTTGAATACGAGAGCTGAAAATACCAGACATCAAGATAATATGGTAATGTGGTCAAATGTTTATTCACCGATAAATAACGTTGAGTTGTATGCTGTCGGTGCATATTTAGGATTTCATAGTGATGAAAATAAAAATGATAATGAAGGGTATGCTTCAATTTTTGGGATTGGCTACAGATATTAATTATATCCTTATATCAAAGATAAAAAAGCTTTTATTTTATGGTTTCTTCGTCTCCTGTTGGCTCCTCAGAATGACGGAGGGGAAAGGCTCATCGCAGGGACAGAGGGAGCTTCAAATCCCAACTCTCTCGCGTATTTACACCAAAACCCCACGCAAGGTGAGGTTTTGTTATAATTGGCGGTGTATTACAACCTTACGGTACCTAGCATACTAAAGATGCAATACTATTGCAACCATAAAACAGGGAATCTACAGGGAAAATTGTGATGATTTTATACACAAAACCTTCTAAACCTCAAATAATTCCACAAGAAATTTCCAATTTTTCTAAAATTTATCAGGGAATTTGTATTAATAAAATCTGCAAGAATGATAAGTTCTTTATAAAATAACATTCGCTTAAAAGGTTATAATGGACTTTTTTTACTGTTTTATTTTGTAGTGTTCTAAAAGTTCACATATTTCATTGGCAATAGATGGTGCTGCTGCATCAGCCCAACCAAGAACCTCCATTTTATCATTTAATATTGGTCCACCACTATTCCCATGATGTATATTAGCTGTAATTTCAAACTTTTTTACAGCATGTTCCGTTTTAATAGCCACAATTTGTCCTCTTTCTGTGCGAATTTGATGTCCAAGATGAAAATTTGGATATCCACATAATGTAATATCTATTCCAATTTCAAATTTAGAGCAACTTTCTAATTCAAAATAATCATTATTAATAGATAGACTATTTGCATCTTTTAAACATAAGATAGCCCAGTCTCTGTCTTTATCTATATTGATAAGTTGTACATTAACATGATGACTAGGATTTATAGGATTAAGAATATAAAAATTAGTCATAGGAGGCTGGTTAAAATCTGGAGAAAATTCATTTGAGGTTTTATTCTTTTTAGGAAACAGAACGTGTGCAGCAGTTACGATACCAACATTTTTAAGAAAAAAACATGTTCCCTGACTCATTTTTTCAATTGGAGTATTATGTTTCTCTGCATTTATAGTATTCTCAATAACCCATACAGCTTTTTGTATGATTTCTTTAGATGTTGGATTTAAAGGTAATTTTATATCTGAAGATAGCATGTTAAATAGTCTGGCCATCTTTTGATAATGATTATCTGTAACACCTCGAATATTTTTATAAAAGTTTAATTTCCCATAGATGACTTGCTTAAAATTTTTATTACATTCTGAAAATTTGTTAAGATATTCTTTTTCTGCATTTTCATAACCAAATTTTTTCCAAGCATGAAGCATTGCTCGAATTTTATCTCGGTATTTTCTTGGTAAATTAGGTTTATCATTGATAATAAGACCAGTAACTTCCATTCGTTGTGTTTTGTTTCTATAACGAATCTTATCCTTATTAATTTGAAAATCATTTCGGGTAATTATATCAATTAATTCTTTACAAAGGGTGATTTCATTGGTGACAGGATTTTCTTTAAAAAGATCGTTCATTGATTTAACAGAAGAAAACGTTATGTCATCAGCATATCGAGAATAGCGTAGTCCGTATTTAACGGCAAATGAACTCAGATCATTGTCTAATCGTCTGCACACTAATGTAGAAATAATAGGAGAAAGAGGAGATCCTTGAGTTAATTTGCCGTGATATGTTGCAATCTTGGCTAAACAGGAAGATAATTTTTCTGGGAAATTAAATGGATGTCCTCGAAACACTCCATAAATGCGATTAGCTGTTATTGTATCAAAAAAATCTTTGATATCTATATTGAGTATGTGTTTACGTTTAAGGTGATAATTTGCATTTGTTTTGATACTTCTACCACGAGCAAAACCATGAACGCAATTTTTTATTTTTACTTCGCGGTATATGAAATTTGCTATCTGTTTTTGTATATACTTTAAATTTTTGCAAGGTGCTGCAATTTTACGATATTCGCCGTTTTTTTTAGGAATAAGATAAGGGGTATAATTTTGTTCATCAGTTCTTACGTATACAAGATAGGTAAAATAGCTATAATCCATATCTATTTTTCTTGCTAACTGTTCATTTGTTTTTAATTTTGTAAACTCCATACTATCCTCAAAAAAACAATAAAGACCGAAGTTTCACTAATCCCCCGCAGTCCGCATTGCCCGAAAGCCCTTACTGCCTGAGAGTTTACTAGGTAACAAAACTAACAGATAGCTGGATCAACTATCCCTATTCAAACTACGGTCTTTGACTGGTAATATAAAATTTAATTTTTTATTGTGCAAGAAGAAACAATAAATGCTTTTATTAAATTTAATATTTCCAAAATATTAAACAATTTGTACATAAAAACTATATATCGTCTTCATCAAATAAATCAAAATCATCAGATGAACCAAGGAATTTAAATGCATCCACCTCCTCTTGGCTGATAATTGATGACATTTGTTCTAATTTATTTTTATCGATAAAACTGCAGTTTTCAATTTTTTGTTTAAATTGTTCTTCCAACCAATCGGAGTTCCATAATTTAATCTCTTTTCCATTAGCTACTTTACATAATTTCTCTTCATAATTGTATAACGGATCAATGTTATAGCTAATTCTCTGTAACCAAATATCCATAAATCCAGTATTTGGTAATTGTTTAAATTTATTGTTTATTTTTGAAATAAAACATATTTTCTTATCTTTTGTATCTAAACAATCAATAAATTTACTTAAAATAGCGGCACAAATAGGGTACGTAGAGGGATTATTGTAAGCTAAATCAACAATAATGCTAATAAGTACTGGTAAATTATCTTTCTGACAATCTATTTTTAATTTTTTAAAAAACTTTGTTAAAATTCTTTTTAATTGACCAGAATTTTGATTTTTTTCCGCAAAATCATATAATTGCAAAAGAAGTCGCTGGTTATTATGTCTTTTATTTTTTTCATTAAGCTGCATTTAACTAGGTGGATTATCAATATCTTCACTTATTAAATATTTATCGCTTAATGTATAGAACCATAACAATCGGTTATATCTGTCATGTATAGACACGAAAATTCTAGTGATTTTGCTAAAGAAGCTTGCTCAACTTCAGTCCACCAATTTAATATTTGTTTTGATTTTTGTGTTTGTTGGGAAGCGGTAGATACTACAGGTATACTAGCACACTTTATCTTTGGATTTTCTTGAAATTCTTTAAATCTATTGCATATTAATTCCCAATTATTGTATTCTGTTATTAATTTTACAAGTTTGACATATAATATTGGATGAATTAACTGAAAAGGTCTCCAAGCGTATAAACCATCTTTATTGGCAATAATTTGGTAATTTACTTCATCATGCATTTTAGCAGAAGTTGTTTGAAGAGATGTATTTTGATTAATTAAATTATTGGCTTCAGCTAGAACATTCGAAAAAGAAAAATATTCAGGTAAATCAAAATTACAATAGTTTTCCTCTTTTAAAAGAGCATCCATTGCTTTTTGGTTTGAAAAAGAAAGTAAAGTTGTTTCATTACTCATTTTATTATTCCGCAAAGTTATATTACTTTCCAATAACCACCTTTGTCTGGGCCAATACGACGAATTTTACCTAATTCCTTTAGTGTTGCTATTTGTTTTGCTATCGCTCTTCTAGAAACACCAAGTGCTTCTGCCATTTTATTTGTGGTAATATTGGGATCTTGACTAATAAGAGTAATAATTTTCTGTGAACTTTTCTGTGAACTTTTTTCTTCTTTTGTATTTACATCTTTTATTTGCATTTCACGATTGTCTAATATATTACTCTCGCCCAATAGTAGATTTCCAAAGAATTTATTTAAGAACTCCATTGTGTAGGGAATATCTTTTTTTAAGTTTTGATAATTTGCTCTAACTAGAGCATTACGAAAATACTTAGCATGTTTTTCAAACAAATCATTATTAGTATTAAAACCTAGTGTATGAAGATATTTAATAACAAAGACAACAATCAGTTAGATTTCATTGTTGATAATGCAAACAATCAAATTATTTATGAAAAACAAGTTGTTATCAATAGGTGGATATCCAGCAATACATATAATGCAGGTAAAGTTGGATTAATGAGTGTAACTGATAACCACCATCTTATAGTTCGAGCCTTTGCTTATGCGTGGAAATATAAGAAGTTATATGAAAAAGGTATGAGCATTGATAATATTATGAAGCAAGAAAAAATGACTAAGCGTACAATTTATAAATATTTAAATCTTGCGTATTTATCTCCCAAAATTGTTAATCAATTACTCGATGGCACATTAATCGTCAACTTGCAAAAACTATTTGAAATTGCTTCTAAAAATTTGAGCTTTGATGAGCAAGAAAGGTTTCTAAACTCATAATTTCTTGAGCATTATTAAAATAGCGATAAAAAGGTTCGTCTCTATTAAGTTTAACAAAAATTCCAAATTCATATCGATAAATGCCATCAGAATTTGTAAAAGCCTTTAATTTTCTTACATCTGCATCGCTTTCATCATTCCACCATCCTTTAAATTCAATAATGATCTTATTGAATTGGTTTGATAGTCTTTTGTGTAGAATTATGTCAGGACGTGTTGTAAAACTTACACCAGTATTGACATCAATACAATCTTTTGTTTGGTTACCATTTTTATTATATTCACAATCTAAATTATATGTTTTTAACTCAATATCCAAATTGATCAATGTTTGTAAATAAAAATATATACGTGAAACACAAGCTTGTTCCATTCCTCCTCGATCAATAAGACACTGGTCATTTATATAAAGCATATTTATTGCTTCATTTAAAATAGATACAAATCTTTCTATCATATTTTACATCCTTCAAGTGACTAGGCAAAAATCGACATTGTATGTAAGTGTCATAATTTTTGCGATTTATAATCTAAAATAAGCTTACCATAGTCATTTCAGCAGTGTCAAGTTGTCACAAAACCACGTTTTCTGCGCTATACAAAAAAAGACGCTTTTAATAAGCGTCTTTTAACATAAACTGGCGGAGAGATAGGGATTCGAACCCTAGGTACTCTGCAAAGAGTACAATTGATTTCGAGTCAACCGCATTCGACCACTCTGCCATCTCTCCGTATGTTATCGGGATATCTATTAAACTTATTATTTGTTTTTGGCAAGTATATTTTTATCTTTCTATTTCGCCTCGTTCAAAAAAATTGCTTTTATCTGTTATTTTTTCCAGAAAAAATGCTACAGCATTGAGACTTTTTTGAAGTTCTTCAGGGTATATTCTTTTTAAACGAATCATTACTTCTTTTTTGTTATTATATCCGAGAGATTCGTAACCTAATATGTCTACCAGATCGTTAAAGTTATCAAAAACAGCAATTCCTTTGACTTTACATTCAATATGCTCATTTGAGGATGTATTGCGCATATCTATAATATCATCTAACTTTATTTGTTGAGCTTTCTTATCAAAAAGGTGAACCGAAATACGACGAGATCCATTTTTGATTTTTTTGAAAGAAAAATCATGAATGTCTATAGAATATTTCATCAAAGTATCCTTACATATTTTGTAATTTTATTATTTTTTAATATTAAAATTGTTAATGAAAACTGTTTACTAAAGATCCTGAAAGCATATACCAACCATCAATCATAACAAAAAAGATTATTTTGAACGGAAGAGATAAGACACTCGGAGGTAACATCATCATACCCATAGACATAAGGACTGATGCAATTACCATGTCAATAATCAAAAAAGGGATATATATGAGAAATCCAATTTCAAATGCGCGACGAAGTTCGCTAATCATGAAAGAGGGAATCGCAATTTTTAGGGGAGTTTCTTTGATGTTTTCAGGTTTTTCTTTGGCAAGGTCTGCAAAAAGCTGAATGTCTTTTTCTCTGGTGTTGTTAATCATAAATTCTTTTAGAGGTTCTGCTGCTTTTTCTAATCCTTCCATGATTTCTAATTTTTCATCAATAATCGGTTTTATTCCTTGTTCCCACGATTTTTCAAATGTTGGAGACATTATGAATATAGTCATAAATAAAGCCAATGCTATTAATACCATATTGGGAGGGGTTGAGTTGGTAGAAAGAGCGGAGCGAGTAATTGATAACACTGTAATCAGTCGAGTGAACGAGGTCATCATTATGACAATAGATGGCGCTAAAGAAAGGATTGTTATTAGAGCCAAGACGCTAAAAATTCGTGCTGTTGCCGTACCATTTGAGACTTCACCAAGGTTTAAGCTAACACTTTGGGCATAGGCATCAGAAAAGAATAAAGTAACAGTAATTATACAAATCAGCGGCAGAAGAATTTTTTTTATCATTATTATTTTACCTTTTTGGGTGTTTGGTTTAATACGGTATTAGAGTTGTTGCCTAACAAAATAAGAAATTCCTGATTGTCACATTCTAACAAGACGACGGAATTCTTTATATCGATACGGTGGTTTTCGATAATCTTAATACGTTTGCCTTTTTTAAGACAAGAATTAATACGATAATTAATGCCTTTTTGTTGGCATAATTTGATTAGCCATAAAGTTATAAACATTAATCCTAATACAAAAGTGAGAGCTAAAAAAGCTCCTAAAATTTGTGAAAATTCCATCAGATAAAAAGTTCCTTATTGTTTAATTTATGTTGATTATAATGTTTGTTGGCGCAGTTAGTCAATAAAAGCCTTGCCCTTGTTGATATTGTTTGTTAGTCTGATTTCATGAAACAAAAAAAAGAAATAATAAGCGATGAGCGAAAGACCGGTGATTTGCAAAATATTTGCAATGTACTGGGGGCGATGACCAGAAAAATGCTTGGTAAAAAGGCATTTGCTGAGGCTGATGTTATTTGTAATTGGCGAGATATAGTCGGTGATGATATGGCGGACTATTCTAAGCCACTAAGAATTGAATTCAAAAAAACGGAGCGAAATAACGGAATTTTGGTGATAGAGGTTGCAGGAGGAGCTTTTGCATTGGAAATTCAATTGCGGAGCAAATTGTTGATTGATAAAGTAAATACTTTTTTTGGGTATCAAGCGGTTGAAAAAATTAAAATATTGCAAAATCCTAATGTATTACAAAAAAGAGATAATGATATCCCAAGCAAGGAAAAAAAGCTTGTAACACAAGAAGAAGAAAATTATATTAAATTACTGAGCGGCGGAGTAAAATCGTCGGGACTTGAACAGGCTTTGCAAAGGCTTGGTCAGGCAATTGTTATTAATAATAAAAAGTGATTGAAATGTTTGAACAGATTATAAAAAAAGTTAGTTCGATTATTGCCGGAATAGTGGTTTTTTCGATTGCCGGAGGGGTTTATTTATCGAGCAAGGGTTTTGAATGGAACGGTAAGGACGGATTTGTTCTGGTCAGCAAAGCGTATGCTGCGGATGTGCGAGCAGATGAAGATGGTGCCACCAGAAATGTCCCCAATAATTTTGGTTTTCCGAAAGATCATGTGATAGGGGATGAAAATGCAAAAGTGACATTGTATGAATATTCGTCTTTCGGATGTTTTCATTGTGCGGAGTTCCATTTGACGGTTTTGCCTGAAATAAAAAAACATTATATTGATAAAGGATTGTTAAAGGTTGTTTTTGTTCCGATGCCGTTAGATAAAAATTCGATGGATGGGGCGTTGTTGGCAGAATGTGTTGATGGTGACAAATACTTCAGTTTTGTTGATGTTTTGTTTAAGAAACAAAGAGATTGGAGTTTGGCATTTAATCCTCAGAAAGTGTTGTTGCAGTATGCTGCTTTGAGCGGCTTGGGAAATGAAAAAGCTCAAGTTTGTTTGAAAAATGATGTGGTTGCTGCTAGAATTTTGAAAGATAGAAAAGATGGACTTGATATATTAAAAATACAAGGAACTCCATCATTTTTTGTTTCGTCATCTAAGGGAAATGAAGCAATAGACGGGTTACGTCCCTATGAGGATTTTGCGAGAGTTATTGATAGTCATTTAGATATTTCTGAAAGTGAAAAAGCTGAATAAGCGAAAAACACTTTTTAATTTTAATAACTGTTTAATAATTATTGGTGTATTGTTTTTCCTATGGAAAAGAGACCAGACGACATAGAGCTTTTAGAAAAGAAAATAGCTCAGTTACAGCAAGAAAAGTCTTTTGTTACGAAAAAAAAAGACGAGGTTGGGGTTGTTCGGGCTTCAAGAATCGGTTTTCGAATCGGAGCTGAGCTGGTAGCCGCCGTGTTTGTTGGTGTTGCGTTGGGCTATTTGTTTGATGGAATCTTTGGAACAAAACCTTGGTTAATGGTTGTGTTTTTGTTTTTTGGCGGTGCTGCCGGTATATTGAATGTGTATCGCTTTGTTAAAAATGAAGACAAGATATAGTTGAGGAGTGTGAGTCCGTGGCAAATCCTATGGAGCAATTTGTAATCAAGCCGATTATTCCGATAGAAGTCGGAGGTGTTGATATATCATTTACTAATTCATCTTTATTTATGGTATTAGCCGTATTGTTGTCGTCCCTTATTTTGGGGGTGTGTTTGCGCAAACGGACATTGGTACCTAATATGGCACAATCTGTTCCGGAAAGCTTGTATGAATTTATAGAAGGTCTTTTGCGAGAAAATGTTGGCGCCGAAGGTTTGAGATATTTTCCGTTTATATTTACTGTCTTTTTGTTTGTGGCATTTGGCAATGTGTTGGGTTTGTTTCCGTATGCGTTTACGTTTACGTCGCATTTGACGGCAGTCGGTAGTTTATCGTTGTTGGCGTTGGCACTTAATATTTTTGTCGGAATAAAACGTAAAAAGTTGGGATGGATTAGGACTTTTTTGCCTAAAGGAATTCCTGCTGTTATGGCGCCTGTTATTATTCCGATTGAAATTGTTTCATTCTTGTCCAAGCCGTTTAGTTTGTCGATGCGTTTGGTTGCAAATATGACTGTCGGGCATATTATGTTGAAAATAATAGCAAGTTTTGTTGTGGCGTTGGGAGTTTTTGGGATTGTTCCGTTGTTGTTTGATTGTGCGATAGTTTGTTTTGAAATTTTTATTTCATTGTTGCAAGCCTTTATATATACGGTGTTAAGTTGTATTTATTTGGGTGAAGCAATTCATGAACACTAATTATAATTATGTTGAGAACTTAAAAATTAAATGAAAGGATTAAAAAATGGAACCATTAGCTTATATCGGTGCAGGTATGTGTGCTTTGTCAATGATGGCAGCAGCTTGGGGGGTGGCTCAAGTATGGACAACAATTATCTCTACAGTGGGGCGCAACCCTCAAGTCAAAAAAGAAGTTGATATATATGGTTGGGTAGGTTTTGCTGCGGTTGAAGCTGTTGCATTGTATGCGTTGGTTATTGCATTTGTAATGTTGTCTGGTAATTAATAACCGGTCTTTTGGTTTAGTCTTTCGTATCGGGGGTTGATATGTTTTTTCAATTCCCGATGGCGGAAGGATAGAAATTGTTTTTGGAGCTAAATAAAGATGCCTCAATTAGATTTTAGTGTTTTTCCATCACAGTTGTTTTGGTTGGTAGTGAATTTTTTTCTGATGTTGTTTATTATGGTTGTTTTTATTATTCCTAAAACAGCTGAAATGATAAATTTACGTAAACAGAAAATAGAAGGTGATTTGGAAAAAGCTGCCGAAATAAAGCGTAAGGTTGAAAAAACATTAGATAAGTATAATAAGGCTCTGCAAGAAGCTACTGCAAAGGCAAATGTTTCTTTGGCAAAAACCAGAGATGAACTTAATGAGACAATCAATCGCAGACAAAATGATTTGTCGGCCAGATTGCAGTCGGAAATAGCAGAAAGTGAGAAAAAAATTGCCGTTGCTAAAAAGAAAGCAATGGATAAATTGGAAGATAGTTCAGCAGAATTAGTGGTTAATGTATTGGAAAAACTTGGTTTTGCCGGTATTAAAATTAGTGATGCAAAGGTTGCACTAAAGGCAGTAAAAGAGGAAGATTTATGACAGATATTATGCCAAATAAAGAGATTATTGATGCAACACAAGATGCTGTATTGAATGCAGCCAGTAATGTTGTCAGCGCTATTGAAACAACAGCGGGAGAGTTGAGCGGTCATAATGAAGCTATATATTTGACTGCGGAATTTTGGGTGGCTATGGCTTTTGTTTTGGCGATTGTTGCTTTAATTCGACCGGTAGGAAAAATGTTTGCAAAAATGTTGCGAACAAGAGCTAAAAATATTTCAAAAAAAATAAGTGAAGCGGTTGAATTAAAAGAGGAAGCTCAAAAACTGTTGGCTGAATACGAGCGGAAGTATAGAGGAGCTAAAAAAGAAGCTGCAGAAATTGTTGCCAGATCTGAACGAGAAATTGAAATGATTAAAAAAGATACAATTGCTAAGTTGGAAGCGGATATGGCAATAAAGGAGAGAGAGGCTACGGCAAGGTTGAAAAATGCAGAAAGTGAGGCAACTAAAGAAATTGTTGAAAAAACGACGGATATCACTTTATCTGCAGTGAAGAAAATATTAAATGACAGTTTGGATGATAAAGCCCTTAGCCAATTAATAGATGTATCTATCGAAAATTTGAAAAAGATGGCCTAGTCATTTTGTGTGTCGCGGTACGGATGTGCGGCATATGTGCCGAGAATGGTATATTCTTTACTGAAGAAACTTAGTTCGGCTAACGCGTTTTGAAGACGTATATCATCAGGGTGAGCTTCGACTTCAAGATAAAATTGGGCTGATATAAATTTTCCGTCCAGCAGATAGCTTTCAAGTTTTGTAATATTAAGATTATTTGAAGCGAAACCTCCCAGAGCTTTGTATAGAGCGGCTGGGATATTTTTTGATTTAAATAAAAGAGAGGTTATGAATTTTTGTCCGTTATTTTGCGGTATTACGGGGGTGGGCGACATTATTAAAAATCTGGTTGTGTTATTGTCGGCGTTTTCTATGTCTGAAGCGAGTATTTTAAGATTGTAGATTTCAGCCGCTTTTTTTGAAGCGATTGCCGCAATGTCATCCTTTTGAGAAGAGCTTATGATTTGGCATGATATAGCGGTATCACTTTGAGCGATTGGTGCCATGTTGTTATTATGTAAAAAATTGCTACATTGAGCCAGTGCTTGGGGGTGTGATAAGACTTTCTTTATTTTTTCAAGAGAGCTTGTCGGACAGCCTATTAACTGATGTTTTATGCGTAAAAAATGTTCTCCAACTATGTGAAGAGGCGTTTGTGATAATAAAAAATGTACGTCAGCAACACGTCCGGCATTGGAATTTTCAATCGGAATTACGGCGTAATCAGCTGTTGATTGTTGAACGGCATTAAAGGCATCCGTAAAATCATTACAAGGTAAATATGTGTCGTTAGGAAAAAGTTCTTGGCAGGCAATGTGTGAGTAAGCTCCAAAAACACCTTGAAAAGCTATAATTTTAGTCATCGTATTATTCTGTTATTTTTTTAGTTTATTCCATCCTGATTTACGGGCTGCATTATTTTGTTGTTCTGTTTGCCAGTTTTTTATAGGCTCATTTTTCTTTTGTTGCAAGGCTTTTTGCTCTTCTGTTTGAGCAACTCCGATAGGAAGAAGTTGATTGAACAGAGCCGGTGAAGCAAAATCTACTTTGTTTTTGATTAAAGGATCTATAATTGCATCAATGATTTGAGCAGCAGGTTTGGCATTGAATGCAGATATTTTTCCGCCATAAAAGATAGCCAGAGCATGACAAGGGGATGATAGCAAAACGTCTGTAGAATCAATCCCTCGTATAAAGCGTAACATAATCTGCGGTCGTATTACGCAGTTTTCAGTAACATCAAACATAATGTTGTCCGGATTCATCATTAATTCAGATTTTATGAGTGTTTGCAAATTTGGGTTTATAACGCCACAGAATCCGACTATCGCCATTCCATTGATTGTATATCCGGTATAGTTTTCCGGTTTGTTTGCGATTTGATAACAAAAAACTTGTTCGGAATTAGTTATGTTGTTAAGTGCGGATGAACCTATTGCCGAAGCAATTTCATCAAGTATAGTATTGTGTTCAGGATTGGGTTCCCAAGTTGGAGATATTGTATCATTTTTATTATTATTGTTGTCGGGGGTTGTATCTTGAGCAATAGCTGATAAGGTAATAAAAAATGATGCAATTATAATATAGACAGTACGCAACAACATAATCAAAACTCCATATAAGCAGAACAAACTTATTTTATATTATATTATCAGTTTGTTTTTTTCCAAGAATATAAACAAGATAATAACATAAAAAAACCTCCGTTTTTACGGAGGTTGAAAATGGTTTTAAGCAAACAACCGAATTAACCCTGACGAGCTTTCAATTTAGGGTTCTTTTTGTTAATTACATAAACACGGCCTTTGCGACGGACGATTTGGCAGTCCTTATCACGAACCTTTTTGCTTTTTAATGAACTGTAAATCTTCATTTCTCTAAATCCTTCATACTTAAAAGTTGAGTGCAACCTAGTATAAATAATTTGGCTTGTCAAGAAGATATTTTTAATTCTTGGTAAAAAAATAACTTATATTTTGCTTTTTGTCGGATGATTTGATAAACTCCAGATAAATAAAAGGAGAAAAAATGTTCAGGTTGTTATTGTTTTTTGTTATTTGTTGGTGTGCGACTCCTGCCAAGGCGCAAATGGCATATGAGGACGAAGCGAGAGCTTTGGGGGCTGTAGCAGGACAGGGGTTGGCGTGCGGTTCAGCAAAATATGATACGTTTGAGTTGTTGGCACGAGCAATTATTTTGACAAAATCTCCCAATGATGCATTGCAAGATAAAGCGTTGAAAATATTTACAGAAGAAAAAGCAGATGTGTTTGTGGCAAAGCAATTGGATAATTTTGCCGGTTGTGATAGAATAGTTGATGTTTTTGATGCTCAGGATATTTTTAAGGCGACTCTTTATGGGGATGGCACAATTAAGATGCCGGATGGTAAAATATTAACTCCGAGGAATCCTTACGATGCATCAATGATATATGATAAAAATTCAAATGTCAGACAAAGAGCTTCATCGATTTATCGGAAAGATAAATCAAAAATAAAGAAAGTAGAATTTAAAGATGCATCGATGGAGGCCGGAAATCAAATTAAACCATTAAGTTCTTCCGGCGGAGTTCAGAAGATTCTTAGTATGCCGGGGCGTATTTCGAGGAAGAAATAAAAAGTTATTGCTTTTGGTTAAACTTGCTTTTATATTCGGGGCAAGTTTAATTTTTTATGGAGTTTAGTAGGAATGGCTGCTGTTCAATATGTTTTTGTTATGCAGAATTTAACAAAAGTGTTTCCCGGTGGAAAAGAGTTGTTTAAGGGAATTACTTTGTCATTTTTGCCTGGGGCTAAAATAGGAGTGTTGGGTGTTAACGGTGCCGGTAAATCAACTTTGTTAAAAATTATGGCCGGAGTTGATAAAGAATTTAACGGTGAAGCTTGGGCCGCAGAAGGAGTTAAAGTGGGTTATTTAGAACAAGAACCTAAGCTTGATCCGACAAAAAATGTTATGGAAAATATTATGGACGGTCTTGGTGAAACCAGAGATTTATTGAAAGAATTTGAAGAAGTATCCATGAAGTTTGCCGAGCCGATGACGGATGATGAAATGAATGCATTGATTGAGCGTCAGGCAGAGTTGCAAGAGAGAATAGATGCTTGTAATGGTTGGGATTTGGAACGTACAATAGAGATTGCAATGGATGCTCTTCGTTGTCCTCCGTCGGATGCGGATGTTACTAAATTATCCGGTGGTGAAAAACGTCGTGTAGCATTGTGCCGCTTGTTGTTGCAACAACCGGATATGCTTTTGTTGGATGAGCCTACTAACCATTTGGATGCCGAATCGGTAGCTTGGTTGGAGCGTCACTTGAAAGATTATAAAGGTACTGTAGTTATGGTTACCCATGATCGCTATTTCTTGGATAATGTTACCGGTTGGATTTTGGAATTGGATAGAGGACAAGGAATCCCCTATGAAGGTAATTATTCTTCATGGTTGGAACAAAAGCAGAAACGTCTTGAGCAAGAAGCTAGAGAAGAAACAGCTCGTCAAAAAGTTTTGGCTAATGAGTTGGAGTGGATTCAAAAGAATCCTAAAGCTCGTCAAGCTAAATCCAAAGCTCGTATTAATGCTTACGATGAATTGTTGGCGCAATCAACTAAAGATAAGATTACAACAGCAAATATTCATATTCCTATGACAGAAAGACTTGGTGATTTGGTTATTGAGGCTAATAATATATCTAAGGCTTATGGAGATAGAGTCTTAATTGATAATTTGTCTTTTAAAATTCCTAAGGGTGCGATTGTGGGAATTATCGGTCCTAATGGTGCCGGTAAAACAACGTTGTTTAGAATGATTACCGGACAAGAAAAGCCGGATTCAGGAGAGATAAGATTAGGTGAAACGGTTGATTTAGGGTATGTTGATCAATCTCGTGATGAATTGTCTGCAGATAAAAACGTCTGGGAAGAAATTTCTGACGGTTTGGATATGATTAAACTTGGCAAGGGAGAAGTTCCTTCTCGCGCCTATGTCGGTCAGTTTAATTTCAAAGGTAGTGATCAACAAAAGAAAGTTGGGCAACTTTCCGGTGGTGAACGTAATCGTGTTCATTTGGCTAAAATGCTTAAAAAAGGCGCTAATGTAATATTGCTCGATGAGCCAACAAACGATTTGGATGTTGATACGCTTCGTTCATTAGAAGAAGGCATTATGCAATATCCAGGGTGTGTGCTTGTAACTTCGCACGATCGTTGGTTTTTGGATAGATTAGCCACCCATATTTTGGCATACGAAGATGAGGGGCATGTAGAGTGGTTTGAAGGCAACTTTGAGGAATATGAGAAGGATAAAGTCCGTCGTCTCGGTGAAGATGCTCTGAAACCTCATAGAAGTAAGCACAAAACTCTTACTCGTCAGTAAAAAAACAACTTTTTTGTTAAACAGTATTGCAAGAAGGAAGAAGATGTGATATAGTCAGTGGTATAAACAAATACAATTATAACTAAGACTATGAAGAATTTAGCTAAAAGAATTTCTCGCGTGAAGGATAGTATCGAGAGAATTATTGCGGTAAAGAGATTTGAGAAAGCACTGTTGAATAATGACATCCATACTATTATCGAGTATGTTAACAGCGGAGGTGATGTCAATGTTCCCGTAACGCTTAGAGAAGAGTATGAGGGATGTCTGTTGACAACAAGATGTCGTCCTTTGGATATTGCAAGACACAGGAATGAGGATATTGCTCATTTTCTTGCGGAGAAAGGAGCTCTTACTCAAATAGATTTTGAGAATTTAGAGAGAGAGCGAATTAGGAAGTGCATTGAAGAGACCAAGTCAGTTGGGGGGGCAGGCGTTTAAAAAAGCTTTATACGACCTTGATGTGGACGTAATTCTTGATTACATTAAGCAAGGTGGGGACATTAATATCGAAATAGTAGAGGATACATTGGATTGGGATGGTTCGATTCCAATGTATGGTACTAGAACGGTACGTCCTTTAGACGTTGTGAAGCGTAAAAGTGAAGAATTAGCTCGCTTTTTTGAGGAGCGAGGAGCTTTTTCTCAGTCTTATTATGTTGAAATGAGACGTAAAGAGCGTAAGGAGGATGAAAAGAGGCGTGAGACTGCAAAAAAAGTTGCAGATGACAAATTACAAGAGGAAATTCGGAAAAAGATTGCTGATTTCAAATAATTGTAATTTTTGAAAGGGTGTAAAAAAAGGTTTGAGTTTAAGGAAAACTCAGACCTTTTTTGGTTTTAGGTGATAATTGCAATTTAGTTGTTCAAAAACATAATATTATACATATTTTGCTTGTAGAATCGCAAAAGTTGATATAACCTAGCCCCGACAATTTTGTGTTGGGGCTTTTTTGCACCTGACATACGTTTTAACAAAAGCTTACGAAAGGAGCTATATTTACCATGAGTAAATGGGTTTATACATTTGGAAACGGTAGCGCCGAAGGCGATGCCAGCATGCGTAATCTCCTTGGTGGTAAGGGTGCTAACTTGGCTGAAATGAATACAGTCGGTTTGCCTGTTCCTCCGGGATTTACAGTTACAACTGAAGTTTGTACATACTACTATGATAACAACAAAACTTATCCTTCTGATTTGAAAGATCAAGTTCGTCAAGCTGTTGCTTATGTTGAAGGTATTATGGGCAAAAAATTTGCTGATGCCGAAAATCCGTTGTTGTTCTCTGTGCGTTCAGGTGCAAGAGTTTCAATGCCGGGTATGATGGATACCGTTTTGAACCTTGGTTTGAATGATGAAACAGTTAAGGCTTTGGCTAAAGCATCCGGTTCTGAAAGATTTGCGTATGATTCTTATCGTCGTTTCTTGCAAATGTTCTCAGACGTTGTTTTGGGTGCAGATATTGATTTGTACGAAGAAGCTTTGGAAAATATGAAAAAATCTAAAGGTTATGCTTCTGATACAGACATGACAGCCGAAGATTTGAAAGAATTGGTAAATCAATACAAAGCTATCGGTGAAAAATTGGGTAAAGTTGTTCCGCAAGATCCTTGGGATCAATTGTGGGCAGGTATCGGTGCTGTGTTTGGTTCTTGGATGGCTGCACGTGCTATTACCTATCGTAAATTGAACAACATTCCTGGTGACTGGGGTACAGCCGTTAACGTTCAGACCATGGTATTCGGTAATGCCGGTGACGATTGTGCAACAGGTGTTTGCTTCTCTCGTGACCCTGCAACACGTGAAAATGTTTACTATGGTGAATATTTGATTAATGCTCAAGGTGAAGACGTTGTGGCCGGTATTCGTACTCCACAACCGATGGCTTCTATCAATGATGGTACTTCTTTGGAAGAAAAATGGCCTCACTTGTATCAAGAATTGGTTGATGTAAGAGAAAAATTGGAAGCTCACTACAAAGACATGCAAGATATGGAATTCACCATTGAACACGGAAAACTTTGGATGTTGCAATGCCGTAACGGTAAAAGAACTGCAGCTGCCGCTGTAAGAATGGCCGTTGAAATGGTTGAAGAAGGCATGCTTTCTAAAGAAGAAGCTATTATGAGAGTTGGTGCTGATCAATTAGACCAATTGTTGCACCCGATGCTTGATCCTAAAGCAAAGAGAAATGTTATTGCTACCGGTTTGCCGGCTTCTCCAGGTGCTGCCGTAGGTCGTGCAGTATTTAATGCTGAAGATGCTGAAGCTTGGGCTAACAGAGGCGAAAAAGTTATTCTTATCCGTAACGAAACTTCTCCGGAAGATATCGGCGGTATGCACGCTTCTCAAGGTGTGATTACTGCTCGCGGTGGTATGACATCTCACGCAGCCGTGGTTGCTCGTGGTATGGGTACTCCTTGCGTTTCAGGTTCTAACGATATTACAATCAGCTATGCCAACAAAACTATGACAACTAAGTCCGGTGTTGTTATTAAAGAAGGTGATTGGGTATCTTTGGATGGTGCTAAAGGTCAAATTATCGAAGGTGAAATTCCTACAGTTAAAGCTGATACAAATACAGGTAACTTCGGTAAATTGATGAGCTGGGTTGACGAAATCAGAGTATTGAAAGTTCGTGCTAATGCCGAAACTCCGAAAGATGCTCAAACAGCTCGTGATTTCGGTGCTCAAGGTATCGGTTTGGCTCGTACAGAACACATGTTCTTTGATGCAAACAGAATCGGCGATATGCGTGCTATGATTTTGTCTGACAACGAAGAAGGTCGTAGAGCTGCTTTGGCAAAATTGTTGCCATACCAAAAGCAAGACTTCAAAGATTTGTTCAAAATTATGGATGGTCTGCCGGTTACTGTTCGTTTGCTTGACCCACCACTTCACGAATTTTTGCCTCATACAGAAGCTGAAATGAAAGAATTGGCTGATAAACTTGGTGTTACGTTAGAACACATCAAAAACAGAGCCGCATCTTTGCATGAAGCTAACCCGATGTTAGGTCACCGTGGTTGTCGTTTGGCAGTTACATATCCTGAAATTGCCGAAATGCAAGCTCGTGCTATTTTGGAAGCAGCTTTGGAATGTCAAGCTGAAGGTGTTAAAGTAACTCCTGAAATTGAAGTTCCTTTGACAGGTTCTAAGAAAGAGTTGGATATCGTTAAGAATGTTATCGATACAACAGCTAACCAAGTATTTGCTGAAAAAGGTGCTAAAGTTAACTATATCGTTGGTACAATGATTGAGTTGCCGAGAGCTGCTTTGATGGCTGAAGAAATTGCCGAATCTGCTGCATTCTTCGGTTTTGGTACAAACGACTTGACTCAAACAACTTTGGGTATGAGCCGTGACGATACAGGTGCTATTTTGGACGAATACAGAGCCAAAGGTGTTTACGTCGCAGATCCGTTTGCTTCTATTGATGTTGACGGCGTTGGTAAATTGGTTGCTCGCGCTTGCCGTAAAGGTCGTGAAACCAATGCAGACATCCACTTGGGTGTTTGCGGTGAACATGGTGGTGATCCGAAATCAATCGAGTTCTTCCACAAGGTTGGTTTGGATTATGTATCTTGTTCTCCATACCGTGTACCGGTTGCTCGTTTGGCTGCCGCTCAAGCTGCAGTTAAATTCGGCAAAGATCGTACAGTAGGCGGTGAAAACAACGGTTCTTGCTGTTGCCGTAAAGCTAGCTAGTTTACAGGATTATTTGTAAACGCAAGGGTTCAAAAATTTTATTTTTGAACCCTTTTTTGTGCGTAAATTAGTGGTGGTAGATTTTGTTATATCTTTTGGCAAGCTTTCTCCAACCATTTCTTTGTGTCTTTATCAACCAATGATGCCAATGTTGAAAAAACTTTTTGATGATATTGATTGATATAATTTATTTCTTTTTCTGTGAGATATTTTTTGTTTATTAAACGTATATCAAAAGGAACAAGAGTTAATGGGGTAAATTGAAGCATTTGAGGAGTGGAAGCGGTTTCTGTTATTACAGCGAGATTTTCAATGCGTATACCATATTCGTTTTCCTTATAGAATCCCGGCTCTATTGATAGAATCATGTCTTTTTTTAAAGGAGATAAACTTTTAGAAGAAAGGGATTGCGGACCTTCATGTACATCTAAAAAGTGTCCCACACCATGTCCTGTTCCATGAGCATAATCCTTACCATATTGCCATAATGTTGCACGAGCTAAAGTATCTAAGCAAGAGCCGGAAGTATTATGCGGGAAATATGCTGATGCTACCGCAATATGTGCTTTTAGAACTTCGGTATATGAATCAATTATTTCTTGTGAAGGTGTTCCAATAGCAATAGTTCTTGTAATATCTGTTGTGCCATCAAAATATTGAGCGCCACTGTCAAGAAGCAATACATTATTTTCGCTTAATTTCAGATTGGTTTTTGGAGTGGGATGATAATGAATAATGGCAGCATTAGGACCGAATCCGGCAATTGTATTGAAACTGTCGGAGTAAAAGTTTTTGTTTGATATTCGAAAACTCGATAATTGTTCAATAAGGCTTATTTCATCTTGTCCTTGGTAGTTGTTTTCTAACCAAGATAAAAATTGGCATACGGATACACCATCGCGTATATGAGCCGCTTTTATTCCTTCAATCTCTATGGGATTTTTTATAGCTTTCCATTCAACAATCGGGTTGTTGGAATTGTGTAACCAAACTTGTTTTTCTTTTATAATTGATTGTATTTTTTTCGGTGTTCGGTTAAAGGCTGTTCCGATGGTTCTTCCTTTGTATTTTTCCAATTCTTTGTATAGAGGTGAAAAATCATTGATGAATAAACTGACTTCACCGTTAGCAGATACCAGAGCAAATGCTCTCAATATGGGAGTGTTTTTAATTAGGTCGGAACGAAGATTCATCAGCCAAGATACACAATCGCATTCACATATCAGAAAGGCATCTAATTTGTTTTCAAGACAAAAGTTCGTCAAATAAGATATTTTTTCATCAGATGAAACTCCGGCAAATTGTTCTTCAAGTTCAAAAATGTTTGCTTCGGTTGATGATATTCTGTTGCCTAAGATATTTGATTTGTCTTCAATAAATTCATGATGTGATAATGAGCGTTTCCAGTAATCAACTTCGGAAATGCTGTGACACCAAGGATTGTAAAGAAATTTACAATAATTTTTTATATTATTGTGTATCCAAGAGCCAATAGAATCGCGAGTGCATACGACTTCTATTTGTTGAGGATTGGTTTGTTCACGGGCTTGGATATCATAACGGCCATCAACCAAAAGATAGGCTTTATCTCTAAATATTATCATATTACCGGCAGATCCGTCGAAACCGCTTAGTTCCAATATTTTATTTTCGGATGGTAATACGTCTTGTCCGATGAACATATTATTGCGTGTTAAAATATAGGCATCAATGTTTTGGTTGGTAAGATATTTTTGAATTTCTGTAATTGTGTTCATTTCTTTAAGCCTTTTGCATTAGAGCTGTACGCCAGTTATCAGTAGAATATAGTTTGATTAATTTTAATCCGAGTTTTTCGTGTGCAGATATTACATCGTTTACTTGATTATCTACAAAACCGGAAAGGATGCAATATCCGTTTTGTTTAAGATTTTGTTGTAAATCTTCAGCAAAAGAGATTAGAGGATTTGCCAAAATGTTACTTAAAATGAGATCATAGGGCGCAGATTGTTTAATCAACGGATTATTATATCCGTCACTTTGGACTGCGTTTATTTGATTGCTTAAGTTATTATTTTGAGCATTGCCTGAGGTAACTATTACTGCTTCATTATCAATATCACCGGCAATAATGTTCGTTTCAGTCCAAAGTTTGGCTGAACAAAGAGAAAGGATTCCGGAACCTGTTCCGATATCTAAAATTTTATCAGGAATAAAACCTTGCTTGTTTAATTCGGATATAGCGCTGATGCATCCTTGAGTGGTTTGATGATTGGAACCGAAAGCTGTTGCAGCATATATTTGAAGGGGTATTTTATCCGTTTGCGGTGTTTCTTTTTCATGAATGCCGTAAATGCAAAAATCGGCTATTTCAAAGGAGGGAAATTCAATTACATAATCTTTGAGCCAGTTTTCGCTTTCCAATTTTTCTATTTTGTATTTAGGAAGAGTTATGCCGTAATAATTTGCAGCTTTTATCATTTGTTCTTCGTTTAGAGGATTGCCGGAGTAGCCAACAAATTCGTCGTAGCCGTCGTTTTGATAGTTTTGTGAAAAAACCTCAAAAAAATCACTCATAAAGTTTTCAAATTCAGCGGAAGGTTTTTGAGATAGATAAAAGCTTACTTGCCAACATGTTGAAGTCATTGTTTGTATTTATCCTATTGTCTGTTATAAATTTATTTACTAAATTTAGTTTATGATATAATAATTAAAAATAGATTTATATATTCATTTGTTAATCTGAGAAGATGGGCTATGAGGAAAAATATTTTTTATTTGTCAGTTGTTTTGTTATTAGCCGGATGTGTACGGGCCGGTGATTATGATTTGTTGCCTGTAAGAGCAAAGGTTTTTAATACTATAAATGGTCTTTCTATAGAGTTTAATGAAGGGGAAGAAGAATTTGTTTCGTCACAGAGTTTGCGTGAACATGAATATGTAATGAACAAAGCAATCACGGTTCAGAAAGGCGAAGCGATTTTAAGCGATAAAACCTTTGATAAAGATACGTATCGCAAATGGATTTATCGTCCGAATAAAAAAGGAGCCATTAATTCATCAGCTTATACAATGAAACTTGATAATAAAAAAGAGTATGATGTTGTAGGTTGGGTAAATTTTAACGGAGACAGATATTCGTTGTTGGATAGCGGTGTTAACGATTATGTATTTTTATTTGATGAATATGGGCGTTTTTATAAGCATGCAGGTAGAATAGAAGATGGTCGTTTGATTGTTTTGGATGAGGATATTTTTGCTTATCCGTCGGATGTTAAAATGCAAACAATTGCAAAAATGCGAGATGAGGTAAGCAATGTAAAAAACGGATATGAAGTAAAATATGCGGGAACTAAGTTAGATAGAATATGGTTTGATTATATGGATTATGATCCGGTGTATAATGAAGGCGGATCTTTTGAAAAGTTAAATTTTCCAAATAAGCCGGGGCTTATTATGATTAACGGTAAAGGTTTGCGGGTATTGGATGCTGATAAAGATTCGATTACTTATATGATTCTTAAGGCTGACGAATGATATTTTGTTGTTAAGAAGGATAACCCGCTAGAAATAGCGGGTTTTTGTTTACTATTTATTTAATAGTTTGAGATATTAGATTAAAAAGAAAAATATAAAGGTTGGATTGCGTATGATTGTTGAAGAAATTGTTCATGTTAACGGAATTCCTAAGAAAGTGGTTGTGTTTCTGCATGGGTATCAGGATACGGCTGAACATATTGATTATAAGACAAAAGAATTGCAAAAAATTAGAGATTTGGCGTTGCATATTCCTCAGGCACCGTTTGTTAATGAAGTTGATTCAACAAAAAGGCAGTGGTATTCCATACATCAGTTTGATCCGAATGATAGTAGGCGCAAGACGGCATCATGGGAGGAGTTTGTTGAGTTTTATAATAAAATGACTTTGGGTTTGGCCGAAGCAAATCATTATATTTTGGAATATGTTGACGGCTTGTTAAATGAATATGGTTTGGGATATGAGGATTTGTTTTTGTGTGGGTTTTCTCAAGGAGCAATGTGTGCTATTTATAGTGGATTGATGTGTCCATATAAAATAGCAGGTGTGGTTAGCTTTAGTGGTATTTTGGCCGCAAAAGGGTATATAGAAAAGTATGTAGAGAGCAGACCTGATTGTTTGTTGCTGCATGGTTGCGACGATGATAAAATAAGGGTTGATGCAGTAAAATATACAGCAGATGGTTTACGTGAATTAGGATGTCACGTTGATACTCTTAGTATTTGCGGAGCAAAACATAAGATAACGGATGAAGCTATAAAAGCGGCCTGTTCTTTTATTGAAAAACGTATTTAAATGAATGGGTGAGATATAAGAAAACCACCATTTTCAATCATATCATTTTGTTTAATATCTAAATTGAGCTTAGATATTGATCCGATATTCCGATCCAGTATTTGTAAGTAATTGCCGTGTAAAGGAATGAATTTTTTTATCCATAAAGGTTCAATTCCAAGATCGGTCCATGTTTTTGAAGATGTTCCTATAAGATTTTGTAGTGATTTACTCTTAGTTGCGTTAAATGTATCAATATTTTGAGATGTTATATTTGCAGAAGCTGCCAGTTTGAGAGCATTGATAATCCAACGAACAGCAATATTTAGAGACGGATTGTTGCCGGCGGTATATGCTTTGATTGGGATATAAGTAATTTCTTCAGGTAAGATTTCTGCTTTTTCTGTGGCGTTCACATTTGAGACGATGTCTTTTATAAAAATTTCACTTCCTGAAACCAATTCACATCTGTTTATATAAAATGCTTCTTTTAGAGCTATCAATGAAGGCATTTCTAAAATTTTGAAACCCAAAGCATATTTTTGGTTGTACTCGTTGAGAAACGCGGATGCATTGGAATTACGTAAAACGCATACTTTAGTATTTTTATAATCGTGCATTGAAGTTGCATTTTTTGTTTGTCGAGAGGCAAAAATTTGTCTATCATAGTACAAAGTGTCTACCGGTGTTACAAAAAATTTTGCTTCTTCAGATGCTGAAAAAGAAGAGTTACCAAGCATAATATCTATTTGGGCAGAATTGAGTGCTTGTCCGATATTTTCTTTTTTTACGGGTATTAATTTGAATCTTTCCGGATCTCCTAAAAATGCGGCAGCTATTGCACGGCAAATGTCGGCATCAAAACCATACCAATGATTATCTTGTTTGTAAGCTAACGATTTGTAGTCTTGAGATATTCCACAGGCAACATATTGGCGTTGATTGATTTGGTTTTTAGCTGATGTATCAGGTGTATAAAAAAGTAATCCTGATAAAAGTAATCCTAAAAATAAGGGTTTTAGATTCATTTTGTTAACCATTTAGTGTTATAGTTTGTTGAGTGTTATTGATGTCAGTATAGGGTATTTTTGTATGAAAAGTAAAATCTTTTTGTATTTTATCACAGGGTGTATTTTATTTTTTACTTCATATGTTTATTCGGCAACCAATTCATTATCTGATGAGGCGGTAATGTTTGCTGAAACTAAAGGTCGTGAAATTATACAAATATTTCAGGAACAGGATTTAGAAAAGCGGTATCAAAGATTGGATAAATTAATTGTAGAATGTATAGATATTGACTACATTGCAAAATTTGTTGTCGGTAAATATTGGCGTCAAATGTCCGACAAGCAACAAGAAGATTATAGGATAATGTTTGAACGGTATGGATTGGCGTTTTATAAGACATTGCCATTGGAATATGCCAAAAATTTTGAGTATAATGTAGTAGGAGCTGCAGAAGAAGGTAAATTTGCTAATGTTTCTGTGAATTTGAAGGTTAAAATGGGAAATGATTGGCAAGATATATCTTTGGTATTTCGTTTACATAAACCTTTGGATAAAATTAAATTGGTTGATGTAAAAGTTGCCGAAAGCAGTTTACTGTTATCGTATCGAGGTAAGTTTTATGAAATGATAGCAAGAAATGATGATGAAATAGACTGGTTTTTAGAAGATTTTACGGATTTAACGCTATCAATGGAATATAATTTGAAGCAAAATTTATCGAATCAACAAAAATCCCTTGAATTTAGTACGGAAAAAAAGTAATCTTACAACAATTTTTGAGCATTAATAATAAAGGTTTTTGTATATGAGTAATATAAAAGTTAGATTTGCACCAAGTCCTACGGGATGGATGCATATCGGTAATACGCGTACGGCTGTGTTTAATTGGTTGTTGGCTAAGAAATTAGGTGGAAAATTTTTGCTTAGAATCGATGATACTGATGTAGCCCGTTCAAAAAAAGAATATGAAGATGCTATCAGAGATATTTTGGTATGGTTAGGGCTTAATTGGGATGAAGAAGCCAGACAATCGGCCAGAATTGACCGGTATAACGATGTAGTAGAAAAACTTAAGTCTGAAGGGCGTATTTATGCTTGTTATGAAACTGCCGAAGAGTTGGAAGTTATGCGTAAAAAATTGATGGCTCAAGGCAGACCGCCAATTTATGATAGAGGTGCTTTGAAACTCAGTAATGAAGATATTGCTCGCTATGAAGCTGAAGGAAGAAAGCCGCATTATCGATTTAAATTACTTCCCGGAGTGATAGAATGGGAAGATATGGTCAGAGGTAAGATTCATTATGATGCGGCAAATTTAGCTGATCCGGTGATCATCAGAGAAGATGGAAGTTATCTTTATCATTTGCCATCGGTTATTGATGATTTTGATTTTGGAATTACACATATCATCCGTGGTGAAGATCATGTTACAAATACGGCAACACAAATTCAAATGTTTGAGGCCTTGGGGGGAGATGTTCCTTCGTTTGCGCATTTGCCGTTATTGACAGGTAAAGAAGGAAAGCTGTCTAAACGATTGGGGTCTTTAGGTGTTAGAGAATTGAGAGCTGAAGGCATAGAGAGTCTTGCAATTTGTTCATTTTTAGCAAAATTAGGAACGTCTGAAGCTATAGAACCCTTTTATGATTTAAATAGTTTGGCTCAGTCTTTAGATTTATCTAAATTAGGACGTTCACAGCCGAAATTTGATGAAGAAGAATTGAAGTTGTTTAGTGCAAAATTTGTACGAGGAATGTCATATGAAAATGTTAAAAATAAAACATCTGTAGATGAACGTTTTTGGGATGCAGTAAAAGGTAATTTAGATAAAGTTGAAGAAGCTGCAATATGGTATGATATTTGTGTTAATAGTATTGTTCCTGTTGTGGAAGATGTAGAGTTGACAACAATGGCTGCGGATTTATTGCCGGCAGAACCATGGTCTGAGAATACATATAGTGAGTGGATGAATTTGGTAAAAAGTAATACAAATAAAAAAGGAAAAGAGCTTTTTCATCCAATTCGTAAAGCCTTGACAGCTCAAGATAGTGGTCCGGAACTTAAAATATTGTTGCCGTTTATAGGTCGTGAGCGAGCATATAATCGTTTAAAAGGAAACAAAGCTTAGATGATTTAATGAGGTGGTGTAATTATGTTTTTGTTTAATACTCTTAATAGAAAAAAAGAAGAATTTGTTCCGATTGACGAAAATAATATTAGAATGTACGTTTGCGGTCCGACGGTTTATGATAGGGCGCACTTGGGTAATGCAAAGACACCGGTAGTTTTTGATGTTTTGTATAGAATATTGCGTAACAGGTATGGAAATGATAGAGTCACTTATGTTTCAAATATTACGGATGTTGATGATAAGATTTTAAATAAGCATAAAGAAACAGGAAAGCCTATTCGCGAAATTACCGAACAAACCTATCAGTGGTATATAGATGATATGGCAAAACTCAATGTTTTGTCTCCGAATTATCGGCCAAGAGCAACTGAATATATCAATGAGATGATAGAGATTGTTGAGTTATTGCTTAAGAATGGCCATGCCTACGAGTCGAAGGGACATGTGCTGTTTGATGTTGACTCTATGAAAAATTATGGTTTTTTGTCCGGACGTTCGATGAAAGAGATGTTGGCGGGGGCAAGAATAGAAATTGCTGATTATAAGAAGAATCCTGCGGATTTTGTTTTGTGGAAACCTTCAGAAACAGATCAGCCGGGGTGGAACAGTCCTTGGGGATATGGGCGTCCCGGTTGGCATTTGGAATGTTCGGCAATGAGTTCAAAGTTGTTGGGTAATTCTTTTGATATTCATGGTGGTGGAGCAGATTTGATTTTTCCGCATCATGAGAATGAGTGCGCTCAATCGTTGTGCGCTTATCCGCAAGATTGTTTTGCTCGTTATTGGGTTCATGGCGGAATGTTAATGGTCGATGGTGTTAAGATGTCTAAATCTTTAGGTAATTTTTATACTATTGATCAGGTTTTAGAAAAAGCTCCGGCCGAGGCTCTTAGGTTATTGTTTTTAACCACTCATTATCATCAACCTTTTAACTTTACGTTTGAAGGGTTGGAATCAGCTAAGCAAAGTTTGGATAAATTTTATAATGCTTTGTTACGTGTTAAGGATGTTGCTACAGATAATAGTTTGGCAGATGAACGAATCGTTAATGCCTTGGAAGATGATTTAAATACACCTCTTGCGATAAGTTATCTTCATGAGGTGGTTAATAATTTGAATAAATCAGAAGACAATGCGGATAAGGCTAAGTGGAAAACCATACTTTTAAAATCAGCGGATTTGATGGGAATATTGTGGCAGAATCCGGAAGAATGGTTTAAAGGAGATGCTGAAGGTGATGCCGAGGAAATTGAGGCGTTGATTGTAAAGAGGGCTGAGGCAAAAAAGAATAAAGATTATGTTTTAGCTGATAAAATCAGAAATGATTTAAAGGAAAAAGGTATTTTGTTGGAAGATGGTCCGCAAGGTACTACGTGGAAAAAAGCTTAAAAAAATAACCCCGAAATTTCGGGGTTATTTTTTTTAATGTCTGAAGTGGTAGCTGTCGGGAGTTTTCATTATTGATTTTGCAAAAGATTTTTTGGCTGCATAGGTCATGAACAAGGCTTCTTCCATCTTTAGGGCTCCGAGAGTTTCTTCCAGAGCTTCGAAGCTTTGGTATATTTTGCTCATAAGAGCAAGATTGTCACTAACAACATCATATAAAAAAGTCTCGTCACGTTTGTTCATTGTTTTTCTCCTTTAATTTGTTTGGTAAATATAATGTAAAATAAAAAATATTATTTTTGAACAAGGTAAATTTTGAAAACAAACGTCGAAAATTTTGTACACAACAAAAATAGAAAAGGGATATCGAAATTTTTGTACACAAAAGACAAAAGTGTTAAGTTATCCAATGAGTCGGAATATTTTATGAATGACCAAAAGATGGGGCTAAATTATCGAAAGTGATGCCTAGAGATGATAGGGCTTGAGACCATTTGGTGCTGTCGTTTGACCCTAATACCAACTCCGAAGTTGCATGAGTTATCAACCAGAGGTTATTAGCTATTTCATTTTCAAGTTGATTAGGGGTCCATCCTGCGTAACCAAGAGCAATGATGCGTTTTTTCGGACCTTTTCCTAAAGCAATATCATGTAAAATTCCAAGAGATGATGATACCATTATTCCGCCACCTGTATTTAAGCTGTCGGTATTAATGTAATCGTCAGAGTGTAGTATAAAGCCTTTGTTTTTTTCCAGAGGCCCACCTTGATATAGGTTTATGGGAGATAAATTATTTTTTATTTCAAACGGTGATTCTACAGCAAGATCTGAAAAAGAGAATTCTTTTATTCTTTTGTTTATGATAAATCCCATGGCACCATCAGCATTATGAGAGCATATATATACAACGGTTTCGGCAAAACTTCCTGTTACATCAGGCATAGAAATAAGACATTTGCCGGTTAAGTTTTGAGCATCTATTTTGTTGGTCATATTTTTACTTTAACTTTATATATACAATCTTAATCTATAATATAGGGTGAAATGTTGTAAAAATCAATTTGGTTGTAGCTAAAAATGTTAAAAAAATTGTTTTTTTGTGTATGTTTGTTTTTTGTAATTCTTATGGATAGTTCTTTTGCACAATCCGGTGGGCAGGTTGTGCTTGATTTACGAGAAGATGCGGAATTTGAGCATATGAAAACAGATGTGGCTATGGATGATATAATCAGTTTTAGTGCAAATTATTTTAAGGATGTAAAAGAATATAGTGATCTTTTGGTTGGAGATAATATAAATAAGGATTTTACTAAAGATATTATGTCTAAGTATCCGCACTATGGTGTTAATAATGCAGAGCAATGGCAAAAGTATGTGAGAAAAGGGGTTAGGATTTATCGATGGTTTGAATATTGGAAAGATAAAGCTGTTTCTTGGATTATGGATAAAGAATTGCCGGTGGTGGTTGATGATAGTCAATATGAAATGGGAGAAAGTGAGGAGTATGTAGAAAGTGATAATCCTGTTATAATACATGATTTTAAAAAAGTTGTTGCTTATTCTAATTCAGAAAGAGATCGTTTGGCGGCAAAGGAAAAATATGCTAAAGACAATAATTTAATCAGACCATCGGAATTAATAAAAAGATATAAAAAAGCCATAGTAGAAAAAGATTGGACAGCCTTGTTAGGTGTTGAATGGCGTGAACTTGTATCAACATTTGTGAAACAGGAAGGAGTGACTGCCGATGGAGTAAAAAATAATGTAGTGGCGGCTGTTTTAACAGAAAAAGATGGTGCCGGTGACGGTAAAATAGATGGTGTTGTTTTAGTAACTCCCCAAGAAGAGGGAATATTTTTACTTGGTGAATATGGTGATTATAAGGGATTGGATATAAGTTTTGATGGATCTGAAAATATAGAGAATATTTCTGTTAGTTTTGTTATGCCGCAATTGATAACAGTTAGTAAACATCAAGATATAAGCGGATATTTGACAAAGTTTCCTATTTATTTTTCAGGTAAAGTTGTTGATAAAAGTCAAAAAATAAAAATTAAGGCTAGTATAAAAGGAAATATTTGCAGAGGTGATAGTTGTAGAGAAATAACAGTAAGTCCGGAAACGGTTTTAACTGTTAAAAATGAGACTAAAGATACTCCTTTTGCTTCATATATCAGGGCTGTTAAGTTGAACATTCCAAGTGATAGAAACGCTAAAGAGTTTAAGTTTGGAAAAGTGGTATTGGAGAAAGGTAAAGCCGGAAAGACAGATAATTTAAGAATTGATGTAGGAACAGATGATGCGGTTCTTTTGAAAATGTTTATTGCCGGAAATGAAGCAAAATATTTTTCTAAACCAAGATTGCGAATTGATAACGATAAAGTTGTGGCAAGATTTGATTTGTTAAATCAATTATTTAATCCGGTAGGAAAAGAAATAACTTTTTGGGTTTATTTGGGAAGTAATAAGCAATATTTATATACGGCTAAAGTAGAAGAAGTTTCTGTTTTGGATGTTGAAAACGGAAATGTGTCATTGGGTATTTTAGGATTAGCTTTTATCGGCGGATTAATACTGAATTTTATGCCGTGTGTTTTTCCGGTATTGTCTTTGAAGCTGCTAGCTTTTACAAAATTTGGCGGATTAAATAAAAAACAAATACGAACAAATTTTATATATAATTCTTTAGGAATTTTGGTTTCGTTTTTGTTGATAGCATTGTTGCTTATGTTTTTGAAAATTGCGGGATATATGATTGGTTGGGGAATGCAATTTCAAAACATTTATTTTTTGGTGATAATTATTTGGGTAGTTGTTTTGTTTTTGGCTCATATTTTGGGAATTGTTAACCTGCGAATGCCTCAAATTTTTGAAAAAATAACTAGGACAAAACAAGTAAAAGGTAGGCTGTTTGAGTTTTTGAGTGGTGTTTTTTTGGTTTTATTATCGACACCTTGTGTAGCACCTTATTTAGGAACAGTGTTTGGAGTTGCATTATCCGGTAGTATTTATGATATATTGGTTACTGTTTTGACTGTTGGGTTAGGATTGGCATTGCCATATATAAGTATAGCTGTTTGGCCTCAATTAGCTTTTTATATGCCTCGACCGGGAAAATGGATGAATACGTTTAACAATGTAATGATTTTTATGCTTATTTTGACGATATGTTGGTTGATAAGTTTGTTGGTGGCACAAACGTCTTCTTCTCAGTTGTGGCATTGGCTGGGATACGTTATTGTATTTTTGATAAGTTTGAGTTTTCGCAAAACGTTACTTGTTGAGGTTGATAAGTTAGACAGAAATGATTTTAAGATTATATTGAAAAGACGATTTAATATAGTGTTTGCGATTATTGTTTTAATTTTGACGTCAGTAAGTATGTTTGATGCAGTATGGGCTGCAGATAAACGAAAAACGGAAGTCAATCAGACAAAGATGACAGTGTTAGATACTATAAAAATTGATGATATGGTTGCACAAGGACATAAAGTTTTAGTGAAAGTTGGAGCTGATTGGTGTTTGACATGTAAGTATAATGATATTTTTGCTTTTAATATTGAGCATATACAAGATGCTTTGGAAAGTAACGGGGTAAGAGTTATTGAAATTGATTGGACTAATTATCAAGCGGGAGTTTTGAATTTTATGCAGAAATTCGGACGTAGAGGTTTGCCTTTTTATGTGTTGTTTTCTTCTGCATATCCGGATGGGATAGTGTTACCGGAGATTATTGATGTTTATGAATTGCAAACATTAATAGAACTGTAAACTCTTTGATAAAAAATCTTGCACAGAATAAATGATTGATGTATAACACCTTAAAAATTTAAGTAGAATTAATGTTTAAGGAGCTATGAAATTATGGCAGGACATTCTCAGTTTAAGAATATTATGTATCGTAAAGGTGCTCAGGATGCCAAAAAAGCAAAAATGTTTGCTAAATTGGCCAGAGATATTACTTTAGCCGCTAAATCAGGTATGCCGGATCCTGATAAGAATCCTCGTTTGCGTTTGGCTATTGCAGCAGCAAGAGCTGAAAGTATGCCAAAAGATAATATTGAACGTGCGATTGCAAAAGCCAGTCAAACTGCGGGGGGGGATGATTATGTAGCAACTCGTTATGAAGGTTTTGGTCCCGGAAAAGTTGCTGTTATTGTTGAGTGTTTGACCGATAATAAAAACAGAACAGCCGGAAATGTCAGAACGATTTTCGGAAAGCGTGGCGGGGCAATGGGCGAGACCGGCTCGGTGGCATTTAATTTTGAACGAATCGGCTTTATTCAATATCCGGTTGCCACAGCAGATGCAGATGCAATGTTTGAGGCCGCTTTAGAGGCCGGAGCTAATGATGTTGTCAGCGATGAGGAGCATCATGATATTGAAACATTGCCGGATGATTTGAATGTGGTAACGGAAGCTTTGGAAGTTAAATACGGAACTCCGTCTGCTTCCAGATTGGATTGGAAACCGATGGTCAAAACTGATATTACAGATGTTGAAACAGCTCAGAAATTTCTTGATTTTGTGGATGCGTTGGAAGATGACGATGATGTGCAAAAAGTTTATCATAATGCAGAAATAGCTGAAGATGTTTTGGAAAAACTTATATAGCTTGCTTGAAAAACAAAAGACTCCCCTTTATAATAAGGGGAGTTTTACTTTTTAAAGAGATGAGATATGCGTATTTTAGGACTTGATCCGAGTTTAAGTTCAACCGGTTGGGGAATAATAGAAGTTGAAAACAATAGAGTGAAATATGTGGCCGATGGTTATATTCCAACGGATACCAAAAAGCCTATTGCTGAAAGATTAGCTCAAATCAGTAATGTTTTGAAAGACGTTATTGATGTTTATAAACCTGATGAGGCTGCGATTGAACAGGTGTTTTTAAATTCTAATGCCGTATCGACAATTAAATTGGGTATGGCCAGAGGTGTTGTAATGATGACACCGGCACAATATAATATAAGTGTTACTGAATATGAGCCGAATAAAGTTAAAAAGGCGGTGGTAGGTGTCGGTAAAGCTGAAAAATCTCAGGTTGAAACAATGGTGAAGGTATTACTTCCCGGCTGTAAACCCAAAAATAATGATTCCTCGGATGCATTGGCAATAGCTCTTTGTCATTTTCAGTATCGTAATGCATACGGAATAAAAAGATGATGGAATTTGTTATAGAAAAAGTAAAAAAACATATGAACGGAGATAGTTCCGGACATGGATTCGATCATGTGCAAAGGGTTTATAATATTGCACGGTATTTATTAAATAAAGAAGATGCAGATGAACAAGTAGTATTGTTGGCTGCTTTGTTGCATGATGCTGATGATTATAAATTATTTGGACAAGAAGCTGCCGATAATTTGACTAATGCAAAAAAAATAATGAATGAATGTAATATTGAAGATGATATTCAAATTAAGGTTTGTGATGTTATTGCCAATATGGGATATTCAAAATCTTTGGCAGGGATTCGACCGACAACAATAGAAGGAAAAATAGTTTCAGATGCAGATATGCTTGATGCAATAGGTATTAATGGTATTGTTCGTACATTAAATTATGCTTTTGCCAGATGTCAAAAATATGGAACGCCGGTTTTTGATAAAGATGTATGGCCTGAATTGAATTTAACGGCAGAAGAGTACAAAATGAAAGGGCGAAGGGCGGATAATTGTATTAATCATTTTTTTGAAAAGACATTGCGTTTGGGAAAAATGATGATGACAGATGCCGGGCGAGAGCAATCAATAGTCAGGCTTAAAAGAATGATTGATTTTTTGTATGGTTATTTTGATGAAAATAATGTTCCCGAGTGGACAGAATATTTGGATGAATATTTGCAGAAAGAAGGCATTTTATTTAAATAGTTGCTAAATATATTTAAGTGTTATATACTTCGTGGACTTATATAAAATTATTTGTTCACTAAAAATTTGTTATTTATGAATGCACTAAAGAAATCAATTCAGGAAAAATTGACAGCATCGTTAGAGGTGTTTGCAAAGAAATCAGGTGTTCCGACGAACATGGCGACTTATGGCAAATGTTTTAAGGCATTGTCGCAAAAAGATGCTGAGAAGGTTTTGCAAACACTTCCGACGGCATGGGATGTTCTTAAACCGAAAGAGTTTAGAGTTTTTGCTGCAAGTGGACGAGTGGCTCGAGCGTTGTCGTACATTGACAGATGGAAACTTTCTTTAGAACTTGGTCGAGGTGATGAATTATTAAATACACCGCTTTGTTTTGCCGTTAGACGAAAAAATGATCTTACTAATTTTGCTGTTGTAAGTTCTTCATGTGAAAATGCCAAAATAAAAGTTGTGGAGTTTTGGACTGAATTTTCGACTGTTGATGGTTATACTCGTGATTTTCCGGAAACTGTACTTGCCGTTGAGGGAAATGTGGTTTTTACTCTTGTTTTTAAGCCCGCGGAGGTAATGACACTTCTTGATTGGGATGATGTTTGGGATGTTCCTGAAATTACAAGAAATTTTAAGGATAAGCTTGAAGAATATACGTTGCTTTTTCGTCAGCTTTATGCCAAAAAAATTGAGGCTCGTCAATTGCTTCCCAACTATAATTTTGCGACCGGCTCGGTAGATGAATATATTGACGATGATGAAAGAAGAATTGTCGGAAAGTTTGATTCTGTTCTTTGTAAAGATTGGCGTAAATTGAAGCGACTGTTTAATGTCGGTAGGATTATTTATGTAGCAGAATATAATCGCCGTCATCATGTGGTAAAAAATCCTCTGAAGGACGTTTTTTTTACGAATCCTATAGGAAATGCGAAAATTACTTTTGTGTATATCAAAGGTAATTGGGATATTGAATTTCCTATAAGTGATGGTGTGATACTTAGAATGGTTCCTGATTTTACTAAGGTAAAGAGAATTAGTCGAAAGCTTAGTAGATGATGAGTGTTTTCGAAAGGACGAGTGTTAAGATATCTAAAGGGTATTTTAATGCTCGTTCTTTTTTTGTTCTAAATATTAAAAAGATACTTGCAAGCTAAGGGTTTATTGTATAGTCTATTTGCAATGTTTTGAAGTTTTTAAGGAAAATAAATGATAGCCAAATTAAGAGGTATAGTTGATACGATTGCCGAAGATTATCTGATTATTGATGTTAATGGTGTGGGGTATTTGGTATTTGCTTCGTCTAAGACATTAGGGCGCTTGGTTTTGAACGGTTCTGTAAGTTTGATGATAGAGACTATTGTCCGGGAAGACAGCATATCTCTTTACGGATTTGCAGATGCTCTGGAAAAGGAATGGTTTAATACATTGACTAAAGTTCAAGGTGTCGGGGCAAAAGTTTGTTTGGCTATTTTATCTGTGTTGACACCGATACAGTTAGCGCAAGCGATTGCGGCTCAAGATAAAAATTCTTTTGCCAGAGCAAATGGAGTGGGGCCAAAATTGGCAGCCAGGATTGTGACAGAATTGAAAGATAAGATAGTAAGTGTCCCGATTGCGGAAGTGTCTAAAGATATTAATGTGGCTGTAGGTGCGGATAATAAAATAACTGATGAAGTATTGAATTATGAAGATAATTTAGTGGCTCGTGATGATGATCCGACAAAGATGGAGGATGCGATATCTGCGTTGGTTAATTTGGGATATCAAAGATTGGAAGCTTATCGCGCCGTTAATTTTGTTTTGAGTCAAAATCCTAAAGCAGAAACAGGAGAAATAATACGGCTATCGTTAAAAGAATTTGCTAAGGAGCAAGGCAGATGATTGATGAGAGAATTGTAAGTCCGGAAAAACAAGTCGGAGATGAAAGCAGTAGTAATATGCCGGTTAATTTGCGTCCGAATAGTTTAAATGATTTTGTGGGACAAAAATCCGTTTGTGAAAATTTGAAAGTTTTTATTGATGCAGCAAAGGGGAGAAGCGAAGCTTTAGATCACGTTTTATTGTTTGGTCCTCCGGGACTTGGTAAGACAACGTTAGCTTCGATTGTGGCAAAAGAATTAGGAGTTGGGTTTAGAGCAACATCGGCTCCGATGATTTCAAAATCCGGTGATTTGGCTGCGATATTAACTAATTTGGAACGTAATGATGTTTTGTTTATTGATGAAATACATCGATTGAATCCTGCAATTGAAGAAGTTTTGTATTCGGCGATGGAAGATTTTCAACTTGATTTAATTATTGGTGAAGGGCCATCAGCCAGATCTGTAAGAATTGATTTGCAACCATTTACGTTGGTTGGAGCAACAACCAGATCGGGGATGTTGTCTACCCCATTGAGAGAACGTTTTGGTATTCCGTTACGACTTGATTTTTATTCGCCGGAAGATTTGCAAAAAATAGTTTTAAGAGGGGCAAGGTTGTTGAATATGCCTTTGTCTGAAATAGGTGCTTTAGAAATAGCCAAACGTTCTCGAGGAACTCCTCGTGTCGCAGGAAGGTTGCTCAGAAGAGTACGCGATTTCGGGGCTGTTTGTAATGTGAAGGAGATTGATAATAAAATAGCAGATGGCGCATTAAAACGTTTGGATGTTGATGATTTTGGATTGGATGCTTTTGATAGGCGTTATCTTAATTGTATTCTGCAAAATTATGGTGGAGGTCCCGTTGGGGCAGATACTTTAGCCGCGGCGTTATCAGAAGAAAGAGATACTATTGAAGAAGTAATAGAACCGTTTTTGTTAAAGTTGGGTTTTTTACAAAGAACTCCTCGAGGAAGAGTTATTTCGGATTTGGGATGTCAGTATTTGGGGGTTCCAAAGTTGAAAAAAGAAAAATATAACTCTCAGTTAGATTTGTTGGAAGGATAATCAGATGATTGTTAAATCTGTTGCTCCGGCTGTCGGAGAATTGGTTGATAAAGAGTTTTTATTTCCGGTGAGGGTATATTATGAAGATACGGATGCCGGAGGTATTGTATATTATGCAAATTATCTCAAATTTGCAGAGCGTTGTCGTACAGAATTTATAAGAACATTAGGAGCCAAACAACAAGAAGACTTGCAAAGTCCGGAAAAAACAGCTTGGGTTGTGCGTCATTGTGAAGCAGATTATATGGCTCCGGCTGTGTTAGATGATGAATTGATTGTAAGTTGTCGTATAACAGGGCTTGGTGGTGTTACTGTTACAATGCACCAAGAAATTCGTCGAGGACAAGATGTTTTGGTAGCTATTGATGTGAAAGCGGCTCATATATCGTTGGCAACCAAAAAGCCGGTGCGTATACAAAAATCATTGATGGAAAAGCTTATATAGTTGAAAGTTATTTTGATTGCTTAAACGCCAAATCTAAAGCTTTTTGTGCATAACTTCTTTAACTGGATTGATGACGGAAGAGAGTCATCGCTTGAGCGCTTTTTTTCTGTCATGTTGAGCGGAGCGAAACATCTCAATGAGGTTAAAGGCGAGGGGGATCCTTCACTGCGTTCAGGATGACGGAGGGGCGTTCAGGATGACGGAGGGGCGGTAGTGATGACGGAAGAAGGGTATATGAGTAATGGTGTAAAAATTTGCTTAAAACTTGATTTAGTTAATTGAAAATTTAATATTTCTTGTTATGTTGCGTTAAAATAACGTTGTTTTTTGCTTAAGGAAAAAAATATGGAAACTGAAACTTTACAAGAAGTTGCAAATAGTTCTTCGATGTGGGATTTGTTGTGGTCATCAGATACAGTTACTAAAGTTGTTTTAATCGGGTTGATTTTAGCTTCGGTTTGGTCATGGGCAATTATTTTTGAAAAAATAGGTACATTGCGTCAGTTAAAACAACGAACTGCTAAATTTGAAGAAAAGTTTTGGTCCGGCGGATCGTTAGACAGATTGTATGATTCTTTGGGAGCACATCCGAATGAGCCTATGGCCGATATGTTTGTTGCGGCAATGAAAGAATGGAAACGTACGAATATTCTGAAATCAAAAACAGATAGAGGTTTGCGAGGAGTATCATTGCAACAAAGAATAGAGAAAGCAATGGTTGTGACAATGGACAAAGATTTGAATGCTTTGGAGACCAGATTGGGATTTTTAGCTTCGACAGGGTCGGTTGCTCCGTTAGTTGGTTTGTTTGGGACTGTTTGGGGAATTATTAACAGTTTTAATGCTATTGCTTTAACCCAAAGTAATTCGTTGTCGGCTATGGCTCCAGGTATTGCCGAAGCTTTGTTTACTACGGCATTCGGTTTGATTGCGGCTATTCCTGCAGTTGTTGCGTATAATAAGATTTCGTCTGATTTAGATAGATATGCGAAAAAATTGGAAGCATTTATGTCTGAGTTTTCAACAATTTTATCGCGCGAAATTGATGATACGGCAATTAGGGCAGAGATGGCAGGAGAATAATAATGAAAATTAATACTCGACGCAGATCCAGCAGATATCAGTTAAATTCGGAAATTAATATTACCAATTTGATGGATGTTATGATGGTTTTGTTGGTCGTGTTTATGGTGGCGGCTCCATTGATGACTTCCGGTATTGCGTTGGATTTGCCTAAGGTGGGGGGCAAAACTTTGGAAGGCGAAGATACGTCTATTAATATCAGTGTTGATAAGGAAGGTTATTATTATATCGGACAGACAGAAGTTCCGGCAGATAAAATAGTATCGAAGCTTAATGCAATAAAAGAACAAAATAGTGAAGTTACGGTTACGATTTCCGGTGATGAAGGTGCTGAGTATGGTAGGGTTATCGGTTTAATGGCAATATTGAAAGAAGCAGGTTTTGATAAGGTCGGTCTTAAAACAGAACCTAAAATTAATAGGAAAAAATAAAATAATATGAATTCGGCATTGAAAAAATCGATTGCTTTACACGTTGTGGTTTTTCTGTTGTTTGTAGTTGAAATGCCAATGTTTTGGTGGAATCGTACTCAACCGAGCCAAGTGCCGATTATTGTCGATTTAAAAGATGTTAAAATTTCGGAAATGACAAATCTTCCTCCAAAAGCTAAAATAGGGAAAGAGGATAAAGAGGCGAGCCAAGTTAAACGAAAAGTTGAGAAAAAATATACCAAAGAAGAAGCTAAAGTTGAACCTGAAGTTAAAGAAGAAAATATAAAGGAAAAAGAAGCTGAAAGTGAGCCGGTTGCCAAACCGGAACCGCCAAAAAAAGATTTTATGGTTGCTCCTCAACCGAAAAAACCACAAATGAAAGTTAAACCAAAGAAGCTAGATAAGGTTAAACCCAAAAAGCAAGAGCAAAAGAAACAACCGTCTAAAAAAGAAAATAAAGAAGAACCTCAGTTAGCGAATCCGTTAAAGAGTTTGTTGGCCAGTGTTGATGCTTTGGAAAAAGAAGCGGATAAATCGACTACCGCAACAATTAAGGAAGGGACAGAGGTGGCTAATATGGGGGTTGAAGGAGGAACTGTCGGTTCATATTTTAGTGAGCTTTCGATTTCGGAAATGGATGCTTTAGCCGGACAATTGCGTGCTTGTTGGAATCTTGATCCGGGTGCTATGGGTATTGAAGATATGGTTGTGGAAATTAAAGCTCAACTTAATCAGGATGGCACCGTGCGGTCGGTTGATATTCAGAATACGGCAAGATATAATACTGATAGTTATTTTAGGTCTGTGGCAGAAAGTGCAAGACGAGCAGTGTATATTTGCGCACCATATAAGATATTGTCAGAAAAGTATGCTGAAAAATATGATGAATGGCGTTTGTTACGTTTGAGATTTAATCCGATTGATCAATCTGTAAGATAAAGGGGCAAAGATGAAGCAGATTAAAAAAGTTGCACTTATTTCTCCTTCGGTAATGCTTTCCGAGCGCGAGTTGAATCCGGATTTGTGGTTGGAATATTTTGAAAAATTAAAATTAAATGTTGTGATGATGCCGACAGCTTTGAGCGGGAGATGTTTGAGTACTTTTCAGGCAAAAGAAAAAGCAAAAGATATAATGGATGCGTATGAGGATGATAGTGTTGATGCTTTGATAGCTGTTCATGGCGGAGCTTCGGCATTAAGGGTTTTGGAATATTTGGATTTTGATGTTATAAAGAAAAATAAAAAACCTATTGTAGGATTTTCAGATACAACATCGTTACAATTTGGAATTTATGGAAAAACAGGTAATTCGTATGTTACGGGTTTTTTTCCTGAGTATGAATTTAGAAATGGGGTTATACATCCAAATGTAGATGAAGGGTTTAGAGCGTTTTTGCGTGGAGATGTTTTTAAAAATGTATCGGGAGAATGTGTTCATAAGGGGGTTACTGAAGGTATTCTTATAGGTGGAAATATGTCAACAATATCGGATTTATCAGGGACACCTTATTATCCGGATTTGTCGGACAAAATTTTATTGTTGGAAGATGAATGCGAAAAGTCATATAAGTTGAAGCTTATGCTGACACAGTTGAAATATAATCCTACGTTTGCAATGGTTAAGGGGATTGTGTTTGGTAAATTCAGCGAATGTGAAGATCATATTACACACGGTAGCGTAGAAAGTGTTATTGATGATTTTGCGGCTCAGATTAATGTTCCGATGATTAAAAGTTTTAATTATGGACATTTTAAGGACAGATGTGTTTTAACTTGTGGAGTACGTTATAAATTTGATGCTGAAAAGTGTCTTTTGGAACAAATTGAAGAATAGTTTAAAAAAATGCTTGATTTATGTTAGAATCTTATGTATTAGTTTATACGCAGCCGAAGTGAACAGGCTGCGTATTTTTAGGGGTATAGCTCAGTTGGTAGAGCACCGGTCTCCAAAACCGGGTGTCGTGAGTTCGAATCTTACTGCCCCTGCCAGTTTGGTTTTAGTTGATATTTAAGGAAAAGTTATGGCAAAAGTCAGTCCGTTGCAGTTTTTCCGTCAGGTTAAACAAGAAGTTAAAAAGGTTACTTGGCCTACAAGAAAAGAAGTTACTCAGAGTTTGATTATGGTTGTGGTTTTGGTTGCAATCGCATCGACGTTTTTCTTTTTTGTAGATCAGATTTTGGGTTGGATTGTCAAAACTGTATTTTCGCTTGGAGTGTAAGGTAATATGAACGCTAAGTGGTATGTTGTTAATGTTCATTCGGGATGTGAGAAAAAAGTTGCTCAGTCTATTAATGAACAAGTTGCGTTGAAAAAATGGGAAGACCGAATCTTGGAAATAATGATTCCTACCGAGGAGGTTGTTGAGGTTAAAAAAGGGGCAAAGGTTACAAGTGAACGTAAGTTTTTTCCCGGATATATTTTGGTTAAAATGGTTATGTCTGATGAGGCATGGCATTTGATTAAAAATAATCCGAATGTTAGTGGTTTCTTGGGGTCAAGAAATAAACCCTATCCGATTACTGAGGCTGAAGCACAACGCATTATAACACAAATGCAAGAAGGTGTAGAACGTCCACGTGAAGTTGTTAACTTTGAAATAGGCGAACAAGTCAGAGTTTGTGATGGACCGTTTGCTTCTTTTGTCGGTTTGATTGAAGAAGTTGATACTGAAAGAGCCAGAGTTAAGGTTTCAGTTTCGATTTTTGGTCGTTCGACTCCGGTTGAGTTGGAATATTCTCAGGTTGAGAAAATTTAGTTTGTATAGCGCCGCCTTTGTAGGCGGCGTTTAGTCTTTAAAATATTGTCGGGAGATATACTAATGTTTAAAAATTTGGCTAACGAATTTAAAAAATTTGCAATGCGCGGTAATGTTATTGATATGGCTGTCGGTATCATTATCGGGGCTGCTTTTGGTAAGATTGTAGATTCTTTGGTTAAAGATGTTATTATGCCGCCTATCGGTTTGTTGTTGGGAAAAGTTGACTTTTCGAACTTATTTTTAGTTTTGAAAGATGGTGCAACTCCTGCTCCGTATAATTCATTGGCAGCAGCTCAAGCTGCCGGTGCGGTTACTATGAATTTAGGACTTTTTGTTAATGCTATTATCAGTTTCTTGATTGTTGCTTTTGCTGTTTTTATTTTGATTAAGGCAATTAATGAGTTGCAAGCAAAAATGGATAAAAAAGAGGCTCAAAATATTGTTAAAACAACGAAAGCTTGTCCTTATTGTTGTTCAGAGATACCTTTGAATGCAACACGTTGTCCACAATGTACCTCAGAGTTGGAATGTGAAACAAAGGAAACAAAATAGTCACGGAATAAAAAAATTCCCCTTTAATTAAAAAGGGGAATTTTTTTATGGAATATTTATAGATCTATAAAGGCACTTGAAGATATATCGTTTATTTGTTTATCTGATATTCCCAAAGCCCGAGCGATTGCAAAACCAAATTCAGATGCTTTTCCCATTCCTTTTGCGGTAATTATATTATCGGATATTTCGACTGATTTTCCGGAGAATTTGAAGTTTGGATTGTTTGAGAGCCTCTCACAGCCCGGATATCCGGTGATTATTTTATTTTCGGTTATTCCGGCATCTCTTAATATTATTGGAGCAGCACAAATTGCAGCACAAATTTTGTTTTGTTCATTGGCTTGTTGTACCAGTGAAATAACATTTTCTGAATCGCGTAAATTGATTGTGCCGGGAAGTCCTCCCGGTAAAATCAGGGCATCAAAATCATTAATAGAAATATCATTTAAGGTAATTTGAGTTGTTACACAGATTCCATGTGCGCCACAAATATTTGTTCCTTTGATTCCTGCCAGTATAATATTTATATCAAGGCGTTTAAGTATATCCGCCGGCATAATTGCTTCAACTTCTTCAAAACCATCGGCAAGTAAGATACATACTGTTTTGCTCATATTATTTCTCCTGTTGATTTTCGGGATTACTTTCTTGAATTTCTTTTTCTTTATATCTGTATAGATTAGATAAAAACTGACGTTCTATATTTTTGTATTTTTTAGACAGCCAAGTTGATTTGTATAAAATTACAACGAAGATTCCCATTAGAGCATAAGTAACAAAGAAATCTTTGGTAAATAAATGATTTATAACTACCATTATAAAAATTACGATTATAGCCATACGTAAGATAGTACATAAAATTAAAGGCAGGCGGTTTGTAATACGTTTGTGCCATAATGTAAGATATATACGTGCCAAATCGCTGTTTACCGTGAGTAATCCTTGTAAAAATGGGGACATTGCAGCTAAGGTTATAAGTGTCGCTGTTAGGTCCGCAATGCGAGGGGGAAGATGTTGGATTAACTGCGGGTGCAATATATAAAAAGATAAATTTATGATTGCAATCAGTATAATGGATGCAATGCAAAGTTTAAAAAAGTATTTTTTAAATAACTGTTTCCATAATTCTTCTTCAGCATTGGTATCTTTTTTTGAACTTGTATGTGTACTTAAGTATTCTTTCCATTTTTGAGGTAATAATTTATGTATAAAATTGTAAAATGGTCTGGCCGATTTTATCATTAATGGTGTAGTGAAGGTGGTTATTACAGAAATAGCAACAATACTGGGATACACATATTCTCCAAGAACTCCGATAGCCATACCCGAGGCAGCAATAATAAAGGCAAATTCACCGACTTGAGCTAATGAAAATCCACTTAATATTGAAGTTTCCAATCTGTTTCCCGACAATAAAAAACCAAGTGTTGATAGTAGTACTTTTCCTAAAATTACCACTATTGTTATAATTGTAATAGGAATTATATATTCAATAAACATATTAGGATCTACCAGCATACCGACAGATGTGAAAAAGACGGCGCCAAATAGGTCTTTTACCGGTTTGATGGTATGTTCAATGCGTTCTGCTTCGTCTGTTTCGGCCAATATGGAACCCATGATAAAAGCGCCAAGTGCAGAAGAAAATCCGACAGATGTGGCAATAAGAACCATTCCTAAGCAAAGAGCCATAGACAATAAAAGAAGTAATTCATCATTTAATAAATGGATTACTTTTTTTAATAATGTCGGAACAAGGTAAACTCCTGTTATAAACCATAAAACAAGGAAAAATACCAATTTACCCGAACTTATAAGCAGTTCTATTCCATCAACATTTTTTCCGATTGATATGGTGGGAAGTAAAACTAAAAGTAAAATTCCGACAACATCCTCAACAATAAGTACGCCGAATACCAAATCGGTAAAACGTTGTCCTTTAACGCCTAATTCTTCAAAAGCTTTAATTATAATGGTGGTTGATGACATTGAAATCATACCGCCAAGGAAGAGGCTTTCAGTCGTTGACCATCCTAAATTTAATCCGACGTGATAGCCTATAAGCAACATAAATAAAATATTTGCAGATGCTGTGATTATAGCTGATTTGCCCACATTTACTATTTTTTTGAAACTGAATTCAAGTCCAAGACTGAAAAGTAAAAAGATAACACCAATATCAGCCCAAATTTGAATATTTTCTTTGTCTGCTGCAGTCGGTAATAAATCAAAATGAGGACCAACAATGATTCCGGCGATAATATATCCTAATACGACAGGTTGTTTTAATCGTTTAAATAAAACGGTAATAATTCCTGCATATATCATTATCATTGCTAAGTCAGATATCAGGGTTGGTAAATGATGCATAAAAAACTCTCGCTAAACAATTATTACTTAAAGCAATCGGATTATATATCTAAATGTTAAATAAATATTTAAGTTATATAATTAGTGTTTGCATTAAAAGAAAGGTGGATAATGTTAAAAGAAAATTTGAAAAAATGGATTAGAGAAAATGCAAATATTAAAGTTGCAGTTTTTGCGCAATCTCTTGTTCCTAATATAAAACATAAAGTTTACGGAGTAAAGCTTCCTTTGTTGAATAAAAAGGCAAAAGAGTTAAGCTCTGAAATTGAATGTATAAAAAGAGATAGTTTAGAAGAAATTTTATTGCAAGCATATGCTGTAGGTTGGGTTAAAGATATTGATAAACAAATTGAAGAAATTAAAAAATTTGTTCCGATAATTGATAATTGGATGGTTTGTGACAGTTTTTGTTCGGCATTAAAGTCGGCAAAAAGATATCCTGAAAAATATTGGAGTTTGTTGCTTGGATATATTCATAGTACAAATGATTATGAGCAAAGATTTGCTTATGTTATGATGTTAAAATATTTTTGTAGTAAAAAATATTTGAATAAAGCTTTGGATATACTTGTTAATGCAAAACCTCAAATTTGGGATACAAAGCAAGGAGTTGCATGGGCGATAACAGAATTTTTTGTTAAATTTGAAGATGAAACCAAAGAGTATTTAAAAGAACTTACGCCGGAATTATTCAAATTAACCCGACGTAAGATATTGGATTCAAAAAGAGTTTCAGAATGTAGTAAAAAATGTATTAAAAACGAAAATCACGTTCACCTTTGCGAATGAGTTCAAGTCTTTTTTTACAAATATTGCGGACTTTTTCATTTGGTATTTGTTCTATTTCCATATTAATCAATTTTTCCCCAACTTCTTTGGTTTTTTCGGATGCATAGTCTTCAAGGTATTCTTGAAGAGTCATTAACGCATTAGGAAAACAGCAATTATGGATTTGCATATTTTTACACAGAGCCATAAAACGGTCGCCTGTGCGTCCTTCTCGATAACATGCTGTACAAAAACTCGGGGTATAACCTAATTGCATCAGCCAGCAAACAATTTCATCAAGTGAGCGACGATCAGTTATATCGAATTGTGCCGAATTTTGTTCTTTCGGTTCGGGGGTGGCATATCCGCCAACAGATGTTTTGCTTCCTCCGGATATTTGCGATATTCCGAGTTGTAAAACTTTTTCGCGAGTTTTTTGGCTTTCTCTGGTTGAAACAATCATTCCTGTATATGGTACGGATATTCGGATGCAAGCGACCAATTTGGCGAAAGTATCATCGTCAATTGAGTTGCTGAATTCATCAGGGTTAATGTCGTCTGCAGGACAAATTCTCGGAACGCTTATTGTATGAGGTCCGACACCATAGGTTGCTTCCAAATGTTCGGCATGCATCAGTAATCCGGTAAATTCGTATTTATATGTTGATAATCCGTAAAGAACGCCTAGTCCTACGTCATCAATTCCGCCCTGCATTGCTCTATCCATAGCTTCTGTATGGTATGCATAATTATGTTTTGGTCCGGTAGGATGTAATTTTTCATAATTATCTTTATTGTATGTTTCTTGGAATAATATGTATGTTCCGATGCCGGCTTCATGTAATTTACGATAGTTTTCGACTGTGGTTGCGGCAATGTTAACGTTTACTCGGCGGATTGCTCCGTTTTTGTGTTTTATTTCATATATTGTTTTTATTGATTCGAGAATATATTCAATCGGGTTGTTGATGGGATCCTCTCCAGCTTCAAGAGCCAGTCTTTTGTGTCCCATGTCTTGGAGTGCAATGACTTCGCGTCTGATTTCTTCCTGAGACATTTTTTTTCGAGCTATATGTTTATTTTTTGCGTGATAAGGACAATAAACACAGCCATTAACGCAGTAGTTTGATAAATAAAGAGGTGCAAATAACACTATACGATTGCCATAAAAATCATCTTTTATTTGTTTGGCTAAAGCAAAAATTTCTTCATTTTTTTCCGGAATATCACAGTCTAAAAGTACAGCAGCTTCGCGATGTGAAAGCCCTTTGCGTAAACGAGCTTTATTTAGTATTGTGTCTATAAGAGATATGTTGTTTTTGTTATTATTTGCGTATTCTAACGTATCCAAAATTTCTTGGTGATTGATAAATTCTTCAGCTTTAGGTGATTTTACATCATACATATTATTCTTCCTTTCGTAGTATCAGTTAATTTAATCCTTATTTTAAAAAAAGATAATAAAATTTTGTTTTGTATGCACAAAATTGGTTGTAAAAAGCTTGAAAATAAGGTATTACAAGAGAAAATGCGAGGATGATTAAAAATGAAAAAAGAACTTTTGGCTCCGGCCGGAGATATTGAAGCAGGATATGCGGCACTTTATTATGGTGCTGATGCTGTTTATTTGGGATTAAAGCAATTTTCGGCTCGAGCAACAGCCAGTAATTTTACGGAAGATGAACTTTGTGAATTTACAGCATTTGCGCATTATTTGAATAAGAAAGTTTTTGTTACGATAAATACGGTTTTACAAGATTATGAATTAGATGATTTGATGAAAAATTTGGATATTTGTTGTAAAGCAGGTATTGATGCCGTTATATTGCAGGATTTAGGTGTCGCAAATATAATAAAAAAATATTATCCGACGATAGAAATGCATGCAAGTACTCAAATGGCAGTACATAATAAACAAGGAGCTATGGCTCTTAAGAGGATGGGATTTTCAAGAGTTGTTTTGGCCAGAGAACTGACACTTGCAGAAATGAAAGAGATTGCGACAATAGAAGGTTTAGAATTAGAAGTTTTTGTTCATGGTGCGTTGTGTTATTCATATAGCGGAATTTGTCAATTTTCATCATTTGTTAACGGTCGTAGTGCGAATCGGGGAAAGTGTCTTTATCCTTGCAGAAGTGAATTTTTGAAGGATGGTAAGCCGGAACATTGTTTTTCGATGAAGGATTTTGCCTTGGAGGATGATGTATTAAGTTTGCCTGTATATTCATTAAAAATTGAAGGGCGTAAAAAGAACGCGTTGTATGTGGCAGCGGTTGTTGATTATTACAGAAATATTTTGGATGGAAACGGTAAAATCAGAGAAAAAGCTCAAAATATCAAACAAATTTTTTCAAGACCATGGTGTAAATTTCATTTTAAAGGAAGAAATAAAGAAGTAACGGATAAAAAATTTGTCGGGCATAGAGGCTTGGTTATCGGTAAAGTAGAAGATATTAATTGTTGTAGAATAATATTTACAACAAATTTTAAAATTGCGAAGCATGATGGTATTCAAATAGACGTTGATGGTATGGAAAAACCTTATGGATTTTCTTTGCAAAATTTTAAGGTGAAGGGAAAATCGGTTTGGGAGGCAAAACCAGGTGATAAAGTTGATGTGATGTTGCCGACCAAAATAAATGGGGTAAAAAAAGGTGATTTGATATATTTGTCCTCTTCATCAGAGGTTAAGGGAGCTTATGGGTATTCTAAACCTAAACCTAAGGAATTTATGCCGCGAATCGATATAGATGTCAGTGTGTATGTTGCCAAAAATAAGATAGAGGCAAAAGTATTAAATTGGAATGTCGAAAGCTTGGGGCGTTTTGATAAAGCTACTTATATTGAGCGGGTCGGGCAAACGATTAAAGATGTTTTTGCAAAAACAGGAAATACAAATTTTTCTTTGAAAACCATACAAATATATAATTCGGAAAGTTTGTTTGTCCCTGTTTCGGTATTAAATGATTTACGCAGAAAATTATATGAAAAAATTGTTTATGAAGAGATTTCTACTCAAAGGGACATTATTCCGGTAAGAACAATTTTTAATAATCCCAAATGGATTGTAAAAGTTGATGATATAAAAAAGACAAAATGTATTGATTTTGAGAATTTAGAAGAAATTATTTTTCTTATTACTCCGGAAACAGATATGGCAGATGTTGCACAACTTCCAAGAAATAAAGTTAGAATTGCGTTGCCTGCGGTTTGTCGAAATACGGGAGATTTTAGGCCAATAATAACTAAGCTTCTTAATGCCGGCTATAAAAAATGGGAAATTTCTAATTATTGGGGATTAGAAATGTTACCGGTTAAAAAGGTAGATTTGTCGTTTGATAATTTAGTGTACACGCTTAACTCTGAGTCCGTAGAAATGGTTTGCAAATGTGGTGGAAATAGGGTTACTTTGGCTGTTGAAGATACGTTTTCAAATATAAAAAATATGGCAATGATTTCTTCTTTACCTGTAGCAATGGTTGTTTATCAAGATGTTCCTTTGTTTACTTCTGCGGTTTGTATCAGAGATAACTTATGTAAAGATTGTAACAGAGAAAAGAAGTGGATTAAATTGGAGCAAAATGGAAAAGTATATGAAGCATTATCCGAAAATTGTCAGTTAATGTTGTTTGACAAGAGAGCATATTGTGTTGCATCAGAGGCAAAAAATGTAAAAGCTGATTTTTATAGGGCGGATTTTGTGTATAAAGATTATACAGCGGAAGATGTTGTTGCGATTTTGGCAAAGTTAATGAATTTTGAGGATATAAATCAAACTCAAAAAGGAAATATATCCAGACGGAATGAAAATTTTTAGATTAAAACAAATATAGTTTTGTTTTTATATTCATATTCATATTCATATTTGTATTTGTTGCAAACGTGTTTTTTCTGTTTAATTATCTGAAAAAGCCAAAAGAAAACAGAATGTAAAGAATTAATGCAGAATATACTCCGGCGATTACGTCATCGAGCATAACACCCCAAGCATTGGTTATTTTTTTGTCGGCCCAACGTACAGGTTGTGGTTTAAATATATCAAAAATACGAAAAAGGATAAAACCGATAATGTATATCGGCCATGATTTCGGATTGTTTTGAAGATATGGGGCAACAGCAACAAATGTTGTAAGCTGGCCGGCAACTTCATCAATTACGATAAATCCCGGATCATGAGGGGTGTAGCGAAGCACTTCACAAGTTGAAATAACTCCGGCAATGAACGAAACAACAATACCGGCAATTATTCCCCATATTCCATAAAAATAAGCTAAAACAAAAGCTAAAGGAAGCGTTGCCAGCGAGCCAACGGTTCCCGGAGCTATTTTTGAGTACCCTAATCCCAGATATGATGCAATCCAAAAAGATATATTTTTTTTCATTTCAATCTCCATTTTTACGTTATTTATTAGCATAAAAAACAATATTTTGAAGAATATTGTTACAGTTGATAACAGTAAAAATGGTGCTTGAAAAATGGATAAATTTTGATAATACTGATAGTGTTGTATAAAATTAAACATAACTATTTTTCAGAAAAGGTGTATGACAATGAAAATAGGAATTATCGGAACCGGATATGTCGGTTTGCCTACAGGTGTAGGTTTTGCAGAGCTTGGAAATCAAGTTGTTTGCATTGATAAAGATAGTGATAAAATAAGTTCTTTGAGTTCGGGAAAATTGACAATTTTTGAAGATGGATTAGAAGAACTTTTTAAGAAAAATGTTCAAAATAAGAGATTGCAGTTTACCACATCAATGAAAAATGGTGTGCAAGGTGCTGATATTGTGATTATTGCAGTCGGTACGCCACCTCATCCTGTTACAAAAGAAGCTGATATGAAATATATACATGCTGCAGCGGAAGAATTGGCTGAGTATTTGGACGGGTATACCGTTGTAGCAAATAAATCTACTGTTCCGGTCGGTACAGGTGATGAAGTAGAGAAAATTATAAAGGAAAAGAATCCTCAGGCCAGTTTTGATGTAGTATCGTTGCCGGAGTTTTTAAGGGAAGGCTTTGCCGTTCATGATTTTTTTGCGCCGGACAGGATAGTTATTGGTGCTAACAGCGAAAAAGCAAAAGCTTTAGTTGGTGAATTATATAAACCTTTTATCGGTAAGACGGAAATGTTGTTTGTTAACAGAAGGTCATCAGAAACGATAAAATATGCATCAAATGCGTTTTTGGCTATGAAAATTCATTATATAAATGAAATGGCAGATTTTTGCGAAAAAGCAGGAGCGGATGTTTTTGAAGTAGCTAAGGGAATGGGGTTAGATAACAGAATAGGAAGTCGTTTTTTGAATCCGGGGCCGGGATATGGCGGAAGTTGTTTTCCTAAGGATACAAATGCAATGGCATGTATGGGGAAAAAATATGGAACTCCGATGTCTTTGATAGAGACGGCAATCAGGGGAAATGATTTTCGTAAAACAAAAATGGCTCATAGAATCTTGAAAGTTGTTGAAGGAAAATCGTCTGCTAAAATAGCTGTTTGGGGGTTGGCTTTTAAAAATGGTACGGATGATGTCAGAGAATCGCCGGCAATGCAAATTGTTGAACAAATGTTAAATAATGGAGCTAAGCTCTCTGTTTTTGATCCTAAAGCAATTGATAATGCTAAAAAAATATTGGGCGATAAGGTTGAGTATGCTGCCTCGGCATTGGATGCGGCGAAAGATGCTGATGTGTTGGCAATATTAACTGAATGGTCTGAATTTTCTGATGTTAATTTAACGGAATTAAAAAGTATAATGCGATTGCCTAAGATTGTAGATTTGCGCAACATGTTGAAAATGAAGTGTCCTGAGAAACAAGGATTTGATTATCAATGTATAGGAATGTGTTAGGCGTATTAAATAAAACCTGCTTTTGAAAGCAGGTTTTATTTTGGAAATTGCAAAAATGTTAATGAATAAAATCATTATATAACCAGCTAGGGTGATTGTAGGAGATGTGTAATATTGAGCCATTAGAAATATTTGTGTACTTATATCCCAAATGTTGCAGTATTTGTGATATTGCAATGCCATGGGATGATATTCCGATATTTTGATAGGTTGTTTTGGTGGCGTAGTAGTTGAGACCGTTGATAATACGATTACGGACTTCTTGTTTGGTTTCGCCTCCGGTAAAACGAGTATTTCCGTTTGTGTCTGTTCGCCATTGATTATACAAATTTTGATATTCTTTTTCGACTATTGAAATGTGCATTCCTTCAATAATTCCCATATTTACTTCAATGAAACGGTGGTCAATCAATATTGGTACTTGAAGCAAAGATGAAACTATCTTGGCTGTTTGGATAGTTCTTTTTAATGGACTGGATATTATAATTTCAATTTGTTTATCTTTTAATTTTTTGGCAGTGTGGAGTGCTTGTTTTTTTCCTCTGGCGGTTAAAATTCCGTCAAAACGTTGTCCTTGTATGTGATCAGATATATTAAGAGGACATTCTCCGTGACGAAAAATATAAAAATGTTTTGTCATATTGTTTCCCATGCTTTTCTTTATATATAGATAGCAAATATTGTTATTTAAGCAGATATAATTGATGCAAAATATAAAAAAAAGTCTATAATTACTCCAAATTTTAATGTGATGAGGAGTTGTTATTATGCAAAAAATTGTACCGGCAAGATTGCAAAAAGGTGATGAAATCAGAGTTATTGCACCGGCAACAGGACTGAAAATAATTGGTCATGATTGTCGTGAAATTGCTAAAGAGCGTTTTGAAGCTATGGGCTTGAAAGTAAGTTTTGCAACTAACACAACTGATGAAAATTTTGATATGTTTGCTTCAACTGATATTAAAAAAAGAGCCGATGATGTTATGGAGGCTTTTTTAGATAAAAATGTAAAAGCAATTTTTACGATATTGGGAGGATTTAATTCAAATCAGATTTTGCCTTTTTTGGACTATGAGGTAATTAAAAACAATCCTAAAATTTTGTGTGGTTACTCTGATATTACGGCTTTGTTGTCGGCAATAGAGGTTAAGACCGGTTTGGTTACTTTTTATGGTCCTCACTACAGTTCAATCGGTATGAAAAAGGGAAATGAGTATACTTTGGAAATGTTGAATAATGTTTTGTTTAACGGAGAAAGCGAGTTAAAAGTATCTGATGAATGGAGTGATGATTTGTGGTTTATTGATCAAGAGAATCGAAACTTTATCGAAAATGAGGGGTGGTGGGTGTTGCAAGAAGGTAATGCCAAAGGCGAATTAAAAGGCGGAAATTTGAGTACATTGATTTTACTTAACGGAACTTCTTATCAGCCATATTTTGCCCAAGATACAATTCTTATGGTAGAAGAATGTAATTATTCAAGCGCAGATGATAAAGAATTTTTGCGTCAGCTTCAAGCTTTGGCTCAAAGAGAGGATTTTGTTAATGTTAAGGCTGTTCTTATCGGTCGTTTTCAAAAGGCTTCGGATATGCCAAGAGAAAAATTAGAATTTATTGTTAACAGTATTCCACAATTAAGAAATTTGCCGATTATTGCGAATCTTGATTTCGGGCATACAACTCCGATTGCTACATTGCCAATCGGGGGTGAATGTGAGATAAATAACGGAAAAATTAAAGTTTGGTGGTAAAAGATGCCTTCGTTTGAATTTGAGGATAAAATTAGCGGTAAAGTTGCAGGAATTGATGAGGCCGGTCGTGGTCCGTGGGCAGGACCGGTGGTGGCCGGTGCGGCGGTGTTTTTGGAAAGGAATGTTGATGAGTTTTTGTTGAAAAATTTAGATGATTCCAAAAAATTGAGCGCCAAAAAAAGAGAAGCGTTGTATGAAAAATTGATTGAAGCAAATAAAAAAGGACAAGTTTTAATCGGAATCGGTGAAGCATCAGTCGAAGAAATTGATAAGCTGAATATTTTACAGGCGACTTTTTTGGCAATGAAAAGAGCAAAAGAGGCTTTGGGTGTTAATCCTGATTTTGTGCTTGTTGACGGAAACCAAAAACCGCAAGGAATCGGTTGTGAGTGTGCAACTTTGGTTAAAGGTGATGCAAAATCTTATTCGATTGCGGCCGCATCGATATTGGCAAAAGTGTATCGTGACAGGCTGATGAAAGATTTGGCGGAAAAGTATCCTTATTATGCTTTTGAAAAAAATGCCGGTTATGGTACGAAAGCACATATAGAAGGAATTAATAATTATGGAATTGTTTCAGGTGTGCATCGAGAAACATATAAGCCTGTACGTGATGCAATTTTGAAAAAAATAGCTTAGTTATTGAAATAGTGAATTTTTGTTTTTTAATTTTTTTAAGTCATCTTGTTAATAAATTTCTAACTATCTTTAAGGCATACTGGGTCACAGATATGTTTTAACAACTGTATGGTTGGATGATATGAAAATAGGGCGTACTAAGAGTCTGTTAAATACAATTATTAATGATGATTGCATAAGTGTTATGAATCAAATGGAAGAAAAATCAGTTGATTTGATTTTTGCTGATCCTCCATATAATTTGCAGTTGGGAGATGCATTGTTGCGCCCGGATAACAGTAATGTTAGCGGAGTATATGAAGAGTGGGATAATTTTGAAAGTATGGATGCCTACGATGATTATACAAAAGCTTGGATGACTGCGGCTCGAAGAGTATTGAAAGATGATGGTGCATTGTGGGTAATAGGATCGTATCATAATATTTTCAGGGTTGGAAAGATTTTACAGGATTTGGGTTTTTGGGTTTTAAATGACATTATTTGGAATAAAATTAATCCGATGCCTAATTTTAAGGGGACTCGTTTTACAAATGCACATGAAACGCTTATTTGGGCATCTAAAAGCCAAAATTCAAAATATACATTTAATTATGAGGCTATGAAAGCTTTGAATGAAGATACTCAAATGAGGTCCGATTGGCATATTCCTTTGTGTACAGGTAAAGAAAGACTGAAGGATGAAAATGGTGAAAAATTGCATCCTACTCAAAAACCGGAAGCATTGTTGTATAGGGTTATTATGTCGTCAACAAAAGTAGGTGATGTTGTTTTGGATCCTTTTTTCGGAACAGGGACAACCGGTGCTGTTGCTAAGAAATTAGGGCGTAATTTTATCGGTATTGAAAAAGATTTGACGTATGTTTATGGAGCAAAAGAAAGAATAGAGGCTGTTTCACCTGTTAGAGATGAACAGTGTTTGGAATATGCCTGTAAAAAGAAAATGCCCAGAATACCATTTGGTAATGTAGTTGAACGAGGACTTTTGGAACCGGGCGATATTTTGTATGATTCAACAAGAAAACATTGCGCGGTTGTGCGTTCAGACGGAACATTAAAGAGTGAAAATGCGGAGGGTTCTATTCACCAGGTTGGTGCGGCAGCACAAAATGCTCCGGCGTGCAACGGATGGGTATATTGGTATTTTGAAAATGCAAAAAAAGAGTTGGTTTGTATTGATGAATTACGAGAAGCTTTAAGAGCGGAAATGTGATCTAAATATAAAAAATATGTTGTGCATAATGTAAACTTGGGCTATATTGGTTCCAAGTTTATTTTTTTAGAAACAAAAGTTTTAAAATATATGAGTAAGTGGCAGGAAAAGAATAATAAAGCTGCAACTAAAGGTGTAGTTGATAAGTCAGCACAACAAGTCAGTAGTGATAATTATGCAGCTATTGATTTGGGTACGAATTCGTGTCGGCTAGTAATAGCGATACCAACTCCTTCGTCTTTTCGAATCGTTGAAACATTTTCCAAAATAACACGTTTGGGGGAAGGAATTATAAATAATAATGAGTTATCTCATACGGCAATTCGGAGAACTGTAAATGCATTGCGTGTTTGTGCGGGGGTCTTGGAAGAATATGCTCCGATTAAAAGAGCCAGATTTGTTGCAACAGCAGCGTGTCGTCGTGCTAAAAATTGTCGTTATTTTTTAGATTTGGTAAAAAAAGAAACGGGATTAAACATCGAGATAATTTCTTCGCAAGAAGAGGCCAGATTGGCTGTGGTAGGGTGTGTTCCTTTGTTGAACAGAAATATAAAAAGAGCTTTGGTTTTTGATATAGGCGGAGGATCAACAGAGGTTTCGCTTGCCAGAATGACAAATTCTGGTCGGACTATTATTGAGGGTTTTGTTTCGTTGCCATATGGGGTTGTTACGGTTTCGGAAGCTTTTCCGAATCGAGATATGACGGAATTGGCTTATAGCACTATAATTGATCGCACCCATAAAATATTAGCGGAGTTTGAGGAAAAATATCATATAGCAGAAGCAATCAGTAATCAAGAAATTCAGGTTTTGGGAACCTCCGGTACGGTTACTGTTTTAGGAGCAATTCATCTTAATTTGCCACGCTATAACCGATCGGCCGTTGATGGTTTAGCTCTTGGTGTGCAAGATGTTGAGAAAACAATCGCTAAGATTAAACGAATGGGAGATGAGGGGCGTAAAAAACATGCTTGTATCGGGATGCAGAAAGCTGATTTGACGATTGCCGGATGTGCAATTATTGAAGGTTTGTTATCTTTTTGGAATATTTCAGAAATTACGATTGCTGATCGGGGAATCCGAGAAGGTATTTTATTAGATATGATGCACGCCGGAAAACAAGAAAAAAGAAATAAAAAAGGATTTCGTCCAAGGTATCCGTTTAGTAAGAAATCACGCAAATATTTTAATAATAACCAAAAAAATAGGGAAGTTGTTAATGACTAAGACATACGCTGGAATAGATTTGGGATCAAATTCTTGTAAATTGTTAATTTGTGATGAAAACGGAAAACGTTTGTGTCTGAAAAATTATCCTACCAGATTGGCAGAAGGAATGTATGAGAATAATTTGATAACTAAGCAGGCTTTTGAAAGAGGGCAACAATGTTTTTTTGAATATCGTCAGTTATTAGATAAATATGGTGTTGAAACTGATAATATGCGTGCTATTACCACTGCGGCTTGCAGGATGGCATCAAACGGTGAGGAATTTGTAAAGAGTATTTTTAATGAATCGCGAATAAAGCTAGAAATAATAGACGGGATGGAAGAAGCTAAGTTAAATTTAAAAGGGGCTCTTGAACATGTTCAAGGACAGAGCAAGTATGTTGTTGTTTATGATTTGGGAGGAGGATCAACAGAGGTTACTTTGGCAACCAATGAAGTTAATCCGAAGATAATTTATTCTGTTTCAATTCCTTGGGGTGCAAGAAATTCTTCAGAAGCTTTTGATTTGGTCGAATATAATCAAGAAAAAGCGGCTAAGTTGGAAAATGAAGTTAATTTGTATATGGATGATTTTTTGAATAATTCAAAACTAAGTGAATATGATGATGTTTGTTTTGTTGCAACATCATCATCACCATTGCGTTTGGTTTCAATGATCAGAAATTTTGGTGAATATGATCGAGAAAGAGCTGATGGGCTAAAAATGAATAAGCAAGAAATGGATGAGGCTATAGCAAAATTATTATCGGCTAAAAGAAAAGATTTGGCGGCAAGTCCATATGTCGGAGATAAAAGGTCGTATATTTTTGTGGCGGCGTGTGTAATATTTAAGACTATATATGAACGTTTGGGGTTAGAAGAAATAACAGCTTCATTAAAAAGTGCAAAAGATGGTATTGTAGCCAGCTTAATTGAGAGGGATAAATATGGCAAAGTTGACTAAATCAGCTAAAGAAATTGCAGGCAGGCATAATCTTACTGTTAAACTAAAAACAGGAAAATATAAGAAAAAATCATCAAATCAATGGCTTATTCGTCAGCTTAATGATCCGTATGTTGCAGAATCAAAGCGTTTGGGATATAGGTCGAGGGCTGCTTTTAAATTGATACAACTTGATGAAAAATATAAATTTTTAGGAAAAGGAAAGAATATTGTTGATTTAGGTTGTGCTCCCGGTGGGTGGACACAGGTAGCTGTTATGCGTAATAAAGGAAGCGGAAAGGTTGTAGGAATTGATATTTTGGAAACAGAGCCTGTTGTAGGGGCTGATATTATTTGTCAGGATTTTACGGCAGAGGATGCTTCGGAAAAGCTGAAGTTGTTGTTAGATGGCGAGGCTGATATTGTGATGAGTGATATGGCTGCTAATACTACAGGTCATCAGCAAACAGATCATTTAAGAACAATCGGTTTAGTTGAGGCTGCATATGAATTTGCAAAGGAAGTTTTGGCTGAAGGAGGTATTTTTATTGCTAAAGTTTTTCAAGGAGGGGCGGAAGGTGAGTTGTTGGCAGATGCAAAACAAAATTTTATGAAAGTGTCTCATTTTAAACCTGCGGCCAGCAGAAAAGAGTCTCCGGAGACATATTTGGTAGCCCAATGTTATAGGAAAAAAATACAGGTTAGCACATTGTGATAAAATTACTTTTTTAGTAATCTACTTTTGTTAGATAAAGTCCACATGCCGGAGCTGTCGGTCCGGCGGCACTTCTGTTTTTGGCTTCCAATATAGTTTTGATATCATTCGGTTTTAGTTTTCCTTCGCCAACTAATTTTAATGTTCCGACCATATTGCGAACTTGATGATGTAGGAATGATTTGGCTTCAACGGTAAATATTATTTCGTCACCATTTTGAGTTATATTTAATTTATCAAGTGTTTTAATAGGAGATTTTGCTTGACAAGCAGCCGCGCGAAAAGAAGAAAAATCGTGATTACCCAATAAAAAATCGGCGGCGGTTTGCATGTCTCTGATGTTTAAAGGTACTGGAACCCACCACACACGATTAGCCAATAAAATTGATGGAGCCCGTCGATTTAATATGCGATAGATATATCCTCGTCCCTTAGCTGAAAAACGAGCATGAAAGTTGTTGTCTACCGATTCAACTTCTGTTATAACAACAGGAGCATTTATTTGTCGTAAATTGGCATTAAACGCTTCTCGTATTTTCCATGGTTCCATTTGAGTGTCAAAATCTATATGTGCAACTTGACCTATGGCGTGTACACCGGCATCTGTTCGTCCTGCGGCAGAAACTTCGCTGTGTTTTCCAGATAGTAACTCTAAGACATTTTCCAAATATTCCTGAATCGAAGGTCCGTCCAGTTGACGTTGCCAACCAAGAGTATCAGTTCCATCGTATTCCAGAGTTATCTTATATCGCAAATTTATATCCTTTTTATAAAAATCAGGGAGCATATTATTTATGCTCCCTAAAAAGTTTTTTGGCAACAACTTTATTCTGCAGCCAGACTTATTGCAGACGTTGAACTGATAGCTTTTTGAACATTCCAAATAACTTTAAGTGCGTTCAATGCTTGTTCACCGGTTATGCGTGGCTTTTCATTGTTGTTTATACAGTTAGCAAAGTGTGTTAACTCTGAGGCTAAGGGCTGTGATTGCATGATAAACAAGTTTTCAACACTTCCTTTCAAACCATAGCGCATATTTTCGGGTAAATCATTTTGATTTACTCCATGCATACGACCTTGTGAATGAACTGCAATGCTTTGATTAATAAAGTCCATATCAATATAGTTATCATTGGTTGTAACGTTTAATGTGCGAACACGAGATTGCGTAATACGTGAAGCTGTTAATGTAGCTGTAGCACCATTAGCAAATTCTAAAATTGCGGTTATGTAGTCTTTTCCTGTCGGTGATTTGGCCGAACGTACAGCTGATGCCTGTACATTTATAACAGGAGATTTAACTAATGACATTACAACTTCAGCATCGTGAATCATCAAATCCATGGCGACGTCGACATCTGTGATACGTCCGGAAGCTGCAGACATACGACGAGCTTCAAGAGAACATATTTCAGATTTGTCGGTTAAAATTTTATGTAATTGTTCAATAGCGGGATTGAATTGTTCAATATGTCCGACAAGCAAAGTTACATTGTTTGCTTTTGCTGCGTTGATGAGTCTTAAACACTCATCTTCGGTAGTAGCCAAAGGTTTTTCTATTAAGCAGTGAATGCCTTTGTTTAAGAAGAATTCACCAACTTCAGCGTGGGTTACGGATGTTGTAACAACGCTTACAGCATCAACGTTGGCGGCAACTTCTTCCAAAGAAGAAAAAGCCTTTATTCCGAAAGCTTCGGCAGCAGCGTTGGCGGCATCAGAAAAAATATCATAAACACCTACCAATTCAAAATTTTGAAGGTTTTTGTAGGTTCTTAAGTGGTTTTTGCCCATCATTCCTGCGCCAATTACGGCAACTTTAATTGGAGTATTCATTATTATATCCTTATAACTTTTTGTTTGTAGAAATTAATTTTGGTTTACATATACCAATTATTTTGATAAAAAGCATTTAAATTCTTGTTTCATATTGTTACAAAATGTGAGGTGATTTTATGTTGAAGCGTTTGGCATATGTTTTGGTGGTAATTGGCGGAATTGGATTGTTGGGAGCTTGTGCATCTGAGAAAAAAACGTTAGGAACAGCTCTTAATACGAATGATTTGGTTTTTTCCGGTCCGGTAGAATCGTTACCTAAGCCTGTAAATGTATATAATGCTATGGCAAGAGCAGCTAAATATAATGCTGATGTTTCGGCTCAGAATATGTTGAAGAAGATATATGACGGTAATGAGAATCCGAAGAAAATTGCCGAAAATATGTTTGCGGCAGGGCAAGAAGCGGACAAGCTTTATAATGCGGCCAGAGCATTGGATTTTGCTGATATTTATGCTATGAGTATTTTAACAGATAATCAGAGATATATTGAAAATATGCTTTATGTGAAGTCTGCTCAGAATTTGAGTGTTGCGGCCATTAAGTTGCATAGAGAGGAAATTTTTGCAGAAAATCAAATTAAAAAGATTGATCGTTTAATGAAACAACAAGATAAGGTTTTAAAAAACTTGAATGATCGTATGGAGCGTAGTGGTGATCTTACGGATAAAGAACTTACGTATCGTAAAGATTTGGAAGTAGCATTAAATAATTTAGCAGAAATTAAAAGTCAGTTGCTTTATGTTGAAACAGAGTATAAACAACTTTTAAGAACAAAGGATAAAGATTTAGATCTTGAGAGTAAAAGATTTTATGAATTAGATGATTTTGATAAACGTTATAATCCTGATGTGTTTCAAGATTCAGCTATAAGTAATCGTCGAGAATTTACGTTGGCAAAAGAAGAGTTAGGCAGTTTTAATGCCGCGAAGGCCAGACGTCAGGCTTTTGTTGATTATCCACCTGTGGCAAGATTGGATATAAATGGTTTGGAAATAGAGGATAGTCGTTATGAAAATGAACTGTTTAATAAGGCAAAGCTTGTGACGACTAATTTGTTTGATGCTGTTGAGAAATATCAAAATAAACCAAATAATTTGGTTCTGAAACAAAAAGTTTTTGATGAATTGGCCGCATTGGTTATGACTCAAGTTGAATTGGGGTATCGTTTAGTTGAAAAATCAACATATGATTATGAAGCCAATAAGTATAAAATTGCAGAAGCAAAAGAAATTATCAAACAAATGGAAAAGAAACGTAATTTACCGGAATATGAAAAGGTTGATTTGTTAAACAAAAAAATTGAACTTATTGCTCTTGAACAGAAAGAGGCGCAAGTGTTGGCCGAAAGAGCTTCGTCTTTACGTAATTTGTATTATTTGGCAGGACTTTCACCATTTGATAAAAGTGTATTAAAGGGGAGAATTAAAGATATTGAGATAACATTAAAGCAAGCATTTAATAAGGACGTGATTGCGATGTTGTCTGCGGTTAAGGAGAATCCTCGTTGGGATGATGGAGGAAATGCGTGGGCGCACAAGGATAATTGGCTTGAAGAATTGATTGATAGCGATGAAAATAAAAAAGTAAGTAAAACAGCAGATAAATCAGCTGCTAAACAAATAAAAAAATCAAGTAGTGCGGCAACAGATAAAAAAGGATATACTGTGATGCAGTTTGGTGCATATACAGATATGGAAAATGCAATAGCTGATCAGAAAAGGATAAAAGATGCTGTTTCATCCTTATCCGGATATGATATGTATATAGAAGAAGCTGAAGTTAACGGTACGGTGTATCATCGGTTGATGATGAAACCGGAGCAAAATAAACTGCAAAGTTTGTGTAATGATGTTGTTGTTGCCGGTTTTGACTGTATTCTTAAATAAAAAAAGTTTGTCAAAATACAAATTTTGCGTTATTCTGTAAAAAAACTTAGGAAACTTAATGCTGAGGAAATTTTATGCAGGATGATAGTAAGTTAGATAATATTCGAGCCAGAATTAGAGAGGGGCAAGAAGATTTCGATCGACGATTGCAAGAAGAAATACAAGGAAAGACTTCTTGGAGTATGGTTTCAAAGCATGGAGTTGATGCCAAAAATATTTTTGATGATGACAAATTGAGGTTTATCGGCAAAAATTTAGAGAATGGAAAATTTGCAAAAGAGAATTTACAAGGAGCGGATTTTTCTGTTGCAAATTTGACGGGGGTTGATTTTTCCGGTGCAGATTTGCGAGGGGTTAATTTTTCCGGTGCAAATTTAACGGGGGCTGATTTATCAGGAGCTGATTTGAGTGGTGCCATATTGGCCGGTACGGTTTTACATGGTACAAATTTTACGAAAGCTAAGCTTAATGGTGTTAAATTTACTGATGCGGATTTAGAAAATGCAATTCTTTTAGATATTGAAATCGATGTTATAGGGATTGAAGAACTTCAAGCTCTTATAGAATATTTGGCAAAATATTATCCTCATAAATTAAATTTAAGAAATATTAATTTATCGTTATTGGATTTATCTAAAATTGATTTATCCAAAGTCAGTTTAAGAGGTGTTGATTTTACCGGAATTGATTTTACCGGAGTTAATATTGTCGGATTAGATTTGAGTGAATGTAATATTACTCCTGAGCAGATTGCACAGGCTTTAGGAAGGGTTCCAGGGAAAGAAGAATTAGCAAGAATTTTGGCGCCAAAAAATAAGAAAAAGTCAAATTATCAAAGTGTTGATTTTACGGAGTTGTTTTTAGGTAACAATAAGGAATTCGGAGTGCTTGATTTTCAAAAGGATAAAGGAATTAGCATTGAAACGCTAATAAAGGCCGGAAAAAAAGTATTCGGACAAGGCAAGAAGCCTGATGTGAAAGATGAACAGGCATTAGAAAATATAAAGAGTGAACAGGATTTGAAGGCGAAATCTCATAATGAAGAGTTGCGAAAGATTATTGAAGAGCGTAAAGAAAAAGAATTAGCTGCCAGAAAAGCAATGAAAGAAAGTATTGATCAAGAGAAACCTAAGATAAAAGAAAATAACGAACATATTGTTCCTATACGGGATATGGGAAGAGGACGATAAAAATAATGTGTGGACAAATCAGCATAGCTCATGAAAAGAGTCGATTGGGTATAGTGTTGAATGTTGGGATATTGTTGTTTGTTGTTTATTTGTCATTTTTTATATTATCGGCAGTATGTTTTGCATTTCTTGATTTGGCATGTCGGTTTGATTTTATTATTCATGATGATTTGTTGCACGTAGATTGGAAGTCTTTTTTTTACAATCCGTTGTATGTGTTTGATTTGTATGTTAATTGGTGGAATACGTTAGTTAAAAGTATTCGTTTGATGATGTGGCGTCCGGTTTTGTTGGTTCCGTTTGTGGTGCCGGTTGGAATGTTTGTTGCTGCAATTGTTACTTTGTTAACAAGAAACTATTCGTTTTCTTTGTGGTATATTTTGAATCATCATTTTGCAAATATTAAAGATATTAAGTTAATGGGACTTGATAAAGGTCTTTTTATGGTCTTAGGGCGATATGCCGGAGCGTTGCTTAGTGTTAAGCCGGCTGATTCCGTTTTATGTATTGGGGAGATGGGAAGCGGCAAAACATCAAGTGTTGCAATACCATCTGTTTTAAGATCGGATAATGCGTGTATAATAGGCGTAGATATGACAGGGCTTTTGCCAAAGTATACGGCAGGATATCGCGCAGAATTAGGTAAAGTAATTTATTATAATTGGGATTTAACGGATGATCCTGAAAAAGAAATGTATTATCCTCGGTGGAATCCTTTGGATGATGATAATATGCCTAAGGACAGAAAAGAAAAAGATGCTTATTTGAAAAGAATTGCAAATTATCTTATCGATGTTGATGATTGTGAAAAGGATAATTATTGGAATATCTTAGCTAATTCATTGGTTGTATCATTTTTGGGATATTGGGTTGCGAAAGTTGAACAGGCTAAATCAAATGATTATTTTTTAGGAAAAATTTTGGAAGGTAAGCATTTAACTAAAGAGGAAAAAGATATATTACTTAGTCATTATGTGTTGATGCCATCTTCATATACTAAAGAAATTATAAGTGCAATTCAGAACGACAGTTTAAATGAAAATAATTATTTACCTATCGGAAGTTGGGCCGGTGTTCCGGAACAATGGATAGGAAGAGATGTTTGTTTTGCAACTATAACGGATTGGGTTCTTGAAAATTATTTGTCATCAACGGATGATAATATACGTGATTGGAAAGGTTGGTTTGATGCTTTGTTACGAGAAACAATATTTTTCGGATACGGAACGTCTGTTGAAAGTGGAATACGACAGATTTTGGCATTATCGGCTAAGCAGAGACAATTAGTTTTTGCATGTGCTATAAAACCATTTAAAATATTTACCAATCAAGCAATTCGTGAAAGAACAAATGGTAATGATTTTTATTTGGATAATATCAGAGGTGTTTATGATGAAAATTTGGGTGTTTGGCGTCCGGTAACAATTTATTCTATGGCTAACACGTATGCATCGAAAATTTTGAATCAAATGTTTTTGGATGAAGCATTGTATCAAAATCTTAATTTAAAAGAAAATATAGGGCCTTTGCCTGTTATGTTGGTGTTGGATGATGTGGGACATAATCTTCGTTTGAAAAATTTGATGGAGTTATTGCAGAGTGGACGAAGTAAAAAAATGTCGGCATTATTGTTGTGTAATTCATTGGCATTGGTGGAAAATACATATAGTAAGCAGGAATTGGAAAATGTTGTTGTAAATACAGCATATAAAATCATAAAAGCATCGGATAACCAAAAGCTTAGTCGGCAGTTGGATAAATTGGCGGCATTTGCAACCAGATCTGTTCAGATACCTAAAGATAAACGAAAAAGAAAGAGAGATAAAAGAAAATATTTTGCTGATGCAAATTATTTTCACCAATTGGCATTAGATTTTAAGTTACGCAAAAATATTAAAATTGATACAAAAGATCATCAGATTGTTTTGGCAGAAGGATATTATCATCGTCCGATTTTGGCTGATAATGTATTTTTTGCGGAAGATGATCGATTTAAAAAATTGGCTGTTATGAATGCAGATTATACTCTGGCAGAGGATATATTAGATAAGAAGAATAAAAAGTATATGGAAACGCCCAAAGTTACGGAAATATTTAATAATAAAGATTTGGGGCTTGATGATTTGGTTGAACTGGAACAGTATCTGAATGTTGTTTTTGAAGAATTTTCTGATGAAGTTTCTTCAATTAGTGAAAAGAAAGAAGAAACAGTAAAAGATATAGCGGTTGAAAAAACGGATAACGCGACGGATAAAGAGGTTGAAGATTGGTGGCTATCGGAAAATGCATTTAATTTTGAGTTAAAAACAAAAACGAATCCGTTTGGTAATAAAAAATAGTTGTTATTTAGATGTAATCGTTGATATACTTTGCGTATTGTTGCGAATCGTTAATTGAATAGATGAAATATGGAAGATACTTTATTTTCGGCAAAAGTAAAACGCCCTTTGGCAGATAGGTTACGTCCTCAGTTACTGAGTGAAGTAGTAGGGCAGAGTCATATAATAGGAAAAGATGCGCCTTTAGGGAGGATGATTGAATCCGGAAAAGTCGGTTCATTTATTTTGTGGGGACCACCCGGTTGCGGAAAAACGACAATAGCGAGATTAATAGCTGAAAATACCAAACTTTATTTTGAGCAAATTTCGGCGGTTTTTTCCGGTGTTGCAGATTTGAAACGAGTTTTTCAATATGCGCAAGAAAGAAGAATGAATCAAGGAATTGGTACATTATTATTTGTTGATGAAATTCATCGATTTAATAAATCACAACAAGATGGTTTTTTGCCATATGTTGAAGATGGTACTATAATATTAGTAGGTGCAACTACAGAAAATCCGTCGTTTGAGTTAAATGCTGCTTTGTTGTCAAGATGTCAGGTTTTTGTTTTGAATAGATTGAATGCTGATGATTTTGAAGAGTTGTTGCAACGAGCAGAAAAAGAAGTTGGAAAAAAACTGCCGGTTGATGATGAAGCCAGAGAGTTTATGAAGGCAACTGCTGATGGTGACGGGCGATATATTTTGAATTTAGCCGAAAGTGTGTGGAACTATGCTAAAGATAACGAGGTTTTTGATAAAGAAACAATTGTAAAAATTATAAGAAGTAGAGCTCCGGTATACGACAAAGGGCGTGATGGGCATTATAATTTGATTTCAGCAGTACATAAATCATTGCGAGGATCAGATGTTGATGCAGCTCTTTATTGGGTTGCAAGAATGATAAAATCGGGAGAGGATCCGAAATATATTTTGCGCAGATTAACGAGATTTGCGGTAGAAGATGTTTCGTTGGCAGAACCCGGAGCTGTCGTGCAAGCGATAGCCTGTTGGGATACTTATGAACGACTTGGCTCACCGGAGGGTGATTTAGCGATTATGCAACTTACGGCCTATTTGGCAACAGCTCCAAAATCAGCGGGGGTATATAAAGCTATGCATGCGGCCTTTGATTTGGCAAAAAAAACAGGATCATTGATGCCTCCCAAAAATATTTTGAATGCTCCAACAAAATTGATGAAAGAGTTGGGGTATAACGAAGGATATGAATATGATCCTGATTGTGAAGATGGTTTTTCCGGAGCAAATTATTTTCCGGAAGGAATGCGACGCCCCAAATTGTATTATCCGGTGGATAGAGGATTCGAAAGAGAAATAAAAAAACGTGTTGAATATTTTGATAAATTAAGAAAAGAAAAACAGCGAGCAAAAGGGAAGATTGATGAATAATGTTTTGTTTGTAAAAGTTAAGGCACAAGATGATGGAATGCGCCTTAATCGTTGGTTTTTGAAATATTATCCGAGTTTGCCGTTGTCAAGATTGCAAAAATTGTTGCGTACTAAACAAATAAAAGTAGATGGTAAAAGGGCCGATACATCGTTGAGATTGGGTGAAGGGCAAGAAATAAGAATTCCACCTATGGAATGTCAGATTGAAAAAAAGGAAAAAAATGGTGTTCCGGATAAGGATGAAAAATTTATCAGGTCGTTGGTTATATACAAAGATAAAAATATTATTGTATTAAATAAACCATCAGGATTAGCGGTTCAGGGTGGAACAAACATAACAAGACATATTGACGGAATGTTGGATGCGTTAAAATATGATATGGCAGAGGCTCCAAAGTTAGTGCATAGAATTGATAAAGATACGTCAGGTATTTTGGTCTTGGCAAGAGATCGCAAGAATGCAGAACTTTTGACGAAAGCCTTTAAGGAACATAATTTGCAAAAAACATATCTACTTTTGGTAAGAGGATGTCCAAAACAATTAAGCGGACAAATTAAAGCTCCGTTAGAAAGGATTGGAGAAAAGTCTGTTGTGGTTGCTACAGGTAAAAAGGCAATAACTGATTATGAAGTGGTTGATAATTTGGTAAATAAATTTGCTTTAGTTAAGGCATGGCCACTGACCGGAAGAACACATCAAATCAGAGCTCATATGGAATATATTGAGACACCTATAGTCGGTGATAACCGATATTTCGGAATAAAAAGAGAAAAATATTCGGATTTAAAAGATAAGTTGTATTTGCATGCTTATAAAATTGATTTGTCGAGTATATATAAAAATGTAAATATTAAAGCAGAATTGCCGGAACATTTCAGAGAGGCATTAAATACGTTAGGTTTGCAATATAAGGAGTAGCATATATGGGGTTTATAAAAAAAACAGCTTCTATTGTATCGGGGTTAATAATTATTTTGGCAATAGGAGGATTTGTATTTGTTCGTAATTTTGATTTAAATAAATATAAACCATATGTAGAAGAAGCAGTAAAAAAGGCAACTGGTCGGGATTTGCAAATAAATGGTGATGCTCAGATAGGAATTTCATTGATTCCGACAGTAGTTATTAATGATGTTGTATTTGCAAATTCAGAATGGGCGAAAGAGCCTTATATGATAAAATTGCAAAAATTAGATGTTAAATTTTCAATTATGCCGTTATTGAAAAAACAAATTGAGGTTAGTAAGTTAATTTTACAAAATCCTGAAATTTTTTTGGAAGTATCAGCTGACGGAAAGAAAAATTGGGAATTTGGCAACAATAATAGTGTCAAAAACGAGATTGCAAATAAAGGCGTAAATCCGGAAATAAAAGATGCAAGTGCGATTTTGGGGATTGGATTGATTGCAGAAAATGTGGAATTGAAAGATGGTGTTTTGAGTTATTATGATGCAACTTCAGACAAAACAACACAACTTTTTATCAATAAAATTAAAATGGATATTCCCGGAGGTAATGAGAGTATAAATTTGGATATTGATGCAACATTTGAAGACAAAGATGTTGAAGCAGAGTTTGATATTACCAGTTTGGATAGTATTTTGAATGATGGACGAGTTGATTTTGTTGCATTATTGAATGTTTTGAATGTTAGCACCAATATTAAGGGTTCCATTGAAGGAATTTTTGAAGAACCTCGTTATGCCATTGAAGTAAATCTTTATAATCCGGCCGGTAATTTTAATGCGCCGGAAACAACACTTATTACAAGAATTGACGGCGATATAAATTCTGCCGATTTTGTTGTGACCAATTTAAATGTTGCAACAAACGAAGTTACCGGAAAGATATCTGCGGATTGGTCAAAGCCAAAGATTAATGTTGTTGCAAACTTGATATCAAGTTATTTTGATGTAAATACTTTGAGGAAATCTTCGGCGGTTTCATTTAATGTTCCTTCTTTGATTAAAGAGGCTGAAGCATTGACGTTTGTTCCAAAAGATGTTGTTCCTTATGACTATCTTAATTTTGCGAATGCATCAATAAATTTGAATATCGGAAAATTGGTTTTAGCTGATGATTTCGATTTGACCGATGTTGTTGTTGGTGCTGATTTGCAAAATGGTATTTTAAATATTAAAAAAATTAATGCCAGAATGGGGGGGGGTAAAGTTGATGCAGGAATTGTTGTTAATTCACATCAAAAAACAATAGGGATAGACTTACAAAGTAATAATTTAAAAGTACAAGATTTGTATCCTGATTTAAGTTCATCACAAGAAGGCAATATGCAGATTTTAAGCGGTGGAAATTTGGATGTTGATTTATCAATAAAAACAAATGGAACAACTTATAGAAAATTGTCTGAAAATATAAACGGGCAAATTGTTGCCGTAATGGATAAGTCAGAACTCAAAACAGGAAAAATGGATTGGTTGACAAAAGGGGTATTCGGGCAGTTGTTATCTGTTTTGGGGATTAATGCAAATAAAACATCTGAGTTGGATCTTAAGTGTGCCGTTATAAGATCTGATATTAAAAATGGTAAGGCAGAGTTTCCGAAGGGAATAGTTTTTAATGCAGAGGAATTAAAATTTGTCGGAAGCGGAAATGTAAATTTGGTTGATGATAAAATAGATTTTACAATTGCGCCGATGATTAATAAATTAGCTGATGGTAATATAACACAGGCTTTAGCATCTTTTGTTAGGGTTGGTGGAGATATTCAGAATCCTAAATTGTATTTAGATAAGACTTCTGCATTGACAACAATTGTCGGTTCTGTAGCAACCGGTGGCGTTTATTTAGGTTCTGAGATGTTATTAAATTCAGATGATGATCCTTGTTATTCATCTTTGCAAGGAACAAAATATTCTTCAAAATTTACAGCAAGTAAGAATGCAGGGACAGCAGTAAAGAATGTGTATCAGGATGTATCTAAGCAAACTAAAGATGTGGTTAACGGATTGGGAAAAGCTGCAAAAGGAATGTTGGATGCTTTTGTTTCAGGAATGTGAGAAAGGGAAAAAAATGTATCGTGTTCTAGATAAAGCTGTTAGTGAAATTTCACTATATAGAAAGGATATTGAAAAAAAATTACTGGAATTTGCTCGAACTGATTTGTTATTTTTTTGGGGAGATAAGAGAGAGTTATACATAAAACAACAAAACGAGTGGCAGCCGATTTTGGATTGGATCAAAGATTTATTGGATGTTGAAGTTAATGTGACAGATAAGATTGATGTTCCGGATAATGAAAAAATGCAGGCTCCTTTGGAAAAAATTTTTGCTAAAATGAATGATAAAGAATTAGCTTGTTATTATGCTGCATCCTTAAATATGAAATCAGTTTTATTGGCCTTGGCTCTGATTAAAGGTCGAATTGATGCAAGTGAGGCCGGAAGATTATCATATCTGGAAGAACTTTGGCAAAATGAAATGTGGGGAATTGACGATGATGCCGAAAAAAGAAGACAAGAAAGATGCCAAGAACTAAAGGAAATTGAAAGCTATTTAAAAAAATGAAGGATGTTATTATAAGAGTAAAAGGACGAGTTCAAGGAGTGGGATATCGTCGTTGGGCTGTAAATAAAGCAAAGGAAATAGGAGGAATTTCCGGTTGGGTTCATAATGATTATGACGGTTCTGTTTTGTTAAGATTATCGGGAAATGAACAAAATGTCGATAAAATGATGTTGGCTTGTCAAAAGGGACCATTATGGGGGCGAGTTGATAGTGTTGACTTTGTTGTCGGAAGGGTTAGCTCTTTTTTACCTGAAGTTGAATCAGGAGTTTTTAAAAGAGTTTAAACTCTTTTGTCGTTGCTTGAGCAAAATTTTGTTATCGGGCAATTGAGACAATCTGGTTTTTGGGCTTTGCATATATATCTGCCAAATAAGACAAGCCAATGATTTAGATATAGACGATATTTATTTGGCAGTTTGTTGAGGTCGTTTTCGACAGATACAGGTGTTTCGCCATCACTTAGGTTTAATCTTTTGGCTAATCGTAAAACATGAGTGTCGACGGCGACGGTTGGTTCGTTCCACCAGACATTGAGAAGGACATTAGCTGTTTTTCGTCCGACACCGGGTAGTTTTTCAATAATTTCTCTATCGTGGGGAATTTCGCCGGAGTATTTTTCTGCCAGTATTTGAGATAGGGCTATGATATTTTTAGCCTTGTTGTTGTATAAACCGATAGTTTTTATGTGTTCTTTTAATTTATCGATACCAAGATTTAGCATTTTTTGAGGAGTGTCAGCGATTTTGAACAAATTTTCGGTTGCTTTGTTAACTCCTTTATCGGTACTTTGGGCAGAAAGAACTATTGCAACCAGTAATGTATATGCATTGTGGAAGTTAAGTTCACTTTGCGGATTAGGATTTTGTTTTTGCAAAACGTCTAATATTTGGCATATTTCGGATAAAGGTCTCATGCTTTGACACCTCCGGCTCCGATTGCTGTGGGAGCATTTTCATCAAGAGGCCAACGCGGACGAGGTTTGAAATCCAATGTGTTGAACAAATTTTTTGAAGCTCGTTCGACACCTGCCCATGCAATCATAACACCATTATCGGTACAAAATTTGATAGGTGGTGCAGCAAATATAAGATTTTCTGTTTTTGCCAGATTTTCCATTTTTGTACGTAAGTAAGTGTTGGCTGCTACGCCTCCGGCTACGACGATATGTTTTCCTTCGGGGTATTTATTTTTGAAAAGCAATGATGCTTTTTTTAATTTGTGAAGCAAGCAATCGGTTGCGGCTTTTTGAAAACAAGCGCAAATATCGGCAATATCTTGTTTTCGAAGAATTGCATGTTCGATATTGCCGTCTTCTGAATAAGATTCTATGATTTTTCGAACGGCAGTTTTTAATCCGGAAAAAGATAAATTACAGTCGGGAGAGTTGTAAAGCGGGCGAGGAAGGACAAAGCGATTTTCATCTCCAAGTTCAGCCATTTTTTCGATTATTGGTCCTCCGGGGTATCCTAATCCCAACATTTTTGCCACTTTATCAAATGCTTCTCCAGCCGCATCATCAATAGTTGTGCCAAGGCGTTCAAATTCTCCGACATTTTTTACAATCAATATTTGGCAATGTCCGCCGGATGTGAGAAGCAGTAAATATGGGTATTGGACATCAGAATTTAGACGTGCGGTGAGTGCGTGTCCTTCCAGATGATTTACGGCTATAAAGGGTTTGTTTAAGGCAAGAGCAAGAGCTTTACCAGCCATAACACCGACAGTTACACCGCCGATAAGTCCCGGACCGGCAGCTACGGCAACGGCATCAATATCTTTGGGAGACAAGTTTGCTTTTTTGAATGTTTCTTCAATTATTTCATCAATATGTTCCAGATGAGCTCTGGCGGCAATTTCCGGAACCACACCACCAAAATTTTTGTGTTCAGACTGAGTTAATACAGTTGAGCTTAAGATTTCTTTTTTATCATTTACTAATGCGGCAGCCGTTTCATCACAGCTTGATTCTATACCTAATACTAACATAGTTGTTCTTCTGTAATTAAAATGTTATTGCTTCTTTTTTTATATTATATAGACTATAAAAAAACAAGAGTTTTTGATGTTCAAAGAAAGGATCTAATATGACAGATACGCAGAACAAAAAAGATAAAATAGTAAAAAACAGAGTTAAAAGAAAAGCCTCTTTAAGATATTTTATGTCTGTTGTGGTTGTTGTGGCTGTTGGTGTATTAGGTTATAAATTGTGGGAAAATCCGAAGATTTTATACCAAATGAAGGATTTATTACAAAAAGATACAAGTATGGCGGAAATGTATCAAAATCAGGTAAATGAGTTGCAGAATCGATTGATGGCTGTTGAAGCTCAATTGGCAGATGTAAGTAATAGGGTTAAGAATCCTGATTTTTCGGCAATACAAGAAAAAATTGATAATATTGAGCAAATTAATGTTAATACAATTAAGTCAAAAGCAGATGTGGATTCTGTTTTGGGGCTTGTAATGAGGATGGACAAAGCTGAAGAAAAAATTGACGAGTTGGCTAAAGTTTCCGATAAAAGTGCTTTGATTTTAACGGCAACAATGTTGGTGAAAGATGCGGCAGAAAAAGGCGGGAAATTTGTTTATGAAGCAGAAGTTTTGAGCGAAATTGCAGTCGGTAATTATAAAATTGAAAAAGAGATTGCAGTTATTAATGAAGCTTCATTAAAGGGAATAAAATCGAATATTGAACTACAAAGAATGTTTGCTGATATTTTTGCGGACAAATATTCAGAAACAGATGTTGAAAATGATGATAGTTCTTTGAATTGGAAAGAAAGAATCTATCAGCAGGTTAGTAAAGTTGTAAAAATAAATAAAACAAATGAAGTTGTAAATGAGCCGGTGTTTTCTGAAGAAGATAAAGCTTGGGCGGTTATAAATGATTTTGTTGCTAGAGGTGACATAAAAAAAGCAGTTGCAATAGCTAAAAAACCGCTAAATGAAGATTTGCTAAAAAATGTTCAGTTTAATGAATGGTTGCAAGAAGCCGATGATTTTGTTGTGTTTTATGATGCGATAAGCAGAATTTCAGCAAATGCCTTAGCTATAATGAAGGTTAAGTTTTTGCAAGCGGAATAATATTCGGATTATTAGAAAAGGGCGAGAGATTTCTTCGCCCTTATTTTTTACGCCAACCGGAAGCTTGTTTGCCGATACAATCCATAATTAAGCTAAGTTGAGCCAGTTTGTTGACGGATAATATTTGTAAATCTGTGCATAATCGCATTTCTATTTTTAAGAGTTCGAATGATGCTAAAAATCTATTGATATATTCTTTACGGTTTTCAATTGAAATATTGGCATTGTATAATTCTTTGAACAATTCAAGAGCGCTTTTTTTCATATCTTGTCCGAGAGTATATTTGAAGTCACGAGGAAATTTGTTGGTTATTTGGTATATTTCCAACAAAAGTTGATATGCATCTCGATAAATAGGAAGTTGGTTATACAAGACCATAAATATTCTCCTGTAGACGTTTTTTTAATTTTTTTCGGTATTGTTTTTGTCGTCGCAATTGGCGTTTTTTTAATTCTTTTGCGGTAAAATTTTTATGAATTGCAATTTT
>JAZUAM010000007.1:0-2218 GCA_045637985.1 Alphaproteobacteria bacterium
AATATTATATAAATAAAAAGACTGACTTGTTTAAGCCAGTCTCATTTAACTTTGTGATCCGGTTGGGATTCGAACCCAAGACCCACAGCTTAGAAGGCTGTTGCTCTATCCAGCTGAGCTACCGAACCATCGCATTTGCGTTTGCAAAGATACAATTTTTATTTAAATAAACACGAAAAAAATAATATTTTTTTAAATTTGTCTATTTGATTGAAAATCAAATGATAAGATTGTTATATTGTGTAAACTGCCTGTTCTAATTTTGATTTTTTGACATCAATGATGCTACCTTGGAAGACACAATCATCGAGTTCGACGATTACAACGTACGCTTCAGTGTCGTTAGGCATCTCTACAAAACCATAGCATTTGGAACGATTGGTTTCTCTATCCATAATAACTTTTGCCGATTCAACTTTCCCGAACTTGCTAAATAAAGCAACTAAATCTTCAGCCTTGGTGTAAAACCCTAATTTTGCAACAAAAATCTTCATAAAATAACATTCTCTAACTACAATAAATGATATTTGCTAAATAATCTTCAGTCTATGCTTTGCATTGCAAAGATATGCAATATTATCTATATGTAGAAATGTTATTCATTTTTTTATTTTTAAATCCTTTGTATTTGTTGAATTCACAGAATGTTCAACAGCCAAAGGCCCTTAGTTAATCACATCAATAATCTTTTTCATGATGTCTGTATTATCCATGATTCCTGTGAAATACTCTGCCCCTGGACCGTATGCGAAAATAGGGACAAGGAGAGGGGAGTGGCTTCCGTTAGAAAAATGAAACTCTGTTTTTGTATATCTTTCATCAGGGTCTACGATAGTGAGTCCTCCTGTTTCGTGGTCAGCTGTGACGATGACTAGTGTATTCTGGTTTTCTTTTGCAAATTCTAAAGCTAAATTTATAGTATTATTGAAATCTGCCAATTCATTGACCAAATAAGTGGAGTCGTTGTAGTGACAAGCGAAATCTATTTGCGAGCCTTCGACCATAAGGAAGAAGCCATTTTTGTTTTCTAGATTCTTTAATGCAAGAGATGTTGCTTCTGGTAAAAACTCTCCTCTTGTTGGATATGCTGGCATGTGGTCGTTGTTGGCAAGTACAAGGATTTTTTCTGAGTTTGTGTCTAAATTAATTAATGTGTCGTAATAATCCCATCCGTCGTTTTGCATCTTTTCGATTAAATTGATGCTGTCGCTGCGTTTGTTGAAGTGACTTCTTCCGCCACCTATTAATAAATCTACTTTTTCGCAATTGGCGAAATCGGATGCTATTTCTTCGTAATTATTTCTGTTGATATTTTTTGCTACAAAAGCAGCAGGCGTTGCGTGAGTGATATACGATGTCGCGATTAAGCCGGTTTTCATTCCTTTATCGGAAAGAATTTCAAGTAAGCTTGGCACGGGAATGCTGTCGTGATTCATTCCAATCATGCCGTTATTTGTCTTGTTTCCGGTAGCTATTGCAGTGCCACCTGCGGCGGAATCGGTAATTTTGTGAGATTTTGAGTGCGTTTTTACCAATCCTGAGACTGGAAATTGCTCAAAAACGGTAGGAGAGTCTTGTGTTAACATGGCGGCATACACTTGAGGAATGCTCATTCCGTCACCGATTAATAATATGATATTTTCAGGTTTATCGTTTGTTTTTAAATTAGAGTTGCTATTGCAAGATATTAAATATAAACTAGTTATAAATAATGATACTAATAAATAGAAGTGTTTTTTCATGATAAAAATATTTAATTACAAAGGTAAATTATTAATGTCAAAAAAAGAATAAAAAAATAAATTAAATTTTTTTTGAAAAAATGTTGGAGAAATAAAAAAAAGATGTATCTTTGCACTCGCAAAACCACGGAACACGGAGAGGTGGGTGAGTGGCTGAAACCAACAGTTTGCTAAACTGTCGTAGTCCCAAAGGCTACCGGGGGTTCGAATCCCCCCTTCTCCGCCGCGATTATCGGGGCATAGCGCAGTCCGGCTAGCGCACCTGCTTTGGGAGCAGGGGGTCCCAGGTTCGAATCCTGGTACCCCGACAAATTAAAAAGTGAAGTGGTTTTGCAAATCGGGGCATAGCGCAGTCCGGCTAGCGCACCTGCTTTGGGAGCAGGGGGTCCCAGGTTCGAATCCTGGTACCCCGACACAGAAAACCAAGGAGTTACAGAAATGTGACTCCTTTTTTTGTTTGCATAAAATCATGGTTG
>JAZUAM010000008.1:0-119906 GCA_045637985.1 Alphaproteobacteria bacterium
TGGAATATGATAATGAAAATATACAGTCTAAAACCTTAAAATCGTACGAACCGTCTCAAAGCCAGAAAAACGTAAGGCTGGCAAAAAATTTTGCCAGCCTTCTCCAAATTGGTGATCCCAGCGGGACTCGAACCCGCGTTACCGCCGTGAGAGGGCGATGTCCTAGACCGCTAGACGATGGGACCATGTGCATATGTCTAAAACATCACCCTTAATAATCTAAAAAAAAATAACTTGCAAGCAATTTTTTCTTCAGACAATAATTTTTATTGCCAGATTTCCGGAGAATTAAGCAAATATACTTGATTAAAACCTCGTTGTCGTAAAAGACAATATGCAATATATGCCGTATATCCCGTTGAACAAGAAAGGATGATTTTTCTTTTTCGAGGAATTTCTGCCAGATTACTTCTTAAGGCGGGTAGGGGAATATTGATTATTTTGGCTTTGCTGAAGTGCCTGAAATTAGTCGGCATACAAACATTAAGCAAAACATCTTGTTCTTCGACATCATCCAAAGATATTGTTTTCATATTTTCAAAAGCGATTTTTTGCGCCATTGTTCCCAAATTATTAAGGACATCTTTTGCTTTGGTAAATTCCGGAAAATAGGCCAATCCGAATTCCGCCAGATTATTGATATTACCGGATTGTTGCATCATTGAGGCTACAATATTTAATCTTGTATCCACACCATTTTTTCCCATAATTTGTAATCCGAGTATTTTTCCGTCTAATCCGAACAAAAGTTTGCAATTAACGGGTGTTGTCTGAGGGATATATAATTCGCCGTTACGTTGTGAAAAATAAAGTTTGTGATACGGAATACCGGCTTGTTTTAATTCATCCTCATTACAACCGCAAAAACCGACAACATAATCAAACAGTTTAACAATATAATTTTTCAGTCCCGATTTTAAGCTTGTTTTAATACCGGATACATTATCCGCGGCAATTTTTGCAGAGCGTACAACCAATGTTGCATCATTAATACGCATAGGAAGATTATTTATCAAATTACCTATTTCAACATTTTCACCGCAGGCATAAATATCATCAACCGATGTTTGCATAAATTCATCAACTTTAATACCTCCGGTGTTTCCGATTTCAATATCAGTCATTATCGGAAGTTTTACGGTACTCTTGTTTCCGGTTGCAATTATTGCCATATCATAATCTAAAATTTCACCATTACTCAAAACAGCTTTTTTAGGCAAAAACTCTTTAACTGAAGTATTTGTATAAAAAACAATACCTTTTGTCTTAAGTTTATTTTTAAGCATAGTTGCAAAATCGTAGTCACATTCACTTAAGATATGAGTTTCATTTTCGACAAGGATTATATGAGCATTTTGTTGAATTAATGCTTCTGCTGCTCTGAGACCGATATATCCACCGCCTAAAATCAATATTTTTTTAGCCTGCAATCCTATAAAATAATCAACAATTCGTTGTGCCGACAATAAACTGTTCAGGCTGAAAATATTGTCATTTGTAATTCCTTTGATATCGGGTCTAAGTTGGATAGCTCCTGTTGCTATTATGAGTTTGTCATAATTGATGCTTTTTTTATCAGACAAAAGCAGTTCTTTTTCATCTGATTTTATAGCTAAGACTTCGGTGTTGAGTTTAACATCGATTTGAAAAATTCGTTGCATTTGGGCAACACTTGCACCGACAACATCATCTTTTTCTTTAATTTTTCCGGACAACACATACGGCAAACCACAAGATGAAACCGCAAATTCGCTTGATTTTTCAATTATCACAATTTCCGCATTTTCATCATTTCTGCGCAAATGTGTCGCCGCACTTACACCGGCACTTCCGCCACCAATAATAACTACCCGCATTTTATATCCTCCAAGCATATATTACCGGAAGATATAATCACTAAAAAAAACATCTTCAATCGTATACAAAATTTTATCATAAAAATGCTTGACAGTTAGAGGAAAAGCCTATATAAAAACTACAAATTTTCGTAATTAAAAGGCTTGAAAATTTACACACTCCAAGGAGTGCCGCCAGTCAGCGAGGGTTCGCACACTGGCGTGCAATAGTATGTAGATATAGGTTGTTGAATAATGTTTGAGGCATTGAGTGATAAATTAACCGCTGTATTTAATAAAATCACCTCTCGAGGTGTTTTGTCGGAAGATGATATCAATACGGCAATGCGCGAAATCAGAATAGCTCTGCTTGAGGCAGATGTTTCGCTTCCTGTGGTTAAGGATTTTATTGCTCATGTCAAAGAACAAGCATTGGGTGAAAAGGTAGTTCGCTCTATTCAACCGGGGCAGATGGTAGTTAAAATAGTCCATGATGAACTATTGAAACTGCTGAGTTCTGAAAACGAAGCGTTGAACCTTAATGCGCCATCACCTGTTTGTGTATTAATGGTCGGTCTTCAAGGTTCCGGTAAGACTACCACTTCGGCCAAAATTGCTAAACGCTTAAGCGCAAAGCAACGAAAAAAAGTATTATTGGTATCATTAGATATTTATCGTCCGGCTGCGCAGGAACAGCTTGCACAGTTGGCAAACCAAATCGGTGGCACATCATTGCCGATTGTTAAGGATGAAAAACCTGACGAAATCACAAAACGAGCAATTGAATTTGCCAAAAAAGGCGGATTTGATGTCATAATCTTAGATTCTGCCGGTCGTCTGCATGTTGACCAAGAATTGATGGATGAAGTAAAGCAAATCAAAAAAATCGCCAATCCGACGGAGGTCTTGTTGGTTGCCGATGCAATGATAGGACAAGATGCCTGTAATGTCGCCAAGGAATTTAATGACCAAGTAGGAATTACCGGTCTTGTATTAACCAGAATTGACGGTTCGTCTCGTGCCGGAGCGGCATTATCTATGAAGATGGTTGCCGGTGTTCCCATTAAGTTTTTAGGTATTGGTGAAAAGCTGGATGAAATAGAAGAGTTTCACGCCGACAGATTGGCCGGTCGTATTTTGGGGCAGGGTGATGTTGTATCACTGGTTGAAAAGGCTATCGATAATGTAAACAAGGAAGATGCCGAAAAACTTGCTCAAAAAATGATGAAAGGCTCGTTCAATCTTGAAGATATGTTGTCTCAGTTGAAACAGATACAAAAGATTGGTTCAATCGGCGGAATAATGGGGATGTTGCCCGGATTATCAAAGTTTTCGGCTCAGGTAGAGGCTGCCGGCGGCGATAAGATAATCAAAAAACAAGAGGCTATAATTCTTTCGATGACAGTCAAAGAAAGAAGAAACCCCGATATCATAAAGGCTTCACGCAAAAAAAGAATTGCAGCCGGAGCCGGAGTAGAAGTTCATGAAGTAAACAAGTTGCTCAAATCATACGAGCAAATGTCTACGATGATGAAGCAAATGGGCAAACTGGGCGGAATGTCAAAACTGCTTGGTTCTGCTATGTTAAAAAAATCTCCTTTCGGAGGAAATCCGTTTGGAGGTATGGGAGGTAAATTTCCTTTTTAAGGAATTTTGCTAATTATAAAAAACTAAAAGAAAGGAAAATAAATGTCAGTACGTATCAGACTGTCTCGTGGTGGTTCTAAAAAACGTCCGTTTTACATGGTAGTTGCTGCTGATCAGCGCGCTCCTCGTGACGGTAGATTTATCGAAAGATTGGGTTCTTACAATCCGATGTTGCCGAGAGAACATGCCGACAGATTCACTGTTGATGTTGAAAGAGTAAAATATTGGTTGTCAAAAGGTGCTCAACCTACCGAAAGATTAGAAAAATTGTTGTCTGGTTTAGGTTTGGTAGAAGCTCCTGCTTTGCGTGAACAGCCGAAAAAATCAGCTCTTAAAGCAAAAGCTTTAGAACGCATTAAAGAAAAAGAAGAAAAAGCAAAGGCTGCCGCTGAGGCCGCTGCCGCTGCTGAAGCAAAATCTGCTGAAGAAGCTTCTGCTGAATAATCAAATAAATATTAGTTATTTAAGGTTTTTATATTTATGATGGAAGATAAAGTTTGTTTGTGTGCAATAGTCGGTGTTCATGGCATCAGAGGCGAGGTTAAGGTTAAAAGTTTTTCGGATGACGAAAAAAATCTTGATCGTTATGGTGTTTTGACAAATGAGGCAGGCGACCAAAACTTTAGTCTTAAAATAGTCGGACATTCAAAAGAACTTTTGCGGGTAAAGATAAAAGGTATTGACGATCGTAATACGGCAGAAACTCTTATCGGTACCGGATTGTATGTCAAAAGAGATTTGTTGCCTGATTTGGCTGATGACGAATTTTATCACACAGATTTAATTGGTCTTGATGCTAAGGATAATAACGGCGAAGTTATTGGAAAAGTTAATGCAATTTACAATTTTGGTGCCGGAGATTTAATAGAGATTAAATTATCCGACGATAAACTGGAAATGTTGCCTTTTACAACCCAATTTGTTCCGACCATAAATATTAAAGAACGTTTTATTATTGTTGAGATGATGCAATTTGCCGAAGATGAGGAAGAAGGGAATGAAGGTTAAGATTTTAACCATATTTCCCGAGTTGTTTCCCGGTTTTTTGGGAACATCGCTTACAGGTAAGGCTCTTGATGAAGGAAAATGGTCGATTGAAACCGTAAATATTCGTGATTATGCGTTTGATAAACATGGTTCGGTTGACGATACTCCATCCGGAGGCGGAGCAGGTATGGTGATGCGAGCAGATGTATTAGGAGCAGCCCTTAAGGCAAATTACAACAACGGCAAATTATTAAATATGTCACCGAGAGGAAAACCTCTGACACAAGAAATGGCTCATCAATTGTCCGAAGAACAAGAACTTACCATAATTTGTTCAAGATTTGAAGGAATAGATGAGCGTGTTTTGGAGGCATACGGGGCTGAGGATATATCAATAGGAGACTATATCTTGACCGGAGGCGAACAAGCAGCAATGATCATGCTTGATGCAGTTATCAGATTGTTGCCGGGAGTTTTAGGAAATTCTGAATCTACCGTTGCCGAAAGTTTTGAAACAGGTCTTTTGGAACATCCTCAATATACTCGTCCTACCGAATGGGAAGGACGAAATATTCCGGAAATTTTGCTTTCGGGACATCACAAAAAAATAGCCGATTGGCGTCATCTCCAATCAGAAGAAATAACTAAACAACGCAGGCCAGACCTGTGGCAAAAATATCTTGCATCTAAAAAAGTTTAGGTGTAAAAACTAACCAACACATAATGGAAAAAGGGTAAAACTATGAACATTATCGAAAATATTGAAAAAGAGCAGATGGAAAAATTGCTTGAAGGCAAAAATATTCCTGATTTCAAAGCTGGTGATACATTAAAAGTTCATACCAAAGTAAAAGAAGGTGACAGAGAACGTATCCAAGTTTATGAAGGTGTTTGTATTGCTCGTAAAAATGATGGTTTGAATTCTTCTTTCACTGTTCGCAAGATTTCTTTCGGCGAAGGTGTAGAAAGAGTATTCCCATTGTACTCACCGAATGTTGCAAAAATTGAAGTTGCTCGTATTGGTAAAGTACGTCGTGCAAAATTATACTTCTTGCGTGCATTGCGTGGTCGTTCAGCTCGTATTGCCGACGATTTGTCTGCTGCAGCAAAAGCTCGTGAAGAAGCAAAAAGCGAATAATTTACAAAGCTTTTTCAGTTTACAAAAATACCTGACATTTGTCAGGGATTTTTGGTATTTAAAAAATCATATTTTTATGCTAATATGAAATACAACGGAGCAATAATATGAATACAGATGCCAAATATGATAAATTAGAAAATCTACCATCTTTAAGAAAAGGGTGGGTGCGTTTGGTGCATCGTTGTATATATAAGGATCATGTTAACAGTATAAAAGAAAATGGTCTTATTTTTAATAGAAATGCTGCAAAATTAACCCCTTTACAAAGAGGTAGTTCATATCCTGATATAACTCATATGGCATCAGTATACGATGAGACATCATTTTGGCAAAGTATGCATAAAGATGATTTTTGTTGTTATGATAATACCAGATATGCTGATACAAAAATAGTTTTTGATATGCCTCTGGATGAATTTTGTTTGCTTCAAACTGTAGGTCGTTTTATACATGGCAAAGTCGATAGTAAATACATTGTCGGTTGTATTCCGAATATCAATGGAGCAAATAAAAATTTGCAAATGTCTGATGAAGAAATAAACAAGGCCGAACAAAAATCTCGTACCAATTCCGCATCAACAGCACAACAGAATAATGTTGAAGTAATGATTACTAAATTTTTGGCAGAACGAAATGTAAACAGACGAGAAGAAATAAGAAAGTCATTGGATTGGCGCATGAAACAAGAGGCAGAAGATTTAGAATTTGATATAAAACAATCCCAAAACAAAAAGAAAGATACAAAGTTATCGCTTATACCCCAAAAAATACATACATACTAGCAACAAAAAATTGTAATCTGATTTTGGCATTTTAGCTCAAATTAAATAATCCCCGAATAACTTCGGGGATTATTGCATCCAAAAAACTCCTGTTTAGTTAAACAGGAGTAAGTGGCTAACTTAATTTTTTAATCAAATCATCCGCAGACAACTTAAATTGTTCACCTGTTATCATATCTTTGACCGAATATTGTTCAGTTGCGATTTCTTCTTCACCGATAATAACCAGATAAGGAACGCCGATCTTGTTGGCATACTCCATCTTTTTCTTAAATTTACATTGACGATACATAACATCAACATTTACATTTGCTTTGCGTAATCTTCCGGCCAATTTAATTGCATCATTTAAATATTCCGGATTTTGCGTAATAATCAATGCTTTATTTGGTGTTAATGCTTTAATAGGCAACAAATTATTTGCGCGCAGTTGATCAAACAATCTGGTTAAACCGATAGAAATACCAACCCCGGGGAATTTTTTATCCATAAACACAGATGACAAATTGTCATATCTGCCACCAGAACAAACCGAACCAAACTGTGGATATTCATCGAAAAATGTCTCATAAACCGTACCGGTATAATAATCAAGTCCGCGAGTAATACTCAAATCTATTTGAATATTTTTTTCCGGCATACCCAAATTTTGAGCTTGAGTAATAACTGTTTTAAGCTCATCAAGACCGGTTACAAAATTTTCTGTTTCAACTTTTAAATCTTCAAGTTTTGCTATAATCTCACTATTTAATCCGTTGATTTTTATAAAATTCAAAAGTTGGTTGTTTTTTTCTTCCGGTAGACCTAAATCTTTCAGTTCTGCCAAAAATGCTTCTTCCGGAATTTTCTTAATCTTATCAACCAGTCGCAAAACATCAACGGTTTTATCCGCAATACCTAAATATTCTAAATATCCGCTCAATAGTTTGCGATTATTAATATAAATTTTGAAAGACGGTAATTCCAGTTTGCTGAATATTGTATAAATAACGGCCAAAACTTCGGCATCATAAACAATATTCAGTTCATCACGATCAATAATATCAATATCACATTGATAAAATTCTCTAAAACGACCTTTCTGAGGACGTTCACCACGATATACTTTCCCTATTTGATAACGCTTGAAAGGGAATGTTAAATCATTATTATAAAGAGCAATATATTTGGCTAAAGGGACAGTCAAATCAAAACGCATTGCAAGATTTGTATCACCTTTTTTAAATTCGTAAATTTGTTTTTCCGTATCACCGCCGGATTTTGATAACAAAACTTCAGCCAGTTCCAAAACCGGCGTATCCAACGGAGCAAACCCGAACATCTCATAAGTATGGGCAATGACTGATTTCATATGGTTGAAAACAATTTGCTCCTGAGGCAAAAGTTCCATAAATCCTTGCAACGTTCTTACAGTCATTGTCATATCTCCGTTAAATGTTAAATTATAGTCCGTGCAGTAAACGCTATTTTGCGGTTAATGTCAAGAAACTTGTGATATACATTAAAGTTTTTATTGTGTTAGGTTTCAAATAAATGTTATCATTCCGCTAAGTAATAATTTAAGGTTTTTTAAAATGAATAAAATTGCAATCATCGGTTATAATAACCAACTGTCAAAAAATATCTTAGAACTTTTGTCATTGCGCGGTTATGATAAAAATAATGTATCCGTTTTTGAAACAAAAGTACAGGGAGAGCCGAAAGTTTCGTTCGGAGAAGAAGAGTTGATTGTCAAATCACTTGAAAATGCAGATGTTTCAGGTTTTGATGTGGTTGTTTTTGTCGGAAATAATCAAGCGCCGGCACTATATGCCAAAAAATTTGCATCTCAGGGAATAAAAGTTATTAATGCCGCAACGGCATTAGAAGGAGAACAAAATATTCCTTTTGTTGTTGGAGGTGTTAATGACAATGCTTTAGATAAGGCTCAAAACATTATAAATATTCCTCAACCGTCGATAGTTCAATTGCTTGGAGCAATTGCCGGATTGTGTAGCAAATATTCAATAAAAACCATTCGGTTAACATCATTTGTTGCTGCTGATTTTGAAGGGCAAGAAGGTATGAGCGAGCTTTATAACCGCACAAGACGTATTTTGATGAATGATGTTTCTTCTAACGAAAGCGGATTATTTCATAAAACATTGGCTTTTAATGTCATTCCGCAAGTCGGTTCTTTTATCGGAGAAGAAACGTATAATGAATGGCTATACAATTCTCAAATCAAACAGGTTTTGTCATCAGATATAAAAGTACATGCTAATTGCGCTTTTGTACCATCATTTGTCGGAACCGGGCAATTTGTCAATATTGAAACAAATGAGGATATTGATGCCGATGAGGCGCGTGAGGATATAAAAAAAGCCAAAGGAGTTTGGGTGTTAGATAGACAAGAAGACGGCGGGTATGCAACATTAACGGATGTACAAGGCGAAAGCTCTGTTTTTGTTGGCAGAATAAGACAGGATATGACAGTCGAAAACGGCATAAGCATTTGGATTTCCGGCGATACATATAAAATTGCGGCGCAGAATATTTTGGCTGTATTAAAACAGTTTTTGAAAAAGGATAAATAACGATGAAAAAGTTTTTTGCGATTTTATCATTGCTTCTGATTTGCGGTAATGTGTTTGCTCAAACTAATACCAAAATCGACAACTTGGGAGACGGATTAAGTTATAGCAAAATATCATCTCGCTTATCTGATATTGAAAAACTTACCAAAAATGAAACTCCCGATGTTGAGGCTATGACGTCCGAACTTCCTTACCTTAACGATATGGCAATCAAAATCAATGTGGTAAGAAATAGTGTCAGCGATGAAATAAAATTAATCGAAAAAAGGATAGAAGCTCTTGGCGAAGTTGATGAAAATTTGCCCGAAGCCAAAATAATCGCACAAAAACGCCAAGAATTTAATCGAGAACTTTCCAATGAAAAAGCTCGTTTATCTGAAATAGACATTTTATCGGCAAAAATAGATGAGCTTAATTTGCGTATTTTTGATATTCGCAATCAATTGCTTTGGGGAAATCTGCTTAAAGCTGAAACAGCACTAATAAATCCGGCGACATTTTTCAGTGCTAACAATGAACTTTTTAATTTGGCATTAGATATTATAAAATCACCTTTTGTCTGGTATGATGACTTGAATTCAGAACAGCAAAATCTTGTAAAAGAAAATATTATTTTTGTTATTTTCATTGTCGGAATCATAACTCTGTTCGGCTATTTGTTACGCCGGTTTATTATTCGTAAATGGGGATATCGTACGGATATTGAAACACCACGATTGGGACGTAAAATTATTGCTGCTTTTACCGTATGGTGTGCCTACGGGATTATTCCTACGGCCATCATAGGATTTTGCTTATATTGGGTTCTTGCATCCAAAATGATAAGCGGTAGTTTCTTGGGTATTATTTTTCCCAGTTTACTTTATTATCTGTTATACATAATTATCGGTCGAGCTAGTTTCAGAGTTGTATTTACTCCGTATAACGAAAAATGGCGTTTGCTTCATATGTCAACGGATAAAGCTAAACGTATGACTGGAGCAATATATTTTACCATAGCTATGTTCGGTATTTTCGGATGTTTGCAACACATAGTGTCGGTAGGCAATTATTCTTTAGAATTGTTGTCATATTTATTGGCCGTATCATCGTCGATTAAGGCTTTTTGTATCGTTTGGATAAGTCATGTATATTTTGCACCGGAACATCCCTTAACAGATGATGATAATGAAACTCAAATCGGCGAAGAAGAGGGCAATGCCTTTAGAATAGGTATGTTTATGAGTCTTTTTACAGCGACAATCATTATGATGTCATTATTCGGATACGCAAGATTAGCATCTTTCATTGTAAACAGATTTGTTTTATCGATTATAGTGGTTGTATGTTTCAGTATCCTTCGTCGTTTATTTTATGATGTGGTAAAACATTTTTTACTGATGGGGTTATGGGTAAAAACATTTCGTATACGTCGTATATTTTTGCGAAAAATTGATTTTTGGTTCGGGATTATAGCAGAACCGCTGTTAACTTTGCTCCTTATCGGGGTATTGCTTTTGTTGTGGGGGGTTCCTTTTGATATCTTACAATCATTCGTTTACAAAGCTTTCTCCGGTTTTATGATTGGCGGAATCAAAATATCACTGTTATCAATAATCATAGGTATAATAGCATTTGTCATTTGCTTGTGGCTGATAAAAATTGTACGAGACAGAATAGAGTTTAAACTTTTGGAAAAAACATCTCTTGATGCCGGAACTAAGCATTCTCTCGCTTCAGGTTTTGCTTATATCGGGTATGTTTTGGCGGTTCTTTTGGCAATAGCGATTATGGGCGGAGATTTAACCAACATAGCATTAATTGCCGGTGCATTATCTGTCGGTATCGGTCTTGGACTCCAAGATGTAGTCAACAATTTTGTATCAGGTATAATAATGTTGATTGAACGCCCGATAAAAGTCGGAGACTGGGTTGTTATCGGTAACGAAGAAGGCGAAGTTAAACAAATTAATATTCGTTCTACCGAAGTCCAGACATTTAATCGTGCCAGCGTAATTATTCCAAACTCTCAAGTATTGTCAAATTCGGTTATCAACAGAACGCACGAAAACAATTGGGCACGTTATGCCGTAAAAGTTGGTGTTGCATATGGTAGTGATGTTGAAAGAGTTAGAGAAATATTGTTGGAAAGCGCTGCATCTCATCCCAAAGTCGCTAAAAAACCGGCACCATATGTATTGTTCCAAGATTTTGGTGAGAGTAGTCTTGATTTTGAATTACGTTTTTATGTTTCGGATATAAATGTCGGATGGTCTGCACCGAGCGATGTCCGTTTTATTATTAATAAAAAATTCAGAGAAGAAGGTATAGAAATTCCGTTCAGACAGATGGTTATTCACCAAGGTTCGCAAATTGCCGACCGAACGGAAACTCAATTCTATGCAAAAAAGAAAGGTACAAAGAAAAATGCTGATTAAGGACTTAAAGGATAAAAATATTATCATTTGGGGAATGGGAACCGAAGGACAAGCTGTCAAATCATATCTTGAAAAGCATAATATTACCAAAAACATATATACTTACAATGACAGTGATGGAGCAGATAAACTTAATGAATTAGCCTTCCAATCGGATATAATTGTTCGTTCTCCCGGTGTTAGTATCTACCGACCGGAATTTAGTGAGCTAAAAGAACGCGGATTAAAAATTACTTCCAGTTCTAATTTATTTTTAGCCGAAATGAAAGCCAATCATCCTAATACCAAAATAATCGGAATTACCGGTTCAAAAGGTAAAACCTTAAGTGTCAGTATGACATATCATATGTTAAAAAGTTTGGGGTTAAAAGTTGCTCTTGGTGGTAATATCGGTAAGGCTCTTGTTGATTTATTGGACGAAGATAACGATTATATAATCGGAGAATTTTCAAGTTATCAGGCATCGGATATCGAAAATTCACCGGATATTGTTATGTTTACCAATCTGTTTTCGGTTCATACCGATTGGCACAAAGGTCATGAAGGATATTGTCGTGACAAAGTTCATTTGGCATTCAAATCCGATATGGCGGTGGTTAATGTTAATAATGCAGAATTAATGCATTATAGCCGGAGTTTATCCAATCGATTATTTTACGGCAATTCGGATGGTTTTTATGCTAAAGGCAAGGAATTATTGTACAAAGAAGAAGTCATTTGTAATATTGATGAATTGCAAATTAACGGCAATCACAATATGGAAAACTTGGCCGGTGTTATGACTGTTTTGGAATATTTGGGACTGGATTGGCGACAAGCACTTAAATCATTGCCGAAATTTGAACAAGTTGCCCATCGCCTGCAGGATATAGGTATAGTTAATGGTATTCGTTTTATCAATGATAGTATTTCAACCGCTCCGGAAGCTGCTATAAGCGGGATGAAAAGTTTTTCGGATAATATGGCTATAATCTCCGGAGGTACGATTAATCAGCAGGATTATACCGAATATGCCAAATTTATTGAGGACAACCCTCGGATTAAAGTTGCGGTTACATTGTTTCAATGTGGTCCGCAAATTGCCGAAAGTATCAAAAAATATGTCAAACGTTCTGATTTTAAACTGATTGAAGCTCAAGATTTGCAACAAGCCGTATCTTCAGCATATAACGAGTTATTGCAAAACAATGGTTCGTTAGTGTTGTTTTCTCCGACAGCTCCAAGCTTTGGTTTTTATAAAAACTTTATGGAACGCGGTAAAGACTTCATCAGATGTGTTAACTCCTTAAAATAAAGCAAAAATAACGGTTATTATACACCATATAGTTATTGAATTTATAAAATAAACGTTCTATAGTTTTGTTAATATTTTTTTAACCAATGCACAAAGGACGTTTTCTCATGAGTTTCAACGACAAATTAAAATTCACCGCTTCATCTGTTGCACTTGTTTCTGCCGCTTTAACCACAAACAAAGCTGTAGCTGAAAATTTAAATATTCCGTTGGATGAAAATGGTGATATAAATATTACCAGTGAATACGATTATTTGACGGGAAAAACAATTATTCGTCAAGGTACCGATTCATCGGGAAACCAAGTTGCCGATGAAGGTAATATAAATATCAACGGAGTTGAAACAACTCTTGAAAACGACAGTTCAATACAAATTGCGCCGGAAGTTAAGGGAAACATTAATATAACAAACGGAAGTCAAATTGTATTAACCGATTCATCAATCGAAAATAATAACATCAGTTCAACAACCGGAACAAATTATGATATTAATATTTCCGGTGCAAACACTAAAGTTATATTAAACGAAAACAGTTCAATTATTACCGGTGCCGATGAAAACGACATAAAAAATATGCAAACAAATAATCCTGATTTGTTTAGCCAATTAACAATTCCTTGTCCTGATGAAGAAGATTGCATTATTGATCCTACAACAAATATTAACATTACCGATGGTGCTTTTGTACAATTAAACGGTAATTCCGATATTAAATTAAGATCAGCTTCCGGCGGAGATATCATTGTTGACGATGCTACGATTGAAGTCACAGGTAAAACCAAAAATAGTGAAGGCAATATTGAAATCAGCGGAAAAAATACAATTTTCGGCAGTACAGTTTTGAACAATCAGGCAAATTTGATTGTCGCAGATGGTGCTGATTTAACTATATCAGATGTCGAGAGTAAAGAGGAAGTCAATCTTCAAGTTAATAATTCCTTTGTTAAACTTGCCGGAAAATTGACCGCAGACATACAGTTTGATGAAAATTCCGAACTTATTTATACCGGCAGTAACGGACGTCTTATAGGTTCTGCTGATGGCTTAAAAAATCTCACTTTCGAAGATGTTGTAAAGGGTAATACATCTGAAATACTATCAGGTATCGAATTTGTTAATCTTGAGGATGTTTCTTTTACCGGTAAAGATGTCGATATCACCATAGACAATCCTTCTCCGTTTAAGGGAACTGGTGAAAATGGCGAAGAAGAGGGTATAATTGCCGGCAACATCAATGTTGAAGATGGAGCAACATTAACTGTGTTTACAGATTTTGCAGACAATGAAACCTTTGTTGAAAGAGGAGCATCATTAAACATTGGTCATGACGATTACGATAATGAATTTGACACTTACACCCTTTCAGCGACGGAAAATTCTTCAATAAACCTTAAAAATGAAAAAGTTGATGGAAAAAGCCGTCATGTAGATGAGGGAGGAGAAGGTTTAATACTCAGCGATTCAAACCTAACAACCACAAATTCATACGTTGATATGATTGCATCAAATCTTACAGATGCGATTGTTACTTCTAATTCTTCAACCATCAACGGTGACAAAACAAATATAACCGACAGCGAAATAACTTTAAGCGATAATTCTAAAATCGGTTCGGTAAAACGAATTGTACGAGCTGATGAAGAGGGCTATGTATCAGATCCGATTGCTGATATGTTGACCTATGGCGAATACGGTATTGTCGAATTAAAAAATAACTTTGATGTAAATGTTTCTTCATCAAACATCACATTAAACGATTCTTCTCTTGAAAATACCATATATGCTGCAACAAACAAAAATGATTTTGGTCTTGGCGAAAAACTTGATATATCAAGGCTTAATGAATTAAAAGGTATGACAAATGCCGGTGGTGAAGGCGATGAAACTTGGCAAATGAATCTGGGTTTTGTGGAAGATATAAAGGGAACTATTAATATCCAAGATGCTACAACCGTAACCATGAATGGTTCATCATCAATTATCAACAACTTACTCAATGTCGAAGATTCATCCGGCGATATTATTATTACAGGAGAAGGAACAAAAGTTATAGCTCAAGGTAATAATGTAATTTCAGCTACCGGTGGTGTAATTGTAGAAGATTCTGCAATTTTAGAAGTTGCACAGGGAGGTAATCTGACGGTATCTTCCGGCAATACCGATGATTTTGATTTAGGAGATCATTTAAGCCGCGAATTAGATGAAAACGGCAATAATATCATCAAAGAAATATCATATGACCTTGAGCTTCGTGGTCCGTCCAAACTCATATTGGCCGGAGCAATCAACGGTAATATTAATCTTAGCGATATATCAGGCGATTCTGAAGTTATTATGACATCAAATGATGCACATATTAACGGTATTATCGAAAATATGGATAATCTTACCATTAAAGGTGATATCAATGCCAAAACATCAGAAATGATGGCCGATAATGATTTTTCTGATGTCAAAAATTTTGTTATCAGTGGAGCAAACACAGACTTAACTATCGATTCAGATCCTTTTTATGTAACTGAAGAACACAAAACATTTGAAAAACACTATGTTGAAGACGGAAAAATTTTAACATCACACAATATTGGCGGAACAGATGATTGTGAAGAAGGGGATAATTGCCATTTATACACCAATCAAATTGCCGGAGATTTAACTGTTGAAAATGGTGCAAATGTAACAATTGAAAAAGAATTTGCGGCTCATAATTTTAATATTGATGATGCAACATTAACTTCGACGGCCCTTTTAAACGGAAATGTTAACGTTACTAACGGAGGTTCGTTTAATTTTGACGGATCCGAAGGTGCAAGCATTATGCTTTTAGACAAAGTGAATGTTAACGGCAAAACAGATGAAACAGGAAAAGTTATAAAACAGGGAACAGCCGTTTTTGATAAACTTGCCAGTGCTGATATCGGACAACTGGATGTAACAAATTCAAAATTAACAATCAAAGATGGATGGTATCAAACAGGTCCTAATAATTTGATGGATATGAGTGATTACAACTCATTTATTGAAGAATATGACGACAAACCGTTTAACTTCAATGCAACCATTACCGATTCTGAAGTTGAATTAGATAACGCCAAGGTAAAATTGTGGCAAACCGATATTACGGGAAGTAACGTTACGGCTACCGGCGATTCTCATCTTAGCGGTGACAGAATAACTGTTGCCGACAGTGTTCTTACTGCAAGCGGAAATACCAAAATCGGCTCGTTAAAAACACCGATTGTTCGTGCCGGAGACGGCGAATGGCAAATCAGCGATAATCGCAATAATGATTTCGGTAATATAGTACACGATTATTTTGAGGATTATCTTGCCGACGAGAACGGTAATCGACAAAATGCCGATGTTGTTATATCCAATTCAACAATTAATCTGAATGATAATTCATCTTTAGAAAACACTCAATATACTCAAAATTATACAGATGAAGATAAACCCGAGTTAACATTTATTTTGGATAAAGTTATTGACAAAGAAACTATATCCGAGATGAGAGATAATGATAATATCGATGGCGGTGATTGGAACATTTATTGGGATGGTTGGGATGAAGGCCTAGAAATAACCAAAGGAAATGTTGAAGATTGTATAACCAATCAAGGCAATTGTGATTATCTGAAATATAGTTGGAATAAAAATCTTGATGCCTTAGAAGCTCAAGAAGGTCAAATTATAATCGAAGACGGTTCGGTTATTACAATGAGTGGAACATCTCAAATTGCCAACAATATGATTAATACTGAAGGCGAATCCGGAGATGTTATTGTTAGTGGCGAAAATACCAAAGTAATTGCCAAAGGAGAGAATAATAAGATTATTGCCACCGGCGGAATAGAATTTGTTGACGGAGCTTCATTGGAAGTCGCTGACGGCGGTAAACTGACTGCTGTTGCTAAAGGCGAGGAAGAAACCTTTGATGTTTGGTTTGAAAATTCGACGATAAAAGTTGGCGGAACATTGAACACATCAATGTCAATGATAAATTCAACCGTGGATATCAGTGGCGGAAATGTCACATCTGACGCCGATATAACTCTCAGCGCAACAGATGTCACCGTTACCGGAACAAGCAATATATCGGCCGAAGGTAATATTGATTTTAATGATGCTTCGACACTTGAAGTTGTAAAAGGTGCAACATTGACGGCAGAAGGCCAAAATCCTTTAGCAATAAATAATTCGACGGTAAAAGTCGGCGGAACATTAAATGCTGATTTAGATTTTTCCGGTGATTCAAATTTGACTTTAACCAGCAACCAAGCCAAATTAAACGGAAACAAGAGTAATTTGACAAATTTAACAATAAGTGGCGGAGAAAAATATAATCTTTCATTATTAGGAAAATTTGAAGCTTTGACCGATTTGAATATCGATGAACAAAATACACAACTGACGATTGATACTTCAACATTTAATGTCGCAGAAGAAAACCAACAATGGTATCGCATTGAAGACAATCAAAGCAAACATGTGTTTGAATATGACAAACCGGCGGAAGATAATAGAGAGTATTTAGAAGGTAATTCAGGACCTTTTTGGGAAATTGAATATGATGACGGCAAAAAAGAACGTGATGATTTGTTTAAGCCGTATGATAACCAAATTTTAGGAGCATTGAATATAAACAATGGTGCAATTTTAAATGTCAATAAGGCATTTGCGGCATCATCTATTAATGTTTCAAATAATGCCAAACTCAACATCAATGAGTTGATGTACGGCAACTTTAATATAAATACCGGAGCAAGCGCAATCATTAACGGTAAAAAAATTGATCGTATGAATGTTCCGACTTTAACTGTTGCCGATGCCACTTTGACAGTAAATAATTTGAATGAATTAGCTATCGGTGTTGCTGAAGATAAATCAGATTATATTGAAGAGGATATATCTGAAGTTTTGACCATAACCGATGGAACATTGTCGCTTAATGATTCTTTTGTCAGTGTTCATAAAGACAACGAAGAGTCGGATAATCCGACAAGTTTATCGGCAAATATAACCGATTCAAATATTAATATGATTGCTTCAGCTATTTCTGCCGAACAGTTAAATATTACATCGGGTAATATCACGGCAAACGATTCGGTAATTACGGCTAACGAAACTCTTAATATTAAAAAACAAGGTGAGGGCGAACGCAGTCAAATTACATTAAACAACTCTAAACTCGGTTCGATGAAAATGGCCTTAAAATATAAAGGAGACGGTGAATACGAACCGGGAACAATATTCAAAGATGTTTCGGACGTTGATATAAACAATTCAGACATTGTGTTAAAAGGCAATTCGTCAATCGAAAGTTCGTTTTATGTCAATAGTTGGGACGATGATGATTACAAAACGCGTTTCGGTAAACAAATAACACTTATAACAGATAGAAATGTTGACCGTTTGATGAATGGTGATGATGTTAATTCAATGTATGATGCAGATTATATCCGCAATCATGAATCAACAATTACAATAAACGATTCCGATATAACGATGGAAGGGTCTTCATCGATTTCCAACAATAACCTAACCCAAGGTGATATTGTTATAGATAGTTCATATATAACAACCAAGGGTAAAAACAAAATTTCCGCTACCGGAGATATTACACTTCAAAATGCTTCAACTTTAGATATCTTAAAAGGTTCTACATTGACGGCAATTTCCGGCAATTCGGAAACAAACGGTTATGATATTGCCGTAAATAACGGTTCAACGATAAAAGTTGGCGGAACATTGGATGGTAAGGCCAAATTTGATGAAACATCAAGTCTTGTTTTGGCAGATGGCGGAAAAATTGCCAGCGAAGAAATTTCCGGACTTAAAGAATTCGGAATTGACGGAAGTGCAAAAGTTCAAGCTTCTAAAACAATTCAAACAGTATTTAATGATTTGGAAGATTTCAACGTAACCGGTAGCAAAGATGCCAAAGGCAAGGTTATTGCTCCGAAATTTACACTTAATGCCCAAATTTTCAAAACCGAAGGAACTCAAGACGGACATAATGAAATCAAGGGCGATTTGACAGTTTCCGACGGAGCATCAATTGATATTCAAACCGATTTTACGGCCGATAATATCAATATAGAAAACGGTGCAACTCTTACGACCAACAAACAACTAAACGCTCATCTTAATGCTAAAGGTGAAAAATCAAAAGCTACTATTGATGGTGGCAAAAATAAAAACAATTATGATGTAAGTATGAAGGGCGTAAAGGCATCTGACAAAGCCAAGGTTAGCTATAAAAACGCCAACGAAATAATTATCACCAAACCAATGGCATATGCTCTCGGTGATGATGTTTCCGAAAGTGATATAATCGCTGACAATGGTGATTTAGAATTTAATAATATCAACAATTTGTTTACATCAACAGCCATTGCCACAAATGGCGGTAAAATTGATTTTACCAATATCAAAAATATGTCCGGTACAATCGAAGCTAACAATCAAAGTATCTTAAACTTTAACAAAGTTAGCCGATTAAGCGGCAGTGATATGATTGTTGACAATTCACAATTAAAAGCAAGTGCTTCAAACCTTTCGGAAATCGGCACATTAACTGTTGCAAATTCTCAAGTTGATTTAAGCAAAAATACTACATTGGGCGGAATGGATGAGGTTAATATTACCGATTCTTCAGAAGTTGTTTTGAATGATACATCAAAATTGGTTTCTGATTATGGCGATATTAATCTTACAACCGACTCGGTTATCAACGCCAAAGGTAAATCAAATGTTGTTTCTGCGAATAATATTAATATAGACGATGCAACATTAGATGTTGCATCCGGTGCAGTATTAAACCTTGAAGGAAGTACTAATCTGACCGATGCAACAATCAAACTTTCCGGTACACTAAATACGGATGACATATCTTTTGACGAAAACAGCAAAATTGTTTATACCGGAGCCAAAGGTAAGTTGAGCGGAAATGCAGATATTTCAAGTTTGAGCAAACTTGGCATTGAAGGCAATATCAAAACCACATCATCAACAATGTTCAAAAATCAAAGTTTTGATAATCTGTCAGAATTTATGGTTGTCGGCACACCGGATGCCAAAGGCAAAATGCAAAAGCCGACATTTACCTTAAATTCGGCAATGTTTAGCGGTGAAGTAGACGATGCTCAATGGTTTTATGATCCGGAAGAAAAAGAATATATTCATGGTGATTATTTAAGTGAGTATTATACAACACAACCATATGCCAATCAAATAGCCGGTGATTTTACTGTTGAAAATGCCAACGTTACAATCAACAAAGAATTAGCAGCCGAAAATATCAATGTTAATACCGGCGCCAATCTGACAACTAATGCTCTTATTTACAGCAACCTAAATGTTGTCGGAGAAGGTGCCAAAGCAACAATTAACGGTCAAAGCAGAGGTATTGTTTTGAATGATGTTAATGTAACCGAGGGCGGAACATTGACATTTAATGCAATGGAAGATTTGGCAACAAACGGTATTTATGTTGACGGCGGAACCCTAAATTATACAAAATGGGGCGAAGATTATTCCACACAAGAAATCAGCATTTATAATGGAGCATTAAATGCCCAAGGTTGGGAAATCGCAAACGGAATTTCAATAAATGTAAATAATTCCAATTTGACACTCAAAGATGCTTTGATGTCAACAACCGCTTTGAATATCGGAAACGAAGCATTAGAATATAATTATAACACAATTTCATTAAGCAAAAACAGTATGTTAAATGGTGTTGAAACAACAGATATTTCATCTGCAAACATAACTTTAAATGACAGCGCCAAAATAGGTTCATTGAAAGAAAGTTTGAGTAAAGATATCAAGGGTGGTATTAATGGAATAGCATATGGTTATCTGGACACGGATACTAATGTTTATATTGATGATTCCGATATAACGTTAAATGGTTCATCATCTATTGAAAATTCTTTTGTAATTTGGCAAGACACCAAATCCGGCAACAACAAGATTACCGGTTATTTGACAAAAGATATGCTTACCGATGAAGCTATCGAAAATGCCAAAATAGGAGAAGAATATATAAGCAATGATGATTTAATATCTTTGCGAGATTTTGTTGACACGGTCTACGGCACAATCAATATTACCGACTCAGATATAACCATGAACGGTACATCGCAAATCGCCAATCGGTTATTAACAAATGGTGCAGACTTAACAATAGGCGATGCATCAACCGTAACAGTCAAAGGCAAAAACAAACTTGTTGCCGGTGGCGAAGTTGGCATTTACAACTCTACACTCGATGTTGCCAAAGGTTCGACTTTGACTGTTGAATCTTATATTGCCGATGAAGAAGCAAGCAAAGATTTACGTTTTGAAGATGCAACATTGAAATTATCCGGAACATTAAATGCAAATGTAACCGGAAGCATTAACACTTTGATTTTGGGCAAATCAGGTAATGTAAACGGCAATATCGACCTCGACGAAGACGGAACTCCTGTCAACTTTGGTGTTTCGGGTGTTTCATCGGAAAAAGATATCAAAACTTTGTTTGGCAAATATCAAACCGAATGGAACGGTATAGGTGGAAACAGATTTTATATTACTGACAAGTCAAAAGTTACTTTTACGGAAAATCTATACAACGATCTTGATTTTCAAGATGTTTGGGTTGACAACGGTTCAACTTTAACAACTAAGACCGGTGATAATTTGAATATGAATGGAGGAGGTGTTTTTGTAGAAAATATGTCTACCTTAAATATTTCAAATGGTACAAATTTAACTGCGTCTGCTATTAATACCCATGCATCTAATGTCAATATTAACGGTTCTGCGTTGAAAAAAGGCCAAACCGAATACCAAACCAAGATTAATGTATCAAATTTTGCTATAGGTAATATTGATAATCCTAAGGCCAAAGTAAATATTAAAAATGCAGAGCTAAATGTTGAAAATCTCACTGAGATAGTCAATACAACATCAACCAACTTAACCAATGTTGATGTTAATAGTGATTTATTAATAGCATCGTTTAGCGTTGCCAAAGATAAAAAAGGTAAAGATGTTTACAATACGGCAACCTTAACCAATGTTAAAGTTGACGGAGAAATTTCAACTCAAAATAACAAACTTGTTATTAACAATTCGGTTGAAGCTGACAGGCTCGTCACTTCTGTGTCAGCATATGAAAATGAAGAAGAAAATAAAACCTATATCGACTTCAAAGGTAACAATGTCAACATTGCCGAAACCGATTTGCAAGGCGAGGCCACTTTGGCTATCGCTTCCGGTAAAACCTTTGATTCCGACTTTACTGTCGGCGAAGAAGCTTCAATTATCCTAAAAGGAAATTTAAGCGGTAATATCAGCGGAGCCGGAATTATAGATGTCCAAAATGCAAAATCTAAGATTAATGCTACTATTGATGGTGTTAAACTTGCTTTTGGTAAAATTAAAACAAATATATCCAATATATTTGGCAACAGTTCTTTCAGCAATCTTGGTGGAATGGAGCTTAATTCATCAACCATAACTGCTGATCGTGATGATATGGGTAATGTCGGCAATTTGGCAATGAACAAAGCCACATTAACATTGAAAAATGATTTGCAAGCTGCCAATGCTGATATTAATGCATCAAAATTATATCTTGGAACCAACACCTTAGATGTTGACGGAACAGTTGATATCGCAGGAAAATCTTCAATTTATCTGAATGTTGATAATGCTGATACATACGGCAAAATCAAAGCAGATACAATCAATTTGGCGGACAAAACAACCTCAATGTCCGTAACATTGAAAAAAGGTGTTGATTTAAGTAACAATGATGGTTTTGCTTTCTTAGACTATAATGAAGTAAATGGTGAACTTGGTAAGGTTACTATTGCAAACAATCGTTATAAGTTTACAGAAGTTGATGTCGGACAATTTACCGCAGAACAAACATCAACAGGTAAGGGAGTAATTGAACGATTTGATGCTTCAAAACAAAACTTGGCTGTTGCCGCAATGTATTTGGTCGATGATGAAACTGCCGTTACATCAACCTCCGAAACATTAAACACTTTGTCACAAGTTGTTGGAGGCGAGGGCGCATATGCTTCATCATTGGCAACTGTTAATGCTGATGATACAGGATTGGCATTAAACAGTTCAAACGAGATATCTCAAACAGCAACCGATGCCGCTTTAGGTCAAATGACTTCCGGCAATAATACGGCAATTCAAGGTATGTCTTCCGGAGATGAAATCAACGGAGGAAGTTTGTGGACCAAAGTGTTGTATAATCATTCAGAACTCGATACAAATTCTAAATATGACGGATTTACCGGAAATACGACAGGTATAGCCTTTGGTGGCGACAAAATGGTTACTGATGATGTTAAAGCCGGTATCGGATATGCTTATACTCAAAGTCGTATTAAAAACGATATTCGCACAACAGATGTTGATACACATACTTTGATGTTATACGGCGAATACAAACCGTCACAATGGTTTGTCAACGGGGTATTTAGTTTTGGCTGGTCTGATTATTCGCAAAAAGCTTCAAACGGCATTGTGTCGGTTAATTCAGACTATGATGTTTATGCAACGGCATTGTTGTTGAACACCGGTTATGAGGCTAAAGTAAGCAAGTCAACAACCGTAACACCATATGTCGGAATGCGTTATTTGAATGTTGTTCAAGATGATTATGTCGATAGCGACAACAAACAAATTTCAACAGATAATAGCGATTTGCTGACATTAACCGCTGCAACAAAAATCAAAACAGACTTTAATATCGGTGAAGATACAACAATCACACCGGAAGTTCGTTTTGGTTTAACCTATGATGCTTTAAGCGATAGCGGAAACAGCATTGTAAGTTTATCAAATGGTGCATCTTATGAGGTCAAGACCAGACGATTGGATCGTTTTGGTGTTGAATTTGGTGCAGGTGTTTCGGCTTTTGTTAATGATAATTGGGAAATTACCGCCGGATATGAAGGTAAGTTCAAACAAGATTATCAAGACCATACCGGAACTTTTGATATCAAATACAACTTCTAGTAATTATAAAAACGCAAAAACAGCTCCTTTAATAAGAAAAGGAGCTGTTTTTTGTGTTGTTTTGTATAAATAAGAGTTCTTTAATAATTTATTTGTATACTACATTGACAATTACAATAATAATATGTAGTATCAATCTGTTTTTTAATGTTTAAGAGGTACCTGATTTTATATTATGACGCCCATTTATATGTATGTTATTAATATTGCTTTAGTTTTGTTTTTGGTTTTTGCTAATGCTTTTTTTGTAGTATCGGAATTTTCTATTGTTAAGATTAGGCGTACAAAACTTGAGGAGCTTGCTCATCAAGGAAACAGGCGCGCTAAAATAGCTCTGAAAATAAACGATAGACTCAATACATATCTTAGTGCAATACAATTAGGTATCACAATTGCATCATTGGGACTTGGTTGGATTGGCGAGCCGGCCGTTTCAAAGCTTTTAGAGCAGTGTTTTGATGGTTGGCTAGCTGATAATCCGGTATTGCTCCATTCTTTAAGCTTTGGTATAGCGTTTACATTTATAACATTGTTACACGTTGTATTAGGTGAATTGGTTCCCAAATCATTGGCAATTCAAGATACTGAACGTTATGTATTGCGGATTGCTCCTGCGTTATACACATTTAATCGCATATTTGCCCCGTTTATTTGGATTTTTGACCATGTTTCAATTTGGATATTAAAAATGATGGGGGTTCCTCAAACCAATGAAGATGAAAATGCTCATTCCGAAGAAGAAATCAAAATTATTATTGATGCTTCGCAAAAAGGCGGAATTATTGACGAAACCGAAAGCGAAATTATTCAAAATGCCATCGATTTTTCAGAGATTTGCGCCTATGAAATAATGATGCCAAGACAAGATATAAAGTGTCTGTATACCAACAATACATTTGAAGAGGCTCTCGAGTTCATCAAAACTCACAATCACAATCGTTTTCCGATTTGTGATGAAGACAAGGATCATATTGTGGGTATGGTGCATATCAGAGATTTTTTGGAACACAGCGCAGAGAAAGCCGACAAAAACTTTTTAAATAAAATCAAACGTGAAATAATCTTTGTTCCGGAAAATAAATCTATCTCAGAAATTTTGCACGAAATGATGTGTAAGCGAATTCATTTAGCGATAGTTGTTGATGAGTATGGCGGAACAGCAGGAATGCTCACAATGGAAGATATTTTAGAAGAGTTAGTCGGCGATATATGGGATGAACACGATGCCTTGGGTTGCGAAGCAATCAAAAAAATTGACGAACTTGTGTGTGAGTTTGATGGAGCTGTTTTGATAGAAGAAGCATTTGATTGTATGGAGTTGCCCAATATTGAACATGAGGAATCTACCGTAGGTGGCTATGTATTTGGACTTTTGGGACAGGTTGCCAAAGTAGGGGATAAAGTCGAAGATGACTTTTGTCATTACGAAGTTGTTGCTACCGACAATATGAGAATAAAAAGAATAAAAATGACTAAAAAAGATATCTCTGTTGAAGACGAAGATATAGAATAACAGCACAAAAAACGCAAAAACAGCTCCTTTAAGAAAAAAAGGAGCTGTTTTCATATTAGGTTAGCTTAAAGGGCGGTAGAAATTACTTAGAATATTTAATTTCTCCGGCCGGCGGATTGCGGTATGAATTTGGTTTAATCTTCGTTCCGTTGTACTTTGGATTGCCGAAGAAAATAAATTCATGGAATTTACCTTGTTTGGTTTGACCCTGAATCCATACCGTACAATCAGCATCCTTTACAACACGGAGGTTACCAATTTCATTTGCCCAGATACCGAAGTTTTTCGGAATTACATAGGTAAAAGTATCACCATTCGAATAGGCATACTTAACCTCAATCGGTTCCACATAGGGAGTAGTGTTGTACTTAACCTCCACAGACACGGCCGAAGCGGTAGTTGGAGCATTGAAGTACTCATACTTTTTAACGGCGCTGAGGTCAACATCAGTCGTTTTGTGTTTAGGCTGATAAACCTCTACAGGAGGAGGCGTTGGTGTAACAACAGGTTCCTCTTTCTTTTTCTCTGCGCAAGATGCAAGCATAACCAGCATTGCAAACATTGCAAAAATCTGAAATTTTTTCATAAAATTAAAGTTTAATAGTGATTAAATAAATGTGAATAGTAGCAATATATGGGCAGATTATAATGACAATATCTGTATTTTGTCAAATATTTTTATTACAACAGCTAGCGTAAAAAACGCAAAAACAGCTCCTTTTATGTGAAAAGGAGCTGTTTTTTTGTAAACTGGTGCCGGTTATGTGACTTGAACACACGACCCACGCATTACGAATGCGTTGCTCTACCAACTGAGCTAAACCGGCATCAAAACAAACAGATATCTATTATATTTTTTTTGTTTTAGCAAGCAATTTTTTTATTTGATTGACAAAATACTATATGTGGTCTAAACCACTCCCATCACAACTATTACTTTATATATAACCTTATAAATAATGACCTTATGAATGATAAAATTAAACAACTTGATGCTTTCATTGCCAAGCTTGGTATCAGTGAAAGCGAACTTGATAAATGGTATAAAAATCGCCGGATGTCTATAAATGCGGCGGAAAAGAAAGAAGAAATCAATGCAAAATTTTCTCTTCCGTTGGTTTATTACAAAGAAAAAGTTCTTTGTGTTGTAAAGAAGTTTGATTCAACACACAAAAATCTGATTTGGGGAATCGAAATTGCTCCGGGGACAGTAATTTCCATAAAAAAACATTCCTGTTGTAATAATTGGAATGAAGCAAAAAATGTTGTTTCTATGTTGGAAATGGGAACCAGTGGCAGACTGCCTTCAAGACATATGTTAGAAAAATGGATTGATGCAGAAACCCTTATCAAATTCAAAGAAACGTTAGCTTTTTTGCAGAATGTCGGTGTTGATGTTGACTATGGTGCAGACCGTATTTGGTGTAGGGAAGAATATGGCAGTAATGAAGCCTATTTATACCTTTTAGAGAGTCTTCAGAGCATTACTTGTAACAAGTGTGGAAATAACAATGAACATCGTATAACGGTTACATTTGTTTAAATCAAGTTTTTAAGAACAAAGAAAAGGCGCCTTTCTGTTTTTTGCAGAAGACGCCTTTTGTCTTAATCTGCATTGCAGTCTAATTTTTTCCGCTGGAGCCAAACCCTTTTGCGCCACGTTCGGTTTCGGACAGTTCTTCTACACTGCAAACTTCGGGTTTATAAACCGGACAAACCACAATTTGAGCGATTCGGTCAAATGGAGCAATTTCGACCGGATGATTATTAAAGTTAAAAACATTAACCTTAAATTCTCCGCGATATGACACATCAACCGTTCCAAGCTGAGCCACAATACCATTTTTTGTCATACCGGAACGCGGTCTTATCTGAATTTCGACAGACAGATTATTTTCGGTCGGATAATCGGTAATTTCCAGACAAAAACCTGCCGGAACAGTTGCTATTCCCATTGCCGGAATAGAAATAGGCTCATCAATGGCAGCTCTGATATCATAACCGCTGTCACCGTCTTTACTTGTTAATAACGGCAAATTTTTGTTCAAATATTTAACACACATTTTCATTTGTATTACACTCCTTAGTTCTTCTGGATTTTTAAACAAAAACAATGTTTTTTCAAGCCCTAAATTAACATACCTACATATACTTTATTAGCATTTTGAAATATTTTGTTATTTGTTTTTTTACAATTTGCCTTATAGACTTTTGTCATAGTCAGGAACGACTATATTGTTAAATTTAACATACACAAGGAGACTATTTATGAAATTTAGAACTATGTTGCTCGCTACAGCTGCTGTTATGGTAGCATCTACTGCTTCTGCAAAAGATATCGCAGATTTCACTAACCCGTTCTCTTTGCCTACAGAAGGCAAAATTTTGTCTGATACACGTTTCGAATACGGCCGTACTCGTTGGGATGATGGCATATTGGAAGATATTGAAAAAGGCATGTATGCTTCTGAAGATTTGACATTTGGTCTTGGCAATGGTTTTGCTGTAGTGGCTCACATCGGTAATACTTTTGACTATGATGCAGAAGGTGGTGAATACAACAATGACCATAACTTTGATTATGGTTTGGGTGTAAAATATAACCATGACTTTGGTAAAGTTTTGACCCAAGTCGGTGCCGGCATTTCTGCTTATGATCCGCAAAGTTTCTATGGTCAAAATTATATCGCCGAAGACGAGGATGATAATGGCGATCGTTGGCACAAAGAACTTCATGGTTATGCAATGGTCGGTTATGATGCCGGTTGTATAACACCATACACCAAATTGGCTGTTGATGGCGAAATTGACACCAACGACAACGAACAGTTATATACTTGGACCTTGGGTGTTCACAAAAAATGGGAAAAAGTATCAGCTGATGCTTCTGTAAACTACTACTTCGGTGAATTTGAAGAAGAAAATGGTGATGGTAAAGATAAAATCGATCAATTCTATCTCAATGCCGAAGCTAACTACTTCGTAACCGACAACTTTGCTGTTGGTGCTTACGGTTCTTATTATCTTGGTGGTGAAGGCCATAAAGATGTAGATTATGACTACACCGTAGGTTTATCTGCAAGAGTATTGTTCTAAATTTCAAACTGAACAAAAAAGCGTTCTTTTACAAGCGTAAAAGGACGCTTTTTTTCTTGCTTTTAATCTTGCGAAATATATGATGTCCTATGAAAGGATTATCCGATGAAACTAAACAAAAGCTTTTATTTATTCTTAATTTGCCATCTCATAATTTGGTCTGCTTTACCGATTTTACTCCGTCCAAATCTTCCGATGGACAGCGCCGAGGCGCTTGTTTGGGGCTTTATCGGTGAATGGGGGACCAACAAACATCCTCCCGTTTCAGGTTTTTTTGCATGGTTGATTTATAGCCAGAATTCTCATCCGGCCTCGCTTTATCTTTTAAGTCAACTATTTATTATTGGCGGTTTCATCTACATATTTAAGTTGGCAAAGTTGTTCTTGCCGGAAAACAAGTCTCTCATAGCTACTCTTATATTAGAAGGTGTCGCTTATTATAGCCTTGTAACGCCGGAATATAATGTTAATATTATTGCATTAATGCTTTGGCCGGCAGCAACTTATCATTTTTATTTAAGTATCAAATTTAACAAGCTTAAAGATTGGTTTTTGTTTGGTTTGTTTGCCGGTTTAAATGTTTTAACCAAATACGTTTCCGGAATTTTGCTTATTTGTTTTGCTTTATATTTAGTATTTACCAAAGAGGGAAGGGCTTGTTTCAAGTCATGCAAACTATATTTTGCCGGACTGGTTGGACTTGCGATAGTTGTTCCACATCTTTGGTGGCTTCATCAACATGATTATTTTGTAATCGACTACTTTTTAGGACGTTCCGGCGGAGGCAAACAATTGCCGTATGGGCTATCTCATCTTGTTTATCCGCTAAAGTTTATCGGTTCACAATTAATGACTTCTGCTTTTGCGATTATTGCTTTGTTGGTTGCACGTCGTTTCAGTCAAAAACAAGATATCAGTACGCCAAAATCAGATCGTACATTTATTTTTTATACCGGAGTTTTACCTGTTTTGCTTATGGCATCAATTTCGCTTGTATTGGGCATCAAACTCAAAAGCATGTGGGGATCTCCGGTAATGTATATGCTGGGTATTTGTATTTTTGTATGGTTGCCGTTCAGCATAGAAAAAACATTCAAACCACTGCTTAAAACTTGTTGGACCGCACTGTTTTTATTTGCTGTTGCTTTTATGCTTCAGGTAATATTTACCACCAGTGCCAAATTTAAGCTCAACGCGGCTGATTTTGTGTCATCAGTCAAAGGAGAACAATACGATTATGTCGGCGGAAGTGTGTGGTTGGCTTCTACAGTTGCCTCATATGCCGACAATCATCCGCAAGTTTTATTTTTGATGTCACCGGAGACAAATCCGTGGATTGATATGGATGATGTCCGAAAAAAAGGCATTTTGGTAGTTGAAGAAAATTTAAATATTTATAAAAATTATCAAAAAACCTTTGCCAAATTGCCACAACCTGAGGTATATTTACTAAAAATTATCAGTCCGCTTGGCAAGGTTAAAGAACACAAACTTTATTATGGCTCTATTGCAGGAGAACAAAAATGAGAGACAGTATCAGCGTTGTAATTTCCGCTTATAACGAAGGTGAAAGCGTAAACGAACTTCATAAAGAATTGAGCAAAGTGTTAAAAGAACTTCCGCTCAAGAGTTATGAAATGATTTTTGTTGATGATGGTTCAAGCGATGATACTTATGCCAAATGTCAAAAGCTTCAGGCAAAAGACAAACATGTTAAAATTGTTCATCTGCGCCGCAACTTCGGTCACGAAATTGCTATGACTGCCGGAATGGACTATGCCAAAGGTGAGGCGGTTATTTTTATGGATGCAGACTTGCAACATCCGCCTTTTTATATCAAAGAGATGGTTAAATATTGGCAGGAAGGAACCGATATTGTTTTAACCAAACGTGTCGAAAATGAAGCCACATCTAAGTTTTATGATTTTTGCGCAGCGGCTTTTTACAAAATTTTGAACTTTTTGTCAGATACAAAAATACCTGCCAAAACTCCTGATTTCCGCCTTATTGATCGTAGTTATATCGACTTTTTGAAAAAGTTTAATGAACACGACAGATTGTTTCGCGGCCTTTTATCCTGGGCAATGCCACGCGAAAATGTAAAAGTTATCGATTTTGTGGCTCCGGATCGTTTTGCCGGAGTATCAAAGTATAATTTTCGTAAATCATTGGCTTTGGCTTTCAACAGTATTGTCCAATTTTCAACACGTCCGCTAAGGCTTTCAACTTATTTAGGGATTATAACCGCAGCTATTTCCGGTTTGTTGGGACTTTATGTTGTTATTGAACATTTTATTCTGAAACATCCCACACCAGGTTATGCAACAATTATGACAACGGTAATTTTCTTAGGTTCGATACAACTGATTGTTTTAGGTATTATTGGCGAATACATCGGCAAAATTCATATGGAAGTAAAAAAACGTCCGTTATACATTGCCGAATATAAAGACAGTGAGGAAAAGAAATAGTTTAGCCTGATGGCTTCTCGGAATGACAAAAGATGTATTATTGCGAGGTAAAGCACCGAAGCAATCGGTATAATAAGATGGACTGCTTCGTCGTTATACTCCTCGCAGTGACAAAATAAGAAATGTCATTGCGAGGCAATACCCTCTCTGTCATTGCGAGGCAACTTGTTGCCGAAGCAATCTATACAATAAAATAAAGGAAAAGCAATATGCCAAATATAATATTTAATGCTGATGATTTCGGAATTTCTCCCGGTGTAAACAAAGCTGTTTTTAAAGCTCATACCGAAGGTGTGCTAAACTCCACCAGTATTATGATAACATTAAAACATGTACCGGAAGCTATTGAATTAGCTAAACAAATGCCCGATTTGAATATAGGTCTGCATGGCAACCTTACCAATGAAAACTCAGTCTTGCCACATAATGATATTCCTTTATTAACCACACCGAATGGAAAATTTAAACACGGCTTTGTCAATCTGGCAATCCTTTCAGTAATTCATCCCAAAGAATTAAAACGTCAAGCCAAAGCCGAAATCAAAGCCCAGATTGAAAAAGCCTTAGCATTGGGAATCAAGTTAACTCATCTTGATTCTCATCGTCATATCCATATGATACCATCTGTTTTTAAGGCATTTATGGAACTTTGTCAGGAATACAATATTCCGCGCCTTCGTTTTGTTAACGAAAACCCCATAAACACCATAAAATCAACCGAGAGTAAAGAATGGCTGACCGATGGTGGATTAATCAAAAATTTGGTTCTGACCTCTTGCGCCGTTGCTAATCGTCTTTTGTGGGGATATAAGTCAGACACTTATTTTTACAGTATAGTAAATACCTGTAAAATAACTCGAGACAAAATTAAAAACATCAAAATTCCTACCGGATACAATACGGTAGAAGTCGGAATTCATCCCGGTTTGCCGGAAGTTGATAAACAATATTTAGCAGATGTTTTTGATGATAATATCCTAAAAGATTATCGCCAAAAAGAGCTTGAAACTTTGCTTGATAAAACAGTGATTAATGAATTTCATTAAACCGCCTCTTTAAGTTTTTTATCTTGCAACTATATATTTTTGCAACTGTCATATTTAGAGGAGAATTTCAATGAAAAGCATAATGCTGAACACCGGTGCCGAAATGCCGATTATCGGACTTGGGACATTTTTATCAAAACCGGGCGAAGTTTATCAGGCAATCCGTTGGGCAATCAAAATAGGCTATCGTCATATCGATTGTGCATCTGTTTATGGCAATCAAGCTGAAATAGGTCAAGCTTTGCACGATGCTTTTAATGAAGACGGGATAAGAAGGGATGAACTGTTTATCACTTCAAAATTGTGGAATGACAGTCATCATATTGATGATGTTCGTCCGGCCTTAGAGCAAACTCTAAAAGATTTGCAACTCGAATATCTTGATTTATACTTGATTCACTGGCCTGTTGCCCAAGCCAAAGGTACAACAATGCCAAAAAATGATGAAGATTGGATTCCGCTTTCAGAACAACCTTTATGGGAAACATGGGCTGAGATGGAAAAACTTTATCACGAAGGAAAGGTTAGGGCGATTGGTGTTTCTAATTTTAATGAAGAGAATTTAAGTAAACTTATTGCAAAGACTGAAATTGTTCCGGCAGTAAATCAGGTTGAATGTCATCCGCTTTTAAGTCAAAAAGAGTTGATTGCCTATTGCAACAAGAATAATATTGCGGTTACGGCATATTCTCCGCTTGGAGCAGAACGCAGTGACGGAAGTTTGTTAAAACATCCGCGAATTGTTGAAATTGCAACTAAAAACAATGCGACGCCGGCTCAAATTTTGCTTTCTTGGCAGATTGCTCGAGATGTTATTGTAATTCCAAAATCAGTTCATGAAAATCGTATCAGAGAAAATTTTGCATCTTTGGTGGTTGAACTCGATGCTGATGATATCAAGCAAATTGACGCATTAAACGAAAATTATCGCTTTTTTGACGGCAAAGCATTTACTAATGCCCAAAAAGGCTATCCGAAGATTTTTTAGAATAAATCAGCTAAAAAATCTTTTAGCGAGGTTTCGTCTTGCCATTTTACTTCAATTTCTAAAACTTTGAAATTATTGCGCATATCTGTCGGAATCTTGACCATATCTTTTGATGTTGTAAAAATATCAGCATCAAGCGATGCGGCCTCATCAATAATTGCCTGCAATTCTTTGCGGGTATAGAAATGATGATCAGGAAAATCAATTGTTTTTATCACATTAACCTTACAATCTTTCAGTGATTGATAAAATTTCTGCGGTCTGCCGATTCCGGCAAAAGCAATTGACTGTTTTTTTACTTCTTTTGGAAAAGCAGGAACAACATTTCCTCGAAATACCGGTAAATTACCAAGTTTTGCTAAAATACCGGTTTTGTCGTCGCCAAGCAATATCACAGCCGATGCACGTTTTAATCCGGCAGTCAAAAACTCACGCATCGGACCGGCCGGAATAGGGCAAAGGTTGCCCATTCCGACATTTCCGTCAATAACCAAAAACGATTTATCTTTATAAAGACTCGGGTTCTGAAACCCGTCATCCATAATGATTATATCAGCTCCGTTAGCAACAGCCTTTACGGCTCCTTCATATCTTTTGTAATTAACAACCACCGGAGCTTCAGTTGCCAACAACAAAGGCTCGTCACCAACTTCATTTGGGGAGTGTTTATTTCTATCGACAACAACATCAAACAAACTTCCGCCATATCCTCTGGAAACAAAAAACGGAGCTTTGTTCATTTGTTTTAATATTTTGGCAATACTGATTGCAACAGGTGTTTTACCGCTTCCGCCGGCAGTAAGATTACCGATACAAATAACCGGAACATTAACTTTTTTCGGTTTATTCAATTTTAAGCGTAATTTAGTCGCTAAAGCATACAGACAACTCGGCAGATATAACGCAACTGCCGTAAAATTCATATTTTGCCAGTGCTTTGGAGTTTTCATAGCTTAAAAATAAACCTTAATCTTGTCCATTATTCCGTCAAGAACTTTGGTTTCGCTTGCCGCCCAATTATAAGCCAATGAGCATTTTGCATCCAACAAAGTCTCGTTTTCCAAGAGTTGTTCCAAAAGCTCTTGCAATTCCATAGTGTCGCTAACCTGCATAACAGCATCGGCTTTTTTGGCTCTGTTCATTGCATCGGTAAAGTTGTGCATATGAGGTCCGACAATAACGGCATCTCTAACGCGAGACGGTTCAATAAAGTTTTGTCCTCCGTGCGGAATCAACGAACCGCCGATAAACACGATTTTAGCCAAATCGTACCACAATCCGACTTCACCGATTGTATCACCGATATAAATATCAGTTTTAGGTCCGAGTTTTTCGCCTTTTGAACGCAAAGCCGTAGTAAGTTCCAATTTGTTGATTTCTTCTGCAACCGGCGCTCCGCGATTTGGATGTCTGGGAACAATAATTGTCAACAAATCAGGAAATTTTTCTTTCAAACGTTTATGAACTTTTGCAATTCTGACTTCTTCATCATCGTGAGTAGAACATGCCAACCACAAAGGACGATTACCGATTTGCTTTTGCATGTCTTTTTTGTTTTTTTCATCAATAGGAAGAGGCAAGCCGGCATATTTAAGATTTCCAAGACAAATAGCCTCTTTAGCTCCCAATACTTTCAAACGATAAGCATCTTCGTCGGATTGTCCCAAACACAACGAAAAACAATTCAAAATTTCTTTACAAACAAAATCAAATTGTTGCCAACGTTTAAATGTTTTGTTTGAGATTCGACCATTTATCAAAATAACAGGGATATTTTTGCGCTTGATAGATGATAAAACAGCCGGCCAAAATTCCGATTCAAACCACAAAGCAACATCAGGATGCCAATATTTAACAAATCTGGTTGTAAATACCGGATTATCAATAGGAATAAACTGATGAAAAGCTCTTTCGGGAAGACGTTTTTGCATAACATCAGCCGATGTGACAGTACCTGTTGTAACCATAACATGAGAATCAGGATATGTTTCCAATATTTTGTTAATCAGTGGCAACATCGAAACAGACTCGCCGACGGAAGCGCCATGTAACCAAAACAATTTTCCTTCCGGTCTTGGCATTTTAGGTTTTCCGATTCTCTCATTAAAACGAGCAACATCTTCTTTGCCGATTTTTTTTCGTTTATCAATATATCCCTTAATAACCAAAGGATATAAAATTGTAATAAGAGCATTGTATATTTTGATAAACATTATTTTTCCCCTTTTTTCTTTTTAAAATCATCAACATCTGCGGGCAATGTCGGAACTCTGCCTGCCAGTTTATCACTTTTTATTGAAACTTCATTAGCAATATCTTCAAGTTTTTTGCGATATTGTTCAAATTCTTCATCAGTCAAATTTTCCGGAACATACAGAGGTTCACTAAACAAAAACACACCTTTTCCGAAAGGAAGAGCAATCATTGTTTTGTCCCAAGCTTTTTCAATAATCAAAGCCTTATCGGTACTGAAAGAAACAAAAATTATCGGTTTGCCTGTTTTTTGAGCAAAATAAATCGGCGATTTTTTCATCCTCATCCGCGGTCCTCTGGGGCCGTCCGGCGAAATAAACAAATCGGCTCCGTCAACCAAATCGCGCATCAACTCCAAAGCGCCTTGACGAGCCTTTTCGTTAGTTGAACCGCTAACGGGGTAAATATGAAACCATCTCAAAAAATTAGCAATAATTTGTCCGTCTTGATGCGGCGAAACCAATGCAGACATTCTTCTTTTTACATATTTTTCCCAAAAATAAGGCATCATGGTTGCTCTGGAATGCCACGAAACCCAAATTGCATTGGTATTTTTTGTTTTGTTTAGTATTTCATCAAGATTATCAATTTTCCATTTAGAGGTAGATCCTGCAAATTTCACATACCCGAAAACCAAAAAACCCAAACAGCGCAATACTGCAGGTGATTTTAGTATTTTTTTCAAATTTGTTTTAAAAAACTTCTTTACGGACATCATATATAATCTCTATGGTTTTGTGTCCGTAACACTAATTCCGATAGTGTCATTTTCCGTAACCACAACCTCGCCATGACCAACCAAAACATCGTTAACATAAATATCAACCACGTCGCCGATATTACGATCAAGTTCAACTACGGCTCCGCGCCCAAGTCGCAAAAGCTGATACACGCGCAAAGTTGCATTACCCAATGTAACCGAAACATCAACATCAATTTCATCACTTGAATAAGCCGGTTTAATAGTCGCCGCCATTCCAAAAAATCTCCAAAGTACTTTAATCACTAACCTATAATATATATAAAATTTTAATCAGCAAAATCATAAATAGCAAATATTACACAGATTTTTTTGTGGATTAAACATTTGCTTATTGATGAAATATATCAGATATGGCAGAAAGTTGATAGACAAAAGGTTGATAATCTCAAATCAATATCCTATATAAGATACAGGAAAATAATTGAAATAGGTGCTTAAATATGGTTATAAAAAAAGAAAAATATCCTCTGTTACCTCTTCGCGACATTGTTGTTTATCCTAAAATGATTGTTCCTCTGTTTGTCGGAAGAACAAAGTCCATCAATGCTTTGCAAAAGGTCGTCGATAATGATCAAAACATAATTTTGGTTACCCAAAAAGATCCTTCGGTTGAAGATCCCGAAGCAGATGATATTTACAAGGTCGGCACAATCGGAACCGTTTTACAATTATTAAAGTTGCCCGACGGAACGGTAAAAGCCTTAATTGAAGGGTTGGAAAGGGTTAAACTCGATAAAATAGAACCCGAAGAAGATATGGTTGTTGCCGATATTACAATTCTTCCGGATGAAAAAGAAGATAATCCCGAATTAGAAGGGATTGTTCGTGCCGTATTATCCCAGTTTGAAGAATATGTTAAACTTTCCAAAAAAACTCCGCCGGAGGTTTTGGTTTCGGTTAACCAAATAGAAGACAACACCAAATTGGCAGATACCATTGCTTCTCATTTATCCTTAAAAATTGCCGATAAACAAGCATTACTCGAAGGCAAATCTTTGTCAGAAAGGTTTGAAATGTTGCTTGGTTTTATGGATGCCGAAATCACAATGCTTGAAGTCGAAAATCGCATTCGTAATCGTGTCAGAAAACAGATGGAAAAAAGCCAAAAAGAATATTATCTGAACGAGCAAATGAAAGCGATTCAAAAAGAACTCGGTGATGATGAAGAAGACGAAATATCCGTCTATATGAAACGCATCGAAAACACTAAGCTTTCTAAAGAAGCCAAAGACAAAGTGTTGGCAGAAGTTAAAAAGTTAAAAAATATGGGGCCAAATTCCGCCGAAGCAACCGTTGTTCGCAACTATCTTGATTGGGTTTTGGATATTCCTTGGAAAAAACGCTCCAAAGTAAACAAAGATTTGCAATATGCATCAGATGTTTTGGATGCCGACCATTATGGTATGGACAAAGTAAAAGAGCGTATTATTGAGTTTTTAGCTGTTCAGGCTCGTTCTGATAAAGTTCGTGGTCCGATTCTTTGTCTTGTCGGTCCTCCGGGAGTCGGTAAGACATCTTTGGGAAAATCAATAGCCAAAGCAACCGGTCGTTCATTTGTTCGCACCTCACTTGGCGGAATGCGTGACGAGGCCGAGATTAGGGGACATCGTCGTACCTACATCGGCTCAATGCCCGGGAAAGTAATCAAAGGAATGAAAAAAGCCGGTACAACCAATCCGTTGTTTTTGTTTGATGAAATCGATAAGTTGGGTAATGATTATCGCGGAGATCCGAGTTCTGCATTATTAGAGGTTTTAGATCCGGAACAAAATGCAAGCTTTAACGATCATTATTTGGAAGTTGACTATGATTTGTCCGACGTAATGTTTGTTACAACGGCAAATTCGCTTGATATGCCACGTCCTTTGTTGGACAGAATGGAAATAATCCGTCTTTCCGGTTATACAGAGGATGAAAAAATTGAAATTGCCAAACGTCATTTAATTCCCAAAATTTTTAAGGAAAATGCCGTAAAAGACAAAGAACTTACTATCAAAGATGAAGCAATTCGTGATATAGTTCGTTATTATACTCGCGAAGCCGGAGTGCGTAATCTTGAGCGTGAATTATCAACTCTTGCCCGCAAAGCCGTAAAAGAAATTTTGCTGGATAAAGAAAGCAAAAATAAACACATAACGGTAGACAGTAAAAATTTGGATAAATATTTAGGTGTTATCAAATATCGTTTCGGTGAAGCCGAAGAAAAAGATCAAATCGGCGTTACAACGGGACTTGCTTGGACCGAAGTCGGTGGCGATATTTTGTTTATCGAGGCCGTCGATATGCCGGGGAAGGGGATTGTTAAGCAAACAGGAAAATTGGGTGATGTAATGAAAGAGTCTATCGAAACGGCATATTCGGTAGTTCGTTCTCATTCCAAAGAATTGGGAATTGATCCGGAAGTTTTTGAAAAAACAGACATTCACGTCCATGTTCCCGAAGGCGCGACCCCAAAAGACGGACCGTCAGCAGGTATTGCAATGTATACAACGCTTGTTTCGGTATTAACCAAAATACCGGTTAAAAAAGATGTTGCCATGACCGGCGAAATAACTTTGCAGGGCAGTGTGTTGCCGATTGGCGGTCTGAAAGAAAAATTGCTTTCAGCTTTGCGTGGCGGAATCAAAACTGTTATTATCCCGCGTGATAATGAAAAAGATTTGGCGGAAATTCCGGATAATGTCAAAGAAGACTTAAAAATTATTCCGGTTTCAAACGCACAAGAAGTCTTGAAAATAGCATTGAAAAAAATGCCGAATAAGTAACTGAAAAGCTCCGAAATTAAATCGGAGCTTATTTTTCTTATATTATACTATATGTCTTATTTTTGTCTGGCAAAATCATTAGCGGTAAGAACTAATGTATTATCGTTTTTGTTACCTCTATTTAAGTTAGGTGCTTTTTGCAAGTAAGGCATTACATTGCTTTCTTCTTTTTCTACCATCTGTTTTCGTCCTTCCGCATATTTGTCTTGAGCGCTCTTTATTACATCATCTGCAGATTTGTCTTTATAAGCTTCACGTATTTCAGCAATCGTACCTTTATCTTTATCATGTCTTGTTAAGTAGTAACTTTCAGTTATTTCATCTAAATAATTCAAAGCATATTCTTGTTGCTGATTGTTGGTAATTCCGGCATATTCCAACATTTGCTTAGCAACTTTTTTGTAATTTGCATCAAGTTTGTCTGTCGAATATCCGTCTACCTCTTTATCTGTATTAGGAATGTCTAGAATAACATCGTTCGCATATATTTTGTGTTCTTTGCCATCAAATTTTTCAATTTTACCAATAGAAATTTCACTTTGAGCATTTAGTTCCGGATTATTTAACAGATTGTCATCTGCATCATGTAAGAGATATGTTTGAGATTTTTTATCATATGAAACATATTTGCACAGCATATAACTGGTTCCGTTTATTTTAACAGATTTATATTCATCTGTAAGCTCAAATTTTTTGCGAATACTATCAGGGACAATTTCATCCATCATCATTGCTGCAGGAATTGTCATGGATTGATGACTGTTGTCTCTTTGATAATAGTCGGCATAATATTCTTCTCGCCCCATTTCTTTAAATTTTGCAATAGCATCAACAATTGAAGGAATTTTCTGTTCTTTTTGCAAGGCCAAAGCTTCTTCCAAAATATGCAAGGCAATGCGATGATGAGGCAGGGTAATACAGCTTCCGTCTTCAAGCTGTCTGGTTATACCTGATTTACGAAGACCGGCGTGAAATTCCTCGTGTTCAAGTGTACCGTCAGATATAATCCCTTTATTTTTTTCATCTATTATTTTTTGTTCTTTTTTTGATGCATTTTCCATTTTATATTGAGTGATAATAATGGCATCCAACAACTGATTATATTCAGCAGGATTTACTTTGCTTTTGTGCATCTCATCCAAAGATTTTACGTTGATATATCGAAAATAATATTCGGTTTCGGTTTGTTTATTATCACGTTGTTCAGTTTTTACCGGATTTTTATCATTATAATTGTCGGTTGATTGAGAAAAAGACGGATTTGAAAATAACATAATTCCTGATGCTACAAGAACTTTCATCTTAGAATTAAGCCTCATTCGTTCTTTTAACTTTTCAATCTTATCAGAAACATCCATATTCTTGTCCTTGCAACTTACTAATCTGACTATAATTCTACCAGATAACGCAAATTTTGTCAAAAAAAAGTTAATTTTTATACGAAATAATGCGATTCTCTGCAAACACACGATTCTCTAAAGACTCGCAAAAAATAGTTTTAAAAAAGGCCTTTTTTATTAACAAATCCTCGCAAAGTGGCTGTTTGTGTGGATAAAACCCCAAAAAAAGACCAAAAATGTTGAAAAAAACGGCTTTTTTATTTGACAGTCACAATATTTAATGCTGAAATTTAGCTGTGAACGGGGCAAAGCCTTAGGTTCATTTGTTTATAACTTATATTAGAGGGAGTCCTCACCGTGAATAAAAATGAATTGATTTCTAGCATTGCTAGCTCAACCGGCCTTACAAAAACTGATTCAGCTAAGGCTTTGGATGCATTCGTATCTTCTATCACAAACGCTTTGAAGAGTGGTGATGAAGTTCGTTTGGTTGGTTTCGGTACATTTGCCGTTTCTAAAAGAGCTGCTACAACAGGTCGCAACCCACGTACTGGTGCTGCTATCAAAATTCCTGCTCGTAAGCAAGCTAAGTTCAAAGCTGGTAAGGCTTTGCAAGACTCTGTAAACTAATATAAAGATTGGCTTATTATAGCCTATCAAAAAAAGTTTATAACAAGACGAGGTGCTTTTAAGTTAAAGCACCTCGTTTTTTGCTATAAAATTTGACTTTTAATATCGGCAATGTTATGAATCCAAAAAAATTACAATTATAACTATAAAAAAATAAATTAAATAAGCTTATGAAGAAAAATCTGATTAAAGTAGCTATTTGCTACGATTTTGATGGCACTCTTGCACCGGGCAATATGCAAGAATATGGCTTTATGAAAGCCCTTAAAACAACTCCGGCCAGTTTTTGGAAAAAATCTGACCAACTTTCTGAAGACCAATGCGCAGACAAGAATTTGTGTTATATGCAAACAATGCTTGAAGAGGCTAGGGCAAAACACATTTCTTTCCGCAGAGAAGATTTGGAATCTTATGGCAAAGATATTCCTTTGTTTAACGGAGTTGATACTTGGTTTTCCAGAATCAATGCCTATGCCCGTAAAAACGGAATCGAACTTCAACATTTTTTGTTGTCATCGGGATTGAAAGAAATTGTTAATGGCTTGCCGATAAGCAAGGAATTTACCAAGATTTATGCATGTTCGTTTATGTATGATTCTAATGGAGTTGCTTTTTGGCCGGCACAGGTTGTAAATTATACAACCAAAACGCAATATCTTTTCCGCATCAGTAAAGGATGTTTGGAAGAAACAGACACCGCTGTTAATGAGCGTACACCCAAAGAACAACGATTAATGCCTTTTAGCCAAATGCTTTATGTCGGTGACGGGTTAACAGATGTTCCTTGTATGGCGACACTGCGCAAGTTTGGCGGACAAGCGATTGCAGTTTATCGTCCTCGTACCAAAACAGGCAGCAAACACGCTGAAAAACTGTTAAAAGACGGACGAGTTGACAACATAGCTATCGCGGACTATTCCGAGGGTAGCAAGATGGATGTTATCATTAAGGCTTGGCTTCGAAAGATTAAAGCCGAGTATGATATGAAATCACAGGATTAAGGAAAATCTCTGTAAAAAGCAAAGTCTTCTGTTATTTCGACAGAAGACTTCTTTTTTTTTCAAAAGAAAAGCACCTTGGGTCCTAGTTAGGGACCAGAAGGTGCTGTATTTTAGAAATCGCTAGCAGAACGGTAGTTATCCGCAGGATCGTCACCGTCTCCTAACATCTCCAGATATCCATCCGGAAGATATTCTTCCACGATGTTTTTTTTCTTTTTTAAAGTTGAGAGGCTTTCTTCGTGCCACTCAATTTTTTTCTGGAGTTCTTTCCACTCATTTTCGAGTTGGAAATCGTCCATCATTTCTATTTGTGAACGATATTCGTCCAACAAGTTTTGTTTCTTTGCCATAGACTTTAATTTTTTTAAGAAATATCCGGTAATATTCCTTATTGTTAAACGATAAAATCTATTACCTGATAATCACTCTTAAAAAAAAGAGAATGACAAACCGGACAGCATAATAGACTAAAATAAGATTTTTTATATAAGTTAATTGTATCATTTTTTTAAATCTATTGCAACAAATTAAAAAACACACAAAATCAATCGCATAGAATCGGAAAACGATATTAATTTAAATACAATCTTTTTTGGACAACGTCTGAAATGATAAGAATCGGAAAAAATAAAAGTCATCCCTCCGAACGAAGTAAGGTTCGGGAATATCTATATCTAAAAACTCCAAAGTCATGGCCGGAGCGAGCAAAGCGAATGACGTCAAGCCATCTTTCTCTATTTTGTCATCCCTCCAAATCGCCAGATTTGGTCAAGGGATCTTCCATATTCAAAAACATTGAAGATCGCCTGTTTTGCGTTCCTCGCTCAAGCAATGACAATGTTTTTATCACCATATTTCACAAAACAAGTGACCACAGGACGGCCGTAATAAAAAGTGCTTAAATGCACTTTTTATAAGGAGACGCAATGAGACTTGCTGAGCGAACGAGATTAATCGAAGTAAAGCGAAGTTTAGTCGGAATTGTAGTGAAATTAATTGAACTTACGAGCCAGAAGAACTCCCGAGGGAGTTCGAACTTAAAGGAATAATCAGATAACAAAAAAAGCCTTCAGGTAAAAACCTAAAGGCTGATTAACTGGTGGGCGCTGAGAGGTTCGAACTCCCGACCCTCTCGGTGTAAACGAGATGCTCTTCCAGCTGAGCTAAGCGCCCATCATCGTTACGAGATAGGTTTATATACTTATTAAAAAAAATAATCAAGTACTTTTTTTATATTTTTTCACAAAAAAATAAAACCGTTGAAAAAAACAACGGTTTTATATGTTCTAATCTAGTTCTTCAAATCCCAAAAGCTTGAAGTTATCATCATAATTATAACGGCGCTTGACATATTTGCCGGTCAAAATATCCGGCAAAAAGTTTTTGTCAGCTTCGCGCATTTCATCATAAGGTATTTCACTTTCGCTCACCCAAAAAGCAGAGACTTCATCCTTGTTCTCAATTATTGATCCCGCAAACTCAGTGCTTTTATAAATGTGAACATAAAAGTCAAAACGTGGAAATTCAACATATCCTACTTTGACCGGATTAAGAATTGTAAGCCCCGTTTCTTCCAAAGTTTCACGCACAACGCATTCATCCATTGTTTCATTCGGTTCTTTTTTTCCGCCGGGAAAATTCATACATCCTTCATTGATTCCTCTATGATGACGAATCATTAAAAATTTGTGGTTTACGGTGTCCTCGATAATTGATAAAGATGCTTCTTTTGTCATATATACCTCTTAAATTGTTAATCCGACAAAGGCATACTAACAAAAAACGATTCTAATATCAATATTTAACACTTTATTTTTAATGTAATACCCAAAAAAGTGATATAAGTATGTTTACGATCTGTTGATTTTTCCACCCACAAAAAACGCTTCCACAAAGGCAATTTATCACGTCCTTTGCCTGTTTTTTTTACAGCCGTTTCCTTGTTTAGTGTATCATAAGCCGGTACTAATTTGGCATATTCAGCATATTCATTGCAAAATTTGTTTTTGCAAGACGGATTATTTGGCTTTACGCCCGTAAAGTGAACAATAATCGGGTTATTTTCCGCTTTTTCAAATTCTTTAGCGTATTTTTCGTCATATTCGTGTTGATTTTTGCGCCACCAAACATGCATATAATCATACTTTGGCGACAGACGGCACTTTTTATTGTCACAGGCTTTATTTAAGGCATCTTGATCATTTCCTATTTTTCCGTCAGTCATTACAATATTTTTCAAATGATTAAAAAAGTCAACCTTACGCCAAGCTTTTGTATTAATCAGCATAACTCCGGAATTGAAGTAAAAATTGTCTTCTAAAGCTATTCTGGATGCGTTTGTTTTGGAACGAGAAACATCTTCAATAACCCCAACCAAATTATCCTCCAAATCAACCTTAAACATATCGCTCAGTGATGAACGAACGATAGTGTCACAATCTAAATACAAAACCTTATCAATACTTGGCAACAAATCTGCCAACAAGCAACGAAACCATGCTTCAACGGTTACCCAATTAGGGCAGGGAAAGCCATCAAAAATGCTTTCATCAATTTTTATTGCATTGAGCTTATATGGTTTGATAGTTTGCAGGTTATCAAACATCGGCAAATATTTTTCATCCAAGCTTGAATATAAAATTACAAACTCAATCTCATCAGTTTTTTTGGCATTTTTCAACACCGAAGCCATCGAAACCAATGTCAATGGCAAAACATTATTATCAGGAGCGTATGCAATTGTTATTTTATTCATTTTAATCTTCTTTCAATTTTTTGATAATCTGCGGATATTGTGCAATAACTGCAGCCATTTGTTTGTTATTGCCATCTTGTTCGATATTCAGTTTGGCCAACGTCAATTCCTCGGTGTTACGCATTTCGCGTTCCGGATTAACCAACAAAACTTTTTTATGGCGTCCGTAAAAGTTACGAATTTTAACACCATTCAACACACTCATAGCCCAAAACCAAATATCATCGGCAAAAGGAGCTAATTTTTGAAACAGTTCAACATTATCAACATCTTTATACAAACTGTGTGGAGGATACAATACACCGCCACATCCTGTCATAAAATGACGATATGATGCTTTGGACAATGTTGAATTGCGTTTCCATTGACGATAAGGCTTAGGATGTCCGGCATCATTTAACATAATCTTGTGTCCGCGATGCCCTATAACACACTTGGGAGTTTTAAGATGTTGTTTATATAACCTTTCAAGCCAGTCATTGGGATAATAGACATCATCATCAACAACCACAATAACATCATCAGGAAATTCTTTTAATGACGGAATCAGTTTTTTATATGAACGCAAATCGGTACACCACTTAATTGTCAAACCATTCTTTTTCATATTTAAAACCACTTCGGGAATATCTTGTTCGCCATTTGGAAATTGTTCTTCCGCCAACCACAAAACAACCTCATCAGGTTTAACTTTTTGGGTTAATAAGGAATACAACGTATAATGTATTTCATACATTCTTTCCGGAAAAGAAGTTAATGAAACAATAATTTTAGGCGTTCGTTTATCTGCATTAATTCCGATTTCATCAAATTTTTCAATCAACGGCCAAATCTTGTTTTTGTTGATATGGGGCGGTATTTTTGCTTTTTTTACATATGTAAACTTATATCCGAAAATAGTAATCTCGCGCAAGTTACCATATTTAGAACGTTTGAATAATTGCATAAAAAAGTCCTTAAAATGTTTTAGATAATAACAATTATTATAAAATATCTTTTTTAATTCAAGGTTAATATTTAACTTGTAAAGGATTATTTAATTGATTAGGATTATCTTGGTTGCCTATAAGAGTATTGTCATTGCGAGGTAACTCGTTGCCGAAGCAATCCACCACCAACATTAAACCAAATCTATAAGGAGATAATAAATGGCGGAAATAAAAAAAGCATCTGTTTTAACAAGATTAAAAAATATCGTCGCTAAAACACGCCGTTTACTGTCTTGGCGCGGAAAAATAAAATATGAACAATTATCGGCTGTTGATGCCAGAGATATTCAACGCGATGTTTTTATTCATAATCAAAATATTCGTCACAATGTCTATACTCCGCCATATATCGAATTGGCAGCTCAATTATTGGTTAATGAACAGCAAATATTTGAGGCAGCAGCTACTCACTTAACCACAATAGCCAAAGCTCGACGCAGATACGCACCTGAAATCAAAGCAATATTCGCCGAAGTCATTGCCGGCCGTAAGCTTTCTGATGAAAAGTTAGCCTATATAAACAAAAAACTCGAAGAAATTTAATTTTGGTTTGAGTTAACCCCGATAATTCTTAACACTGTCATCTTTTTCAAACAAATAGAGCAGGGTACGAAGAGCTTTTCCTCGGTTGCTTTGCAAGTTAGGATCTTTATTTAATATCAACTTTGCATCTTGGTTCGCTATAACCAATAAATTTTTATGATATTCCATATCCGCTAATTTGAAAGAGCAAAAACCGCTTTGTCTTGTACCAAGTATCTCTCCGCCACCGCGAAGCTCCAAGTCTTTTTCGGCAATAAGAAACCCGTCTTCGGTTTGTTTCATAATATTCAATCGTTCTTTTGCCGTATCACTCAGCGGATAGGAATATAACAATAAACAAGTTGCCGCATTTATTCCACGTTTTACTCGACCTCGTAATTGGTGTAATTGAGCCAATCCGAAACGTTCGGCATGTTCAATTATCATCAATGTTGCTTCCGGCACATTAACTCCGACTTCAATAACCGTTGTTGCAACTAATAAGCTAATCTCTCCTTTTTTAAACCTTTCCATAACCGCATCTTTGTCTTTTTCTTTCATTTTGCCATGAATAAGTCCGACTTTATTGCCGAATATTTTTTGCAAATCGGCAAATCGAGCTTCGGCAGCAGCCAAATCAGATTTTTCAGATTCTTCCACTAACGGGCAGACCCAATAAGCTCTTGTACCATCTTCAATTTTTCGCTTTAATGCGGCAACTGTTTCATTTAATTTGGTTATCGGTATAACTCTGGTGTCTACCGGTTTTCGTCCATCAGGCATTTGATCTATTTTGGAATATTCCATATCACCATAGGCGGTTAAAATTAATGTTCGCGGAATAGGAGTTGCCGTCATCACCAAAATATCGGCTTTGTTGCCTTTTTCGGAAAGACTGAGACGTTGATGTACTCCGAAACGATGTTGTTCATCAACAACAACAAAACCCAGATCCTTATATTTAACATCTTCTTGAAACAGGGCATGTGTTCCGATTAAAATATTTATTTTGCCGTTTTCAAGATTATTTAGAATAGCTGTTCTACTTTTTTCTTTGGTTTTTCCGGTTAATAAAGCACATTCGACACCAATGTCTTCACACAACGGAGCAATTGTTTCAAAATGCTGTTTTGCCAATATTTCCGTAGGCGCCATAATTGCCGCCTGCATTCCGCTTTCAACAGCATTTAGCATTGACAACAACGCAACAATAGTCTTTCCGGAACCGACATCACCTTGCAATAATCGCAACATTCTGTACGGTTCTGCCTGATTATTGTATATTTCAGCAAGTACGTTTTTTTGAGCATTTGTCAGTTCGAACGAAAGTTGCTCAATTGTTTTTTTTCTGAGTAATCCGTTTCCTTTAATTGTTCGACCTGTTTGTTTTTTTACTCGTTCGCGGACTATTGCCAAGGCTAACTGATTTGCCAGTAATTCATCATATGCAAGTCTGGTTCGGTCTTTTGAATAAGGTTCCAAATCAGATGCAAAATGCGGATTATGAGTTTTATATAAAGCTTCATTAAAAGAACTCCATCCCTGCCTTTGAACAAAATCATTATCCAGCCATTCTTCAAAAATAGGCAACCTTTCCATCGCTTGTTTGAGATATTTGTTTATCATTTTATTTGAAACACCGGCTGTCAACGGATATACCGATTCAAATTTTGGCAAATCTTTTGCGTTGTTTTCTGCAACAATATAATCGGGATGAGACATCTGCAGGCTGTTATTAAAACTTTCGATTTTGCCGCTTATAATTCTTGTTGAACCTATCGGTAAATTTTTAGCAATAGAATCAGCATATACCTTAAAAAATATAAGGGTTAGATTCTCTGTTCCGTCACTGACAACTACTCTGTAGGGATGATGCTTTGTCTTTGGAGCAATATGTTCAATAACTTTTACTTTAACCGTGCAAATTTTTCCGGGAATTGCGTCACAAAGGTTGGGGGAATAATTTCGGTCTATAAGGTTGCTGGGCAAATGAAACAGCAAATCAACCAACTTAGTCCCGCCAAGAAGGTTTTGTATCAATTTAATTGTTTTAAAACCAACACCTTTAAGTGATGAAATATCACTGAAAAGCGGATATAAAATCTCTGGTCTCATAAAATTTGCTCGCTCATAAATTAAATAAAACTTGCATAACTAAAGGCTATTGTATATATTTTCATCCGTCAAGTAAATAACAAGAAACAAACAATGGAACTTAGTATAAAACAAGCACAGGGTAAAACAATTTCATCAGTAACAAAAGGCTATGAAGCCTTTTTGCTCGGAACGTTTATCCAAACCTCTCAATCAGATATAATCTATATCGCTTCAGACGGTGTGGAGCTTTCTAATGTTGCCGCAATGTTGGAATATTTGTATCCTGATATAAAAGTATTACGTTTTCCTGCTTGGGATACCGTTCCGTATGACAGAGTTTCTCCAAATCCATCCATAGTTGCTGCAAGAATAGATTGTTTATCGGAGTTGGCTCTGCATCCCTTGACAAAACAAAAACGCATCGTTATAACATCTGTCGGGGCGGTACTTCAAAAATTGCCTCCGAAGAAGATTTTTCTTAATTCTTCACGTGAACTTACCGTTGGTAGTAAATTGAATTTTAATGATTTTCTTCATTATGTATCAATCAACGGCTATACACGTGTGGCACAAGTTTTCGAACCCGGAGAATATGCCGTAAGAGGCGATATTATAGATATATTTCCGGTTGGAACAGATGAACCGTTGCGTATTGATTTGTTTGATGATGAGGTCGAACGTATCAGAAAATTTGATGTGATGAGCCAACGTACAACCGGAGAATTAAAATCATATAAATTCAAGGTAATGAGTGAAGTAATTCTTGATGACAACACGATAAAAAGTTTTCGTTCAAAATATCGCGAAGCATTTGGTGCGAGTTTTAACGGTGACGAAATTTATGAGGCAGTATCCAACGGCCAAAAATATATAGGATTAGAAAACTGGTTACCGTTTTTTTATGAAGAAGCTTTGCCGACATTGTTTGATTATATACCATCAGCAACCATAATAGTTTCAGACAAAGTTGATGAGGCCGCTTCGGCAAAATCAGACAGTATTGCAGATTATTATCAGGCTCGTTTAGAAACATTAAAAATAAAATCATCATCAGAAATAGAAGTTTATCGTCCGATAAATCCTGAATTGTTATATCTGACAGACAAGCAATTTACTGATATTTTACATCAAAAACAATCAATTACATTAACATCTTTAAATATTCCATCATCAGAAAAAGTTATTGATATACAAATTATACCGGTACGCAATTTTTCGTCTGCAAAAAATATTGCCGCCGGACAAGTGTATCAGGAGTTAAAAGAATTTCTTAGTGAAAACAAAAAGTTAAATCGTATAATTGCATGTTATTCCGAAGGCAGCAGAGAACGTATTTTTTCATTGATGAATGAATATGAAATTCCTGATCTGATATTTGCCGATACTTGGGAACAAGCTTGTTTAAAATCAAAGACTAAAGTCGCAATGGCTATAATGCCGCTTGAACATGGTTTTAAGGGTGACGGATTTTGCGTAATATCTGAACAAGATATTCTTGGCGAAAAACAAAATCGACGTAAACAAAAGAAATTTACTGCCAAAGATTTTATTGCTGACGTTGCGTCGCTTTCGGTCGGTGAGCTTGTTGTTCATATTGAACACGGTATCGGACGATTTATGGGACTTGAAAATATCACTGCCGGAGGTGCTCCGCATGATTGTCTTAAAATCATATATGCCAATGATGCCAAACTTTTTGTTCCGGTTGAAAATATTGATGTTTTATCTCGATATGGTGTTGATGATGACAATATTGAGCTTGATGCTTTAGGCGGAGTAGCTTGGCAAGCAAAAAAAGCCAAAGTTAAAGCTAAAATAAGGGATATTGCTGAAAAATTAATCAAAATAGCAGCAGAAAGACATTTGAAAAAAGCCGAATGTTTTATGCCCCCGCAAGGAATGTTTGATGATTTTTGTTCTCGTTTTCCCTATAATGAGACAGATGACCAATTAAATGCCATTGCTGATGTTATGGCCGATTTGAGTGCCTCAATTCCTATGGACAGACTTGTTTGCGGTGATGTAGGTTTTGGCAAAACCGAAGTCGCTTTAAGAGCTGCATTTGCAGTTGCCGCATCCGGAGCTCAAGTAGCATTGATTGTTCCAACAACATTGTTGGCTCGTCAACATTATCAAAATTTCAAAGCTCGTTTGGAAGGTTTTCCTATTAAAGTTAAAATGCTTTCGCGACTTATAACTCCGAAAGAATCTCGCGAAACAAAACAAGGATTAAAAGACGGAGCTATCGAAATCGTTATCGGTACACATGCTTTATTATCCGAAAAAATTGAGTTTTGTAATTTGGGGCTATTGATTATTGATGAAGAGCAACATTTTGGAGTAGCACACAAAGAAAAACTAAAGCAAATAAAATCGGATGTACATGTTTTAACTTTAACGGCAACCCCAATTCCTCGTACTTTGCAACTGTCTTTAACCGGCGTAAAACAATTAAGTGTAATTGCTACTCCTCCGGTTGACAGATTGGCTGCTCGTTCATTTGTTATGCCTTTTGATAAGGTTATGATAAAAGAAGCTGTCTATCGCGAAAAATATCGTGGCGGTCAAACCTTTTTTGTATGTCCCAGAGTTTCGGATATTCACGAAGTTGAAAAAGAACTTACAAATTTATTACCAGATATCAAAATATTGGTTGCACATGGCCAAATGCCGGTAAAACAACTGGAAGATGTTATGACAGCCTTCGCAGACGGTGAGGCGGATATACTTTTGTCTACAACGATTATAGAATCCGGCATTGATATGCCTAATGTTAATACAATGATTGTTTATCGTGCCGATATGTTCGGGCTTGCTCAGCTATATCAATTAAAAGGCAGAATAGGGCGTGGTAAACGTCGCGGATATGCCTATTTTACTATTCCGCAAAAGCGTAAATTAAAAGCTATAGCAGAACGTCGATTAAACATATTACAGGCCTTAGACACCCTGGGCGCCGGTTTTTCTCTTGCCAGCCATGATATGGATATACGTGGAGCCGGCAACATCTTGGGCGAAGAACAATCCGGACACATAAAAGATGTCGGGATTTCGCTTTATCAGCATATGTTAGAAGAAGAAATTATGCGCCTTCGTTCCGGTGTTGTGGCTGATGAACAATCCAAAGATTTGCAAGATTGGGTACCGCAAATTTCAACCGGTATTCCTATTATGATACCGGAAACATATGTCAGAGATTTAGGAATAAGACTTGGACTTTATAAACGTATTGGCGATATCAAAGATAAAGAAGGTTTAGCTGATATCAGAGAAGAACTTATTGACAGATTTGGCAATTTGCCGACAGAAGTCGAAAACCTGTTAACTACAGTTGAAATAAAAGCTCTTTGTCGTCAAGCAGGAGTTGATAGAGTTGATGCCGGTGCTAAAGGTATTTTGATAGGTTTTAAAAACAATATCTTTGCTCATCCTGATAAATTGATGGATTTAATTATCTCATCTTTTGGGGCAATTAAAGTGCGTCCCGATCAACGCCTTTTTATTGAAAAAGATTTATCATCCTATCAGGTTCGTGTCGCTACAATTAAGCAATATATTTCCAAGATAGTATCTTTAGTTTAAAAACAGAAGCAATCTCTTTGATACTATTCAAAGAGATTGCTCAATCTGTCGACAAATCTTACTTGTACTTAGCCCAAGAAATGAATTCACTCAGAGTAATGGTTTGCTGTTCTCGTTTTTTAATTTCCCAATTCACAATAGGCTTAAATACAAACAACCGTTTTCCGTTTTTTAATCTGCGATATACGTTTATTTCGCGATTAATTTGATGGCGACTGAGATAATCAATTCCCTTGCTTTTTATCTCATCAAGTACTGTTTGAACAATCGGAAAATCAGCCAATAACTTTTTAATATAAATTTGGGCATCATCTCCGGTCATTTTAACAATATCCTTAAGATAAATAACAGGAAACCCCTCCAACTGACGATATAAATTATCTTCAGGTCTGGCAAGTTTGTTCATTTTAGCTAAATATATGACATATTTAGCCACCTCATCATCAGAAAACATTTTGGAGGAAATCTTTTTTAGTTCAAAGTAAAGTTTTAATTTGCTCCAAAAATTTCTGTGCCATACTTTCAAAAAATATTTGTGTTCTTTTTCCAAAAAGTCACTAATATCCCAATAAAAATCGTTATATTGTAACTTTTCATCATTATGTGGAACATTATTCCACATTTTCACAATTTTTTCAGAAAATTGACACCTTGACAAGAATAGTCCCAAAGCAAAAGAGGGTGCAATTTCACACTCTTTGGTAAAACGTGCTATCTCTACATACATAATCTGTGAATTTATAGTGTTAATAATCAAAAAAGATGCCCCAAGATAAATCATAACTTAATAAAAAGCAAGTTTTTCGATATAAAAAAAGGTTACAATCCTTACGAATTGTAACCCCAAAATATTTACATATTACCACAAAAAGTCTTTGTGATAATGTTCGGCAAACTTTTTGAAGGAAGCATAAAGCTCATCCTTCGTCATGCCGGTAACTCGGTACTCTAAGTAACCGAATACACTTTGGATAGGAAATTCCTTGTTTTCCAAGGTCTTTAGTTCCCACCAATTAGCGATTCTGTCACTTACGTTGTACCAAGGGATTCCTGCCAACACCTTCTTCTGTCTTTTGATACCAGCCAAGGCATTTTCGATTTCCTGCATATCAAGATCATCATGTTGCTGATTAAGATACTTAGGAAGCTCGTCCTTTGCTGTTGACAGATCCGGAAAAGCAAATTGAGTGCTGTCAAAATTACCATCCAATGATGATGGCTGATATTCCTTCATATTGAAGTTTAATATGGAAATCCCATACAACAACGCATCAAACACGCGTTCTACTTCAATTTTGGAATCGTTACCAAACAGTTGATAAAGATCCCCAGCTGTGAAATTCGCCTTTGTTATCATATAATTTGAATTTAATTGATTAATACTTATTTTAAGTTGCTTCAAATAGTAGACTAATTAGACAAAAAGTCAATCTAAAACTTTACTTATATAAAAAAATACTTTATCCTAAATAAAGCAGGGGATGAAAATATGGCAAACATAACTGACAAATTTTATAATATGCAGGTAAATCTTATTAAAAATGGTAAAATTTACGCTGAAAATGTTGCTATTCGTAATGTTTGGCAAAAAGACAGCAATACTTTTTTTGATATTTATTTTCACCGTTTAAAAAAATCTTTTGTTTTTGATTCGGTTTTTATTCATGACATATTTGATTTAAGTCGTGATAAGGCTTATTCAAATATAGATTTATTTATAAAAGATTTTTATGACGAAATCGAAAAAAACACATCGGTAAAATCCGTTAAACCTCCAAAAGAAACCGGAATATTGGCTCCGGTTAAAAACGACTTGATATTGTTGTTGTTTATGGCTCAGACATGGGGCGAATATAATATGATAAAAAACAAAATAATATTTGATTATGTGCAACGCTCACTTAGTAATGCCAAAAACATTACCAAGCAATATCTTGATGATTATATGGCAAAATTACAGCCGGAAGTTGATGATTTTTATATTGCATTAGAAACTATTAAATCAAAAACTCCCAAACAAGCAGAAACACTATTGCGGGCAATCTTTAATGTCTGTCGCGCCGATGGACATATGCATTATACAGAACGTATGTATTTGGCCGATATTGTTCAAACATTGCGATTAGAAGGAATGAAAATTCCTGCAGATTTGGTTTAAAAAAGAAGAGGGCTGATATCTCTTTGTTTTTCAAAAAGATAATCAGCCCTTGTTCTTTATTTTTTTACTTAGAAAAATATACAAATTTGCTCTCTCAGCTCAATTAATTCAATAGAGCCATAGTTGCTTTCGTGGAATAGCACCAGAAAAACCCAGTACATATCCATATCCTTTGGCAAAGGTTTGTATTCACCATTGCGTTTCATGCACCATCTTTGCCACGGCCACAGAGAATTAAATTGGTATCGTCCGTCATATTTTGATGACATCAGCTTTTCGCCTCTTTCATACAAAGTAGCCTGCTTAAATTCGCCAAGCTCCGTATGATAGTTGCTTTTGTGATAACGATCTGCTGCCTCATTAAAAGCCTCTAGCGCATCTTTTTTCGTGCAAGAATATCCATACTTAAGCATAGATAACACCTCATTTTCATAGGGGCGTACATATACATCCTGCACAAACTGTTTTGATACTTTTCTCATAGTTGTTTAGTTTTATGTTTTTAACAGAATGCCCACCTTTTTATTGTGGTGGGCATTCGGTCGTATGTTATTATTTTTTTTACTTCTTGTTCAAGAAGTCCAAAAACGCCGCATAGTGTGTCTTTGTCTCATAATAACTTTTTTCGGCAAAAAGCACGTAGAGTGCTTCCGCAAGGGTAAGCTCTTCACTTTCCGGTATCGGAGCTTGCTGAGACTTCATTTTTAACATCTCCGACCACGCATCGGTTATCTCTTCATGGTCGTGGTCACATACGGCCTCGGCAATAAGCTTACCAAGATAAGAAGCGTCTTCAGTTGCTACGAAGTTTCCTTTTTTCTCAGGCCACACACTAGGGCGGAGAGCGATAATTTCGCTCTTAATAAAATTCTTTTTCATTTTTTTGTTTTTTATTGTTTTTTAAAATTTTATTTTCACATCGTCTATAAGACATTCAACTGCAACACTATGCATCAATGTCTCATCGTAAGAGAGGTCTCTAAATAGGACATAAAAAGCCATGTCCAGAGTCAGAAACCAGAACTCTTCAGGATACTCCTTGTTCTGAGATTTCATTTTAAGCATTTTATCCCATGCCTCTTTAATCTCTTCTTCCTTATATCCGCCAAGCTTGGCCTCTGTTATCATACGCTTCAGATAAGGAACTTCTGAAACGCGAAAAAACGGTTTGTTTGTTGTCGGCCATTTTTCCGGAATAAGTTCCTTCACCTCAACGAGATGAAATTTCTTAGCAATGTCGCAGATATCCACGATTTTATTTTCTAAGATATCTGACATTTTTTTCTTTACATTCTTTAGTAAAACTTCCGGATGCTCTGAAAAATACATCGCCAGAATTCTGACAATCAAGAACTTGGTTCTTTTACGCTTAAAGAGGTACCACTTTGTTGTCAGTCTTTCCCAGAAAAAACCGGATAAGTTATCGGTTTTCTTAAGGAATTCTTTGCCTGAAGAAATTTCATCAGACAATTCATCCAGCTCTTTGCGTACTCTTACATCTCCTTCATTTACCAATAACTCTGCGCTATTAAATAAATGATCGACTTGATATAAGAATTCCTTTTTTCGATCTTCGCTGACAACAGTCTCAAAGACCAATGTAAACCGGTCTTCTAATTCATCGATAAGCCACTTTATTACGTTAAAGTCACTCTTTGTGAAGTCCGGCAATTCGCAAAACCTCACCTTCAAACACTCTACTTTTGCCATGGTTTATAAATTTTATAGAATTAATAATATTTTTTTGTTTCGTGCAAAATAGCACATTTTGAAATATCGGTCAATCAAAAAAATGACAAAATATATTTTTTTGTCAAAAAATATCCCCACTCAGAACAGAGTAGGGATATCAAGCGATAAATTTATAATCTATTGCATATTTATCAAAACAATTTCAACACGGCGATTTTGTTCGCGTCCTGCCGCTGTTGCATTAGATGCAATCGGATTAGCCGAACCATAACCGTTAGCTACGATGCGATTAGCAGCAACTCCTTGTACTTTTAAGAAATCAGCCACGGCATTAGCTCTTTTTACCGATAATGGATTATTAATGGCATCTGTTCCGGTATTATCTGTATATCCGTTTACCTGAACATAAGTTTTGTTATATTCTTTTAACACCTTTGCAATTGAAACCATAACCGGTTGGAAAGAAGATTTGATAAAAGCTTCATTAGTATCAAAAGTTATATTACCCGGCATAATCAAATAAATTTGTCCGTTCACTTCTTTAACCTGAACACCTGTACCAACCAATTCTTTACGCAAAACGGAAGCTTGATAATCCATATAACCGCCTGCACCTGCACCGGTCAAAGCACCGACACCGGCACCTATCAATGCGCCTTTTTCTCCACCGGCCAAAGCTCCGATACCGGCACCCAAAGCTGTTCCGATACCTGTTCCCCAAGCTGTTTTCGAAACCTTCGATTCGCCGGTATAAGGATCTGTCGCACAAGCCGACATAAACATCACGGCAACCAAAGAACATATAATCTTTTTCATTTTTTATTCTCCTCCTAAGTTTTTATGCATTAATTTAGCCGAATCCAATCCGGAAGCAACAGCTTCAACAATTGTCGATCCGCCGTTTTTGCAATCTCCGGCATATATAATATTTTGATGTTCAACCGGTTTTTCCGCACGACTCCCGATAGCTTTTACAATCAAATCAAATCCTTGGCGCTTGATTAAGGAGTTTTCAATATCTTCATATCCGCGCTCACCTGGTTGAGTAGAGCAGGTATAAACATCAAAATTATTATTGTTACGCTCAATTTTGCAGACTCTTGTCGTCGTAACCAGATCTATTTGTCTGTTAAGCAGTTCTTCCATCTCTTTTCTGGTTACTTTCATATCAAAAATTTTGCGTCTTATAAATACAGAGACAATATTTGCCCCCAAATTTTTTGCCGTTATGGCACAATCAGCAGCTACATTTCCCCCTCCGATAACGGCAACTTTTTGCTTGCCTTCATATTTTTGAGGTTCTTTCAGATATTCTGCATAAGGAACAACAAATTCTTCACCATCCACACCAAGATCAATTCCGTTTTGTTCACCTATTGCCATAATCACACCATCAAATCCGTCTTTGAGCAAATCTTTGGGCGTATCAATCTGAATATTAAATTCTATTTCGGCATTTCCGATGCGTTTTATATAATTCCAGTCATCTTCAATAACTTCATATGGTAATCTGTAATCAGGAATCAAATTAAGCGCTCCGCCGACTTTATCTGTTTTTTCAAACAATTTTACACTATATCCGTGTTTTACCAAAAAACAAGCCGCCGCCATACCTGCCGGACCGGCTCCGACAATGGCAATTTTTCTACCATTATCAGCTACCATCTCAACATCAACGATGTCTTTACGATACTTGCTTATAATAGTAGCCTGAACCAACGGAATGTTTATCGGATGATCAATTTTGCCGCGCAAGCAAGCTTTCATACAAAATGTATCCGGACAAATAAGCCCGCAAGTGTGTGCAAACGGATTATTTTTGCATATGGATTTAACCGCATCTGCAAATTCTCCGGCTTTTGCATGCTGAATAAACTCTTGCGGAGAACAATTGACCGGACACGCACTCATACAGGGTTTTGATGTGCAATTTAAGCACTTCATGATTTCAGCATCAAATTGAGGTTTATTCAAATAAAGCTTCGCCATTAGTCCGACTTTCGTTAAATCATCGCCATTCCGCCATTTACATGAATGGTTTGTCCCGTAATATATCCGGCTTCATCACTGGCCAAAAACACTGCAGCATTTGCCACATCATCAGGATTTCCCATTTTAGCCATAGGAATATTATCCAATAACTTTTCTTTTGCTTTTTCCGACAAAATATCAGTCATTGGTGTTTTTATAAATCCCGGAGCCAAACAATTTACGGTAATTCCTCGTGAAGCAACTTCCAGAGCCATTGATTTAGACATCCCTATAAGTCCGGCCTTACTTGCGGCATAGTTTGTCTGTCCGGCGTTTCCGATTACTCCTACAATTGATGTCATATTAATAATACGACCGAAACGATGTTTAAGCATACAAGGTAACACAGCCTTAGAAAGCAAAAAACTTGATGTAAGATTTGTATCCAAAACTTTGTGCCATGCTTCACTTGATATCTTGAGAGATAAATTATCCTGAGTTATTCCGGCATTATTAATCAAAACATCAATCTTTCCGCAATCTGTCTCAACTTTCTCAATCAAATCAGTTATATTATTCTCATTACTTAAATCTGTTGCATAAATTTTGACATCGCCATCAGGAAGTTCTTTTTGCTTAAAATCGTTCAACTTGTTAACGTCTCGACCGACAATTGCAAGTTGTGCGCCTTGTTTTTGAAAAAGTTTACAAATAGCTCTGCCGATACCGCCTGTTGCTCCAGTAATCAGCACTGTTTTTCCTTCAAAATTTAGCATAAAAGCCTCCTAAACAGCTTCAGCCGTACTTTTCAACACATCATCGGCCGTAGTTATTGGTGTATCAGGTGCAATTTTCTTTATCAAACCGGTCAAAACATTGCCAAATCCGGTTTCAACAAAGTTGGTAACACCATTGTTAACCATATACAAGACACTTTCTTGCCATTTTACGGTATTTGTAATTTGCTTAACCAACAAATCTTTTATTTCTGCCGTATCAATATATTCTTTGGCGGTTAAATTACTGATAACTTTAACGTCAGACATTGCAAATTTTGTATTCGAAATTACTTCGACCATATTATCGGCTGCGCTTTGCATCAAAGGAGAGTGAAAAGCTCCGGAAACAGGGAGCATCACAGCTCTTTTTACACCAAGCTCTTTGGCTTTATCACAAGCTTCTTCAACGGTTTTCAAACTTCCGCTCAAAACAATTTGAGCCGGAGAGTTAGAGTTTCCGACAAAACAACCGCACTCATCAGCAATAGCCTTAACTTTGTCATAATCAAATCCGATTAAAGCCGCCATGGCACCGGGATTATCAATGCAAGATTGCATCATAAAAGCACCTCTGGCCTTAAGTAATTTGGCAGTATCTTCCAAAGTTAAAACACCGGCGGCACACAATGCCGAATATTCACCCAAAGAGTGTCCTGCCATATATTTAACTTCATCAATGTTAACAAGACCTAAACTCTTTAACACTTCAAAATAAGCTATCGAAACAGCCATAATTGCCGGTTGAGCATTAGATGTTTTATTCAACTCTTCAATATCACCGGCAAACATTAAAGAACTTAAGCCAAAACCTAAAGCATCGTCAACTCTGTCAAAAACCTGTTTGGCAACAGCATAATTTTCATACAAATCTTTGCCCATACCGATTTTTTGAGAACCTTGCCCCGGAAAAACCAAAGCGCTTGAATTAATTTTCATTACAATTATCCTTCATATTTTTTAAATACTAAAGATGCGTTTGTTCCGCCAAAACCAAAAGAGTTTGACATAGCTACTTTTACATCACATTTACGCGCTTCATTCGGAACCAAATCCATTCCGGCAACTTCATCAATCGGATCTTCCAAATTGAGAGTAGGGGGCAAAATACCTTCTTCAATAGCTTTGATGCAAAATACGGCTTCTACCGCACCGGCAGCACCCAATAAATGTCCGATAGCTGATTTTGTTGAAGACATTTTCAAATCAGGGCAATTTTCAAACAATTCAGATACAGCTTTAGCTTCCATAGCATCACCAATCATTGTTGAAGTACCATGAGCATTTATATATGTAACATCCTGAGGTTTAATACCTGCTTTACGTAATGCTTCACTCATGGCTTTTTTGGCACCGCTTCCGTCCGGAGCAGGAGATGTAATATGATATGCATCACCTGAGTTGCCGTAACCGATCATTTCGGCATAAATTTTAGCACCTCTGGCTTTAGCATGTTCATATTCTTCCAAAACAATAACACCGGCACCTTCACCCATAACAAAACCATCATGACCTTTATCCCAAGGGCGAGAAGCCTTTGTCGGTGTATCATTATAACTATGAGACAAAGCTTTTGCTTGCATAAATCCGGCAATCGAAACAGGACAAACAGCTGATTCGGCACCACCTACAATCATAACATCAGCATCATCAAGTAAAATATTTTGATAAGCTTGAGCTATGGCGTGAGATCCGGTCGCACAAGCCGTAACCGTTGCAATATTAGGTCCGGTAAATCCGTGACGCATCGAAACATGTCCGGAAATCATATTAATAATGCAAGAAGGAATAAAAAACGGGCTGATACGACGAGGTCCGGAATTATGAAGAGTAATAGCGCTGTCTGTAATAGCCTGAATACCGCCAATACCGGAACCGATAATTACACCGGTACGAGCCTTTTCTTTCTCATCTTCCGGCATCCAGTTTGCATCTTTAATTGCTTCTTCGGCAGCCGCAATACCAAACAAAATAAAGTCATCAACTCTTTTTTGTTCCTTCGGTTCCATATACAAATCAGCATTAAACTGACCGGCTTCTGTTCCTTTTATAACTTCTCCGGCTACTTTAACGCTAAAATTTTCAGTATCAAATTTAGTGATGTTGGTCAAAGCCGACTTTCCGGCAATAATAGAATCCCAAGCTAAATCAACACCCATTCCAAATGGGGTTAAAGCTCCAAGTCCTGTAACAACAACTCTTTTCATCGTCTGATTTCCTTTTGTTATTTTTGATAAATGTTTTCTTGTTTAAAAATACCGTTGCGCAGATTAATAACTCCGGCACCCCAGCACATACCGGCACCAAAACCGCAAATAATTGCCTTTGCCGGTGTTTTAATTTTGTTATTTTTAATCGCTTCACCCATTGCTATTAATATTGATGATGCCGAAGTATTCCCTAAATATTCAATATTAGAAATAACTTTATTATCATCATATCCCAAGCGATCTTGTACAGCCTTTATTATACGTTGATTTGCTTGATGCAAAACAAGATAATCAACACTTTCCGCAGATATTCCGTTTTTAGCTAAAATATCATCAGTAATATAAGGTGGAATAATATTTGCCACAAACTTATAAACATCCTGTCCTTTCATATCCAATATTTGCGGGGTAGGTGTTTGGTCTGTAAACGGACAATTTCCTTTAGCTATAGGCATCGAAATATAATCCCCTACATGACCGTCAGCTTTAATATCGATTACCAATAAGTCGCTTTCATCACCTGATGATATTATAGCAGCTCCGATACCGTCTCCAAACAAAATAGAGGTTCTTCTGTCTGTCCAATCCACATACCGAGAACAGTTATCCATTGTTATAAGCAAAATGTTTTTGTATATCCCTGAACGAATATACGCATTAGCTACATCTAATCCGTAAACAAAACCGGAACAGGCAACAGATATATCAAAAGCCGGAATATTATTTGTTATATTTAATAATTTTTGTGCCATACAGGATGTTGTCGGCATTAATTGAACAGGCATCGAAGTTGCCGCAATAATTAAATCAATATCATTAGGTTTAATTTCTGCATTTTTGATTGCTTGCGAACAAGCCTTTTCCAAAAGTTCAAAAGCTTCAGTGTCACTGGCAAATATTTTTCTTTCTTTGATTCCCGTACGTGAATATATCCACTCATCAGATGTCTCATATAATGATGTCAAATCATTATTAGTTACAACTCTTGATGGTATTGCATACCCAATTCCTTTAATTATCGGTAAATTATTTATCATTATTCTTATTTATTTCCTGTTCTAAAAAATTTTCTAACCAATGGATATTATACATTCCGTCAACAAATTCCGGTGATGAAGTTATTTTATCATGCAAAGGTAATGTTGTTTCCATTCCTCCGATAACAAATTCCCTTAAAGCTCGTTTAAGTCTCAGTAATGCGCCGCTTCTTGTTGTTCCGCGAACAATCAATTTAGCAATCATACTGTCATAAAACGGAGGTATTTTATACCCCGAATAAGCCTCAGAATCAACTCTGACACCTAAGCCGCCCGGAACATGCCACTCGGCTATCATACCCGGACAAGGAACAAAAGTAAACGGATTTTCTGCATTAATCCTACATTCAATAGCTGCTCCGTGAAATTGGATATCATCTTGTGTAAATCCGATTTTGGCTCCATTAGCAATTTTAATTTGTTCACGAACGATATCAATATCCGTAACGGCCTCGGTAATAGGATGTTCAACTTGCAAACGAGTATTCATTTCTAAGAAATAAAACTCACCGTCTTCAAACAAAAACTCCAATGTTCCGGCTCCGACATATCCGATTTTTTTTATTGCAGAACAAACGATATTGCAAATTTCATCACGTTTTTCTTTATTCAAAGCCGGTGAGGGGGTTTCTTCTATTAACTTTTGGTGTTTTCGTTGAATAGAGCAATCTCTTTCACCTAAATGAACAACATTCCCATGCATATCAGCTAAAATTTGAATTTCGATATGACGAGGTTTTTGCAAATATTTTTCCATAAAAACAATATCGCTTGTAAATGACGACTTTGCTTCAGCCTTAGCCATCAAATAAGCCGTTTCGACCTCCTGTTCGTTAAAGGCTGTTTTCATACCTTTACCGCCACCACCGTCTTTAGCTTTTATAATAACCGGATATCCTATTTCATCAGCCCATTTTTTGGCATCATCAACACTCTCAAGTGCCGGAGACCCTTTTGTTACGGGAAGTCCGGCCTCAATAGCCACTCTTTTAGATTCAATTTTATCACCCATAAGGCGCATTTGCTCCGGAGTTGGTCCTATAAAACTAATACCATGTTTTATAACCATTTCGGCAAAATCGGCATTTTCAGACAAAAAACCATATCCCGGATGAATTGCATCAGCTCCGGTAACTATAGCCGCCGAAATAATAGCCGTTTTATTAAGATATGAATCTTTAGATTGAGGTCCGCCTATACACACCGCCTCATCAGCAAGTCTGACGTGCATCGCATCTTTATCCGCCGTAGAATGAACAGCAACAGTTTTGATACCCATTTCATGACAAGCTCTGTTAATTCGCAATGCGACTTCACCACGATTAGCAATTAGTACTTTTTCAAACATTATTCCGATATTCTCTTGCTATTCAATTACAAACAATGGTTCATCAAATTCAACAGCTGAACCTGAATCAACCAAAATTTCCTTAACGACACCGCCAAAAGGAGCCTTTATTTGATTAAAGGTTTTCATTGCCTCTATCAAACACAAAACATCTCCTTCTTTAACAACGTCACCGATTTTGACATAATTAGCTTCTTCCGGAGAAGGCGAAAGATATAATACACCAACCATCGGTGATTTTACTTCTTTTCCGCTTGTTGTTTTTGCAGGAACAACGGGCGCACTTTGTTCAATTATCGGAGCAGATACCGGTGCGGCAACAACCGCTGACGGAGTTGCTACTGTCGAAACAACAGTTTCTTTTGCTCTGTTGTTAACAATAATGTGTAAACCATCCTTGTTATAATCAACAGATTCCAAATCCAAATCAGTAACTATTTTGGCAATAGCTTCAATACAAGCAATATCTTCCATAGGCATTAGTTACTTTCCTTCATTTTAGCATATTCGCCCATAATTTCTGAAATTTCTTGAGCCTTATTAATATTGCACATACCTTGTTTATTATATCCGCCGTCAACGTGTAAAACTTCACCCGTTACACCGCTTGCCAAATCACTGAGAAGATACAAAGCTGAATTTCCGACATCTTCTATAGTCATATTTCTGGGAAGGAAAGAGTTTGCTCTGTTCCATCCTAAAATACTCTTAAAATCACCGATACCGGCCGAAGCTAATGTTCTGATAGGACCTGCCGAAATAGCGTTAACACGAATTTCTTGTTCACCCAAATCACGTGCCAAATACATAACGGAAGTCTCTAACGCAGCTTTAGCAACCCCCATAACATTGTAGTTAGGAATTACTCTTTCGGCACCTAAATATGATAATGTAATAAAGCTTGCACCGGGATTAGCAATTTTTGCTGCTCGACAACAAATATCCGTAAACGAATAGCAAGAAATATGCATACTGTTTAGGAAATTTGCCAAAGAAGTATCACAATATCTTCCTTTAAGTTCATTTTTATCCGAAAAAGCTATTGCATGAACAACAAAATCAATTTTACCCCATTGCTTTTCAATTTCGGCAAAAAGATTATCCAAGCTGTCACTGTCTGTCACATTACAAGGCAGAATAATTTTTGAGCCTAAACTCTCAGCTAATGTGCGTACTCTGCGTTCTAATGCTTCGCCCATATATGTAAAAGCCATTTCAGCTCCTTGTTCGTGCAAAGCTTTGGCTATTCCCCAAGCAATAGAATGGTCATTAGCCAAACCTAAGATAATTCCTTTTTTATTTTTCATAGCATCTTTCACGTCTGCATACTCCTAAAAATTAATTAAAGACCTTTTTTAATAGCATCAATCAGTTCTTTCACTGAAGGCCAATTTGCCTTATTGAACAACGGATCTGTTTTAAACTTAAAGGCATTTTTTCCTGAGAATAAAATATTGTCAAGAATATTACCTGCATGTCCGACTTCAATAAGTGATTTTCTTATACAAAAAGAACGTAAATCAGGCAATTTACCTGTTACACCGCCATGGCTTGTCCAAGACGAAAATTTACATGCCGACAAACATCCGCAACAATCTTTGATATCTTCCATGCATTGCATTTTTTCATCTTTACTCAAGAATATCAAAGTGTTGTCAGGAGTTTCTGACAAACACGGTCTGCCAAGTTTTTTCTGTTCTTCAACCTTAGCCATATCTTCTTTGCGAATATAATAAGTTTTGTTTTTTGTATAGGCTATAGGTTCCGAAAATTCGGCATTTTGTTCCTTGCTGAAAGGAATTTCATTATTTGTTCTGTCAAACAACTTACGAATAAGATTATTTTTGATAGCTGACGACAAAAATCCCGTCGGACTGAAATCTTGAATAACAACATCTTCTTTATCAAGGCACATCAACAACTTTTTCCAAGCCTGACTGATAGGGCTTTCTTTTGTAAGAAGAGGGCGAGTACCAAACTGAAAACCTACATTACCCACTTCGGGATTATCAATATAATCCTGCCAATCAGCTAAAGACCAAACACCGCCGGCAATAATAATAGGGACTTCATTCAATCCGTTTGCATTCAATACTTTGCGCAATTCGACAACTTTTTCATAAGGACTTTGAGGCTTGCTTACCTCATCTGTATTTGAAAACCCGCAGTGACCTCCGGCAAACCAAGGATCTTCATATACAACACCACCCATAAATTCTTTATATTTATCATATCCGCGTCTTATCAATATTTGCAAAGCTCTTCCGGAAGATACTATCGGATAATAAAAAACTTTAAATTGTGATGTTAATTCAGCCAATTTAATTGGTAATCCGGCACCCGAAACCACTCCGTTAATTACACCCTTTGCTCGTTCCAAAACATTTTGAATAAGATACTGACTGTCAGCCAATTCCCACAAAACATTCATATTAATCAATCCGTTACCATTAGATATTTCATGTGCTATCTGAGCCTGTGTTACACATCCTTCTACGGCTTTTTCCATCATTTCGGCATGTCGTTCATTGCGTGATTTCGATAAAATATCGGGGGTTTTTAAATTGCCGAGTTCATCTTTTATATCAGGAAACACAGCCGAAAATGTACCTATACAATTTTCTTTGGCCCAAGCTCCGGCAGTGTGTCCGTTACTTACATTAACTCCGCGTCCTCCTTCGAACAATGGAAATACATTCTTTCCACACAAGTTCAAAAGTTTGAGTTCTTTCATATTATTCTCCTTTTACAAAGGTGTTATTTAATAAATTAAGCAGGCAAATTAATTTCTCTCGCAATTCTTTACGATTGATAATCATATCTACCATACCATGTTTTTTTAGATATTCCGCACGTTGAAAACCGGCCGGTAAATCAGCTTTAATTGTTTCTTTAATAACTCTGGCTCCGGCAAAAGCAATCAAAGCATCCGGTTCGGCAATTGTTATATCGCCAAGCATTGCAAAAGATGCTGAAACTCCGCCGGTTGTAGGGTTGGTTAAAACAACAATATAAGGAATGCGTTCATCTTTAAGCAACTTGATTGCCAATGAAGTTCTTGCCATTTGCATCAATGACAAAATACCTTCCTGCATTCTGGCTCCGCCCGAAGCCGTAACCAAAATCAATGGAATTTTATGTTGACGAGCATATTCGGCAGCTTTTACAATGCCTTCACCGACAGCAATTCCCATCGAGCCGCCGATAAAATTAAAATTCATAACGCCAACCACAACATCCTTATTTCCCATTTTACCGTATGCAGCGACAAAAGCCTCATCAAATTTTGTTTTCTCTTTAGCTGATTTTAACTTTGAACGATAATCCTTAGTATCCTTAAATAACAACGGGTCTTCTTTAACTTCAGGAATATCCAAATAAGTATATTCGGCATTATCAAATAGCATTCTAAGTCTTTTTCTCGGGCGCAAATACAAATGATATCCGCAGTGAGGACAAACATAAAGATTTTTTGCCAATTCCTGACCGTAAATCATTGCATCACATTGAGGACATTTATCCCATAAATTATCAGGTACATCTTTTTCCGTTTTGGCAACAGATAACTTCGGACGCACATAATCTAATAACCAATTCATTTTTTATATCCTTTTTGATTAAATCTTGTCATTGCCAAAAACTTGTTTTCTCTGTCTTTGTTTAATTCATCAGGTGTCATAGCAAGCAATTCTTGCAAATGTTTCCAGATTGTATCACCGACACGTTTAATAGTTTCATCTCTAAAACGATGTGCGCCACCCAATGGTTCTGCGATAACTTCATCGGCAACGCCAAAACCATGCAAATCTTGAGCTGTTAATTTCAATGCATTAGCAGCTTTTTTTACTTCTGAACCGTCACGCCACAAAATAGAAGCGCATCCTTCCGGTGAGATAACGGAATAAATTGAATGTTCCAACATTAAAATACGATTAGCTGTCGCCAACGCTATAGCACCGCCGGAACCGCCTTCACCGATAACAACCGAAATATAAGGCACATTAAGCAAAAATCCTTCCATTATACAAGAGGCAATGGCTTCTGCTTGTCCGCGTTCTTCGCCCTCAATACCGGGGAAGGCGCCCGCTGTATCAACAAGAGCTATAATGGGTATATTAAAATGATTTGCTAATTCCATCAATCGCTTAGCTTTACGATAACCTTCCGGTTTAGCCATTCCGAAACCATGTCTTATACGGCTTTCCAAATCATTACCTTTTTCTTGAGCAATAATCATTACAGATTGCCCTCTGAAAAAACCCAATCCTCCGATTATCGCTTCATCTTCGCCAAATAATTTATCTCCGGCCATTGGCATAAAACTATCTATCAATGCATTTATATAATCTAAACTATGCGGACGATTAGCATGTCTTGCCACACAAACCTTTTGCCAAGGAGTAAGTTTCATATATGTCTCAGCCAAAAGCTTTTGTGTTTTTTTCTCTAAATCGGCAATTTCTCTATTGAAATTTTCTGCAATATTGTCATCACAGCAAGACTTCAACTCTTGTATCTTGGTATCCAATTTATAGATAGCCTCTTCAAAATCCAAATACATTATTTTATCAGCCATTCCAAATTCCTATAAACTATCGTCCCAACATAGCCGTTAAAATTCCTTCAGCATGTAAAACACCATTACAAGTTGCTTTACATCTAAAACGATAAACCCCGCGACATTCCTTTTCTTTTACAACATGCATTTCCATAACATCTCCGGGTAAAAACGGCTTGCGAAACTTAGCTTCATCAATTCCCATAAATAAAACAGGTTTAGAATTATCAACATCTTCAACAGCGCTTTTTGCCACGACACCACATGTTTGAGCCATAGCTTCCATAATCAAAACGCCGGGCATAACAGGGTTTTCGGGGAAATGGCCTGTAAACTGAGGCTCATTAACGGTAATATTTTTAATCCCGATACCTTCTTCTCCGGCTTTTACAATTTTTACTTTATCTAACAATAAAAACGGATAGCGATGCGGTAATAAAGACAAAATTTCGTTAACTTTTAATTCTTTAATTATTTCCTGTTCCATTTTCAAACCTTTCCTCAACAATAAACACTAAATTACGTTTGGTGTAAAGTACGCACTTAAATGGTACATAGTTTCTCAAAGGATACCAAGAAAACACCAAAAAAATAAACTTGTCTATACTTTTTTGAGAAACAATACACTTAAAAATGACAAAAGTCAATCAATCGATTGAATTAAAAATGGCAAAAAATCTTTTTTGCTAAAATTTATACTATTAAATCAAAAGGATAGTATTAAAAGTAACTGTTTACAAATATATTTTCGCTAACTTTTGTCTAAAAATAGGTTTGCAAAAAATTAATAATATGCTATTATACATAGTAATATGTCATACCTAATAAGGCTGAAACAATGACTGATGAAGAATTTCTTTTAAGTGAATATGGGGCTACCCCCCCCCTCAAATTTAATCTGGAAGGGGAGGAGCTTATTGTTCCTGCTTCCTACAAAGGTGATGTTGATGCCTTTACGGATGATTTAACATTTTTTCAGAACAATGAATATAAGAAATACGAACGTCATAACGAAAAAAATCCCGATAACCATATAGAGCCGACAGATGTAGTCAGCGCTGAAGGATTACACGTTATAGTCCCGTTAAGTTATGCCAAAAAAGACATTTTGGATAAAAAAGGTGAAATCAAACCAAAATATAAAAAAAGAATATTACAAGAATTTTATCAAAAAGCTTTTAAGCGCTATCATAATGCAATCAAAAAAACAAGACGATATAAAAGAGAATATCCCCTCAAGGATATAACAACATCCTTAAGCCAACGACATCTGTCGGAATGTAGCAAATCACATACTTTTTATGTTATCGGAAAAACCGTTAAGTCTGCAGCCAAAGCAACTAAATGGACGGCCAAAGAAGCAATGAATGTTGTTGTAGGGGCAACAGCATCACCATTGGCTTTAGCATATAAATTTATGGATAAAAAATGTCGTATTGCCGAATCATCAAAGAAAAAATGGATTGATGAAAAAGCATTACCTTATATCAAAAGAGGTTTTTACAAGGCTATGATATTGGCAACTCTATATGGAGGTATGAAAGTACATTCTGTATATGACAAATATCAAGAGGAAAAAGCCAAAATAGAACTGCAGAAATCCAAAGAACAAGCAGAAAAAGAAGCTTTCTTCAAAAAATATAACACAACTGATGAAATTTTTTATCAAAATTATAAAATTGCCAAAGAAAATGAAGCAATGATAGTGGCTTTAATCGCTTGTCCGGAAGGTTTTAAATCGGAAGCTTATCTTTGTTCGGCCGGAAAACCTACAATAGGATATGGTACCAGAAGAACAATTATTGATGGTGTTTCGGATGATAAAGGCTTTGCTATTACAAAACCGGTGTGTCTGGAAATGACTACAACCAAAGAAAAAGCCTACGAAGATGTTGTGGCTCATTTGGATAAATATGTATATCCGCAATTAGAACACATCAACAAAGAATTATTGCCAAATCAATTGGCTGCTACCTGTATGTTTGTATACAACACAGATGAAGGAGCTTTTAAAGAATCTAAATTGTGTAATGCCATAAATAAGAATTGTGATGATGTCAAAATACGCGAAGCTTTTTCCATTATCCGCTCTGTCGGTGGAAAACGCAGTTATGGACTTATCAATCGTCATGGTTTTGAAGGATATATTTGGTGCCAAGAAGATTTATCACAGTGTGTTTTTCTCAAACCGACAATAGCAGGAAGTCCAGATATAACATATTATGAATATGGAACAAAAAATAAAAAAGACCCTCTGGAAAATGCTGATAACACGTTTGTTGTGAGAGATATCGAAAGTGTAGAAAAAGATGCTAAACGATTTACTACATATGATTTAAGCCGAAGTATTATTTCAATGCTTCCTCAAAACAAAAGAGACAGCATATTAAAAGCTAATAATATTACGGTAGACGAAAAAGGAAAGATGAAAACACCGGAAATGGTTCAACAAGAACAATTAGCTCAACAAACGGCAAATAATCAAACCAAAGTCGGTACAAAAACCCGTTAATAATACTGGATTGCTTACTCTAGATATTCCATCAATATTGCAGGAGTAAGTATTTGCGGCAATATCAAATAGTCATCTGATTTTCCGTCATAATAAACATATAACGGAACACTGGCTCTTCCATAATATTCCAAAGCTCTCATAACATTATAATCTTGTTTTGTTGCATCGGCTCTGAGTAATAAAATGTTTTTTTCTTTAACTAACTCAGCTAATTTATCTGATTGTAAAGCTGCTTGCTTATTAACCAAACAAGTCAAACACCATTTTGCCGTAAAATCAATGAATACCGGACGTTTTTCTTCAAGAGCTTGAATAACATTTTGTTCGGAATAAACATTCCATTTTAAATTTTTTCCTGATGTTACAATTCCCAACTGAGACAACAAAACCCAAAACAGCCAAACACAAGTTAAAATTAGCGGAATAGCAAATATTTTTTTTAAAACAATCATCCATTTTCCGGGTTTTGGCATAATCATTTTTAATTTTGACGGATTCCAAGATATCAAAACAAAGGGCAGGGAATATCCTAATCCCAAAGCGATAAACACCATAAAATAGGTATATGATGAAGCTGTTAATGCATAAGCTATGGCAATTCCCATAAAAGGAGCCGTGCAGGGCGTTGCAACAACAACCGCCAGCAAACCGGTCATAAAAGCATTTAATTTACAGTTATCAAAATTTAAAAATGCTAATTTTCCCAAATATCGTCCGCTTATTGTTATTATATCAAGTGTTATCAATGTCAAAACTATAAACACCAACAACAAAAAAGCTACAAACCATGGAGATTGCAACTGAAATCCCCATCCTATATGCGTATTAAATTGGCGCAAAACAAACAATATCCCTGCCAAAAGTATCATTGAGAACACAACTCCTAATGTATAAAATACAGCCTCAACATACCTTTGCTTTATATCGACTTGTATCAATGACAAAACCTTTATTCCCAAAACGGGAAAAACACAGGGCATCAAATTAAGAATTGTTCCTCCCATAAATGCCAAAAGTAAAATATGCCAAACAGACAACTTTTTTTGATATTCATTACTTAAAAAAGAAGTTTTGATTTCATTTGTTTTTTTATCAAACAAAATACTGTCTTGAGGAGCAAGAGTAAGCTCTGTTTTTCCGGGAATACACTCTTCAGCACAAGCCAGCCATTCAATAAAAACTTTGTGGTTCTGCGATTTATCGGTCTTTATTGTTGCTTTGTAATATGCTTTTTTTTCATATCCGTCAAAGGAAAAATCATCTTGATTAAACCGCTTAGTCTTGCTGAAACTCTCTTCCAACAAACCGGATTTGTCAACATTTATCCAACTTACTTTTAACGGAGTTCCGAATTCTTGTTCATATGGCGCAAAAATATGCCAACCGTCTTTAATATCTGCTTCAATCAGTGTTTCAAGAATACCTTTTTTATCGTATCGACTATAAGCTTCAAACTTAATTAATTCATCAGCTTTACAATCAAAGCTACACAAAAGAACAATAAAAAGAGCAATCTTGATTATTTTCATTACTTTTTACTCTTTTGTAAAATAACCAATTTATAATATGCAGAAGAAATAATCACCAAAGATTTCAACAAACACCAACATCCCAAAGCTATTGCAATAGGCAAAAAGGCAAAAGGAACAATACACAATAACACAAAAGCACACACCGTTTCAAAACCTTGAGCGATTCCGCCTAAATAAAACGGAGATTCCGTAACCATATTATCTTTTTTTTCAAGAGAGTTGTGATTTACAATGCCATAAGCCAATAAAGCAGATGATGAGGCAGTAAAACCAAACAACAAAAAACAAGCGGCAGTTGCATTTTCATAAGGGTCAGCTAATGCAAAACCGAATATAATTCCCGCATAGAACACAAAATCAAGACAAACGTCCAAAAACACACCAAATTGAGTAACACCTTCTATTCTGGCTACAGCGCCATCCAATACATCACAAAAACTATTTATTAAAATACAAGCCAATGCTTCAAAATACATATCCATCGCCAAAAAATTGATAGCCATCATTCCTACTACAAATCCGAAAATACTGACCATATTGGCATTAACACCGTTAGATACAAGTTCTTTACCCAATTTATTTACTTTGTTCATCCAATTATTTTGCACACATTTAACATTTTTGCAAAACTCAGATTGTTTATATTCGGCAATCAACCCTTTGATTTTGTGTATAATTTTGTTTAGCATTTTAATATCCTTTATTAAACGGAATTATGTTTATTGACTTTAGATACTGTTAACTATAAAACACTTTTTGTTTTTTGTAAAAACCAACTTTGTAATTATACAGGTATAAATATGCGTATTTTTCAATATATTTCAATATTGTTGCTTATCGGGGTTATTGGTTTTATTATATACAGGAATTCCCCTCATTATCAGATTATCAAAGGCGATATTTTTGGAACATATTATAATATAAAGATTTTTTCGGATAAAAAAGATAAAAACTTAAAAAAAACAATCGAAACCAAACTTCAAGATATAAATTCTAAAATGTCTGTTTTCGATAAAAACTCTGAAATTTCACAATTTAACAATTTTCAAGCCAAAAAATATTTCAAATTATCCGATGAATTATCATTTGTTTTACAAATCTCAAAAAAAGTTTGGCAACAATCAGATGGTTGGTTTGATCCCTCTATCGGAAAACTTATAGATGCTTGGGGATTTGGCTCATCAAAAAAAACGCAATATTCAGACACTCAAATCCAAAAGATTGTTAAATCTGTCGGATTTGATAAAATTGCTTTTTCTAAAGATAAAAAACAGATAAAAAAGCATAATTTGGAAATAAGCCTAAACCTTTCCGCGATTGCCAAAGGATATGCCGTTGATGAAATTGCTTTGGTTTTGGATAAAAAAGGATATGAAAATTATTTGATTGAAATAGGTGGAGAAATTAAAGCTAAAGGCGTGCGGTCTCAAACAGATAACGCTTGGATTATAGGAATAAACAAACCCGTTGTTGATTCGTCAGACAATTCCTTAATCGTTTCATTAAGTAATTTGTCTGTTGCGACATCCGGAAATTATCGTAATTATTATCAAAAAGATAAGCAAACATATGTTCATACAATTTCTCCCAAAACCGGTCTTCCATATCCTTCAGATGTTTTATCCGTAACAGTTTTTCACGAATCTTGTATGTATGCTGATGCTTATGCAACAGCTATTGAGGCTATGGGAAGCGAAAAAGGACTTGCATTTGCAAACAAACACAATATTAAAGCAGTTATTTTTAAAGATGACTTAGTTCCTGTTTTTTCAAAAACAGCACAACAATTATTTGCGGAGTATCCTAATGAGTAAACTTTCAAAAGAAGCTCTGATAACTTCTATAAACAATAATATTATCACTTTATCCGTAAACAATTGCTCAGCATGTTCGGGATGTTCGGCAAAAAAATATTGCGGATTAAGTGAAAGCACGGATAAAAAAATAACAACTTACGTAAAAAGCCCCAATCAATATCATATCGGTGAAAAAGTAGATATATCCATAGATTTATTACAAGGTATTCGAGCTATTGTTTACAGCTATTTAATTCCTTTAATTTTAATGGTTTTGACAATAATAGTAACTCATTTATCAAAGTTTTCAGATGTTATCTGCGGAATATCTGGCATAATTATCTTGATTCCTTATTATTTTGGGTTATTCTTGGCGAAGAACAGAATAAAATTAAATTCTCGATTTATAATATCCAAAAAGGACGCAACAAATCATGGATAATACTATATTATTAAATATCTTGATATTAGGCGGAACAGCATTTGCCGCATCATTTATATTATACTTTGTTTCAAAGAAATTTATGGTAGAAACAGACGAAACAACTTCAAAAATTGTTGATGTTCTTCCTCAGGCAAATTGTGGCGGTTGCGGAAAAGCCGGATGCGCTGATTTTGCTACTGCATGTTCAAAAGCCGATGCGGATAGTTTTGCTAATCTGTATTGTCCTGTCGGAGGACACAAAGTTATGCAAAAAATTGCCTCAATCAAAGGTTTTGCAACTGTTGAAAAAAAGCCGACAATGGCTGTTTTGTTGTGTCAGGGCAGTTGTCAAAATGCTCCGGCTAAAGTAGTTTATGATGCAGTAAGCTCTTGTCGTATTGCCAATCGTATATCATCAGGACAAAGCGGTTGTCCCGATGGCTGCCTTCGTTTGGGTGATTGTATCAAAGTATGTCGTTTTGGTGCTTTATCCATCAACGACGAAACCGGATTGCCGACGATAGATGCTTCCAAATGCGTTTCTTGTGGAGCTTGTGCCAAAGTATGTCCTCGCGGTCTTTTTGAAATTCGTCCTTTAAGTGAAGCAGATTCTTTGGTATATGTAGCGTGTCGCAATAAACAAAAAGGTGCAGTTGCCAGAAAAAATTGTAAAACGGCATGCATCGGATGTATGAAATGCAACAAAATCAATGATATAATCAAAGTGGAAAATAATTTATCATATATTCCGACAAATGTTGATGCAACCAAATTCGGTAAGGAGTTAGCAGACAATTGCCCTACAGGAGCTATAGTTTACAGGGAGAACATACATGGTTAAAAAATTCACTTTTCCTATGGGTGGCATCCATTTAGATAAACACAAAATAACGACAGACTGTCCCATAATTGATGCAAGTTTGCCTGATATGGTTTATATCCCCGTAAAACAACATATTGGCGCTCCGGCAAAAATCTTGGTTAACAAAGGGGACAAAGTAAAAGTCGGAACATTGCTTGCTGACGCCGATGGTATTGTGTCATCAGATGTACATTCTTCCGTATCCGGTGAGGTTATAAAAATCGAAAACTTACCTGGCTCAACAGGATATGAAGAAAAAATGATAACAATAAAAGTTGAGGGAGATGAGTGGGAAGAAACAATCGACAGATCTGACAAAATTGTAAAAGATATAAATTTATCTCCGGATGAGATTGTAAAAAAAATTCGTGAAGCAGGTATTGTCGGAATGGGGGGAGCAGGGTATCCGACTCCCATAAAAACCAGCGTACCGGAAGGAAAAAAAGCCGACATTTTAATAATCAACAGTATTGAATGCGAACCGTTTCTTACAGCCGACGACCGATTGATGATTGAAAAAGCAGAGCAAATAATTATCGGTGCGCGCCTTATAAATCGCATACTGGGAATACAAAATGCAATCATAGCAATTGATGAAAATAAAACCAAAGCTATTGAGGTTTTAACGAATTTAAGTAAACTTTATGTCGGAGTAAATATAAAAGTTTGCAAAACAAAATATCCTCAAGGAGGAGAAAAACAGCTCATCAGAGCAATCACAGGGCAAGAACTTCCTTCCGGAAAGTTACCTATTGATATGGGGTGTATTGTTCAAAATGTCGGAACTGTTTTTGCCGTTTATGAGGCTGTTTTAAAAAACAAACCTTTGTTCGAACGCATCGTTACCGTATCAGGTGACGGAATATCTCATCCGGCAAATTATCGTGTAAGGGTCGGAACCCCCATATCTCACTTGATAGAATTATCCGGAGGTATGCAAGATAATGTTTGCAAAATAATACTTGGCGGACCGATGATGGGTAATGCTATTGTCAATACGGTAGCTCCCACAACAAAATTGACATCAGGGGTTTTACTCTTTACTGAAAAAACATTTATAAAAGAAGAAGCTTCATCGTGTATTCGTTGTGGAAAATGTGCTATGGCTTGTCCGGCCGGTTTACAACCTTTTGCTATTCGTAAATCAGTAAAATATGGTTCTGTCATTGAAGAATTGCGCAAACTTCATGCCGGTGATTGTATCGAATGCGGATGTTGTGCTTATACATGTCCGGCAAATATTCCTTTATTGGATTATTGTAAAATTGCTAAACAAGAAATCAGAAAAAAGTGAACTTAAGATGCTGAAAATATCTACAAACCCTCATTTACAAACCAAACGTAATACCAAATCAATAATGCTTGATGTGGTTATTGCTTTAATACCGGCAATGTTAGCTGCATTATTATTCTTTGGTATCGATGCTCTAAGAGTAATATTAACTTCGGTTGCAGGATGTGTGCTATTTGAATATTTAGCTTGCCGTTATTGGTTAAAAGTTAAAAACTCCACGACTGATTTTTCTGCAGTCATCACAGGATTGTTGTTGGCTTACAATTTGCCGTCTACAATGCCATGTTGGATGATATTAATAGGTGCTTTTGTTTCGATAATCATCGCCAAAATGTGCTTTGGCGGTTTGGGCAAAAATATATTTAATCCGGCCTTGGTCGGACGTGTGTTTTTATTTATCTCATTTCCGGTACAAATGACCGTATGGCCAATTCCGCATTTTTTACATCTTTTCAGTCCCGATGGCCAAACCGGTGCTACAACGCTAAGAATGCTTAAAAGTATTGATACAACAGGTGTTGGTAACGTAGATATGTATACGTTGGACGAACTTCCCGATTATTGGGATATGTTTTTGGGTAATGTTGGCGGATGTATTGGTGAAATTTCTGCTTTGGCATTATTAATAGGTTTGGGATATATGCTATGGCGTAAGGTTATAACATGGCATATTCCTGTTTATTATCTTTTAACCGTATTGGTTATGACTTCTATTTTATATTGGGCAACCGGTGATGCCAAATTTTTACCTTTAGCCCACTTATTATCCGGAGGATTAATGTTGGGAGCTATTTTTATGGCAACTGATTATGCAACATCACCGATGACACTAAAAGGACAAACAATTTTTGCAATAGGATGTGGTTTTTTAACAGTTATCATAAGATCATTCAGCGCCTATCCGGAAGGAGTTTCTTTTGCAATTTTAATAATGAATTCAGTTGTCCCGTTGATTGACAAATTCGCAGTCCAACACTATTACGGAGAAAAGAAATAATGTCTGGCACTAAAAAAGATTTAATTATTCCGGTAATAACATTGGTTTCTATTGCTGTTATATCAGCGTTTTCGTTGGGATTTGTTCATCAAATAACTCTTGAACCGATAAAAGAAGCTAAAGACAATCAGGAACTTCTGGCTATTGGTGAAGTTGCAGGAGAGTTTGATAACAATCCGTTTACTGAAAAAATGATTATCGCAACAAAAAACAACAAACACAAATTAACCATGTATCCGGCACGCAAAAAAGGACGTCTCAGTTCTGTCGCAATCAAAACGTACACTAACACCGGATTTGGCGGACGTATTGAAATGATGGCCGGTTTTAATGTCGATGGCTCTATCAGAGATTTCAAAATAATATCTTCAAATGAAACACCGGGGCTTGGTACCAAAGTAAGTGAACCGCGTTTTAAAGATCAACTAAAAGGTTTTTATCCGAATAAACAGGTATTAAAAGTCAAACAAGATGGTGGTGATGTTGATGCTGTTACTGCAGCCACCATAAGTTCTCGCGCTGTTCTTAAAGCACTGGAAAGAGCTTTTGATGCCTTTAGCAACTTCAATTCAGGAAAAAAATATGAATAAAGAAAGTATGTCTAACCTAACTCGTGGAATAATAAGAGAAAATCCTATTTTTGTTATGTTGTTGGGAATGTGTCCGACACTGGGAGTATCAACATCCGCCATCAACGGATTGGGAATGGGGTTGGCAACAATGTTTGTTTTAATGTTATCAAATATGGCCATTTCATCTGTCAAAAAAGTAATTCCGGATATTATTCGCATTCCCAGTTTTATCGTGATTATCGCATCTTTTGTAACCATTTTGGAAATGTTAATGCAAGCATATCTACCGATATTATACGGAGCTTTAGGTATCTACATTCCGTTAATCGTGGTAAATTGCATAATTTTAGGCAGAGCAGAGGCCTTTGCTTCTAAAAACACTATTTGGCAATCTCTTCTTGATGCTGTCGGGATGGGAATAGGGTTCACATTAGCTTTAACAATATTAGGTACAATTCGCGAAATTTTAGGCAATGGTTCTATTTTTGGTTGGTCTTTTATCAGTGAAACCGGAAATCCTATACTTTTGTTTATTATGCCTCCGGGAGCATTCTTGGCTTTGGCCGGTATAATAGTTGTTGTAAACAAACTTCGAGGAGCTAAATAACGATGTCTTATATAATGATTTTTATTACTGCGATATTTGTTAACAACATTATCTTATCACAATTCTTAGGAATCTGCCCTTTTTTAGGGGTATCCAAAAAACTTTCTACAGCAATCGGTATGGGAATTGCCGTTATGTTCGTAATGACATTGGCAACGGTTGTTACATTTTTGATATACTACACGTTTTTGCAACCATATAATTTAAAATTTATGACTACGGTAACATTTATTCTTGTTATAGCATCATTGGTTCAAATGGTAGAAATAATAATAAAGAAAAGTTCTCCCGTTTTATATCAATCTTTAGGAATATTCCTTCCTTTAATTACAACCAATTGCGCAGTTTTAGGTATTGCTATTTTAACTATTCAAAAAAACTATACATTGATAGCCGGAGTTTGCTATACTTTAGCTTCTGCTATGGGATTTACGTTAGCTATTGTCATTTTTGCAGGCATTCGTGAACGTTTAGAACGTACCGAAATTCCCGAAATCTTAAAAGGAACGCCGATTATACTTATTACGGCAGCTTTGCTATCTATGGCTTTTATGGGATTTGCCGGAATATCTTATTAAAATATAAAACGCATACAAAAAACCCGTTGCAGTCTCTTGTAAAAGACAAACAACGGGCAACGGAGTTTACCGGCTTAGTGGATTGACTGCTGAGATATATAATCTTCAGGGTTAATCTTCACCAATCGTTTGAAGTTTTTGAACGGGAAAAGAATGGTATCTGTTCCGCCGGCCTTAGCCAAGATAAACACCTCTTTTTTCGATGCTCCGAGAATTGTTACCATTTTTTCTGCATCAAAGCCAAAACGTTGACATGCCTCATTATACGATAGCACCTCAAAGTCCCAAGCATATACAGCTTTGTCTCGTCCATCAACTTCAATGATAAATGAATACCCTGCACGTACTGCGCATGAAATAGCCGCACACATACAGCCAAACTCTTGATCTCCCTTTCCGGTACAAAGCGCCGCTTCACGACCGAAAACATAATGTCTTACTGCCATAAACTAATTTTTTTTTGGGTTAATATAATAAGGTTAGTAATCAGCATAGTCTTAAAAAAAAGTTTTTTCAAAATATCACTATGTGTCATTTTGTCAATAAGTTTTTCAAATTTTGTACAACATTATCAAACATTTCATACGTCAAAACACCCGTATTTATATTATATCTGGAGGTGTGATAAGAATTAACCATTTGTAATTTGTGTCTAAAAAGATAATGTACGGAATTATGCGCAAACTTAAATTTTGTTTTTTGATATCCCAAAACACCTAATACCGCATTATGAGCAACACTTCCCAATGTTAAAATAAGTTTCAAATTAGGCATTGCTTCTATTTCTTTGATTAAATAATCTCCGCAACATCTTACTTCCTCGCCTGTAACTTTATTTTGAGGCGGAACACAACGTACAGAATTTGTAACTCTTACATTAACAAGCCTAAAACCGTCGTTTGCATGTTTTTCATAATTTCCTTCAGCAAATCCAAACTTTTTTAACGATGGATACAAAACATCTCCGGCATAGTCATTGGTAAAAGGTCGTCCTGTTTGGTTAGCCCCATTTAATCCCGGAGCCAATCCGACAATTAATATTTCAGCCTCTAAACAGCCAAAGGGCGGAACAGGCGCATTGTAATATGACGGAAACTTTTGTTGATTATTTTTTCTGAACTCAACAAGACGAAGGCATTTTTCACATTTTTTATCAGGAGGACAAAAACTCATAATTTTCAAAACCTTTCATAACATTATTTTCAACTACATTAGAATATTTGCGTAAAAAAACACTTAATCCCCTTTAAATCAAATTTATACGTATTATCTAATTTTTTGTAAACCGATAGCGGTTTGAAAGAATGAACTACCGATAAACAAAATAAACTTATTTATAAATGGAGTTTAAATACAATGAAAAAAGCATTATTACTTGCAGGTGTAGCATGTGTTCTTTGTTCCAATAGCGCTTTTGCCGGTTGGAAAGACACCGTAAAAGATGCAATGCATCACACAAAATATTATATTGGTGCCGATTACGCATATGATTCATATGGTTTTGGCGGAACATTAGGTGAGTCTAAAGATTCCTTCAATTCCGGTATTTTTAATATAGGTATGCGTATGGACAAAGTCGGTGTTGAAGCTTTTGGTCAATGGTCCGGTAAACGAACCAAAGATCTTGCCGATGGCAAATTAAGAACAAAAGTTGATGCATATGGTTTGGATTTATATGGATATCAACCTATGGGATGCGAAGGTAAATATGATTTGTTGGCAAGTATCGGCGCTGCCAATTACTATTTCAAAGGTGAAGGTAAGGGCGGAAAGAGTGCAAATCGTATCGGATACCGCTTAGGCGCCGGTGCAATGTATAATTTCTCCGATCATATCTCAGCTCGTGTTATGGGACGTTATTCATATATCGGAGCAAAAAGTTTGAACCATGCAGCCGAAGTTACTGCCGGTTTGAGATATACATTTTAACAAATATTATATCTGACAAAAAAGATCTTCTTTTTTTAACAATCAAGAAGGTCTTTTTTTTATTAATTATCTATGATATCGCAAACTTTGTGTTTTAAGAAAAATCTTACGCATTTTAATCGGATTCAAATGAGCTATAATCCAAATATATCCCAAACATACAACTAAAGCTCCACCCAACCATGCAATCGGACCGGCCCAAAATAATCCCTTATATCCTATTAAACCGGCCAAATAAATTGCCGCAAATGCTCTTATAAAAAGCTCTATTACTCCTGAAAATAACGGTATCTTAGTTTTTCCCATTCCTTGTAAAGCATTTCTGGTAACAAAAATACATGACAAACAAAAATAAAAATATGTACTTATCATTAAATAACTTTGTCCTATTTTGACAATATTTGCATCTTCTTCATCAATAAATACAGATACTAAATCCGCACCATAGAAACGGACAATCAAACTTATTGCAATACTCAAAATTAAACAAGCAAAAAGACATTGACGAACACCCTGTCTTATTCTTCTTATCAGAGCCGCTCCATAGTTTTGGGCTGCAAATGTCGCAAAAGCAATACCTATAGCAAACAATGGTTGTGTTGATATTTGTTCAATTCTCATTGCTGCCGTAAAACCTGCAATAACATCAGTTCCAAAAGAGTTACAAACACTTTGTACAATCATCATGCTTAATGCTAATATTGAAAACTGCAAAGCCATCGGAATTGCCACTTTCAAATGTTCTTTCATAAATTTAGGATTATAATGACAATCGACCATAGTTAAGCGTAGTAACGGAAATTTTTTAGCAATAACCAGCAAACAAGCAACAGCACTCAAACTCATAGAACAAAATGTTCCTATAGCTGATCCGGCAACGCCCCATTCTAAGTAGTATATAAATACAAAATTCAAAATTATGTTCAAAATTGAAGAACCGATTAAAAAGTAAAGCGGAGTTTTAGAATCACCTAACGCTCGTATAAAACCTGACAATAAATTATACAAAACTATAGGAGTTATCGAAAACCCCAAAATCAACATAAATATATATGCTTCATCCATAATGGTTTCCGGCACATTCATAAGTCTCAATATAGGTTTTAACCATAAAATCAATACTATTGATATCAACAAACTCAAAACTATTGCTGCTAAAGATGAGTGAAAAACCGATGATTTTATTCCTTTTTCATCTTTTGCGCCAAATCTTTGAGCCGTAATAATGGTAAGTCCCGCCGTAAAGCCGAAAGCAATCATTAAAAACATAAAAAATATGGGGGCAGACGAGCCTACGGCTGCCAATGAATTAACTCCTAACAAACGTCCCACAATTAAAATGTCCGAAATTTGAAATAACTGTTGAAAAATATTTCCTATAAATATAGGAATAGCAAATAAAACAACAAGTTTTAGCGGATTTCCGCTGGTTAAATCTTTAATCATACCTTATAAACCAATTAATTTTTAATTTGATAGATGCTATTTAATGCTTTAAATTTTCAATGTAAAGCTTAAAATACACCTTATCGGTCAATCATTAATAAAAAAGAGGAATTATGCAAAATTTAGTCGAAGTATTATCTCATTATGGAATTAAAGGAGAATTTAAACAATTAAACACCGGACCATTGGTTAACCAAGCCGAATTTTTGCCTGAACCCGGAACAAAATTGAAAAATATTGTAAACTCTTTGGACGATATTGCTCGAGAATTAGGCGTTAGTTCTTTAAGAGTAGGACCGGTAGAGGGATCCAACACCATTGGTTTTGAATATCCCAAAAAAAGTTTTGATATCGTTGATTTTCAAAAAATTCTATCATCAGAGGAATTTTTGTCGGCTAAAGGAAATCTTCCTATATGTTTAGGTGTAAATATAGCCGGAGTACCACAATTTGCCGATTTATCAAAAATGCCTCATCTTTTGGTCGCCGGTACAACCGGATCAGGAAAATCGGTCGGATTAAACACTTTTGTATTATCATTAATTGCTCGCAAAAATCCAGACGAACTGAAATTGGTTATGATAGACCCGAAACGAATTGAATTTGCAGCTTATAACAACCAAAAATATATGCTTTATCCGGTAATAACCGATAATAAAGAAGCTTTTATTGTGTTGGAAAATTTAGTTAATGAAATGGAGCAACGATACACGTTATTCGAAGAAAATATGGTAAAAAATATTGGTGAATATAATCAAACATCTACCGATAAAATACCTTATATTGTATGTGTAATTGATGAATTTGCTGATCTTATCGCTTCAAATAAAGATGTATCTGATATTGTGCAACGTTTAGCTCAAAAAGCCAGAGCCGCAGGAATCCATTTGATAATGGCAACACAACGCCCGTCTGTCGATGTTGTAACAGGAGTCTTAAAAGCAAATTTTCCGACACGATTATCTTACAAAGTTGCATCAGGTTCAGATTCTCGAACAATTCTAGACTCTACCGGTGCCGAAAACTTAATCGGAAGAGGGGATTCTTTATTTTTGGCTGCTGACGGAAGCTTAAAACGAATTCACGGCGCTTATATTGATGATTCTCAAATTGCTGCAATGTTAAGCCCTTATAAAGCTAAAATAGCACCGTTGAGAACAGAAAAAACAGAAAAAAAACTTCAGCAACAAGATGAAATAAAACAAAATTGTATTATAGAGTTTTGGTGTTCGTTAAAGTCAAGTGAACGCAAAACTATAATAACTTGGATACTATCAATGATAAAATGGCTTATTAAAAATTTTATTGGCGGAAGGAGAAAGTAATGGGAAAAATTTTAGTTATGGGAGGAGCCGGGTACATCGGCTCACATACATTGAAACATCTGCGCGAACATGGCTATAATACTATCGCTGCAGATAATCTATCTTGCGGACACAAAGAAGCTGTATTAGATGCTGAATTTATAAAAGCTGATTTAATGGATAAATCATCATTAGATAAAATTTTTTCACAACACCAAATAGATGCCGTTATTCATTTTGCAGCCTTTTCTCTTGTCGGTGAAAGTGTTACGTCTCCGGAAAAATATTATAAAAACAATGTCATCGGCACATTAAATTTACTTGATTCTATGTTACAACATAATGTTAAAAATATCGTTTTTTCCAGTACTTGTGCAACATATGGTAATCCTGAATATGTACCAATTGATGAAAAACATCCGCAGTCTCCCATAAATCCTTATGGTCAAACCAAGCTTGTTATTGAAAATATTTTCAAAGATTATCAAAAAGCCTACGGATTAAAATATATTGCATTACGTTATTTTAATGCTGCCGGTGCCGATGAAAGCGGACTTATTGGCGAAAGTCATAATCCCGAAAGCCATCTTATTCCTCTGGTCTTGCAAGCAATACAAGGGAAACGTGAAAATATCAAAGTGTTTGGTAATGATTATGATACCCCCGATGGCACCTGTTTAAGAGATTATATACATGTCAATGATTTAGCATCAGCTCACAGACTGGCGGTTGAAAAATTGGATGAATTTCAAGGTTTTATAAATTTGGGAACAGGAATCCCGACATCCGTAATGGAAATTATAAACGCAGCTGAAAAAGTAAGCGGAAAAAAATGCCCGCTTGTTATAAGTGAACGTCGTGAAGGTGATCCTGCAAAGCTATTCGCCGATAATAAACAAGCAAAACAAATATTAAACTGGATACCGCAACACACCAATATCGAAGAAATAATTCGTACAGCGTGGAATTGGGAACTTAATCGCAGTTTTTAACAGATGCAATTAATTCATCAACAAAGGCGGGCAGGGTAACACCTGCTTTTCCTATTATATGTCTATCAAAAAAATAATTATTTGATGTAGTTTCCAAATTAAACTCAACTGTTGTCGCTCCATAATATTTGGCAGTCTGAACAAACGATGCTGCCGGAAAAACTACTCCGGATGTCCCTACGGATAAAAACAAATCACATTTTTGCAACAACGTTTCAACTTTATCCATATATAATAAATTTTCTCCAAAAAATACAATATTAGGCTTCATCATCCCTTGTACGCTACAATTACCACAAACAGTTTCAATTCCAACACCACCAAATGTTTCCAAAATATGGCCACAATTTAAACAAACGGATTGATTAATCTGCCCATGAATATGAAAAATATTTTTGTTTTTTGCTTTTTCGTGTAATGTATCAACATTTTGAGTTATGACGCTTATATTGTGCGCCGGATATTTATCCTGTAAAGTAGTAATTGCAATATGTGCGGCATTAGGATTTGCTTTTTGCAACTCTTGTTTCAGCTCATTATAAAATTCATGAACATAAGCCGGATTTCTTTCAAAACCATCAATCGTAGCCACATCATCAACTTTATGATTATTCCACAATCCGTTAGAAGCTCTAAAAGTAGCTAAACCTGATTCGGCAGAAATGCCGGCTCCTGTTAAAATAACAATGTTTTTATATATATTCATTTGATAACTCTAAAATAAAATTTGCTCTGATAATTCTAATCTTTATAATACTACTTAAAAAGGAATCAAGAAAAATGCGTTTTTTGTTATTATCATGTTGCGCCCCTTGTTCTTGTGCTGTTATTCAAAAATTAGCCGAAGAAAAAAAAGATTTTGCAGTAGTTTTTTATAACCCTAATATTCGTCCTTATTCAGAATATCAAAAACGTTGCGATGAAAACAAAAGACTATGCCAAAAATACAACATTGACTTTGTTGAGCTTGAATATAACAACGAGCAATGGTGCAACTTAACCAAAGGATTGGAACATCTTCCCGAAAGAAAAGAAAGGTGTTCGATTTGTTTTGCTATGCGATTTAATAGAACATTTGAATATGCCAAACAAAATGGTTTTGAAGCTGTTGCCAGTGTTTTGGGTGTTTCTCGTTACAAAGATTTGGAACAAGTTAACAGAATTGCCCACTCTGAATCACAAAAAGCAGGAATCCCTTATATAGAAATAGAGGGACGTAAAGGCGGAATGCAGGAATTACGCTTAAAACTGATAAAAGAACTAAATCTTTACAACCAAAGCTACTGTGGGTGCAAACCAAAGGAGGTTGAAAATGTTTTGGCATAAATGGTTTATTCCGAAACCCTTTAACAGTGGTTTTCTGGCAGAAAAAGACGGACACAAAATTGCTTTTGCTGAGTTTGGTAACCCCAACGGAATACCCGTTATTTTTTTTAACGGAGGGCCGGGTGGTAAGTATAAACCCGAAAGAGCAAAAATAGCCAACTTGCGTAAATATCGTGTCATAATGTTTGATCAACGAGGATGCGGGCGTTCTCTGCCATTAGGAAAAACCGAACACAACACAACACAAGACTTACTTGATGACACAACAAGATTAGTTAATCATCTTAAAATTAAGCAAAAAATAATTTTAAGGGGTGCCTCTTGGGGATCAACATTAGCACTTCTTTGGGCTGAACAAAATCCGGATAAAGTAAGTAAACTGCTATTATCTCAAGTTTTTTTGGCAAATAAAGAATTTCTCAATTGGGAGTTTGGCGGAACTCGTTTTATATACCCTGAATTTGTAGAAACACTAGAAGAAGAATCTAATGGAAAAATAAATAGTTATTACAATAAATTAATTAAAAACATCAACAAAGAAAACCAGCTGACTGCAATAAACAGGCTAGGGTGGTTTGAACGAATTTGCGGCAGTATGGAGCCAAAGTTTTCAACCTTTGAAGAAATAGACGAAGCGGAACTGGCATCACATCGAATTTATATGCACTATGCGGCCAACAATTTGTTTTTAGGAAATAATGATATTTTGGATAGTATTCATAAAATAAAAAACATCGACACTGTTATTATTCACAATCGATTAGATTTGGTTTGTCCTTTTAAGGGGGCTTATGATATACACAAATTACTTCCTAATTCGCACCTTATATCTGTGCCTGAATTTGGGCATGTTGGCAAAAAGCTTCATAACACAATGCAAAATATATTTGGAGATATCTTGAAATGACAAAAGATTTTTATATATTCCGCCATGGACAAAGTACTTATAATGTAGCCGGAAGAACCCAAGGACAAACCAATGATTCGGTATTAAGCGAATTAGGTATGGAACAGGCATTATCCGTCGGACAACGCTTAAAAGGAAAAGGGATTGAACTAATAGCAACATCGCCGTTAAAAAGAGCTATACAAACAGCCGAATTAGCCAATAAAAGTCTAAATGTTCCTATTGAAACAGACGAACATTTCATAGAAGTAAACGTCGGTGTGGTTGAAGGAATGCATTATACTGAAATTAAAGAAAAATATACGGATATTTTTACAAAAATGCATACCCCGGGTAACCAGTTTGAAGATGTCTGCTATCCTGAAGGAGAGACAAGAAAGCAGGTTAGGGAGCGTATTTTTGAAGGTTTAAACGCTTGGGCTGATAATAAACAATATCAAACTATTGCCATTTCATCACATGGCATAATGTTATCACAAACACTTGTCGCTTTGGGTGAAAGCAAAGAAGATATCAGCAACGGATCAATACTTCATATCAGAAAAGAAGATGAAACATGGAAAATAGTCGAATGGTTATAAAAGAATATGAAAAAAAACTTTCAAATATAGAAAATGCCCATTTCGTGATGCTTTCTCTGTATCGTGAATATTCAGTTATGATGTTAAACAATCCCTACAAAAAAGAAACATGCATAGCTAGAATGCGACAAATTAAAAACGACCTTAAACACCTTACACGCGACGAACTGTTATCTAAGGTGGAACTGGTTTACAAACCTATTTTACAAAAAGTGGAGAACAATAGAATACTATGACTGATACAAACAAAAAATACGGATTAACTGACGAGCAACGCGAAGAATGGTACGATAGTGTTATTAAGCCGTTGTTTTTAGAAGGAAAACAAAAAAGTGACAAACCTGTGTTTGTATTGCTTACAGGTCAACCGGGAGCCGGCAAAACAACGGCCGCTGCAAAATATGCCCAAATGCTAAATCCCGAACCTGTAAAATTTGGTGGCGATGATATCAGGATATTGCTTCCATATGCCGGAGAATTATTAAAAGAAAATCCGGAAGAATATCCTTTTATTACCAAACCCGATATGGCGTGGGCTCGTCAAAAATTAGTAACAGATACTTTCAAAAACGGATATAATCTGCAAATGGATTGCATTTTATCTAACCCAAACGACTGGAGAATGGGAACATTATTACAGGCAAAAGAAGCCGGATATCGTATTGAATGTGTAGCGCTTAGCGTACATCGATATCTTAGTGAAGTATCAATGTTTTCTCGTCGTGAAGAACAAATTCAAAGCCTTGGCGTGGGTTTCCCTGTAACAATGGGACCGCATGATACCGCTTATGAATTATTGCCGGAAATTGTCTCAAAGATGTACAACGAGGGGATTGCTGACAAAGTCAGTGTCTATAATCGCGTTTTTGAAAATTACTATGACACAGATAAGGAACAAAATCCTAACGGACAAGAAATTATGAAGAAAATAACCAAAGCTCGTCAAGATTATCTGAATTCAGAATCACTTAATTACGTAAAAACACAATGGGAAACGACTTATGAAAGTATGCAAACACGAGGCGCATCTAAAGAGCAATTAAATGAAGTTTATTCTCATTACAATGCTTTCCGCAAAAATTCAGGTTTATATCTTGTAGACACACAAATTATGATGACAAATATGATGACTTTCAAAAACAAAACCTCACGAAAGGATTAATATTCGCATAACACAAAATAGCATAACCAATTGATTATACTTGCGTTATATAAATAGCTATGCATAATATACATTATGCGACAAATATATAAGAGTATAATACCCTATCTAATCAATAATGCGTTTATTTATTGTCGACAAAAAGATACAATAATAATACAATGGTTTTTAGAGGAAAACATGTTGAATATTTTACAAATGCCAACTTTTATTTCTGACGATGTGATTGAACTACACGCAAGAATTAATCACGATTACGATATTGATCACTGGCATGAGATACATAAATACAGATCACTTTTACGTCAGTATCTGACTTGGATTGACAAAACAACATCTATAGATGATTGCGCTACAACATCAGAAATGTTTACTAAAGAATGGAATCAAGGAAAAATATACGCCTACTCTATTGTTCTAAAATCAACCCAAAAAGCCATCGGTTCTATTGATATTCATAATATTGACAATAATAACAAAGCAGAATTAGGATATTGGATTTCTCCGTCACACAATAGTAAAGGTTTTACTTCTCGAGCTGTAAAATTAATTGAAAAACAAGCATTTAATTGTGGCATACATCGCTTAGTTATCATTATTCAAAAAGATAACACACCCTCCTCACGTGTTGCCGAACGTAACAATTACATTCTGGAAGGTATTTTGCACGATGCTTTGTACAAATATGACCAATATTTTGATGCAAAAATATATGCTAAAATAAATAACTCTTGATATCTGTATAATTTTGCCGTAAAAATCTTTTCTATATTTAACCTAAAAAGGAAATAGATTATGGAAATAAGTTTTGTAAACAGCGAACTGTCCTCAAATATTGATGAAATAATAGCTTTTGCTAAAAAGAATGATATTAAATATGTCGAATTAAAGCAAATAGACAATAAAGACATATATGAACTTTCCACTGATGAGGCATTTACCGTTTCAAATAAATTATCTTCAAATGGCTTATTAGTATCTTGTTTGGCTTCCCAATTTTTAAAATGGCCAGCCAATAAAACTGATTTTACATTCGCCGGACAACAACTTTCATCTGAAACGGAATATTTCACAAAACTTATGGATTTGGCTGATATTTTTGGAGCCCCAAACATACGTATCTATTCTTATATAAACGATGAAAATATTTCAATCGAAGATTTGGGTTCAAAACTCGACGTATACAGTCAAATGGCTTTAGAACGTGGAATTACTTTGCTTTTGGAAAACGATGGCATATGTAATATTAACAACATTAACAAAATGCATCAACTCTTTGAATTATATAACTTTTCAAATATATTTCCATTGTTAAATTTAGGTACGACAATTGCATGTGAAGATGATTTCAATCCGTCAGAACTCCAAGATATCATAAACACATGCCAATATTTTCACATAACCGATTATGATGCTGAATTGAAAAAATTTGTTGTTATCGGCGAAGGAAACGTTGAATATGACAATATAATAGAAAATAAAATCAACGATCGAAACTGCATATTGTCACTGGAACCTCATACCGGATATCCTGAAGATTTGCAAACATCATTAAATATTCTCATCAGCTTGGAAGATTAACTTCAACATCTAATGCATTAATTATATTATGTATTTTTTCAACATATAAATCATTGTGTTTTTTTATATGTCTTTGAGCATATGCTACAAATTCATTTGATAACACACGATAAGATCTTTTGTTTTTATCATAATAACATGATGTCATTGCTGTCTCAAGCTTATCAACCAATCCTACAAATACAGCTTCTTTACTGCTTTTATCGTTGTACTCTTTGAGTAATTCACGAAAATTTGCCCAACCTGTCTCAGTTGCTATTCGTGAAGCTGCATCATCTTCAAGCCGATGTTTTTCTTCTTTTGAGATATCATCAAAAGGCGTAAAATCACCGGTATATATTTCAGCTAAATCATGAATCAACGCCAACTCTAAACACTTAAGTTTATCCAAACCTTTTGGAGCCAACATTGCCACCAAAAAAGCCACCCCAAATGAATGATCGGCATCAGATTCCGGCAATTTTACATTGTTTTGCAACCATCCGCTACGTTTTAAATCTTTAAACTTCCCCAATAAATTTATTATATTATTAATTTGCTCTATTTCCATAATTTCTCCGCAAATTTGATGAATAAATCAGTTTTTTTGTATAAGAATGTTTAGGATTTTCAAATACTTTTTTAGCATAATTTAATTCTATTATTTTTCCGTCTTTCATTACGGCTATATCATCAGCCATGGATTTGACAGCTCTCATATCATGAGAAATAAATAAATAAGAAAGCCCCCTATCCTCTTGTATCTTCTGCAATAATTTTAATATTTGAGCAGCTATTGTAACATCCAAAGCAGACGTTGGCTCATCCAGAATCAAAACTTCCGGCTCAACAGCCAAAGCCCTTGCTATTGCAATTCTTTGTCTTTGTCCGCCGGAAAACTCATGTGGATATTTCTCAAGCGCATCTTCTTTTAATCCCACTTCTCTCAAAACTTTTTTTATCTTATCCGATCTATGGGCTTTATCAAGATTATTAAAATGCACTCGAACTCCTTCATCTATAATATCTGCGATTGTCATTCGCGGATTTAATGAGTTAAAAGGATCTTGAAATACAATTTGTATTTTTTTGCGTAAATCTTTATTTTTATACTCTTTTATTGATTTTCCGGCCAAACCTACATAACCATCACAATCATTTAGTCCGGCTATTGCAAAAGCCAATGTTGTCTTACCTGAACCGGATTCACCTACAATTCCTAAAGTTTTGCCTTTTTTCATCTTTACTGATACATTATTAACCGCATATAAAAACTCCTTAATTTTTCCAAAAAAAGTTTTTACCACCGGATATTTGACAATTAAATGTTTAACTTCAATAATGGTATCAGTTTTAAAGTTGTTATTATTTTTCAGAATACTAGAAGAGTGAATTAAAGTCTTAGTGTAAGAATTTTTAGGGAATTTAAAAATAGTATCTGTATCAGCTTGTTCAATAATTTTTCCGTTTTTCATAACTAAAACACGATCTGCTATTCTTTTGATAACACTAAGATCGTGACTAATAAAAATAACTGACATATTAAATTCATTTTTTAATTTAACCAATAAATCTAATATCTGAGCTGCAACGGTAACATCAAGTGCCGTTGTTGGTTCATCAGCAATCAAAATATCCGGTTTATTTGCAATAGCCATTGCAATCATAACCCTTTGTCTTTGCCCGCCGGAAAGTTCATAAGGATATGCTTTATATCTTAATTTGGCATTCTTAATACCCGTAATTTCAAGAAGTTTTATTGTTTCTTGTCTAGCTTGTTTCTTTGTCATATTTTGGTGCAATATCAATGTTTCTGCGATTTGATCACCGATACGATGTAACGGATTAAGACTGGACATAGGTTCCTGAAAAACAAATCCTATTCTATTACCTCTAAATTCATTAATATTATTTGCATTCAACAATTCTTCTTCATTAAATTTTATAGAACTGTCTCTACCATGAAAAGCCTTAGGATATGGTAACAACCCTAAGATTGATAATGCTGTTAAAGATTTTCCGGAGCCGGACTCACCTACAATTCCCAGAATTTCACCTTTATTCAAATCAAAATCAATACCTTTTACTACTTTATATTTATATCCGGATGTATGATAAAACCCTATACTCAAATTTTTTACTTCTAATAAAGGCATTACCGACTTCTCCTTGTATCAAAAGCATCTCTAATCCCTTCTCCTATAAATACCAACATTGTCAATAATGATGATAATACCACAAAAATAGAAATACCAATCCAAGGGGCTTGCAAATTATCTTTTCCTTGTCGCACCAAATCACCCAGTGACGGATATTCATATGATAAACCCAATCCCAAAAAGTCTAGCGCTGTTAATGCAACTATTGACTCCGACAAAATAAACGGAATAAAAGTAATTGATGCAACCAAGGCATTTGGCAAAATATGTTTAAACATTATTCTTACATCACTAACCCCTAAAGCTTTTGCTGCTTTAACAAATTCAAAATTTCTGGTTCTCAAAAATTCTGCACGAACAACTCCCACCAATGCGGGCCATCCGAAAAACAACATAATCAAAAGCAACAACCAAAAACCGGGAGCAAAAACACTTGCTACTATAATCAATATAAACAGTTGTGGCAAAGATTCCCAAATTTCTAAAAATCTTTGTATTATAACATCTGTTTTTCCGCCGAAATATCCCTGAACAGCTCCAACCATTATTCCCACAATTGATGATATAGCTGTTAATGTAAAAGCAAAAATAACAGATAATCTTATTCCATACAATATTCTGGCCAAAACATCACGCCCTTCGTCATCCGTCCCAAGCCAATGTTTCTTATCCGGAGAAGATGGCGTCGGTTTATCCAAATCATAATCAACCGTATTAAACGAATATGGAATTATAGTAAACCAAACTTTTCCGTTATTTCTTATATTTCTTAGAATATATTCATCTTTATAATCTGTTTCTGTAGGAAAATCGCCACCAAATTCTGTTTCATTATAAGTACTGAAAATAGGAAAAAACCATTCATCGTTATATTTCAGAAACAAAGGCTTATCATTAGCAATAAATTCCGAAAATAAACTAAGAACAAACAAACAGGTAAATAGCAACAACGACCATTTTGCCCTTTTGTTTTTTATAAAAGCACTTAATCGCCTTTTGAATAAAGAATCAGAAATGGTCTTTTTCTTCACGGACCAACTCCTTTAACGATTTAATTTTCAATAACTTTTATCTCAATATTTACAATATCTTCTCCTTTGTCGGCAGCTTTTTTCAATGCTTTACGATATTGTTTTTTCAGCTCTTCAGGAGAAAGATTATTATTTTCGACAATCGGTGCTTCTAATACCTTACGTAAATTATCATTTTTATAACTATCTTTAATATTTTCCTCTTCAACAACTACATCATTTATTTGTTGTTCCAAATTTTGTTGTTTTTCTTTTATCTTTTGTTTAGCTACAAAGATAGCATTTTCAATTTCATTATTAACATCTTTAACATCATCTGAAATAGACTCAGGAATAACCTCTTCTGCAACTATTTCAATATCACTGATAGGCTTAACTTCACTATCCGTAATATCTTCAACATCAGCTATAATGTCATTGAGCTCATTTTCTTTTACCTCAACCTTCAACGGTTCAATATTCTCAATGATTTTTTCTTCTGCCTCTTGATGATTTTCGACCTTTTTTAATGGCTCATCATCAACTGCGCTTATCGATTTCATCTTCTGTTCAGGTTCTTCTGTAATAACAGCCGGCACTACCTCAGCCTTCTCAATTTTTTTAGGCTCATTATTTACCACATTCAACTTGGCAATCGGACTTTCTTTTTTTGACAAGCCGAATTGATTATGAGCTTTCCACGCATCAAACCACTTAGAAAAACTGTTTTGAGCTGTTTCAATTTCATGTTTTTTATACTTATCCTGTTCAACCGATGTTTTAACGTCTTTCATAACTTTTTCGGTTGTTTTAACTCCTTTAAATTCCTCGCAAGCCTTCTGTTTAAAGAAGTATGAAGACAAAATATCTTTTATATAACAAACACTATAATCAAATTTTGATTTTGCTGACCCTGCCGGTCTTATAGCTAAAGCCACCTGATTATTTTCTTGCATTTTACGATAAAAATCTCTTTCATTTTTGTTCAAACCCAAAGGATTATTCAATCCCTCAATAACAATGGTTGTATTTTCCAAATAACCTAACTTATCAAGTTGCTGAACAAATTTTTCTAGATATCCGTACAAACAACTGACCTGATCGGCGTATGCACTTCTACGCTTATCTACCGGATTTTTAACAAAATTCAACATCTTTTCACTTTGCCAATTTTCCATATTTTTTAATTGGCAAAATTCATCATAAATATATGTGTCAGACGGAATATCAACAACAGCAAAATATGCATTGTTTCCATTTTGTCTGTCAATATTATCAATTATTTGATCAAACACTTTAAATGAATTTATTCCATACAATTCATTGATTTCAAACCCAAACGGAACCAATTCCGGATTTATATACACATATTCAAGCATTTTCAAAACAGGATTTATTGATGTTACCATTCCTGTAGAACCAAGCCATTGAGCTGCTAACAATAAAGTCTTTTGAATAACCGAAAACTGATTATCCAAACTTATCGGCATATTGACCTTTTCCTTACATGAATTAACTGCTATTTTTCCGTTAACATAACAAGTATCAATACCCCTGCTTTGGTAAACATTAATACTATATCCGTCTTTTTTCAAAACATCATACAACGAATTGTTTTTCATAAAAATTTTATCTTGTTGTAACGCTGTAAAATCAAAATAGTCATTTTTAATCGTTGATGATGATATATGCGCCGCAACATTGTCTTCACCATTTGAATTATATGCCAAAATCAAATTTGTAAACGGATCTTTAATATCCTTAACCAAAGCATTAGGATATAAAATAAACCCATTTTTACTATAAAACCCAAGAGCATTATTAAATGCACTCTGAATATTGACATGTTGTTTAAAACTTTCATACATCTTTTTCAGATTATTGGTTGATGTTAAATCATTAAACGATAAAAATACCAAATTTTTGCCGGGTTTATCCGTTCTCATACTGGGAGATGTAGCAACCGTTCGAAAATATTTAGAACCGCCACCTAAATAAGCCTCACTCAAAAGCCACCCTTGCAAAGCAACTAAACCTAACATAAAATAAAACATAAACTGACGTTTTAATAGATTTAGCAAAAACCAAGATACTAAAAACACCAAAATACCAACCAGTAAAAATGAATATTCATACAATATTACATTTATACTTTCGCTGAAAATTCCCTTAAATAACACCAATAAAGCTGATTGTTTTTCAAAAGTTGCAAACTGATTTATCAAAGCCACAGAGGTCAAAGCAACAACAATCGCCAACAATACATTTTCCAGACTTCTGAAAAAAGACACAATAAACATCAATACAAAACTTATTGCAATAATTGCAATATAGATATATTGAGCCTCAATATTTAACCAACTGGATGAAAACAACGAATAATTACCGGAATTGGCAAACAATGTAAAATCTATAGAAATTACAGATGCTAAAATAAGAGTTTTAACTATCAAATCAAACATATACTGCCAAAAAGTTCTGTGCTTTTTAGCTTTTTCAACAGTAACTTTTATTTGCTTTGCCGAAAATTTACGCGGATCTTCCAGATGAATATCATCCATATTGTTTTCCCTTCTCTTTATTGTGTTATATTAAAAAGATAATAGAATATTATATGATAAATATCTTTTTTAAAACAAAATCCTCAGAGTTTGCACAACTTCTGAGGATTTTATCTTCAAAAAAGCTTATTATTATCTTGAATAGAACTCGATTACCAAGTTTGGTTCCATTAATGAAGCATAAGGAACATCTTCAAATTTAGGAACAAAAGCAAATTTAGCAACAGCTTTCTTAGCATCCAATTCAACATATGAAGGAACATCACGTGAAGATGATTCCAAAGAAGCTATAACCATAGGCAATTGCTTAGACTTAGCTCTTACTTCAATAACATCACCTGATTTCAACATATAAGAAGGAATATTAACTTTCTTTCCGTTAACTGTAACGTGACCATGGTTTACAAACTGACGAGCAGCGAAAATTGTCGGAACAAATTTTGCTTTGTAAACAATGTTATCCAAACGAGACTCTAAAATACCGATAAGGTTTTCAGCAGCATCACCCGAACGACGAATAGCTTCAACATAATATTTATGGAACTGTTTTTCAGAAACATTACCATAATATGTTTTTAATTTTTGTTTTGCAGACAACTGTACACCATAATCAGTAGGTTTTTTTCTTCTTTGTCCATGTTGTCCCGGAGCATATTCTCTTTTTGCAACCGAACTGTTCGGTGCACCCCAAATAACACCATATTGACGTTCTTTCTTTTTCTTTGCAGAAACAATACTTTTCATTTTATTTTCCTTTTTTTATTAAATAACATTATTGTCCCGATAGTTTTGACTTATTATGCCAAACGAGACGGTTTTCCCGTCTTCATTCTCGGAAGTAAGCGCAATTTATTACAATATTATTTCAAAATCAAGTCTTTTTTTTACAATTTGACTGGATTTAAATGTATTTTTTTGCTATAAGATGAACAAGAATATACAAAGGATAAAAAATGTCATATAACGCAATGTTTGACGAAGCTCTTAATTTTTTTGATAACGGCAATTTTGAAAATGCCGAAATCATAGCTCGTCAACTTATTGAAACAGCACCAAACAATCCGGAAATACTGAATCTCATAGGATTGATTGCTCAAGCTAAGGGGGTACACATTGAAGCTTGCAGCTATTTTTCTGCAGCCCTGCGACAAAAACCCAATACCGCATCATACTTGTTTAATCTGGCATTTTCTCTTAAATCATCTAATCAGCTTTCAGATGCGCTTTTCAATTACAACAAAGTCCTGCAAATTGCCCCTCATATTAAAGAGACACACAATGAAATAGGCTGTATTTATGAACAAATAAATGATCTCGACAAAGCTCGAACACACTGGCAAACAGCTCTTAAAATGGATCCGACATATCTTACGGCAGAGATAAATTTAGCAAACAGCTATCGTGTTGATAATCCGCAAAAGGCCTCTGCTCTACTTCAAAATTTATCCGAAAAACATCCGAATGAACCGGCTATATGGTATAATTTATCCTGGTTAAATTACAACAGCAAAAATTTCAAACAAGCAATAGATTACGCTAAACAAGCAGAACAACTATCACCTGCATCAGAACTTATAAAATATTTACTGGGACTTTGTTTTATTGAACTTGGCAACGAAAATGATGCAAAAAACTGTTTTCTTTCTGCAGAAATACTAAATCCTGATTACGTAGATGCAAAATTATGTATTGCCGATATCTACAGTCGCAACAATGAATTTTTTGAAGCGGAAAAACGCTACAAAAGGATTATGGAAATAGATGCAAAAAAATTTTCTGCGCATTGCAATTATGCCGAAATGTTACACAGACAAAAACGATTGTCCGAAGCTCTGGAAGAATATCGCCAAGCAATAATCATAAACCCGTCATCTTCAGAAGTAAGCAACAACTTAGGAACAGTCCTCAAAGATTTGCAAGAATATGATGAGGCTTTGGGGCTTTTTTTCAATTCACTGTCATTAAATCCGACATCTGAAGCCACTTCTATCAATATTTGGGAAACGATTGTGATTTTATCATCAATCAATGAAGAAAAAGCCCGCAAAATAGCTTGTAATTGGTACAACTCATACCCTGATAATTCTTTTGCTAAATACGCAAAATCTGCAATGGAAGGAGATAATTTTGCATCTATTGAAAGTTTTACTGAACAGTTGTTTGACAATTTTGCTGATAATTACGAGATGGTTATGCAAACTTTGGATTATTCAGCTCCGATGGCTATACGAAGAATTGCAGGACCTATGGAAGGTCGTATTGTGGATTTGGGGTGCGGTTCGGGGCTTGTTGGTCTGGCTGTTAAAAACGATAAGAATCATCTCATAGGTGTTGATATATCAGCAAATATGCTTTCCAAAGCATCCGACAAAAAAATATATTCGGAACTTGTAAAAAGTGATATACTTGATTTTCTTTCCGCGCGCAATGATTTTGAATGGATTATTGCTGCAGATGTTATGGGATACTTAGGCTCTCCGGAACAATTATTCGGATTATGTCAAAATAAAAATCTGATTTTTACGATTGAAACCTCACTTGATACTTTAACATATCAAATTCAATCCAACGGACGTTTTAAACACAATCCTGAGTATATCGAAAATCTGTTGCTTAAAAACAAATTTTATAGTATTTATAAAGAAGAATTAGTTTTACGTACCGAAAATCAAATTCCGGTAAAAGGATATATTTTTAAGGCTATGGGAGGCAACAAAAATGGCTGATGAACTTATAGATATTTATGATTCTGAAATGAATTTACTTGGAGTTGCCCTAAAAAGCCAAGCACATCAAGAAGGTTTATGGCATAAAGCCGGACACTGTTGGATTATAACCGAAGACGGAAACATATGGTTACAACTTCGAGGAGCCGACAAACAATTATATCCCAACTTGTTTGATATATCTTGCGCCGGACATATTCAAGTGGGCGAAAGTGCCAAACACGGATGTTTAAGAGAACTCGAAGAAGAATTGGGTCTTCATCTTAAAGATGATGATTTGATTAAGATGTTTACTCACAAATTAATATTTGATACTCCTTATCATAATAGAGAATTTTGCCCGACATACTTACACAAAACACAACTTCAACCTTCAGACTTAAAACTTTGCCCGATAGAAGTAGACGGAATTTTTGAAGCAGATATTCAAGATTTGATAGATTTGTTTTTTAATGAAGTAAAAAGCATAACTATAAGTGGTCTGAAAAGAAAAAATAATGAACTAAAACAACAAAAAATTAATATTACAAAAAATGATTTTTGCCCTCATGGCGATAAATATTACCAAAAAGTATTTACAACAATACAACGTTTTATAGATAACCAATAAAAAAACAGCCACTGAAAGGAGAAACAGTGGCTGTCTTTATTTTAAGCGTTTGCAAAATCAGGTATTCCTCTTGCAACCGACGCACACAAACATTCATATCTTGCTTTGTACTCATTCAAATCTTTATCAAAATCTTTCATATCAAAACCAGCTTTTATGTATGCATAAATAGCTACATCAACATAATGACTTTCAGTTTCATATGGCATCTTATTCGTTATTACGGCAACGGCTTTTGATGCATTAAATTTTATGATAACTTCTTGAAAGAAAATATGTTTCGTATTAACTTTTTCCCCTATTCCGCAAGCTTCAAACAATGCATCAAAAATTTGATTTTTTGATGATATTTCACCTTGCATCTCTTCAAGAAAACGCAAACTCTGTTCTTTACTTATTTTCATCATAATACCCTCCTCTGTATGAGGTTTTGTTATATATATTTAATATAGCATATTTTTAGCATCAAAGCAAGCTTTATGTAACAAAATCGTAACATTTTATATAAATCTTTCGTATATTGTATTGTATATTTTTTTATAAAAAGGTTCTTTAATCGATTCAAAATTGTTTTTATCAAAACTATAAAATACATTACCTTGATATTTGTTTGTAACAATTTCACCACAACAATTTTTGATTACCAAATTATTATCCTCTGTTGCTTGTACCAAGCCAAAATTTTTACACTTTTCCAAGCTCAAAATTCCACTTGCACCATATGCAACTCCAATATGTTCAACTGATGATTCATCAAATATCATATTGCCGCTATAATATTTACCGACTATAACATTACGCAAATTTCCGGAAAACGATGCATCAACCTTCCCGGACATCTTTCGGCCTATCTCTAATGTTTCAATGCTGTCATCACCTGATATATTCAGGTTGCCTCCAAAATCATCCCCGACTAAAAGTTTTTTCACTCCTATCATATTATTATAGTTATTGATTTTCAAAGTTCCCTTACAATCATCTCCTATTTTTAAAATATCAACACTCTGATTGTTTGCAAAAAAAGCACCTCTGAAAGAATCTCCGACAACTATTTCTTTTTTCAAAATATTATTAGACAACATAATATCTGCATAAGAATAATAACCTATCCCCAAAGCATACATACAACTGTTACTTATACTTAAATTACCGCTATAAATATCCGCTATTTGCAAATTAAAACACTTTTTTGAATCAGAAATACTTAAATTACAACGACAATTATTGGCAATAAAAATACTTGCGACAGTTGTTCTTGATAAATTTACCGTACCGGAAAATCTCTCTCCGATAATCAAACTGTCAATATTTTGATTATCACGCAAATCCAGATTAATGCTACAGTCTTCATCAATAATAATTCGCGACACTTTTGCATTTGACAACACATAAGAACAATCTCTTGTTCCGGCAGGAATTCGGATACTGCGAGCTGACAGCTTAACCACATACACTTTTGCAAAATCTATTCCCGAAGCTATTTTTCGTTTAAGCTGTTTTTCAGATAAATATTCTTCCCGTCCATCAAGATATTTTATTGTCGAAACACCTAAAACATTTGCCACATCTTTGGAAATAGAACATTTTTTTGCCCGAATAAACGATACTAAATACCCTTTTTCCAAATCAGACAATTCTCCGTTTTCAGGTATTAAAACCTGACTGAAAACTTCTCTACATCCTTCTAGCGTTGCCAAAAGCTGATTTTGACGATTTTTAAAAAACAGAGAACATTTATTTCCTTTTATTCTTACTATCCTATAGTTTTTATTAATGTTATAAACAACAGCTTCATCGTTTTGTTCCGTCACTTTTTCTCTCCCTTTGTCCATATCATATATTAACTTTTTCCTATATAATATCGGCATCTTTTAATACTAGGTCTTTACGCAAAAAAAAATACTAAAATAAATTAGGCTTTTTATCTAATTGAAAAATACATCATATTGATTATCTGCTATATCGTATAAACAAAATCAAGGAGTTTTTATTATGCAAAATCAAGTAACCGACACGCAAAAACGTTCTGCAACACCTCAACGTTTAAATGAACATAATTTCATCAGTTCTCTGTTTCACGCTTTAGAATTTCCTCAACATATGGAACCTAAAATCGAGGTTTCCGAAAACAAGAATAATGTAATGATAACAGCTGAATTACCCGGTGTAGATGAAAAAGACATTGATTTAGAAATTTCTGCTAATGGCTATCTGACCATCAGCGGTGAAAAAAGAAACGAACAAACCACCTCAACAAATGGTGGCTATTTTTCCGAAATATCATATGGACATGTCAGCCGAACAATACCACTGCCGTGGGATATAGAATATAATAAAGCAACCGCAAATTATAATAACGGAATTCTATCAATCACGCTCCCCAAAAGCAACGCAGACAAAAACAAACGTCAAAAAATCAATATCAAGAAAACATCAACCAAAAAACGTAACAAGGCTCAAAATAAATAAGCACAATTAAGAAAACGCCGTTCTTATTTAAACGGCGTTTTCTTTATCCTCTTTTTAGCTTATTTATTTTCAATTTTGACAACTCTAAAACAACTTCAAAATTATCTTCCTCACAAACTTTATTTCGTCGTTCAAAACCACATTTCACACAACGATGCAAAATAATATATTTTCCATCTTTAAATTCCAAATCTATCGGTTCCATCAATCCGCCACATTCTTCTGCTCTGTCTCCCGGATTAATATCAACATGCTTTGAATACAAACAATTCGGACAATGGTTGGTATATCCGTTTCCTTTTACTTCCGCCCCGCAATTTTCACAAACAAAATCTTCTCTTTTTCTTTGAAATTGTCTCATTATTATTTCCTAAAAAGCATGATATTACTCTTTTTTTTATAAATGTATTAACATATAATTAGCATACTTTCAAATAAAGTAAACATATAAAACTAACTATTTAATTTTTCAGAAAATTAGACATAAAAATATTTGATTTTTATAATAAAATAGATTATCAACCTCCCACTATTAAAAATTATGATGTTAAACTATTTAAATATTATAAATCATGGTTAGAGAAGAATATCTTAATCCGGAATTTATGTACAGATTCATAAATTCTTTATGCAAAAAAGATGGGTGGAATATGTACCATTTTGTTTTTGGTAAACTGTGGTATAAAAATCTCAAGCAACCAATACTTATGCAAAATAATCATGGCTATAACATGGTATATAAATTCAGAGTATATAAGTTGCCTAAACAAGTTAATTATGGTGAGAAGAGCGAGAGTAAATATGTTCATGTCACTGTGAAAGATTTGAGAGAGAAAATTATCTGGAAAGACATTTATTTTGATATTCTTAATGAGTGTTTTGTTGAGCATGATAAATGTATGCCTGAATCTTTTGAAGAATTTCCTTCATTTTTCAAACTTAATGATCAAATCTATTATGGTATATACGGACAGCCCAAGGTTTTAAAATATCACTATTGCAGAGGACGAGAGTGTTGTGGCTACAGCTTAAAAAACTACATGAGGAGCATGGGAATTACTGCACAAAATCTTTATGATCCTTATAGTCTGTTACATAATATGATTGATGAAAACAATCATTGTATGCATGGTCCTTATGGTAGTTGTTTTGCTTGCTTTGTTTTTGATACACACGAGAAAGCGAATTCAAAAATTGCTAAAATTTTGAGTGAGGATTGTGATTGTGAAGATTTCTATTCTTTTAATATTAAAAAAGTGGATGATTCAGAAATTTTTGATACGGATCGGATAAAACCAAAAACAGGTCATCATGAGTTGTATATTCATAATCCTAAATTCCCAGTATTTTATACAGATAATGTTTTGGAGCTAACCGTTCCTATTACTGAGGCTGTAGAAAAATTGGCCGTTAATATGTCTAATGCTTTGAATAGTATCCAACACACCCTGTCTCTAATGTCAACTTCAATACAGAGGTTGATGTGTGATAGATTAAAAGATGTTTATCAGGACAGGTATTGTAAAAAGTGGGATTATATATTTCGTACGGAATTTTCGCCACTGTGGGATGATATGAGGGTAAGATCTCATGAGTTTGGGATAAAAGCAATAGCACAGGATAGAGAGGATTATGAAGCACAATTGGGCGAGATTGTAGAAAAATGTTCACTAACTTCAAAAAAGATTTCTACGGTACAGAGAGATTATGAGAAGCTTTACTCCGATATAAGAAAATTAAAAACATCTGATTTTTCGCTGACTACATTACTGGAAATATCAAATGGTTTTAAGATATTGGAAAGTAAAACCGAAGAAGGATAATTTATGTAAACTAAAAGGCTTGGAGAAATCCAAGCCTTTTGGTTTTATTAGCTAAAGTTACTTGTTAAATATAACAAAAAAAGCCACTCATAAAGAGTGGCTTTTTTTATGGTCGGGACTATAGGATTCGAACCTACGACATCTTGCTCCCAAAGCAAGCGCTCTACCAGGCTGAGCTAAGTCCCGTCAGACAGCGATAATATCTAACCCAATATTTTTATAAAAGCAAGCTTTTTTTTCAAAATTTATAACATATTTTCCAATCTTTTTTTATCGGAACTGCTTATTTTTAACTTAAAGCAAATTAAATCATTATTTGTTTCACTACTTAATACTTCACAATTTCGATATATCCACGATATTTTTTTACCATCAGCAACACTGACTTTAACATCCGTAATTTCACTATTAATCGATAATTTGTCATCTATCAAAGACAAAAGCTTATCACAATTTTCTCCCGTAATTGCTGAAACTGCTATTTTTCCGGGCTTTAAGTTAATTAAAATATCTTTCTTTTTATCTTCACCCAACTCATCTATTTTATTAAACACTTCAATATATCTGGGCGAATTTTCAAAATCATTAAATCCTAAATCTTCTAAAACTGTCAAAACATCTTTACGCTGTTCTCTTGAATTTTCAGATGCAATATCTCGTATATGTACAATCAAATCAGCAGACATAACTTCTTCCAAAGTCGCTCTGAAAGACATCACTAATTCATGTGGTAAATCAGAAATAAATCCTACCGTATCAGACAAAATAACCTCTCTTCCGGAAGGAAGTTTTATCTTGCGCATTGAAGGATCTAACGTTGCAAACAATAAATCTTTTGCAAAAACATTACTGTTTGATAATTTGTTAAACAATGTAGATTTTCCGGCATTTGTATACCCAACAAAAGCTACCGATGCATAAGGAACTCTTTTTCTTGCCGATCGCTGAATTTGCCTCGTTTGTTTTACTTTTTCCAAATTTTGCTTAATCTTTAATATTTTTTCATCAATAATTCGACGATCCAATTCTATCTGAGTTTCTCCCGGACCACCCAAAAAACCGGCACCTCCACGTTGACGTTCCAAGTGCGTCCAACTTCTTACCAATCGACTGCGCTGATATGTAAGATGCGCCAACTCAACCTGCATTTTACCTTCTTTGGTTTTTGCTCTTTCCCCAAAAATCTCCAATATCAAAGCTGTTCTATCAATAACTTTAACTTGTAATTTTTTTTCTAAATTACGCTGTTGTATAGGCGTCAACGAGGTATCAAATATAACTAATTCGATATTTTGTAAATCAATTAATTCTTTTAATCGGTCAATAACTCCCTGCCCCACTAATGTTGCAGGTTTAACATTGCGAACGTTAACAACTTCTTTATAAATAACATCCAAATCTATTGCAATAGCCAAACCAACCGCTTCCCGCAATCTGGCATCAGCCGAAAGCGAAACCCTCTGACCATAAACATCCGGAAACACAACCGCTGTTTTGGTTGCAACTTTTTGATTAAATTCTACAAACGACAATTTTATTATATTTCAACAGCTTCGCCAGGCATAATTGTTGATATGGCATGCTTATAAACCAACTGAGTATGTCCATCACGACGCAACAACAACATTGCATCATCAAAAAACGTTATAATACCTTGCAATTTCACACCGTTCACCAAAAAAACAGTAACAGAAATTTCATCATTTTTTAATTTTTCCAGAAAATCCGTTTTATTTTCACTCATCTAAGCTTCCTTTTTATTGTTATTATTTATAGGATATATACTAATAACATTTTTTTACTTATGTCAAAGACTTTTAACAAAAAATCTGTTCTGCCTGCTTAATCATAGAAGAATCAACATAAGCTAAAATTGTATCACCAACCTCCAATTTAGTTACAATATTCGGAAAAATCAATTCATCATCTCGCAACAACGCAATTACTCTACACATTTTTGGCAAATTTAACTCTCCTATTTTCCTTTTGCCACATGCAGTATTTTCATCTAATCTGATCTCCCAAATTTCTCCCATTCCCCTCGCTATGGAATAAGCTTCTTGTAATTTGGCTCGTCTTATTTCCTTCAAAATTTTAGAAATGGTAATTGCACTCCTATCAACCAATATATTATCCGTAATATTAAACATCAGATTATTATAAGAAGGAGTATTAATAACGGATATTGTTGTTTCGACACCATTTTTTGAAGCCAACAATGAAGCCAACAAATTATCTTTGTCATATTCCGTCAAAGCAATAACCGCATCCGCCGAACTTATGTTAGCCTCTTTTAAAATAACATCACTCATCATCTCGCCATGTATTACAACAACATGATTTAAATTACGAGCTAATATTCTGGCTTTATTTAAATCTTCTTCAATCAATCGGCAAGACACAACACTATCATCATTTTCCACCTGATTTCCTATATATTCGGAAATCTCATTTCCTCCAAAAATCACCAATCGTTCATTTGCGGGCTTTTCTAGTCCGAATTTAGATATAACATTATAAATTTCATCTGCCTTAACTAATACGTTAATCTGATCATTTTCCTGCAATGTCCCATACATATCAGGCAAAAAACTACTGTTGTTACGAATAATATTAATAAAAGTCATATCTAATTCGCTGTTTTTTAATAACTCAGCCAACTGAATATTCAACAACGGACAATTTTTATTCATATTTAATGTTATAATATAATATTGTTCATTAAAAACAGGCAAAATTCCGGCACACCCGGGATATTGTAATATTTTCAAAATTTGTTCGGCAATATCAATTTCCGGTGAAATTAACAAATCTATAGGCAAATGCTTATCATTATAAAGCATTCCCCACAAAGGATCCGTAAATGTTTGGCTGTTAACACCGGCAATTTTTTTAGGAATTGCAAACAACGTATATGCTAACTGACAAATAACCATATTTACCTCATCAACATCCGTAACAGCCACTATCATATCACAATCTTTTGCACCGGCTTTTTCCAAAACATCCGGATGTGAAGGTTTTCCTTGAATCGGCAACACATCAAATTCCTTTGACAATTCATCCAAATCTCGCTGATTATTGTCAATTACCACAATATCGTTGTTACCTTTAACCAAATAACTTACAACACTTTTACCTACCTGACCCGCACCGCAAACGATAATCTTCATTTCAGTTTATCCCTTCTTGTTGCAAAATTACTTCATCAAAAAACGCATTTATCTCCTCTAATGCACTTTCCATGTCATTAATTCTGACATATCTTTCTCTAAAACGTCTGGCATCTCTAAAATTTTTACAATACCAACAAACATATTTTCGCGATAACGCAAGTGCCAATTTTTTACCATAATAATCTTCTAACTGACTTATATGTTTCAGCAAAGTTTCTCTTATAAGGGCAATCGAAATATTTTTAGAATATTCACCATATTCTAAAAAATTATGAACCTGCGCAATTAACCAAGGTTTTCCCAAAGTTGCCCTTCCCAACATAACTCCGTCAACTTTCGTATAATCAATCATTTCTTTTGCTTCTTCAGGAGTATCAATATCTCCGTTTCCGACAACAGGTATTTTAACAGCCTGCTTAACTTCTGCTATAATGTCCCAATCTGCAATTCCGGCATAAAAATCAGACCTTGTTCTACCATGAATCGTTATATATTCAGCTCCGCAATTTTCACACATTTTCGCAAAATCAACCGCATTAACACTATTATGATCCCACCCTTTTCTAAACTTAACACTAACCGGAAGGTTTGTCGATTTTTTCACTGTTTCTATGATTTGTGCTGCTAACTTGGTATCTTTCATTAAATAGGAACCGGAATTATTAGATACAATTTTTTTTACGGGACACCCCATATTTATATCTATTGAAAAAGCCCCCAATTCTTCAGCCAATTTTGTCGCATCCTCAAACAAATCAGGTGCATTACCGACCAATTGGACCACAACGGGATAATTTTCATCTCTGACATCTGCTATTTTATATGTTTTGGAATTTTTACGAGATAACGCATTTATTGCAACCATTTCCGAAACAATATTACCTCCACCGAAAGAATGAACCAACATTCTCATCGGTTTATCTGTAATCCCCGCCATCGGAGCCAAAAAAACTCTACTGTCTAATCCTTTTATAAACATCTATACCTTAAAATCAAATTCACGATTATTTTCAAAAACCAATCCTTCTACAACCGTTGTTGTACCATCAACTTTGCTGTTATTTTGGTACATTTCCGCTACATATCCGCTATTTGCTGGCACATTCTGTCCGATTAGCGAATAAGCGGCTTTGGCATCAACCAAATTATAACTTTGATCTTCAACAGACGAAACCGTTCGCAAAGTAATCTCATAAACTTCCGCTCCAAATCTATGCGTTTCGTTTTGCTTTTTCTGCACAATTTTAGAAGCCAGACTTCCTATCTGTTTTTGTAAACTGTTGATATAATCGTTATTTACAGATGATTTTGTCACGCCAAATCAAATCCTTAGTTTAATTTATTTAATGCTTTTGCCAAAACATAATAAAGACGCCCCATATCAGCTCCTGAAATAACAGCCATCAAAGCCGCCGAATGTTCATGAGACTTAGATTTCTCCACCAAAGTTTCAAACTCTTTCATATATGTATTTACCAATTTTCGTAATTCATCATTCTTTTCAAATTCTTTACGTAACGCACTAATTTGTGAATTACTCATATTTTTGGCAACAGATCTTATAAATACTTGAGTATCACCATTATAAAACTTTTTCCACAAATCTTCTTCATCACGCGGCTTCAACAACCTGTTTACATCCACTGAAACACTCTCTAAAACACTTATAATTTTCGCAGCATCTTTCAAAAATGTATCAACTTTAACATCTTTATATACCGTTGACAAACCTTTCATAACCTTTTCGGCTTTATTTGCCGTATCGGTAAGTGTTTTAGTCTGAGTTGCTATAGTATCATTAAACCGAATACTTTCTTTTACAATACTCTGGCCTTGTGTTTCAAAAGCCTTTCCTGCATCTACCAAATTAGACAAGCTTTTATTAACTTTATCCGCTGTATCATCAGCCATAGCTGTCAAAGCTTGAGATTGTTTTACAAAAACATCTCCCGATGACAATATACTATTAGAAATTCTTTCGGCATTAGCAGCTACTTCATTAAGAGTTGCTCTCAGCCTATCACCGGATTTTTCCATATGAGTGGCACTCAATTTTGCCGCATCATCCATTTCCATTCCGAGTTTTTTCAAATCCTGTCCCAAACTTCTGACTTTATCATATGCATCATTAGCTCTGTCAGCCAATTTATTAGACGTATCATTCAAAACAGTATTAAAACAATCCACCAACTTTTTGGTATCTTCCGATATCTGAACCATTTTATTGCTTTGAACCGAAATCAAATTATTTATTTCAACCACTCCGGTAGATGTTTCTGCCGTAATGGTATTAAAACCGGCCAAATATTTTTCATATTCATTAAATACTCCGTTTATATTTTCTACCGAATGATATATTGCTGTATCTAAATCTTCACTACATTGGTTCAAACGCAAACTTGTTTGATCAATACTTTTTACGGAATCTTTTGCTGCTTTATTGATTGCATCACAAGCTTTTAATAGTCTGTCACCCAAAACATCAAATTCATATGACAATTTTGTTGTTGTATCAAAAATATTACCGGTATTTTCCTTAAAATTAGTATTAATTTCTTGCATTTTAGTCGCAACATCAACTGTTGCATCCGTCAAGTACTTAAACTGTTGCGCCAATGATGCTTCACCCAACCTTGCTTGTGTGGCCAAATTATTAACCACTTCCGTAATATTATTTTTTTGCATTTCAAGCATATGCGCTATATTTTCACCTTGTGAACTCATTTTAATACCGGCGCTTTCCATATACTTTGTTTGCTCATTAAGTTTTTGCCACATAACTTCATTTTCTTTCAGCATATCCTTCTGAATTACCGACAAACGAGATGACGTATCCGAAATCTCTTGCAACGTATCTCCGGCATTAACCTTCATTGTCGAAATTGATGTATTAAAATCATCCAAATTATATTTTACAATATCAACAACACTATTCAATTTAGCAACAGCTTCTTCAACCGTTTTTTCTGTTAATTCATGTTTTGCTGTTAAAAGCTTTTCAATTTCGGCCAATTCCTTAATTGATTTTTGTGAGTTTACCACAACTGTTTCAGCTTTGTGCGCCGTATCTTCTTCCAAAATTGTTAAACGAGCAAACAGCTTATCTGCTCCCTCTTCTATTCCTATCATCTGTTTTTTCAAAATTTCAGACATTCGATTTGTATTTTCTGAAACCTTTTCACAATATGTATTAAAATCGGCCTCTTGCTGACGGAACAACAAATTAAGCGTAGCAACCTTATCATCCAAACCGGATACCGTGTCTGTAATATATTCGGCAGCAACTTTTGATATATCATTAACCATATCACTTTTAGCTGCAAAATCAGATATCGATTTGTTTAAAACAGCTTCTGAATTTGTCGTAACTTCATTAAGCTTTTTAACATGTTCATCCAAATCTTTACTTATTTTTTCACTTTTATCTTCAATATTACTTGTTAAAGTTTCCATTGATTGTGATTGTTTAATCAACGCATTTTCAAATTGAACAACCTTTGCCATTGTCCTGTTGGCAGAAGTATCAAATTGATTTGCTTGTTCAACCAAATTATCATTAATGACTTTACTTTTATTAATTGCATCATTACATTGCGCCAACATCTTAGCTATATTAGATTTCAAAACTTCTAAAACATTAACGGCATCTTTTTCCAAAGCCTCTGATGCTGTTGACAATTCATCAATCTGACGTTTCAATTCATTCTTAATATCTTCAACTCGAGCCGCCGTATCTGTAATATGTTTTTGCTGTTGAGCTAAAGATACTTCACTTATCTGGCTTTGTGTAACAACTATCGACGATGCTTCCGTCAAACTGTTTGTATGTTTATTCATCAAAGATGCAACCTGATTTATACTCTCTATCGACTGTGCTGTTTGTACCATCATATTTTCTGTCGAAGCATCTATTTCTTTATCAACTTCTTTCAATTGATTTAAGCTGCTTGCAACATTTTTCTGCAAGATACCACAGCGTTCATTTAAAACATCAGTAAGCTCAATTATCTTATCTGCACTATCATTGCTTATTTTATTAAACTCGCCGGCCTTTACACCCAAATTATCAACATACGTAACAATATCGCTGTTAGCAACCGCAACTTTTTCATCCAAAGCACTGACACTTTCAGCTAATGAAGTTTCCACATTTTGCATCGCCGTAACAGCTTTATCTGAAACTTCTGTAAGATTAGCCACTTGCATAGCAACAGCATCTTCCAAATTAGAGGTTCTGACCATAAGTTTATCCAACTCCTGAGCAATATTTTCACCATGAATGATAAACTTCTTATTAACTCCTTCTGCCTTTTCGTCCAAAACCTTTACAAAGGCAGTAATATCCCTGTTATGTTTAGCCAATGCCGTATCAATTTTTTGAATTTGCAAATCAACGACATTATCAAACCCATCTAATCCTTTTTTTATGTTATTATTAATAATCCCAACATTAGATATTGCTGTTTTTGTAATATCTTCCGTCTTATCTTTTATATCTTTCGTTGCTTCTTCCAAAACCAACGTTAATTTTTGACTGTGATTATGCAACACATCTTCCATATCGGCAATTTCTTTAGCCACGGTTGTCTTTGCTAAATTACAATTTGTCATAGCCAAATCAGCCACTTGTTTCAGCGAATTTGCTTGTCCTACCAAAACTGTCTGCATCTCACCTAAAGTACTGTTTGTTTTTTCGGCAATAAGCTTTAAACTGTCATTCGCTTTAGCCATATCAACAGTCGAACCGCTGGTTATTTCTCTCAATAAAACTGCTGTGTCATTAATTTCTTTTAGTTTGGGCAACAGTTTATCAAACAAGGACATCAAAGAATTTTCAATACCATTACTGTCATCCATAAATTCTTTATTTAATTGGGCAAAATTTTGACTTGATACTTGTGCCTTATTCAACATATTATCAAAATTAGCCATCAAAAACTTAACGCCATCACTAAGTTCCACAATTGTTTTAGTCGAATAATTATCTAATTTTCCTACTAATTTGGCAAAATCATCCACGTTGTTTTTTATGGCATCTTTTATTTGTGATGTTTGTTCATGAGCCAATTTTGAAACCTGTTGCAATTCAACCACTTGCGAACGGATTGCATCAGCCATGGCTTTTGCGGTCTGGGGAGCACCGTCTTCAGGATAAACCAACTGATTCATGTATGCGCGTAAAAACTTGGCTTCTTGTTTAAAAGATGTTCCACGGTCAATATACGCCATAACAACCCAAATAATTGCTAAAGGCAATGTAACACCCGCCAGAAAACCGCCAAATTCATCAGGCATCATCAAAAATAAATTTGACCACCCAAAAAATTGAGTTATATAAATCAATACAATAGCAAACCAAACAATACTCACACTAACCATCAACTTGTGTAAATTAGCATTTAACCAAGATTGCTTTTCTTCTATTTCGATTGAATTTTGATGATAATTGTTTTCATTCATAAACTGCGGCAAAATCGTAACTTTACCGTTATCAGTTGTTTTATCAGACATCTGAAACGTTCCCCATAAATAAAAAAATCCCCATAGCTTTAAAACAAAAGCCATGAGGCATTATAAGCATATTTTTTAAAATTGGAAACACTATTAAATATCTATGGATGTTTATCCACAAACTTTATTCACTTAATTTTTTTCTTCTTTTTGCAACACATAAATCAATTTTTGCATAGCTCGTGTTTTCATCTCACTTTCACTCAAATTTGCAGGAAGCACCACAACCGCCTCTATCGCCGTATTTGGCTCAATTGCAGTCACTTTAACCACATTTCCCTGCTTTACAAATTCAAACAAAACCTCAGACATAACCGCTACTTCAAAAATTTATTTGTTTTTGCAAATCCGAACGGTGCCAATTTTCCGACTTGCGCCCGATGTCCCAACCATGTAATCAAATCTTTCTCTATACTGATTCCGCCTGACCTGTTATAGCTGAAACCGTCTTCTTCTTTAAATATTTGAATATCGCTTAAACCGCCGTCTTTATATTTTTGCAAACAAACACCATGACCGCGAGCCATTGTCGGTACTTCTTCAAGTTTAAACACCAATATTTTGCGATTATCGCCGATTGTTGCCACCATATCACCGACAATTTTTTTACAAAACATAGTTTTTTCACCTTCGGCAACATTCATAATTTTACGTCCTTGTCTGGTTTGTGCTACCAAATGATTCTCATCAACAATAAAACCATAACCCTTATTAGATGCAATCAAATATGATGCTTTTGGCTCAAAAACAAACATATCCGTAATCGTATCATTATTTCCGACATCCACCATCAATCTTAACGGTTGTCCGAAACCTCTGCCTGAAGGAATATCACAAGCATTTATATTAAAAAACTTTCCGGATGAATCAAACAAAACTATCTTATCCGTCGTTTGTGCATGAATAGCCAATAACAAACCGTCATCATCCTTAAATTTAAATTCGTCTGTCAGCGAAACATATCCCTTCATACAACGGATCCATCCTTTTTCAGACAAAATAACGGTTATCGGCTCTTTTTCAACCAATGCTTCCATTGATATATCTATACTTTCCAAATCAACTTCGGCAAATTCAGTTCTCCGACGACCTAATACTGTTTTTTTACCAAATTTTTCCTTAATTACCTTGATTTCTTCAGCAACTTTCTGCCAACGCAAATTTTCATCGGACATAAGTTTATCAAGTTCTTCTTTTTCTGAAGTCAAATCGTCATATTCTTTTCTGATATCAGCTTCTTCCAACTTTCTAAGATTTCTCAATTTCATATTCAAAATTGATTCTGCTTGAATTTCGCTCAAATTGAAGGCTGTCATCATCTTATTTTTAGGATCGTCATCTTCACGAATAATTCTGATAATTTCATCCAAATTCAGATATGCAATCAAATAACCTGACAAAATTTCCAATCTGTTAATGATTTTTTGCAAACGATGATTCGTGCGTCTTTCCAAAACTTTGATACGATGATTCAAAAATTCCCTCAAAACCTCGGCAATACTCATAACTCTGGGAACACCGTCTGAATCCAACACATTCATATTCATATTGAATTTGGACTCAAGCTCTGTATTTTTGAACAAAAGCTCCATCAACATATTAGCATCAACATTTCGATTCTTTGGTTCCAAAACAATACGAACGTCTTGTGCCGACTCATCTCTGACATCATTTAACAGTGGAACTTTCTTTTCTTGCAACAACAGAGCAATTCTTTCAATAAGCTTGGACTTAACCACTTGATATGGTATTTCGCTAACCACAATTTGATATTGCCCCATTCCAAGGTCTTCTTTTTCCCATTTTGCTCTAACCCTGAAATTTCCTTTTCCTGTTGTATAGGCATCTAAAATCGTAGCAAATTTATCAACTATGATTCCTCCGGTAGGAAAATCAGGGCCTTTCAATTTTCTGACTAAGCTTTCAATTGTTGCATCCGGCTTTTCAATCATCAAAAGCAAAGCATCACAAACTTCAGACAAATTATGAGGCGGAATATTGGTTGCCATACCCACGGCAATACCATTTGATCCGTTGCATAACAAGTTAGGCACCGCCCCCGGCATTACAACCGGTTCTTGCTCCTCACCATCATAAGTATCTCTAAAATCAACGGCATCTTCATTCAAACCTTCCATCAAAGCAATGGCATATTCGGTTAATCTGGCCTCGGTATAACGCATTGCGGCCGGACTATCACCATCTATATTACCAAAGTTTCCCTGTCCGTCCACAAGCGGATATCGCACTGAAAAATCTTGTGCCAAACGACACATCGCACCATAAACAGAACTATCACCATGAGGGTGATATTTACCGATAACATCACCGACAACACGTGCGCATTTCTTAAATCCGGACTTAGGATCAAGATGAAGTTGTCTCATCGCATACATCAAGCGGCGATGAACAGGTTTTAATCCGTCTCTGACATCAGGAAGTGATCGAGATACAATAGTCGACATTGCATATGACAAATACCGACTGCTTAATTCTTCCGCCAGCGCAACTGTTTTTATTTTTTCTTCTGTTTCTGCCATTTTGGGTTCCAAATATACTACACAATTTCTGCCAAATTAACACGGCAATCAGGAAATTTCAAGTTGTGAATTGCAAAAAAGTTTTTATTGAGGAAAAATTCCGTCATCTTTAACAAATCCGCCACTTCTGCATTTGTTGGCTCAAAATTTTGCTCAACCACAAAATGCGGAAATTTAAATAATCTGTCTTTATAAGGTTCGCCGGCTTCCTTACAAACAGCCTTTGCCGACTTTGGAGAAACAAATTCCAAATCTTCGGTTTTCCCGGTCGCCGAACATTCGCTCAAATCAACCCCTATCCCTAAAAAATCCAACAAATAAAATTCAAATAAAGAATAATGCATTAACCAATGTTGTTCATCAATCAGATTAACAAAACTTTCCGCCCAATAATAAAATCTATCCAATGGTTGCAATTCCGGCAAACACAGATTACTCAATGCACAAAAACAAGACAGCACTCGTAATTTATCGGCAGACGATATAAAATTAACGGCATATGGTTTTATCAACTCTGTTTTCAGCAACAACATATTATCATCAACACGCGACCACGCATCAATTTTTATTTTATTTCCTAACTGAAAAACAGCCAAATTTTTTTTAGAAACACCAGACTTCACATATCCGCAAACTTTGCCGTATTCCTTGCATAAAAGCGTCAATACTAACGATTTTTCGCCATGTTTTCGACAATTTATAATATATCCCTCATCTGTAAATTGCATTTTCTAAAAATAATCACTAATTTTTGTCTTAGTCAAAACATCATATTCTTTTAAGTATGACAACATATTCTTCATATCTTTTAAAGCAATTGTATTAGGACCATCTGACAAAGCCTTATCCGGATTTTCATGCGTTTCAACAAACAATCCGCCTATTCCGGCAGCAATAGCAGCTCGAGCCAAAACAGGAGCCATTTCACGATTACCTCCGGTAGCAGTTCCTAACCCGCCCGGTTTCTGTACCGAGTGTGTACAATCAAAAATAACCGGACATCCCGTTGTTTTTGCCATTGTCGGAAAACCTGTCATATCCACTATCAAAGTATGATAGCCGAATGATGTACCACGCTCTGTCAAACAAACTTGATCATTTCCGGCTTCTAAGCATTTCTGCAACGCATTTTTCATATCTTCAGGTGCTAAAAACTGTCCTTTTTTAATATTTACAACTTTACCGGTTTTAGCAGCAGCCATCACCAAATCAGTTTGGCGGCACAAAAATGCCGGAATTTGCAACATATCTACATGTTTAGCCACTTCTGCACATTGTCCGGCTTCATGAACATCGGTAACTATAGGAATATTATTATAAAGACGTTTTATCTCATCAAATGTTTCCATACCCTTTTCAAATCCAACACCACGAGCGCCATTTATGGAAGAACGATTCGCTTTATCAAATGATGCTTTGAACACATATGGAATATTGAGTTCTTTAGTAATATCAATCATTGCACCGCAAATATCAATTGCATGTTGTTTACTTTCAATCTGACACGGTCCGCAAATCAAAGCAAAAGGTAAACGGTTACTTATTTCAATATTACCGATTTTTACAATTTTTTGTTCCATAAAAAATCTCCTTCTAAAAATAATACACAAAGTGTATCCCAAAATCCCTCTTTTGCAAGATATTTTTAATTATATTGACAAACATTAGTTTATCATATAAAAACAATAACTATTATCACTTTATATTAAAAGGTATAAAAATGAACTATTCAAAACAACGAAACCTTATTTTAGCTACGATACAAAACGGCCCTCATCACCCTACTGCCGAGCAAGTATACGAACAAGTACACAAACAGGATGCCCACATATCTTTGGCGACCGTTTATCGCAATCTTAACCAACTTGCCGAAAATGATATAATCAAAAAAATCGACCATTTGGATAATCAAGCTCACTTTGACCACACTTTGAGTGAACATTATCATTTTATTTGTTCAGAATGTTCTGCAATTATTGACATCGATTGCAATATCGTATCTAATCTTAAACAGCACCTTTTGACACAAGACGGTTTAAGCGTCGACAAGATAGAACTGTCGTTTCATGGCTTATGCCCCGAGTGTCAAAAGAAGAATATAACTAATCATAAGGAGTAAAATAAATGGAACTAAAAGGCTCAAAAACCGAAAAAAACTTAATGGATGCTTTTGCCGGCGAATCTCAAGCTCGCAATAAATATACCTATTATGCATCAAAAGCCAAAAAAGAAGGCTACAACATTATAGCTGCCAAATTTGAAGAAACAGCCAACAACGAAAAAGAACATGCCAAAATTTGGTTCAAATTACTCCATGGCGGTGAAGTTCCATCTACAATGGAAAACTTAAAAGATGCCGCTGAAGGCGAAAACTATGAATGGACAGATATGTACGCTCGTATGGCTAAAGAAGCTCGCGAAGAAGGTTTTACCAAAATTGCCGCATTATTTGATATGGTCGGCAAAATTGAAAAAGGTCATGAAGAACGCTATCAAGCTTTGTTAAAATCGCTAACCGAAGGCACAATTTTTAACCGTCCGACCAAAGTTATTTGGGAATGTGCAAACTGCGGTTGTCGCATTGAATCTGCCAATGCTCCGGCGAAATGCCCTGTTTGCGATCATCCGCAATCATATTTCTTTGAATTACAAGAACAATTCTAATTGTATCAACTAAAAAACAAAGCCCATTTTTTTTCAAAATGGGCTTTTTCTATAACCAAAAACTTGATTTATGCCTCAACAGCTTCTTCCACAAGTTTCAAACTTCCGGCAACAGTTTTTTCTCTTTCAGTCTTAAGCTCATAGCTCACCTTTGCATTTTCACGCAAAGTAAACATACCGGCCTCTTTCACAGCTGTAATATGCACAAAAACATCATTACCGCCTTCATCCGGAGTAATAAAACCATACCCTTTTTTCTTATTAAACCATTTAACTGTTCCTGTTGCCATCTCGAATAATCCTTCACTTAAAAACAGGTTGATATAGAAGCGTAAAAAACTCCGCCCCATGATTCATTCATCACGTCATCAAGTGTAATACAGTATTTTTTTGTTGGCAAGAATATTTTAGCTAAACATACTTGGAAATTAACAAGACAAAAAACACAAAAAAGAAACTAATGATTAATTTTCAACAAAAAACTTCACAAAATTAAAATATATGTTATAGTTGCTTTTCGCATGCCTGCACCAATGGGGGTGTGGGCATTTCATTACGTTATGAAAAGGAATAAACAAATGACTATAAAAAAACTTAGAAAAGATAATTACCCTGAGTGGTATCAATGTGTTGTAGCTGAATCTGATATGGCTGAAAACTCTTCATCTCCCGGCTGTATGGTTATAAAACCTTGGGGATATGGAATCTGGGAGCGCATCAGAGACGTTTTTGATGAAAAAATAAAATCAACTGACCACGAAAATTGTTATTTCCCAATGTTTATTCCGCTTTCATTTTTTCAAAAAGAAGCCGATCACGTTGAAGGATTTGCTAAGGAAATGGCTGTTGTAACTCATTCTCGTCTGGCTTCAGAAAACGGCAAACTGAAACCATCATCTGAGCTTGACGAACCTTTGATTGTTCGTCCTACATCCGAGGCCATTATTGCCGATTCTTTTTCCAAATGGGTAAAATCATATCGTGATTTGCCGGTTTTGATTAATCAATGGGCAAATGTAGTGCGTTGGGAAATGCGCCCTCGCCTGTTTTTGCGCACTCGTGAATTTTTGTGGCAAGAAGGCCATACTGCTCACTCTTCTGCCTCAGAAGCCGAAGCTGAAACCAAATGGGCCTTAGAAACATATCGAGAGCTTAGTGAAGAAACCTTGGCTATGCCGGTATTGGTAGGTCGCAAACCGGAACACGAAAAATTCCCCGGAGCCATTGATACTTATTGTATTGAAGCAATGATGCAAGACGGCAAAGCTTTGCAAGCCGGAACATCTCACTTTTTGGGGCAAAATTTTGCCAAATCGGCTAATATCTCATTTGTAAACAAAAACAATCAACAAGAATATGCTTACACAACATCTTGGGGAGTCTCGACTCGCCTTATCGGCGGTGTTATTATGACCCACGCCGATGACGAAGGAATGGTTACTCCTCCTAAGATTGCACCATACCAAATTGTTATTGTTCCGGTTATCAAAAACGAAGCCGATACCGATGCTGTTATGGCTTATATCAAAGCATTACAGGCAGATTTGCAAAAACAAACTCCGTTTGGCGAAAAAATACGTGTCAAACTGGACAAACGAGACAAAGCATCTGTTGACAAATTCTGGGAATGGACCCGCAAAGGCGCTCCGATTATTTTGGAAATCGGCAAACGCGATGCTGACGGCAACAACCTTATGGTTAAAACTCGTATTCATATCAACACGCCTGAAGGCAAAAAAATTATTGCCCGTAACGAATTTGTTAATAATGTCGCCAAGTATATCGAAGATATCCAATCAACAATGTTCGCCAAAGCCAAAGAACGTATGGATAACAATATTCGCACCGACATCACAACCAAAGAAGCTTTTGCTGAATATTTTGCTAATTCCAACGAATGGATTGAAGACGGCAAACAAGGCAAAGTTGCTTTTGTTCGCGGTAAATGGTGTGGTAATGATGAAACCGAAGAAATCTTAAAGTCAATGAAGATAACTATTCGTTGCATTCCGTTCGACCAATCCGGCACAACCGGCGAATGTTTGCTTACCGGCCAACCGGCAACAATGGATGTTATCTACGCCAGAAGTTATTAATCAATATCCAAACAAAAGCCTCTCTAAAAAAGAGAGGCTTTTGTTTCGGCATATTTTTATCTATCTAATAACCAATCTCTACACTCTTGAGTGCTTTGCGATGTATCTATGAGACACATTCCTGAAGGATTTTCTTGACCGTTACATGTTGCTCTAAATTCACTAAAACAACTACTACCACCACCACAGGCACTCTGACTACCCATGACACCACATACTGTACTCTTGTGTGTCGTAGAAGTGTTAGTTACTTCAATATTACAATATGCAGGAGACCAGTTACTGGTACTACCACCAACGCAATATACAGTCATCACACTTGTTGCTTCTGCAGGTCCATAACCAGTATAAGTACCAAAATATGGTTGTAAGGCATTCGCCCAAACTGTATCCGCATTATAATAAACCGTAATATTCGTGTTGCCATAAAAATATGGCATAAAGCTATTATTGGGATAAAAGTCAATGTTATCAATATCCACATCTACATAGAACGCCCCACCATTGATTGTTGCAGAATCTAAGTCTAGTTTAGCTCTACCTGTCATTTCAGATTCACAGGCTGGATATAGCAATCCGGCATCATAAACAGTGACTTGAGTAAAATCAGGATAACCGAAATATCCTGTTGAATTTGTAACCGTCCCTTTTAGACAAATTTCACCGGTGACCGTTCCTGAAATCGTGTCACCATGATTATATACCTTAGATCCACAATATTTTTGTAATGCTTCTGCACAAGTATATGGTCTTTTAGCAACACAAATATTTTTATCATCAGCACAATATTCTGTACATTTTTCAAAACCACCAACACTAACCGATTTACAATTGTTTGTTGAACAGAAGTAAGCATCTCCGAATGGGCATTTCAACTTTTTTAAGCTTCCGCATTCGG
>JAZUAM010000009.1:0-62740 GCA_045637985.1 Alphaproteobacteria bacterium
GAACCGCAAAAACGATTAACCATCGAACCAAGTATCAGATTAGGCTATAACTTCATCAAATATGATGATATGTCTGATAGTTATGGCAAGACGGCTGAGTTTGACAATGTTCAAAATATAGAGGCTGAAGCCGGTGTTAAGGTTGAAAAGACCTTCTTCCACAACAACCGCCGTGTAATCAGTAAGATTTATGTTAAACCGAGTATTATCCAAAACTTTGGTAAAGGTGATGTCAACATAACCTCGCTTGATACGGTTGAAGGACTTGAAAATGAAACCTTAATCCGAGGCGAGATTGGCGGAAGCTTTAACTTTGGCAACGGATGGAGCGGATTTGGCTCACTGGGTTATACCTATGGTTCTGATTACGACGCTACTGACTTTAACCTCGGGGTTAATTATAATTGGTAAGCAATGAAGATGCCTTGACCTCACTTCGTTAAAAGGCATGACATATTTTGAATGATTTTCCGGTAATGAAAAAAGCTCTCTTTTGAAAAGAGAGCTTTTTTGTTGGATTGCTGCATTGGTTAAAGCTAACGTGCAATAATATGATGTGAAGTTTTGCAATAAACTTGCACCATTTATTCAACACTGTCTATAAGGCGGTCAAGGTCGTTTCGTTCTGACTCTTTATATCCCTTTATATCTTCCTTTATTTTTAGTGTTTCTTCTTTTATCGCTTTTTTTATGCGAGGTTGAGCCAACTTTTCAAACAGCTCTAATGTTTCCTCTTCTTTGCTTTTTTCGTCTTTAGTTTCTTCTTCATCTAATATTTTGGTTTTGGATTTTATTAAATCCATAGTTTCTTGAGGAATCAGATTTTCTAAAGGCTTAGCAAAAGAACCTGCAATTTTATAATATTTTGATTCCGTAAGTACTTCTGATTGTTTGTCTTCGGGAATTATCCAATTAACCATTATGTTGAACAACACAACCAACAAAAAAGCTCTCATAACACCAAAAAACAAGCCTAAAAACCTGTCTAATCCGTTTAATTTGCTTGTTCTTATTTTGCCAACTACCGCACTTGTCGAATATATCCAAACGATCAAAAATAAAACAAATATTGCCAAAGAGGTAACAACACCGGCTAAAATTCCGTTGGCTATAAATTTTTTAGCAAACGGTAAACATACCGGAAGTAAGTATATTATAGCCATGGTAGCCAAAAACCACCCGACAATGGATAAAACTTCTTTGATTAACCCTCTGTTTAGTGCAATAAGAGCTGAAATTATTACAACTATCAAAATTACAACATCTAAATTGTTCATTTCGTACATTGTTTTATCCTAATTAAATAAATTTATTAATCGTTGAACGTTGCCTATTTCATGCAAATTGATTTCTACGGAAAACTTTTTGTCAGTAGAACGCCCTTGCGGAATTATAGCGCTGGCAAAACCTAATTTTTTGGCTTCTTTTAAGCGTAATGACGGTTGTGATACGGCGCGTATTTCACCGGATAACCCTATTTCGCCAAATATTACCATATCCGCAGGCAACGGTTTATTGGTTAATGAAGATATTACGGCCAATGCAACAGCTAAATCTGCTGCAGGTTCAGAAATACGTAAACCTCCGGCAATGTTTAAATATACGTCTTGCGAACTTAAATTCATACCGCAACGAGCTTCTAACACAGCCAAAACCATAGATAATCTGTTGGAATCCCAACCAACCACCGCTCGTTTGGGACTCGAATAGCCTGTGGGACTGACAAGCGCCTGTATTTCGACAAGAACAGGGCGAGATCCCTCTAATCCGGCAAAAACACATGAACCGGAAATATTGCCTTGTCTTTCGGCGAGGAATAGTGCTGACGGATTAGCAACCTCGACAAGTCCCTTATCCTGCATTTCAAAAACACCTATCTCATCTGTCGCGCCATAGCGATTTTTTACGGCTCGTAAAATACGGAAATGATGTCCTCTTTCACCTTCAAAATATAATACTGTGTCAACCATATGTTCTAAAACTCGGGGGCCGGCTATCTCGCCTTGTTTGGTTACGTGTCCGACCAAAAACAACGTAAATCCTTTGCGTTTGGCTAATTTTATAAGTTCATAACTACAAGCCCTAACTTGAGTTACACTGCCGGGGGTTGAATCAACCTCTTCAAGATACATTGTTTGAATTGAATCTATTACAACAACTGATGCTTTTGACTTTTCCAGTGTTGTTATGATGTCTTTTACGTCTGTACAAGATGCTAATTTTACTGGCGATTTATCTAAACCTAAGCGTTGGGCGCGAATACGTACCTGATCAACAGCTTCTTCTCCTGAAATGTAGTACACCTCGGGTTTTTCAGTTAAATTTGCAACTTTGGCACAAGCTTGCAAAAGAAGTGTTGATTTGCCTATACCAGGATCGCCACCGACCAAAATAACCGAACCGGAAACTAAGCCCCCCCCACAAACACGATCAAGTTCGTTTATTGATGTAGATAATCTGTCAACCTTTTCTTGTGTGCCGCTCAAAGAAACAAAATCTATTTCTTGCCCTTTGGATTTGCGCGGGTTGATGTTTGAAAAACCACCGCCACCTAATGTTTCTTCAACTATTGTATTCCATTCGCCGCAAGCATCACATTTGCCTTGCCATTTTGGATAAACAGCACCACAATTTTGACAAACAAATTGTTTAATATCTTTTTTGGCCAATATCAGACTCCTGTTTTTATCGGACCTTGAGAGTTTCCATTAATAAACTGAACAACATAAGGATTTTCGGTTTCATCCATTTCTTTAACTGTTCCTTGCCAGATGATTTCGCCTTTGTATAACATTGCTACTTTATCCGCTATTTTACGAGCTGATGCCATGTCGTGAGTGATGGTTAAAGCTGTTGCACTCAAACCTTTTACCGACTCAACTATAAGATCGTTAATAACGTCAGCCATTATCGGATCAAGGCCTGTTGTGGGTTCATCAAAAAAGATTATTTCCGGTTTGGATATTATAGCTCTGGCAAGACCTACCCTTTTTTGCATACCACCGGAAAGTTCTGCAGGAGAAAGGTCTGCCACCTCAGGATCAAGACCGACAGAACGCAATACTCTTACAGCTTCATTTTTAGCATCTTTTTTATTGTAACCTTTGTTTTCAATTAAATCAAATGCAACATTTTCCCAAACACTTAAACTATCAAACAAAGCGCCTCCTTGAAACAACATTCCCATTTTTGAATGAAGTTCTTCTTTGGCGTTTTCATCAATGCCTATAACTTCCTTGTCATCAACAAGAATGGAGCCTTCTTCCGGAGTTAAAAGACCTTGGATACATTTAATAAGAACAGATTTTCCGGTACCTGAACCACCAATTACGACCAAAGATTCTCCTTTGCAAACATCCAGATTTACACCTCTTAATACTGTTTTTTTGCCAAATGATTTGTAAACGTTTCTTAGTTTTATTTTAGCTTCTGACATTTGATTAAACCCTTATCTTGAAAAGAAAAGCTCTGTTACAATGTAGTTGAATATTAAAATCAGGATTGAGGACGAAACAACCGCATTTGTCGTTGCCGTACCAACACCTTGAGCGCCACCTTTTGATTTGTAACCATTATAGCACCCCATTAAGGCTATGATAAACCCAAAAACAGCTGCTTTAACAACACCTGTTGTAATGTCAAGAGCTTGTAGATCATTCAATGTAGCATTAATATAGTTGGCGGCATTAAAACCAAGCTTGTATACACCAACGACATAACCTCCGAAAATACCTATAACATCACCAATCAAAACAAGCAGAGGCATTACTATCAGTCCAGCCCAAATACGAGGAGCCACCAAATATTTGAAAGGATTTGTTGACAATGTTGTTAATGCATCTATCTGCTCGGTAACACGCATCGTTCCTATTTCAGCAGCCATAGCTGCTCCGATACGGCCGGCAACCATTAATGCTGATAAAACAGGGGCTAATTCTCGTGTAACGGATATTAAAACAACACTGGCGACCATACTTTCGGCTCCAACAGATGCAAAACCGGAATAACTTTGCAAAGCTATTACCATACCGGCAAATATGGTTGTTAAACCAACAACCGGTAATGAGTAAAAACCCATATCAACAATTTGTCGCAAAAGATTGCGCCCATAAAACGGCGGTGTCAGACAGTTGTATATAGATTGAACAATAAAAATAAATAACTCGCCAATTTTGAATATAAAATTAACCAAAGGAAGCCCCTGGCGACGTAAAAACTTTTCTATCCTGCGAAAAAACAACATGGCAATATCCTGATATAAAATTAAAAATCTGTCGCTATTCTAACGTCGAGATTATAATAAATCAACTCAGTTTTTTAAATCATCACAGCAATCTTAAGACTGCTAAAACCTTTGCTGTTGATGAAATTTCAAAAGGATTTATTTTTATAAGAGGCAAAGCAATTCCTTCTATTTCATAGTTTGCGGCTTCGGGCATTCTGTCTATAAATGAGGTTTCCAGTTGTATAGCGATATTTATCTGGGATTTATCTATTGTGGGTGCATTAATAATACCAACCCCTCGAACCTCTAACAAGCCTTTGATGTTTTCCGGAGCTGTGGCTATTATATTATTATCAATATTTGTTATATTAACGCGATCGTCTGATATTAATTTGGCACCATATTGTGTTATCATTCTTAATGCCATATCAGATTTTCCGGAACCGGAATCGCCTAAAAACAAAACACCCTGTCCTTTTATATTTATTGCTGTAGCATGTATGTTAATCGTCATCTATACTCTCCAACCTATCGATTTTATCTGTAGAGTTTGCTTCAACGATTATTTTGCGCCCTTCATCACAAGAAGATATTTCAATCTTAAAAACATCTCTCGGAAGCCATCCTCCTGATTTTTCAGGCCATTCGATAAGACTTATTCCACCATAAACAGCCTCTTCAAACCCCAGTTCAAAAACCTCGTCAGGCGACTTTAGGCGATAAAGATCAAAATGAAAAATATCACACTCATCTGTCGGATATGATTGCACCAACGTGAAAGTCGGACTTGGAACCTCTTCAGCGCCGGATAAAAACTGTATAAATGCTCGCGCAAAAACACTCTTTCCCATACCGAGAGTTCCGTATAATGCAAAAACATCTCCCTTTTTAGCTATTTTTGCAAAACGTTTTGCCAAATCTTTGGTTTGTTGTTCTGTTTTTATTATGAATGTTTTTTGCATTCTATTCACCAAAAGGATTAAACCAGACTTTTCGACGAGATGTTGAAGCTTCTTTGTTTTTTATTACTTTTACATTTGCTTTTCGGTTTTGTATTTTTTGCCAATCCCACGGCATATAAAATTCTCCTTGCCACAAACCTCTGCGATTACTTAAAGCCTGATTCTGGTACGGAAGGTAAATTTGTGTTTGTCTGATATCGGCAACAGCCCAACCTGAGTTTATCAAGGCGGCACCTATATCATACGGCCCCAACATACATACACCCGTAAGAACTCCACGATCATCTTTTGCTAAAATATGACATTTTATAGTGTTGTCCGCCAACCACCCGCTTAACCATGAAACGGATTGTTGACCACAACGATATCCTCTACCGGAAGAATCGGCACAGGTTTGTGATATGTCCGGAGCGGCTACTCCGTATAGTTTGACAATTTGATTTCCCAACGTCAAAGTGTCTCCGCTGACAACTCTTGAAACACTGCTAATTGCAGGGTATTGAAGAGGGTTAAATGCTTGCGCTTTTTTAGTTTCTTTTTTAGGCAGGAAACTGTCGGTGATTTTTTCCGTTAAAATAGGGTGTTTATCTTCTCCAACCAAATTTACGGTACCCGTCTCAACCTCAGCAGCCGATTGGGACACATCTGCATTTGCAACAATTTGAGAAGATGTTTTAACCCCCTGCCCTAAGAATGTACGAAGATTATTTTCGATGTTTCCTATTCCGCCGGTAAAAGCCCCAATAGCATATAAAATAAAGAAAATTACGGCTATAATTATTATGAGAGAAGGCAGGCACCCCATTGCGCGCCAAGCCATTTTTGCAAAAATATAAAGTACAACCAATCCAATTATAAGACCTATAAAACCACCTCCTTGAAGAAGTGTGCTATCACTTTGTGTTCCGGCACCACCTACAAGAATAAAAAATAATGCTGCAAAACCAAATACTGTTTTTTTTAAGAATCCCATAATTCGTTTCCTTTATTGAAATCTTCGTTTATAAAGAGATGTTGCCTACTCGTGATAACAGATTAATCTGGCTAAAGTAAAAATATTCTTAAACCAACAATAAAAACCATAATTTAATTTATCTAAAATAAATAAAAATTAAAGAGAATAAAAATATCAATATAAATTTGTTTTAAATCAATCCATTCTATTCTATGGATGTTAATGTTCCACGTGAAACGAAAGCCCTGCTATAAAAACAGGGCTTTTTGTTTGAATATCGATATCAATTAACTAACTTTTTTGCAATAACAATGACAGTGGCATTCACCGTCGCGTTCAATATCAGAGCGACACAATTCGGATATACAATAGCGAGCCGGATTTTGTCCGTCGCAAGGACAACGGTGCCATTCATTTTCTCCAAACATCATTTGTTTTGCATTTGCTATTTTTTGTACATTTTTAGTTGTTGCATATCCTGCCTTTTCGCAGTTTTCTATCATTTTATCCAATATAGTCATTTTATTTCCTTTCTATTCAACAAATTTTATTGAAAATTTTTCATTTTGCGCCTCAGGAGCTTTAAATACAGTGTTTACAGGAGTAACATCTGTTTTTTTCTTTTGTTCCAGTATATCTATAATCATATCTAATTCCGCAACAGATGCATATTGAAGAACAACCTTTCCTCCTCCTTGTTTGCTAGATATAACCTTTATGCGTAAACCAAGGTTTTTGTTTAGTCTTTCCTCAATATCCGCAAGATCTACGTTCTTTGGTGCGTGTTTTTTGTTTTCAGCAGACGGTGTTTCTTTTTTATCACAACCTTTTTGCTTGGCAACAAAAGCTTCAACCTGACGAACATTTAGGTCTTCTTTTATTATCTTATCCGCCAAAACACTTGCGTTGTCAAGACCAACCAAACATCTAGCGTGTCCGGCAGACAATTTTCCTTCAGAAACAAATTTTTTTACATCTTCCGGCAAACTTAACAACCTTAAAGTGTTGGCAACATAGCTTCTTGATTTGCCTACTATTCCAGCTACACGCTCTTGTGTATGAGAAAAATTATCCATTAACTGTTGATAAGCTGACGCCTCTTCTATTGCCGACAGATTCTCTCGAAGCAAATTTTCTATTAAAGCGATTTCTAAAACTTCACTATCCGATAGATCCTTAATAATTACAGGTACTTCTGCCAAACCAGCCATTTTAGATGCTCGTAGCCTACGTTCGCCAGCAATCAGCTCGAATCCGTTTTCTTTTCTGCGCACAATAAGCGGCTGCAAAACACCTTTTTCTTTGATTGATTCTGCTAGTGACTTTATTGCGTTTTCATCAAAATCTTTTCGTGGCTGAAAAGAGCTTACAAAAATCTTTTCTATTGATGCTGTTTCGTTGGTTTTTATTTCAGCAAGTTCTTCCGTTAAAACATTTTCGTTCATCTCACCTAAAAGAGCTTCTAAACCACGTCCTAAGTTTTTTTTCTTTTTACCTTCTTCCATCATGCTACCAACTCTCTTTCTCTTTTTAATACTTCTTTTGTTAACCCAATATACGCCTGTGATCCCGAACACTTAAAATCATATAACAAAACCGGCTTACCATGCGATGGAGCCTCAGAAATACGAACATTGCGAGGAATAACAGTGTCATAAACTTTTTTACCAAAAAAATTACGAACATCGTCTTCAACCATCTGGCTAAGATTGTTACGTTTATCATACATTGTTAAAACAACTCCATGTAATGTTAAGGATGGATTAAAGTTCTTTTTTATTGTATTGATATTGCGAATCAAATCTGAAACGCCCTCTAATGCTAAAAATTCACACTGCAAAGGAACTATAACCGCGTTTGCCGCAACCAAAGCGTTTATCGTAACAAGACTGAGAGATGGAGGGCAATCAATCAATATATAATCGTAGTTTACAGCCTCTTTTGTTAGCGCGTTTTTTAATGCAAACTCCCTTTTGGGCATATCAACGAGTTCTATTTCTGCGGCAGCCAAATCAGGTGATGACGGAATAATTGAAAAACCCGGTATTTCAGTCCAAACAACAGCATCTGTCAGTCGACAACTGCCGAGAAGAACTTCGTATGATGATTTCATTGCGCCTTTTTTATCAACCCCCATAGAAGTTGATGCGTTTCCCTGAGGATCAAGATCAACAACCAACACTTTTTTACCGGCAGCAGCCATGGCGGTTGCAACATTAACTGTTGTAGTGGTTTTACCGACACCACCTTTGCGATTAGCTACGGCTAATATTCTTGGCATTTTTTCTCTCCTTTTTCTTTGAAATGTTGGTTATTATTAAAATTTTACCTTCTTCGGATATAAGATTTGGCTTAATATCGCATTTAAACTTCCACTTTTTGTGAGCCTCTGATAACTCTTCTGCATAACTTCTGCCTTTGGGAAATATACAAAGCGTTTTTGCGTGACAAAAAGGGAAAGTATAATCTAAAAGTTTGCTTAACGAGGTCATAGCTCTTGATGTAACAACATCAAATTTACGAGAAGACAAATTTTCGATTCTGTCGTTTATTATTTCAACATCTGTACCAGTCTTGTCGGCAACCTCATTTAAATACACCGTTTTTTTCTTAACACTCTCAACAAGCGAAACATTTAAATACGGCGTTTTTTCAGAAGCTACAACAGCTAACACCATCCCCGGAAAACCAGCTCCAGAGCCAAAATCAACCAAACTTTCCGCACCCTGAGGAATATACTGAAACAACTGAACAGAGTCCTCAAAATGTCGCACCCAAGCGTTTTCTATACTGGAGTTGCTAACTAAATTAAATTTTTTCTGCCAATCAACCAAAAGGGATTGATACAGTTTTAATCGCTCAAATGTTTCACGTGAAACCTGATATTTTTCCATAAATTTTTTCATAAGTTATTTTTATATTTTTTAATTAAAATTTAAAACAGAAAAAACGCAGTTATAAACACCATTTTAAATCAAAACAAAAAGTATACTTAAAACAGCAGATTAAACACCTGATATTGAATCTATTTATTAAGAAAAAATCTGTTTACACAACCTAATTTTGATAACATATCCTCTGTTTCTGAAAAGTGAGAACAGACATCTATAGTTCTGTGTGCATCATCGCTAATTATCAACGGAATGTTTTGTTTTATCCTTTTTTCAACCATCCACCAATCTGGAAAAGGTCGACCGATTCTGCGAAGCCCGCCGGTATTTACTTCACAAGCTGTGTTGTGTTGGGAAAGGGCTTCTATAACATTATATTTATATCCATCCCATTCCGGAGTTGTACAAAGATTAAATTGACAACAGTAATCCGGATGAGCAATAAAGCTAAAATAACCACTCTTTATTGCTTGCTCAATATTAAGCCAATAGTTGCGTAACAACTCATCCATCTCTTCTCTTGATAATACCGGTAAATTATTGAGAAAATATATACCACACATAAAACTTTCATCGGCGCTTCGAATAAAATGTGTCGCCCCAATTAAATAATCGGGTTTTAGAGCTTTGATTATTCTTTCAAAATTATTTCGCCATTCTTTAGATGGAAAAAAATCAACTTCCAGACCTTTGCGAACCTTTATTGTGTGTTTTGAGGCTGCTTCGTCAATATAATCAAAGCTTTGTTTATAAATATCTATCAATTTATCCGTGTCAGAAAAATTTTGTTTATGCATAAAAGGCATTTTAGCAATCGTAGGATGACAAATACAGTGATTACTGATGCCTATTTCCTTAAGCCCTTTTTGTTCATAAGCTGATATCATTTCCTCGGCTGTTGAGCTTCCGTCAAAAATATCCATAAAAGATGTGTGACAATGATAGTTGAATTCTTGCATTATTTTCTCCTTGAAAGCTATATATCAAGAATAGGTTAATAAAGCTTTTACAGGTTAAATTCTTGATATATGTCACAATTGCATTTATTATCAAAATATATTTTTAATTCTTTTGCTGCGCGCATTTTTGTTTCTACGAGATCACTTCTGATGTTGTATTTAATAGCGAGTTTAGATATTCTTTCTTCTACTGTTGTAATATCAACACCTGAGGACATTAAATCGGCAAGTTGAATAAGTTTGTCGTAGTCATCAAAATCTTTGTTTTTTAAAATTTCTTTGGCTCTTATTATTTCTTTTGATGGATATGAAGTGTCTTCGGGGTTAAAATTTTTATCAAAAAAACTGTGGCTCAAACATGTCTGAGCGACCTCATCATAACCGTTTAACATCATTTCGTCGTATCCGGCAGTTCCGTGAAAAGCTTTTGGATTTGAATCTTCGGCAACCTCGCCATAATCGTGTAAAAGACCTAATATATAAGCTTTTTGAACATTCATCTCTGCTTTAAGCGCAATATGTGCGGCAACATATGCAACATTTTGATAGTGCTTGGCTGACGTTCCTTTTGGAAGCCTTTTTTTTACGTTGATAATGTTTGTTTTATAAACCAATGCTTCGAAGAGTTTTTTTGCTTTATCTAAACTTGGCAACATTTACTATTCCTTTATGCCTAATATTTGGTAGATATCACATTGACATTTATTATCAAAATATGTTTTGTTTTTTGAGGCATTTTCTTCGAGGTTTTTTGTTTGTTCTTGAGATAAGTTATATCTTTTTATAATACACTTTATTCTTTTTTGGTAAGATACAATACTGTTTGCTTCGAAAAAAATATCACAAAGCTGTATAAGTCTATCATAATCATCTAAAACAATTTTTTTTAATTCTTGTTTTGCTTTCATCAAGTCTTGTTCGGAATAAGAGGTATAGTCGGCAAAATCAAAATCAGCATTCGGAAAGGAGTGGCTTAAACAAATTCGCGCCACATCCGTATACCCAAGAGACATCATTTTTTCATATCCCACAATAAAATGGGCTATTCCACTCTGTTTTTCGTTTTGTATTTTGCCATAATCATGTAACAAGCCTAATACATACGCTTTATCTTTATTCATTCCTGCTTTTTCAGCAATTTTAAGAGCCGCTAAAGCTACTCCCGTGGAGTGAGATATGTATTCTTGCGGCATCTTTTCTGACGGAGATGCCGACAAGATTCCGGTCAAGCTTTCTTGCCACAAAGATATTGCAGATTTTAAATCAGGGTATTTATTCATTTTTTTATATATCCCAACAGCGCGGTAATTGCGGCCGGTGTTACTCCCGGTATGCGAGAAGCTTCGCCAATTGTAGAAGGACGCACTGTAGAAAGTTTTGAAATCATTTCACGAGAGAGCCCCCCAACTTTTGAATATTCAATATCCGGTTTAATTTTTAGGTTTTCATCTTTTTTGAAAACTTCAATATCTGCTAATTGTCGTTTAATATAACCGGAATATTTTGCTTCTATTTCAACTTGTTCATATACATCATACGCAATTTCCGATAATTGAGGCCATATTTTTAAAATTGTTTCATATGAAACATTGTTATATGACATAACACTAAAACAACTTCTTTTTAATCCGTCTTTTTTTATGCTTATATCAAAATTTTCTAATTCGGTGGGTGTTATAAAGAGGTTTTTACTTAAAGACCTAAACTCATCTACTTTTTGTTTTTTATCTTTAAATACACCGCATCTTAAAGTGCTAACACAACCTATATCATACCCTTTTTCGGTTAAACGGATATCTGCGTTATCCGCTCGCAAAAACAGACGGTATTCCGAGCGCGAAGTAAACATTCTGTAGGGTTCATCAACACCTTTGGTAATTAAATCATCTATCATTACGCCTATGTATGCTTCGGATCTGTCTATGGTAAATTCTTTGTCGCTATTTGAGGCTTTGAGAGCAGCGTTTATGCCCGCAACCAAACCTTGGGCTCCAGCTTCTTCATATCCCGTTGTTCCATTAATTTGTCCAGCCAAAAACAAATTTGGAGCTTTTTTGCATTCCAGTTTGTTGTTGAGTTCTTTTGGATCAACATAATCGTATTCTATAGCATAAGCGGGGCGTAAAATTTCTACATTTTCAAGGCCTTTCATTGTGTGAATAAACGCCTCTTGAACATCTGCAGGCAAAGAGGTTGATATACCGTTGGGATATACGACATCCGTATTTAAACCTTCCGGTTCTAAAAAAATTTGATGAGATGTTCTATCGGCAAATTTAACCAGTTTATCCTCAATGCTGGGACAATATCTTGGACCAACACCGGTAATAAGTCCTGAAAACAAAGCACATTTGTTAAAGTTGTCGCGAATTATCTTGTGGGTTTGTTCGTTGGTGTGTGTAATATAACAACTTATTTGCGGGGTTGTAATACCTTTGGTCAAAAAAGAAAAGAAACAAGGCTTTTCATCACCATCTTGCTTTTCTAAAATATCCCAGTTTATAGTTTTACCATTTAATCTGGCGGGTGTTCCTGTTTTTAGGCGACCAGTATTCAACCCTAACTTTTTTAAATACGGTGTTATACCGACACAAGACACATCCCCTACTCTACCACCGATAGATGTTTGGTGTCCTATAAACATTGTTCCGTTGAGAAAAGTTCCTGATGTCAGAATCACTGTTTTTGAGCTTATATTTGTTCCGTCGGCTAAAACAACTCCTTGAACATTGTTTTTATTAATAACTAAACCTTCAACAGCACCCTCAACGATGGATAAGTTTGGCGTATTTTGAAGCTCATATAGCATATGTTTTTTATATAAATCTCTATCTGCTTGAGCTCTGGGACCTCTGACGGCGGGACCCTTTGAAGCGTTAAGCATTCTAAACTGAATACCTGACTTATCAATAACTTTTCCCATAAGTCCATCAAGAGCATCTATCTCTCTTACCAAATGCCCTTTACCTAAACCACCTATTGCCGGATTGCAAGACATTTCGCCTATTGTAGATATTTTGTGAGTAATCAGGGCTGTATCAACCCCCATTCTTGCTGCTGCTGCTGCTGCTTCACAGCCGGCGTGTCCTCCTCCCACAACGATAACATCAAAACTTGTTTTCATGGTTATTTACCTATACAAAAAGAACCAAATATTTTATCTAAAATTTCATCAACTTCTATACGACCGGTTATTTTACCTATTTCGCGGCAAGCTAATCGGATATCTTCTGCTGAGAGTTCTATTTCTTTATTAAAATTAAATTCTTTCAAATAACTGACAGCGTTTCTTAAAGCTTCACGATAACGTTGACGAGTAATGAGAACACCGGAAGAAGATGTAAATTTTTCTTTTATTTTTGAACTTATCTCTTGTAAAAGCGCATCTATACCTTCATTATGCTTGGCAGAAATAAGCAAAAATCCTTTGTTTTGCAAAGATATTTTTTGCTCAGATGATAGTTTATCTTGTTTATTAGCAACATAGATTTTTTTATTTTCTTGAACTTTTTCAAACTCTTGCGGAATGTTTTTTAAACCATCAAATAAACAAATTACTACATCTGCATCTTTTGCTCTGGTGTATGCAAGCTCAATCCCTTTTTGTTCAATTACTTCTGTTGTGTTCCGTAAACCGGCTGTATCAGTAAAAATAACAGGATAACCATTGATATCAAGATGAATATCTATGGCATCACGAGTTGTTCCGGCAATATCAGAAACAATTACAGCTTCACGTTTGGCAATAGCATTCAATAGTGATGACTTACCGGCATTTGGCTCGCCAATGACAACAACTCTGAAACCGTCTCGCAAACGCTCTCCCACGTTGTTAGAAGAAATATGCTTATCTATATTATCTGATATTTTAAATACAGTGTTTTGTATATTATCTATAATATCAGAAGGCAATTCTTCATCCGGAAAATCAATATATGCTTCAATATGAGCCATAATTTTGAGCAATTCTTCGCGCCATCCCTCATAAAGTCCTTTTAAGTTTCCTTCCATTTGGCGAAGAGCATATTTTTGTTGTTCGGCGGTTTCCGAATCAATCAAATCAGCCAAACCTTCTGCCTCGGTTAAATCCATTTTTTGATTATAGAAAGCGCGTTTTGAAAATTCGCCATGTTCGGCAAGCCTTAATCCTTCTATAGACGATAAGCTTTCTAAAACAGACGATATGACCGCTTTTGATCCATGAATATGAAATTCTGCCACATCTTCACCGGTAAAAGAACTTGGAGCTTTAAAATATAGAACTAAAGACTTGTCCAACAAGTTGCCTTTTAAATCTTTTAGTCCCGTAAAATATGCATAACGAGGTTTTATAGACGAAGTATCTATATCTGTCATCTGTTTGATTACGTTAAGCACCTCCGGTCCGGATATTCTGATTATTGCAACACCGGATTTTCCAAAAACCGTTGATAAGGCATATATAGTATTGTTATTCATTGTTTGTTCCTCTTAAAAAGAGTTATAAAATTATTGAAAAAATCTTGCAAGCATAAAAAGGTTGATTTTTTGACTCTGGACAGGGTTTTTTGTTTTTATTATGATATTTATCATAGAATCGTCGAAATTTGTTTGTACGGGCTTCCTACGAGGTCGATTTTTTAAGGGTATAAAAATGAAAAAATTAATAATTTGGGATTTTGATGGTGTTATAGCCGATACAGAAAAATTGTGGATTACATCAAGGATGAATTTGTTAAATAGAGATTTAAAACTCGGATGGGATTTTGAAACAGCCGCAAAATATATTGGGGGAAGATCTGACAAAGACAAAAAATCAACATTAGAAAGTATTGGAATATTTGCAAAAGAAAGTCTTTGGGAAGAAGCTACCAAAATTGATATGGAAAGGCTAAACCAAGGTATTAATTTGACAGAAGGTATCGAAGATATTTTTAAAATGACGGGATTTGCACAATGTATTGCAACGGGCGGAATTTGGGAAAAAACCAAAGTAAAAATCGAAAAAACCGGAGCTGATAAATATTTTTCAAGAGAAAAAGTTTTTACGGCTGATTTGGTAGATAAGGGCAAACCGGAACCGGATTTGTTTTTGTTGGCGGCAAAAACAATGGGATATGAACCCAAAGATTGTATTGTTATTGAAGATTCAATTGTTGGTTTGTTGGCGGCAGCAAAAGCCGGAATGTCTCGTATAGCTTTTGTTAAATATGATTCTGAAAAATGTATTGAAGAAATTAAAAAACTGGGCGTAAAAAATATGTTTGACGATATGCGCTTTGTTAAAAGTTTTTTGATTGAAAATTTTTGAAGTGACTCAAAGCGAATCTGAGCCTTAATTTGCCGAGAATCGGCTGTTTAACTTACGGGAATCGATAACTTTTTATTAACGAATCGAGATATAGAATCGGAGCGAATGAGATTCTGTGGATTGCTTCAGTGCAAGCGCTTCGCAATAGCTTTCTTTTTTTCGTCATTCCGTGGAGCCGACAGGCGACGAAGGAATCTATAAAAAGAGACTCTTCGCGTTGCTCAGAGTGACAGAAGATGGATTGACTGCCGAAGAAGGAAAAAGGTTTGCTAATGATGTCAAATTGTGGTACAGTAGAATATGTGCTAAGGAATATGTCTCGAGGAGATGTGTTATGGTTTTGAAGAAACAGACCGACATAACTCGTTGTATTTCCCTAAAAAACCCGCGGGGGGGGGTAAAAGGGCTATTCTTTGGTTTTGGCCTTTCGCTTTTTGTTGCTAATCCGTTATTTGCCACTGATACAACTGTTGCTGCCGGCAATACTTTGGATAATTTTACGACATCCACATCAAGTACTACAGATAATGTTTATATTTACGGAACCACTAATAATCTGACCGTTGAATATTATGATAAAGCCTATGTATATGATGGAGGTATATCCAATAAAACCAACTTGGTCGACTATTATAGTCACCTTTATGTAAAAGATGGTGGGACAGCTAACCAAACAAAATTATCTAATTATAGTGCTTATATGTATGTTGAAAATGGAGGAACGGCCAACAACACTTCCGTTAACTATGGAAAGATGTATGTTGATGGAGGTTTAGCCGAAACAACTACAGTAGGTGTATATAATGATACAGAAGGCTATTTATATGTAAAAAATGGTGGCATTGTTAACAATACAAAAGTTGTTAACGGAACCTTGTATATTGAGAACGGAGGAACAGCAAACACTGTCACTATAGATGGAAAAGATACTAGCTACTATGATTATGCTTATTTAAATGTAAGTAATGGTGGTACAGCTAAAAATGTTACACTTGTTGACAGCTATAGCAATTTAACAGCAACCGCCGGAGCTATCGTTGACGGATTGACTATAAAAAATAACAATTCAGATATTAATATTTCAACTGATGCCACCATAACAAACGCAACACAAAATGGTGTTGCGGTCGGTATTGTTGATAAAGTAGCAACCGGATTTACGTTGAATAATGGTTCAACTCTTAATGTAGAGGTAGAAGGACAGGCAAAAGATATTAAAATCGGTGGCGGTACGTTGACTATAAAATCCCAGGGGGACGCTGATAATGTGAAAATAACATCAGGCACTTTGAATGTTAATGAAAATGCCTCTGCTAGCAATATTACCTCAACCGGAGGCATAATAAATAACCAAAAAGGAACTATTGATAATCTTTCTTTAACCAATGCTGTTGATTTTAATTTTACTACAAATGCAACAATAACCAATGCAACTCTGGACGGTAAATCTGTTCAAATTAAAGACGGAACTGCAACAGGTTTTACGATTTATGAAGGCTCAAGCTTTGGGGTGAACGAAGGACACAAGGCTTATGACATTGCGGTTAAAAATAAAGGTTCTTTTACATCAACATCGGGATATGTTGATGGACTAACCTTAGATAGCGGTTCACACTATAACATAAGCACAGATTCTACAATAATTAATGCAACACAAAATGGTAACGATGTGTCTATCAAAGATAATGTCGTTAACAATTTTACGGTTTGGTATGGAGATACCCTTAATGTAAAAGATAATGCAGTGCTTAATAATATAACCATTGATGGTACTAATTATTCTTCATCTTGGGTTAGTGATCATGCTTATGTAAATTTGACTGCTAAAAATGCGATAGCAAATAACACCGTTGTAAATAAATCTGGAAGATTGACTGTAGGTAATTCAGCAATTGCTAATAATACCTATGTAGCAAGTAACGGATATATTTATGCTTATAACAACGGCGGTGGGGTTATTAACGGGTTGACAATGGAGAGAGGAGCTTTTTATCGTTTTGATACCAACGCTACCGTAACTGATATGACTCAAAACGGGCGAGAGATGCAAATTGTTGATGGGGTAGCATCAAACTTTCGAATTGGAAGCAGTTCAACACTTTATGTAAAAACCGGTGATGAAGCGGAAGATACTATTATTGATGGTGGTACTTTGGATGTTGAAAGAGGTGGTAATACCGTTGATACGGTTTTTGTTTCGGGATCTTTTTATTTGGACGGCCAAGCTGATGATACTATTTTGTTTGGTGGTAATTTAACATTAGAATCAAATAGCGCTAAAACCGAAAACACTATTGTCAGCGGAGGAACGTTGTATGTTCGCGAAGGACTTGCTTTTAATACTATTGTTAATAATGGTGCCAGAATTGAAACATATTACTATGATGATTATACGCCTATAATCAATGGGTTAACACTACATGAAGGATCTAGTTATTCATTTGGAACAAATGCAACGATTACTAATGCAACACAATATGGTAAAGATGTGTCTATCAAAGATGGTGTAGCAACCGGATTTACAATTGATGGAAATTCAACCTTAAACATACGTAGTTATGGTAAAGCTGTTGACACAATAGTAAACAGCGGTGGTGTTTTGGATTTGGATAATTATTCGAATACTTCGGCAGAAGGAGTTGTGGTTAATGAGGGTGGTAAGGTTTATGCTAGTAATACAAGTTATAATCCGAGTATTGATAATTTGACATTAAATGCAGGGGCTAAATACGAATTTAATACTAATGCAACAATAACAAACTCGACACAAGAGGGTAAAGAGATTTCGATTGTTGATAATGTGGCAACAGGATTTGCGGTAAACAATGGTTCATATTTTAGTGTTTACAAGGGAACAGTTAAAGATTTTACGGTTAATAATGGCGGACATTTGACCACCAATTATATTTCGTCCTCAAACAATACTGAAGATAAAAATATAATGACCAATATTGTGGTAAATGAAGGCGGTAAAATTACAACCCAATATGCATATGATGTTGTGGATGGATTGACTCTTAATGAAGGATCGCTGTTTAATCTTGATACGCAATCTCAAATAACTAATGCTACCCAAGAAGGAAAAGAGGTTTCGATTATTGATGGGAAGGCGAAAGGATTCACTGTTAATAAAAATTCTTATTTATACATAAGAGATAATGATTCGGCGGAAGATATTACCATAAATAGTGGTTCAGTTAGCGTAAGTTCAACAAACGCTTCTTTATTAAATTCAACTATGAACAGTGGATCTATGACCTTGTCTGGAACTTCTTCTTTGAAAGATTTTACACTTAATGGTGGAGAGATAACTTTCAAAGGTACAAGCTCTGTTGATGGAATGGTTATGAATGGAGGGTCTCTTGTTACTTACGGTGATATTACATATAACAATGTTACGCTTAATAATGCTGATAGTAGAACCTTTTATAAAGGATATACTGTTACGTATAATAATACTACTTTTAATAAAAAAGGCGATGATGACGGATCATATGGTATAGGCATCAAAGATGGAATGCAAAATTGGACTTTTAACAATACAACGTTAAATGATGGTGCCAGCATGACCGTATCAATTGTACCGAAGAGTATATCTGGTGTAACGGTTAATGATGGCAGTTATTTTAAGAACGCAACAACTTTAACAACTGATAATATTGTAATTAATTCAGGAGGTTTTTTAAACTCTGGTACAGAATCTAATATGGCTTTGACTGTTGACGGGTTGACTATAAACGACGGTGGAAAATTTTATTTAGATACAAACGACAGTTTGACTAATGCAAGCATATATGGCGAAGAAATAACTCTAAAGAATGGACTTGCTGACGGATTTGTGATTAATGACGGATCACGTTTGACGGTGTTTAGTGGTGATAAAGCAACAAATACAGTAATTAATTCCGGAGGACAGTTAGATGCTGATGACGGAGCTTTGACTGTTGATGGACTAACTCTTAATGAAGGCGCAGAGTTTGCATTATCGACTAAGGCTACGGTTGCTAATGCGACACAAGAAAGTAAAGAGGTTTCGATTGTTGATAATATAGCAGAAGGGTTTGTTATTAACGATGGCTCTAAATTTAGTGTGTATGAAGGACATACCGCGAAAGATATGGTTATTAACAATGGTGGTACTCTAACTGCAAATGCCGGAACATTAGATGGTGTTACAATTAACGATGGAGCAAAATATAGTATATCTACAGATGTAACAACAAACAATACAACTTTGTACGGCAACGAAGTATCAATAGTTAATAAAGTGGCGAGCGATTTTGTGGTTAATGACGGTTCGACTTTGACAGTAAAAGCTGATGGAACTGCAAATAATACTGTGTTAAATGAAGGATCTACTCTGGATTTGTATGGAAAAATAGAGAATACAACTATCAATCAAGGTGCTGTGGTTAATATTAAAAACAAAGATGTAACGCTTAATAATACTACTTTGAATGGTGCAACAATTACAATGTCTTACGTATCGACAGACGTATCAGGATTAACTGTTAATGATGGTGGTGTGTTTAGTTATACCGGATATTGTAACGAATCTTCTTGTATTCAACCGACATTTAGTAATGTCGAAGTAAATAGAGGTGGTATGTTTAAAAGTGATACTTCTTCCAATTATGGTAGATTGACTGTTGACGGGTTAGCATTGAATGAGGGATCAAAATATGTATTTGATAGCTATGATACAGTAATCAACGGAAGTCAAGAAGGTAAAGAGGTTTCGATTGTTGATGGTGTAATGAGCGGATTTACGCTTAATAATGGATCAAGTATTTATATTCAAAATAGTGAACATTCAGCAACAGATATTGTAGTAAACGAGGGTGGTTATATTAATGGGGGTAGTGGAACTATTGATAATTTAACATTAAATGAAGGAGCTAAATATAGTTTTGGCACTAATGCTACAATAACAAACTCAACACAAGAAGGTAAAGAGGTTTCGATTGTTGATAATATGGCAACAGGATTTATGGTAAATAGCGAATCAAATTTGTATGTCGGTAATGGGCATGGTGCTAATGATATTGTGGTTGATGGCGGTACTTTGTCGACGACATCAAATTCTACACTTAACGATATTGAATTAAATAATACGACATTAAGTTTGTACAATAATAACTCTATAAATAATCTAGTTATAAATAACGGAGCAAAAGTTGAACAACGAGGTAGTTCTTCAAACAATGTTGCAATGAATAATGTTATTGTAAACTCAGGAGGTAATCTCGGATATAATAGTTATTATAACGGAAATTATAACATTAACGGGCTTATTCTTAATGAAGGATCATCGTATGCTTTTGATACAAGCGATACTGTTGTTAACGGAAACCAAGAAGGAAAAGAAATCTCTATTGTTGATAATATAGCAACAGGATTTACGGTAAATGAAGGAAGTTCCCTTAATATTTATGCCGGTGGTACGGGTAATGATATTACTTATAATGTTGGAGCAACCATAAGCGGAACGCTTAATGATTCTGTTGTTAATAGCGGGACATTGGTATTAAATTCAGGTGCTGTAGCTAATGATGTGGAGTTTAATGCCGGATCCGGTATGAATGTACAAAGTGGTGCCGAAGCAAATACTATAAAAGCAACTGAAGCTAGTGTTACTATTGCAGGTACGGCAAATAATGTTGAATTAAATAACAGCACTACGACTGTTAGTGGAACAGCTAATAATGTTGCTATGATAAACGGTTCTTTGAGTTTGACCGGTGAAATTAACGGAATCAGCGTAACAGATGGTGTGTTGGATATTGCAACAACCGGTGAAGCGTATGATGTGGTGTTTAATAAAGGAGATATCACAAACAAAGGTATTATCAACGGATTGACAGGTAATTTCAGTTCGATGGAACATACCTTTGCAAACCAAGGTTTTGTTGATAAATTAGATGCTGATTTTGAAAACAATGAAAACGAAGGTGTCGGTGGGGCTATTTATAACTCCGGAAAATTAAACCTTATAAACAGTAGTTTTATTAATAACACGGCTATTTCAACAGACGGTGCGGCTGCCGGAGGAGCAATTTATAATATCGGAAATATGAAAATTACTGCTAATGGGTCGATATCTGAATTTTCGGGTAACAAGATTGTTTATACTGATGAAAACGGCGAACGAAAAGAAAAAGCAACTGCTGTATATTTGGGAAATGGCGGAAAACTGACATTTGAAATTAATAACGGCGGACAAGTTATATTTAATGACGGAATTACATCAACAACAACTCGTAGTTATAGTGAAGCAGATGTTTTGGAAAGAGCACAAGTTTTGAATAATAGTTTGTCTTCTTTTGAAAAAGATGGCGACAATTATGTTGCTTATTCGGGTACAAATTATAGATCTGCTTCTGATAATGCGTTAAAGGCGGATATGATACCAACAATGTTGATGCCGGAAGAACTATATGGAGGAGATTTTAAAGCTTTTATAGATGCAGCGGTTGAAGCTGGTGAAATACCATCATATACCGAAGAAAACGGATCATATATTATTGTTCATCAAGAAGGTAATGAACGTATTACTATGAAAATTACCGAAAATAAAGATCTTGGTGGAGCAATAGCTGAATACAAGATGGAAATGTTTATGCCAAGTGAAGAATATGGTGGAAATATTAAAGCTCTTTTAGATGAACAAGTGTCGCAAGATCCTGAAAAATATTCTTATTATGAAAAAGATGGAGTTTACTATTTGTCTACAATAGAAGACAGAACAGAAAATGGATCTATTTCTTCTTATGTTTCTATAGTTGTTGAAGATAAGGATGCCGGTGGGGTATGGATCCAACCTGAAGCTCAAGCGACAGAATTTATGGTAAAAGAAGATATGGGTTTATCTGAGATTCCGTCAGAAGCAGAATTTGAAGAAATGATGAAAGCTGAAGGATTTGTTTATGTTAAAAATGATGATCATTATCTCGTTTATATGGGAGATGATTATGCTGTGAAATATTATTTGAAACCGGAGGGGTATTTAGTTGGCGGAATGTTCTTGGAGCAAAATGAGGCAGAAGCACTGTTTGCTGCCGCAGAAGAACAGGGTAAAATAGTGGTTGTTGATGATAAAGGAAACGTTACCGTCGGCGAAAAAGCTGCTGAATTGGTTAAAGGTGAGACCGGATATTTCTTGATACAAAATGGCGGTTCAACATTTATTAGTATGCAAGATGATACGACATCTCTAGCTGTTAGCGGTGATGGAACCGGAAAAGTAGAATTTAATGAGGTTCTTGAAAACATTGGTACCTTTACGGTTGAAGATGCTGTGGTTACTGTTAATGCCGACGGATTTAATCGCGCAACCGTAAATAAAGGAGGTGTGGTTAATATTACTTCTGGTTTGCAAGTGGTTGATACAAGTATTAATGACGGCGGTATAGTTAATGTAACCAATAAAACAAAAGCTTTGTCAACAATGGTTAATAGTGGTGGTTTGCTTAATGTAGCCGGTGGTATTACACAAAAAACATTTCTTAATATCGGTGGTATTATGGATGTTAAATCCGGCGGTAAAGCTATTGATACTTTTGTTAAAGGCGGAATTTTTAATGTGGCTGCCGATAGCTCTGTTGAAAATACTTTTGTTGAAAAAGGAGAGGCTAATATTTCCGGATCTTCTGTGGTTATTGATTTGACTAATGGTAAGGTCAATGTTTATGGATCTGCAAATGATAATACTATAAGCGGTGGTGATTTTGAAGTTATGACCGGAGGTAAAGCTAAGAATTCTGTAGTAAACAAAGGTGGAAATATTATAGCAACGCTTAAAAATGCCGTGGTCGATATGTTGACATTAAATGAGGGGGCTGAATTTCACTTTTCTACAGATGCTGTTGTTTCAAATGCAACTCAAGGAGAACAAACTGTTTCTATAAATAATAATGTTGCTTCTAATTTTGCGGTTAATGATAATTCGGTTTTAGATGTTATCAACAAAGGAACAGCTAATAATACTGTGATAAATGACGGCGGTTTGATGATTGTGGCAGCAAATGCAACAGCTAATGATACTGTTGTAAATGACGGCGGAAAACTTGAGGCCGAATCTAAAGCTAAAATTCATAATATGCTTGCAAACGGCGGTGCTATTATTGATATTGAAAATGGTGCCGTTTTAACAGGAAATATTGTCATAGACAAAGATGCCGATACATCAGATTCAACATTCGACTTTGTGGTTCTGTTTGATAAAATGGCAACCGAAGCAAAATCTTTGACTTTGACCGGTGGTGTTAATGAGGCGTTTAATGATAAAGTTATAAATGAAGATAAATCTCAAGACAAATCATTGATACTTGCGGACGGAAACTATGCTGTTGCATCAAAAGAAAAAACAGATGTAACTATGATTAAAGGTTGGGATACTGTCGATGTAATAACAAAAGAACCTGCTACACCTACTGTTGTTAAAGTGGAAAGTGATATAGAAATGAGCGGTTCAAATAAAATTATTAACATAGGAAAAGATTCTATATTGGATTTAGCTGGACATTCTCCGTTGGTTGCAACAATTAATGCTTCTGTAAATAATGATGGTAATATGAATTTTAGTCATGAAAATGATGGAGCGGATGATATTATTACTATTACCGGAGATTATAAAGCATATAAAAACGCTATGATGACGATTGACGTTGATCCGGTTGCTGCTGTATCAGACAGATTAATAATAGAGGGAGATGTTGAAGGTAGAACTAAGGTCGTTATTAATCCTTTGAGTGATGATTTATCAAGCGGAAAAATATTGTTTATTGAAGCGATGAATGACAATTTGGATACAGGATCATATTTTGATGTATACCGCGTAATAGGTGATGCTCATAAATGGAATAGTTTATATGAGAATAATAAATGGTATTTAGCAACAGAAGATGTGATAACTGATGCTTCCGGTGGATATGGTGACGTTGATGATGATGAAGAATTAGTATTGGGCGGTAATACTAACACCGAAAATGGTGGTAATACCGGAGGAAATGGTAACAATATCATTAACATTACCCAACCTAAACCGCAAGTTGTATCCGAAGCAATTGCTTATATGAGCCTGCCGAGAATAGGTTTGGAACAAACCAAAGATTTGATGAGAGTTGTCTCTAACAAAGTTACTGCCTCAAAGGTTAAATGCGGAAACTGTGGTATGAGTGATTATGAATATGACGGACAAGCCGTAAACGGAGTATGGATTGATTTGGGACACAAAAAGTCTGAGATTGATGCGCCGGTAGCGGTTGAAGCTAAGATAAATGCCGTTGATTTAGGATTTGATATTCAAAAAGACTTGCATAATCGTTTAGGTATATTTGCATCATATCGTCAAGGTGAGTATGAACTATCCGGTGATGGTGAAGACTATTACTCTAAGGTTGGTTCGGATATAAATATCGACAGTTGGATATTAGGCTTATATCATCGTTATGATTATGGCAGATTATGGACTATGTCATCAATTTATGGCGGTATCCAAAAAGTTGATATGAGTACTGATGACGGAGTAAGTTCTGATACTGACGGTATACAGTTTGGCGGAAATGTTGAGGCTGGATTGGTATTTGAACCGCAAAAACGATTAACCATCGAACCGAGCATCAGATTAGGCTATAACTTCATCAAATATGATGATATGTCTGATAGTTATGGCAAGACGGCTGAATTTAACAATGTTCAAAATATTGAAGCCGAGGCTGGTGTTAAAATTGAGAAGACCTGGTTTGTAGGTAAAAACAATATTACTAAATTATATTTCAAGCCGAGTATTATCCAAAACTTTGGTAAAGGTGATATCAACATAACCTCGCTTGATACTGTTGAAGGACTTGAAAACGAGACCTTAATCCGAGGAGAAATTGGCGGAAGCTTTAACTTTGGAAACGGATGGAGCGGATTTGGCGCTGTCGGTTATACCTATGGTTCTGATTACGACGCAACTGACTTTAACATAGGTATCAATTATAATTGGTAAGTAAGAAAAAGCTCTCTTTCTTTCAAAAGAGAGCTTTTTTTGATGGATTGCTTATGAATTCATATTTGCAAAAAAGTCTTTATTATCTTTGCTTATTTTTAACTTATCAAGCAAAAATTCCATTCCGTCTGTCATTCCCATTTGCATAAGTACACGACGTAATACCCACATTTTGGTAAGCGTTTCTCTATCAACCAAAAGTTCTTCTTTGCGTGTTCCGGAGCGGGTAATATCGATTGTTGGGAACAGACGTTTGTCAGTAAGTTTTCTATCCAGAATTATCTCCGAATTACCTGTTCCTTTAAATTCTTCAAAAATAACTTCATCCATACGAGAACCGGTATCTATTAATGCCGTTGCAATAATGGTCAAAGAACCCCCTTCCTCGACGTTTCTGGCGGCACCGAGAAGACGTTTAGGTCTTTGTAGAGCATTAGCATCAACACCACCTGTCAAAACTTTGCCTGAAGAAGGTATAACTGTGTTGTAAGCTCTACCCAAACGAGTTATAGAATCTAACAAAATTACAACATCTTTTTTATTTTCAACCAATCGTTTGGCCTTTTCAATAACCATTTCAGCAACTTGAACATGGCGAGTGGCCGGTTCATCAAAAGTTGAAGATATAACTTCACCTTTTACAGAACGTGTCATATCAGTAACTTCTTCAGGACGCTCATCAATAAGCAACACCATTAAATAACATTCAGGGTGATTTGATGCTATTGCATGAGCAATATTTTGTAACATAACTGTCTTACCGGTGCGAGGAGGCGCAACAATCAAACCTCTTTGACCTTTTCCTTGTGGAGAAATTAAATCAATTACTCTGGTTGTATAATCCTTTTCACCACATATTATATCAAAATTTAATTTTTCTGTAGGATATAGAGGAGTTAAATTATCAAAATTAACCCTTAACTTTGATTTTTCAGGATCATCAAAGTTTATTTTATTGATATTTACAAGAGCAAAATATCTTTCGTTTTCTTTGGGAGCTCTGATCTCTCCTTCAACAGTGTCTCCCGTACGAAGACCATATTTTTTTACTTGAGAAGGAGAAACATAAATATCATCAGGGCCCGCAAGATAATTTGATTCGGAAGAACGTAAAAAACCGAATCCGTCTTGCATAACTTCTATTGTTCCTTCACCTGTAATAGCTTCATCTTCACCAACTATTTTTTTGAGAATGCCAAACATTAAATCTTGTTTACGCATTGATGAAGCATCTTCAATGCCTAATTCTTCAGCCTGAGTTAGCAACTCAGTTGGAGATTTTTGTTTTAAATCTTTTAAGTTCATTTTTACCTTTTGGGAATATAATATAGAGATGTAATTTACATAGATGGATATATTGTTTTTAAAGGAATTTGTCAATTATTTTTATTAACAGCCCGAAGGGCCTATAAACATATTTAAAAAAATATTGTTGTTATTTGTATATGCCTGTGATGTCTGTGGATTATTTTTTTTGAAGATATTTTTGCACAGATATTTTGAGTTGTTAGTAACTTTAGAGAATCCGAATATTAATACTTTGTTAAGATATTGCTTTTTCAAAAACATAGTTATTTAAAGTAAAAATTTAAGAGTTTGTTTATAAAATTTATTATTAACAGGATGTGGGTATGATTTTGGGTTGTTTATAACATATAAGATTGAATATTCATATTGGTGATTAATTAACCATAGTTGTTTTAAGGTATTGCTTTATACACAGGTTTTGTGCATATTGTGGATAAGAGTGCTATATATTTGATTTTAAGAGAGATAATATGAAACTGGTTGGTATTACAGGATCTATAGGTTGCGGAAAAACTACTTTGGCTAAGATTTTAAAAAAGTTGGGGTATGCTGTTTTTGATATAGATGCTTGGGTCAGAAAAATTTATCATAATGAGGATTTTTTGAAAATACTGGAAGAACATTTTACCAGAAGCGTAAAAAATGGTGTTGCTGATAAAAGGTATTTGAGAAAAATTGTTTTTTCAGATAAAAGCAAATTGGATTTGTTGGAAAGTTTGATTTATCCTTTTTTGAACCATAATATAAGAAAAGTTGTTAACAGATATGCTTGTGATAATTATATTTGTTTTTTGGATGCTGCTTTGTTATTTGAAAAAAAATGGGATAAATTTTGTGATGTTATAATATTGGCAGATGTTGATTATGAAATCCAGAAACAAAGAGTTATGAAAAGAGATGGAGTTTCTGCTGATGATTTTGATAAAATCAATAATATACAACTGAAAAATGAGTATAAAAAAGAGTTGTCAGATATTGTTATTGATACAAATAAAAGTATTAATTTGTTAAAAGTTGAATTGATAGAAATATTAAAAGGATTGGAATATTAATGGTTAGGGAAATTGTTTTTGATACGGAAACAACAGGTTTTAATTATGACAAAGGTGACAGGCTTGTTGAAATAGGTGCGGTTGAATTGATAAATCATATGCCTACCGGTAAAATATATCATCAGTATATTAATCCGGAAAGAGAAGTTCCTGAAGATGCCGTTAAGGTTCATGGTTTGACATATGATATGTTAAAAGAATATCCTACCTTTGATAAAGTTGCGGATGAATGGTTGGATTTTATAGGCGATGCTGATTTGGTTGCTCATAATGCTTCTTTTGATATGAATTTTGTGAATTATGAATTGAAACAATTAAGTAAACCTGAAATGAATTGGGATAGGTGTATAGATACTCTTGAGATAGCTCGTAGTATGTTTCCGGGAGCAAGGTGTAGTTTGGATGCTCTTTGTAAAAGATTTGAAATAGATAATAGCGCCAGAACTTTTCACGGAGCGCTTCTTGATGCGGAACTTTTGGCTGAAGTTTATTTGGAATTATTAGGAGGAAAAGAGCCAAGTCTTTTGTTGGACAATAAAAAAGATTTGGAAAAAGAAAAAAATAATTCAATTGGAAATAACAGAATTTATAGAGAAGCAAGAGTTTTTGATTTTGGAAATGATATTGAAGAAAAACATCAACAGTTTTTAGAAAAAAATGTAAAAAATTCTATATGGAATGTTTGAATTTGATTGAATTAAAAATTTTGTTTGGTAGATTGTAGGGTGTTTTTTTGTTTATAAGGAGTTGTTATAGTGGTTTTTGGTAAGAAAATTGTTATCTACGATCTGGACGATACTTTGTATCCTCGTACGCAATATTTTTCTGATCTTTCTGATTTAGTGATGGCCGAAGCATTGGTTTATGATCTCGGTTTGGATATGGATTTGGATAAAGCTACTAAGATTGTTTATGAATCTTATAGAGATTATAGAGATGGTGGGGAAATTTTTTATAGGGATTATAATATTAATCCTAAAGATTTGTTTTATGCCTATCATAAAAGAAAACCTGTTGAGAAAATAGTTCCTATAGACAATTTACTTGAAAAATTAAAAAAAGTTCCGGCTGAACAGTATATTTTTACAGCAAATGATATATCAGCAACAGAAAGAATTTTGAAACATTTAGGTTTGTTTGAATTTTTTAAAGACAGATATTTTTCGGTTGAACATTTTGATGTTTATAAGAAAAATAAAGATTCTAAAGTTTACAAAGATATTTGTGAAAGAATAGGTGTTAATCCTGAGGATTGTGTTTTTGTGGATGACAGCTATTCTAATCTTGAGTTTGCAAAAGAAGCCGGTATGACGACGGTTAGAATATATTATAGAAATAATTCTGCGAAAGATAAAAAGTTTATTGATTATGCTTATAAGGGAATCGAAAACTTTTTAGATGATGTTGTATAGTGTCGTTTGTTAATTTGTCTGACAAATATTGCTTTCGTATAAGTAGTTATCAGAAGAATCCAGTTTTTGTTGTTCTGATAGCATTTCTTTTTTTATAAAATTTACCAAAGGTGATAATTTTTTATTGTAATATTTGGTTAGATCTCCTGTTATTTTTTCAATATCATTGATAGAGCGGGTATGAACAGCAACAGTTTTATTTATTATTTCGTTTGATGCTTTTTTAAACATAGGTAGATAATACTCTAAAGTTGTTTTGTTTATTTGTTGGTGTATTTTTTCATGGTGTAGAACTTGTTTATATTCGCAAGAATCTTTATTTAAGTCTTTTGAGATATATATTGTTGGATTATCAAGACCTAAAAAAATAACAACTTCTGTGGGTATAACACAATATTCGGAATTTCCGATAGGTTGCCCTATGGAGTTTATTGTTATATCAAAATTTACGTTTACTGTTGATAAACCTGAAGCAAAAAGACCTGTTTCTACAAGATTAAATTTTTTTGCCATAGCAGTTATTTCTGAAAAATTTTTTGAGTTATCGTATGTTAATTTTCCATAAGAAGATGTTATAGTTATTTTTGGTGTTATAGGCAGGGATGAACAATCAACAGCAAAGGATGTTGTTGATAGAAACAGGTGTATTGTTAATATAAAAAAAAGTATTTTAGTCATATAGTTATTGTATATGATTAATCGTTAAATTATGGTTGATAAAAAAATGAGTAAAATTTGGGTGTTGTTTTTATTTTTGTTTGTATTCTATTCTGTATCTGATGCCAGATATATAAGAAAAGTCAGAGAGCCGGATTTTTTTATTCCTGAATCTGACAGAATGCATAAACCGGAAAGGCTTCCGGTAATTGAAAAAAAACAAGTAAAAAAAGTAAAAGAAGAGGTTTTTAAAGAAATACCGGAATATAAAAACAAATATAATAAATATTTATCAGATATGGAAACATTTAGAAAAACAGGATTTTTGCCTGATAATGAAGATTTGAAAAAAGATCTTTCAGATATGGAAACAGGTGAAGTTTTTGAAGTAATAACAGAAGATGTAAATACTGTTAAAACTAAGGAACAAAATGATTTTTATTTGTTGGTAAAAGATATTATAAAAAATTAAAATTCAAGAGCGTACAAATCTACAATACGCCATGTTGAATTTATATTTTTCATTACATAAACAATGTTTCCATTGCACAAACCAAACCAGTTGCCATTACAAGAACTTTGGGTGAATACCTCTACGGCACCATCTTCTCGAGGTACTATTTTGGTTATTTTGTAAGATTGAAAAGTTGGTCTGGATAGGCTTTCATCTTGCATAAAAACAAAAGAAGGCATTTTTTCTTTGTTTTTTTCGCAAAGATTTAAAGTCGGATTTAATATGCATTTTACAGTTGTGTTAATACAGCATACAAGTTCGGATATATTGTTACAATCTTCTTCTAAATTATTTACATCAAATGAAAAAACTGTTTCTGTATCCAGAGAAGAAGCTTCTTTTTTGGTTTTTTCAGCTGTTGTATCTAATTCACCGCAAGCTGTTAATAAAAAAGCAATAGCAAAAAAGTTAAAAAATTTTTTCATTTGATTATCCTTGTCGTTCTTTGTTTGATATTCTGTAATATAATTTAAATAAAATAAAAAGGAAGAGAAAACCCTTCCTTTTTATTAAAAATATTAAATTAGAAAGTGTATTTAGCACCTAAAGAAAATTCGGTGAAATTGTCAACACCATCAAGTTTATCTGTCCAGATATAGCGACCTAAAGCACGAATAGCAATATTGTTTGTTACATCGTATTCAATACCAGCACCAAGACGGTAACCTAAACCGTTGTCTTCGCCTTTTTTTCCAGCTTGTTTTGTATCTGTATCATAGTTTGCAATACCGGCTGTTGCAAAAACAGACCAAACTTGATCACATCCAAGAGGTTGAGCAGCGTAGGCATCCAAACCATAAGATGCAAAATCTACTTTTACTCCATTATCTGTATCATCGTCAGAAAGTTGATAGAAAACTTCTGTACTGAAATATTTGTTGTATTCTGTACCAACAAATACAGAACCTGAGTTAAGTTTAGGTTCTACTTCTTCAGCATCAACTTTTGTATAGTTGTATTGAGCGCCAACATAAGGTCTGAATTCCAAAGCGTTGGCTGTTGTGGCAAAAGCAATTGCAGAAACAGTTGCTAATAAAGCAATATTTTTATTCATAAAAAGCTCCTTGTTAAAAAACTAAAGTTTTAATCACTGCTATACTATATATCATAAAAGAAAAAAGAAAAGTAAAAAATGATATAAATCATTGTTAATATAATAATTTGATGCTATTGTTTGATTCAAGAGAGGTTTTTTGAAGATGATTAGGTTAGATAAATACAATCAAAAAGGTTCTACAATGATTGAGGCTTTAGGAGTTTTGACGATTATTGTCATGCTTGGGGTTTCTTCTATAAAATTGATTGGTAATATAATGGGGATGTTTAAACAAACTCTTGTGACCAGCGAAGTAAGAGATTTGCAAAAAGCTATTTCTGAAAGGTACAGATTTGAGGGAAATTATAAAAGTTTGTTGGAAGGAAAAACATCAGACGAGATTGTTCAACATCTTTGTGAGGAAAAAATAGCTCCTAATCAGATGTGTTCTAATAATAAAATGTATCATAGAATGGGAGGACCGGTATGGGTTATGCCTGTTGTTTATGTTGATGCAAGCGGTAATTCGGTAACAGATTATAGTAAGTACACCATAACTTTTTGGAATTTGACAGACAGAGCGTGTGTTAGTGTTGCTGAAATAAATTGGCATAATAAAGATAGAACGGATATATATAGATTGATTATAAATCCTGATGAAGATTTTAAGAAAGAGTTTAATTTGCCACAAAATTTGTACAGTGGTTCTTTGAGTTTTCCTGTTTCTGTTTCAGAAGCGATGAAAGGTTGTAAAAATGATGATTCCAATAATGTGGAATGGGTGTTTTTTTAATGAGGCAAAATGTTTAGAATTGATGATATAAGAAAAACAGCAGAGTTAGCAAAAGGGAAATCAACTAAAAAGGTTTCAACAAGCGAAAGCTTTGCTGAATATTTAAAGATGTCGTCGGCGCAAGAAAGTAATAATATACAAAATACATCGGCAATGACATCTGCTGATGCTATATTTGCGGCACAAATGGTTGATGGGGAAGAAGAGCAACAGAAAAAGCAAAAGCTATTAAAAAGAGGTTATGGTTTATTAGATAAGCTAGAAGAAATAAGGGAAGGTTTGTTGTTAGGAAGTATTTCTAAAGATAAGTTGATTGAAATTTCCAGAATGGTTAAAAATAAAAATGTTGATTGTGATGATGAAAAACTTAGAGAAATAATGGATGAAATAGAATTGAGGGTTGAGGTTGAGTTGGCCAAGATTATGAGATAGAAAAAGAAAAGGAAAAAAGATTGTTTTTTCTTGAATTTTTATTTGTTTAATATATCTTTAGTGAAAATTTAGAAATGCTTTTTAAGGAGTTAAAAAATGGATAGTGCTGTTATTCTTCCGCCAGACTATGTTCCTTCGGAAAAAGAAGAATATATGAGTGATATGCAATTGGAATATTTCAGACAAAAGTTGTTGAGCTGGAAAAAGTCTTTGATTGGGCAGTCTAAGGACACTTTGGATGATTTAAAACAAGGCGGGTTAAATCAGCCTGATCAGATAGACAGAGCATCATTGGAAGCAGATAAAGCTTTGGAATTAAGAACCCGTGACAGAGCAAGAAAGCTTATTTCTAAGATAGATGAAGCATTGAAGAGAATAGAGGATGGATCATATGGATATTGTGAGGAAACAGGTGATCCTATAGGTTTGGATAGATTAGAAGCTCGTCCGGTAACCACTCTTTCTATTGAGGCTCAGGAGCGTCATGAAAGAATGGAAAAAACATATGATGATGAAGTTTAGTTTTTAAATTTGTTTGGTTAGGGTTTTTAGGAAAAATACTAAAAGCCCTTTTTTAATATGGATGAGAAAATGGATAAAGATTTTATTTTGGCATCACAATCGCCTCAGAGAAGAGCTTTGTTGGAACAAATAGATTATAAGCCGAGATTTATTGAGCCGGCTAATATTGATGAAAAACCGTTTGTCGGAGAGAAACCAAGTGCTTATGTTAAGCGTATGGCAAGAGAAAAAGCACTGTTTGTTGCTGATAAAAACAGAGGTAAAGTAGTTTTAGCTTCAGATACTGTTATTGTAAGCGGAACAAAAATTATACAAAAGTCAGAAACTGATGAAGATCAGATGAGAGTTATGAAAATGCTATCAGGCAAAACACATAGCGTTTTAACAGGAATATGTGTTGTTGATAAAAAAGGAAGTGTTGCTGTTAAACTTAATGTAACAAAAATAAAAATGAAAAAATTAACCCAAAAAGAAATAAAAGATTATGTAGCATCAAAAGAATGGTGTGGTTGTGCCGGTTATAAAATAGAAGGTTTGTTGGGAGGCTTTGTTAAACAAATAATAGGTTCTTACAGCGGTGTTGTCGGATTACCTCTTTATGAAGCAAGAAATTTGTTAATGGGGGCAGGGGTATATTAGTTATGATTGATAGAATTGTTTTGGAAGATAAAAATAATATAAGACAAATAGCGAGTTTTAAAAACGGTGTTCTGAAAGAATTTGTGAGAATAGATGCAAATAAAGCCAATGAAGGAAATGTTTATCTTGGAAAAATAGTAAAAAAAATTAAAACAGCTAACGGAAAAGAAGGATATTTTGTAAATATAGGGGAAGATAAAGATGCTTTTATAAATGCGGAAGAGGGTGTTTTAGAGAATTTGACAGCTATAGAAGGACAGGATGTTATTGTTCAGGTAATTCAAGAGGCCAGAGCTGAAAAAGGAACCCGGTTGGCAAGATTTTTACAAATTTCAGGACTTTTTTTGGTTTTTAATCCTTATGGTGATAAAATAACTATTTCTGCAAAAATTGAAGATGATGATAAAAGAGAATGTTTGGAAAAAATTGTTGCGGACAATGTTGTTGAAGGAGGTTGGATTGTAAGAACTTTTGCTGCAGAAGTAAGTGAACAGGATATTGTTGATGAAATAGAGTATTTAAAGAATGTTTTTAAAGATATTGTAGCAAAAGCAAAAAAAGCAAAGTCACCATGTTTGCTTTATGCCAGAAATAATATACTACAAGAGATTATTTACAGAAATGTCGATAATATAGAGAAAATTGTTGTAAATAATCATATTGTTGAAAATCAACTGAAAGACAACTTTAATGTTGAATATGATGCAAATGCTTTTAGGAGTGCCGGTGTTGAAGATATGATAGCAGAAGCTTTGCAAAAGGAAGTAAAACTTAAATGTGGTGGGAGAATTATTATTGAAGAAACAAGAGCTTTTGTTGCTATTGATGTTGATAGCGGAGAAGGTTTTGTTCAAGGAAATTTAGGAATACTTAATAAAGAGGCCGCAATAGAAATAGCAAGGCAGATAATTTTAAGAAATTTATCCGGAAAAATAATTATAGACTTTGCAGGAATTTCAGAATTTAAGTTTTTGAAAAACATCTTAGATATTTTAAAAGATGAATTAAGAGAAGACCCGTTGAAAGCAAGAGTATTGGGGTTAAGTAAGGCTGGAAATGTAGAAATTATACGAAGCAGAAAGAGGCCGACGTTGAATGATTTATTTACAGAAGAATGTTTGACGTGTAGAGGAACAGGGAGAGTTGAAAAGTGAAGTGTCCTATTTGTAAAAAAGAATTGGAAGATTTGAAATATAAACCTTTTTGCAGTAAAAGGTGTGCAGATATAGATCTTGGAAACTGGTTTAATGAGAAATATTCTTTTGTTGCTACAGAAGTGGATGAAAAAGATTTGGATGATCTTTCGGAAGCTTTGGTTACAAAGGAAAACACAGAATAAATAAAAACAAATATTTTAATAAAAATGTTGCACCGATGTTTAGAATCTTTTACAATTTTGAAAAAGATTTATAATCGGAGATGTTGTGATGCGTAGTTCGAATCGTGAAAATAATCAATTAAGAGAAATTGATTTTGTATTGAATTTTAATCCATATGCAGAAGGCTCGTGTTTGGTAAAGTACGGAAATACACATGTTGTATGTACGGCTACGGTAGAAGAAAAGGTTCCTTCTTGGATTAAAGGACAAAACAAAGGGTGGATAACAGCAGAATATGCAATGTTGCCAAGATCAACCATAACCAGAGTTCCAAGAGAGACAAAGAAACCGTCGGGTCGGTCGCAGGAAATTCAGAGATTGATAGGGCGTTCGTTACGGGCTGTAGTTGATTTGGATAAGATGCCGGAAATTTCCATAACCATAGATTGTGATGTTTTGCAGGCAGATGGAGGAACAAGGGTTGCTTCTGTTTCCGGTGGTTTTGTGGCTTTGTATTCGGCTATAAACAAACTGTTGAAGGAGGGAAAGATAAAAGAGAATCCTATAAGAGAGTTTGTTGCGGCAGTATCTTGTGATATTTATAATGGAGAAGCCGTTTTGGATGTTGATTATGAAGAAGATTCAAATTCACAAGTTGATATGAATTTTGTTTTGACTGAAAGCGGAAAAATAGTTGAAATACAAGGTACGGCAGAAGGAGAGCCTTTTACAGATGAAGAGTTTAATAAATTAATGGAATTGGGAAAAGAAGGAATAAAACAAATAATTGCTAAACAAAAAGGTGTATTGAAATGTTAAAAGAGTTGGTAATAGCTTCTCATAATAAGGGAAAAATAGCAGAATTTGAACAAATGTTGAAGCCGTTTGGTGTTAAGGTGTATTCCGCGCTTGATTTAAGTTTACCGGATGTAGAAGAAACAGGAAAAACGTTTGTTGAAAACGCATCTTTAAAAGCGGAAACTTTATCAAAATTAAGCGGAAAACCTTGTTTGGCAGATGATTCAGGGTTATGTGTTGATGCTTTGGACGGACGTCCCGGCGTTTATTCTGCGCGTTATGCTCCTAATAGGGATTTTGATAAAGCTATGGAGATGCTTATTGAAGAAATAAAACAAACTAAAAAAGATGATTGGTCTGCTCATTTTTCGTGTGTTTTAGTATTAAAAGAACCGGGTAAATCAGCGGAAGTTTTTGAAGGCAGAGTTGATGGAAAAATAATAGATGAAAAAAAAGGTAAAAACGGTTTTGGTTTTGATCCTATTTTTGTTCCGGAGGGATTTGAAAAAACTTTTGCAGAGATGACGGGAGACGAAAAAAAACAAATATCTCACAGAGGTCGTGCTGTTAAAAGTTTTTTGCAGAGAGTTTTTGATGGGAAAAATATTTAATATTTCATCATCCAATTGTTTTGTGGATGTTTTAGCGGATAAGCTATTAGAAGATTATAAAGATAATCTGTTAGCTTTGGCGGATGTTTTGATATTATTGCCAAACAGGCGTGCTTGCAGATCGTTGTCGGAAGCTTTTGTAAGATTAAAGGGAATGAAACCCACTATTTTGCCTCAAATGAAGGCGATAGGGGATATAAAAGAAGATGAACTTGTTTTAAGCGGAACTAATATTGAAAAAGAGCTTTTAAATATACCTCCGGTAATAGAGCAGATAGAAAGAAAAATGCTTTTTATGCGTTTGATAATGAAGAGGTATGAAGACTTTGGTTTGGAAAGAATTTCTTTGTCTCAAGCGTGTTTTTTAGCGCAAGAATTGGGGAATTTAATAGATATTGCACAAATGTATAATTTGGATTGGAATAATTTGGAAAAAGTTGTTCCGGAAGAATATGCATCTCATTGGCAAGAAACACTAAAATTTTTAGCTATTATTACAAAACATTGGCCCGATATTTTGAATGAAAGAGGAGTTGTTGATTCCGGATGGAGAAAAAATAAATTAATAGAAATACAGGCAGAAATTTGGAAAAAACAAAAACCGAAACAAAGGATTATTGTTGCCGGCACAACAGCTGTTTCTCCGGTAATGAAAAAACTGGTAAAAGAAGTTTTGCAACTTGAAAACGGGGAGGTTTGGCTTTATGGATTGGATATGCTTTTGGAGGAAGAAGCTTTTGAAAGTGTAGATGAAACTCACCCACAGTTTGAATTGAAACAACTAATTGATTATTTAGAAATTAAAAGGAATGAAATAGAAAAAATCGTTATTTCTAAAGATGAGACAAGAGAAAAACTTATTAGCGAAATTATGCGTCCGGCAGAATATTCTGATGAATGGCGAAACATAAAAAATAGCCTGAATAAAAAAGGATTAGAAGGGTTAAAGCTTATAGAGTGTGAAGATCAACGAAAGGAGGCGTTGTCTATTGCTTTATTGATAAGAAGGTCTTTAAATGAAAAAAATAAAACCATAGCTTTAATAACACCTGATAGGGGTTTAGCCAGACGGGTTGCCAGTGAATTGCTAAGATGGAATATTTTTGTTGATGATTCGGCTGGAATTCCGTTAGTTAATACTAAATGGGGAATATTTATGAGGCTTTGTGCTGAAGCTGTTTTACCCAATGTAGAAAAAGACAGGCTTTTAGCTTGTATGAAAAATAGTATGTGTTTGTTTGGAAAAAACAAAGAAGAGGTTAATAAACTTGTTTATTGTTTAGATAAAGATATTTTTCGCAAAAAAGAAAAAAACGAAGAAGCAGAAGGGTTTTTGAAAGATTTTCAGTATAAAGCAGAGGATTTTGCAAATGTTTTTATGAAGGAAAGAGGCTGTTTATCAAATATTTTAAGGAAACATATTTTATTTGCAGAGAGTTTAGCTGATAGTATTGAAATTAAAGGATTTGAAAATCTTTGGAAAGAGGAAGATGGTGAAGCAGGAGCTTTATTTATTAATGATTGGATAGATAAGGCTGATATTTTGGGAGATATAAATACTTCGGAATATATAAATTTGTTTGAAGCTATGATGAACGGGATTATGGTGAGAAACAAAAGCTCTTCAAATAAATGTGTTAGAATATTAGGGCCTATTGAGGCAAGACTTTCTCATTTCGATACAATAATTTTGGGTGGGTGTAATGAAGGTGTGTGGCCGGTTTTGCCAGATGCGGATCCATGGATGTCCAGACCTATGAAAAAAGAGTTTGGTTTGGAATTGCCAGAAAAACAAATAGGTGTTTTGGGACTTGATTTTTCAAATCTGTTGGGAGCAAACAATGTTTATTTAACCAGAGCAAAAATGAATAGCGGAACGCCGACAATTAAGTCTCGATGGTGGATGAGATTAGAAACAGTATTACAAGCTATAGAATATGATAAAGAAAATCTGCTGGATAAAGATATTTTAAATTTGGTTGAACTTTTGGATGTTCCTGAGCGACAAATAAAAATAAAAGCTCCTTCACCAAAACCGCCTGTAGAGGCTCGACCGAGAAAAATGTCTGCAAGTGCTTTTGAAAAACTGTTGAGAGATCCTTATGGTGTTTTTGCAGAATATATACTTAAATTGAAGCCATTAGATGATTTGGATAAGGAAACAGATGCTCGAGATTTTGGTAATTTAGTACATAAAGTGTTGGAAGATTTCAATAATAAATATCCGACAAAATATCCTGAAAATGCAGAACAAGAATTAATCCGATTGGGAGAAAAAGAACTGGAAGACGGTGAGTTTGCAAAAGAAAAAAAAGTTTTTTGGTACCCAAAAATGATAAAAATGATGAAATGGATAGCAGAGAATGAAGATGATTATAGAAAAAAAGTAAGACGTGTTAATAGTGAAGTTTGGGGTAAAGTTTGTTTTGAAAATTTATCGGGAGGAAATTTTGAACTTTATGCAAAAGCAGATAGAGTAGATGAAACTATTGATGGTAAGGTTAATATTATAGATTATAAAACAGGACAAGCAAGAACCGTTGCGGAAATAAAAAAAGGGTATGCTCCTCAGCTTCCGATAGAGGGAATTATTGCTGAAAAAGGAGGGTTTGAAAATATAAAAAAAGCGGATGTAGATAGTCTTATGTATTGGAAGTTAGGTAATAAGACTGTGCAAGTAAATGAAGATATCAGCGAAGTTTTGTCGGAAACCGAAAAACATATAGTCGAAGTTGTTAATTTGTTTGATTTTGAAACAACGGGATATATAAGCAGACCCAATCCTAAATCAGCTCCACAGTATTCTGATTATGAACACCTAGCCAGAGTTAAAGAGTGGTCGGTTAAAGAAGACGGAGAAGATGAATGAGTGATTTTCAGCAACAAAAAGCTCAAAGAATTGCGTTGGCATCTGATCAGCAGCGAATTGCATCTAATCCTGAAGTATCCGTTTGGGTAGAGGCTTCAGCCGGTACCGGTAAAACAAAAGTTTTGTCTGATAGGGTTTTGAGGCTTTTGTTGGATGGGGTTAATCCAAGTAGAATTTTGTGTTTAACTTATACAAAAGCAGCTGCTGTTGAGATGAATAACAGAATTGCAGATAGGCTTAGCCGATGGGCGGTTGAAAAAGAAGATTTGTTGGAAAAAGATTTAGAAAAACTTCTGGGAAAAAAACAAGAAATAACAGAAGAGTTGATGGCAAAAGCTCGTCGACTTTTTGCTGTTTTGTTGGATACTCCGGGAGGAGTAAAAATTCAAACCATTCATAGTTTTTGCCAAAAAATTTTGAAAAGATTTCCACTAGAAGCAAAAGTTTCTCCATATTTTGAGATTATGGATGATCGTAGTGCAAAAGAAGCTATTGATTCTATAAAGAAAAGTATGCTTCAAGGATGTGTTAGCAAAGAAGTTTCTGGTGCTTTGGCTTATTTAACTGCGATGGTGGGAGAGTTTAAGTTTCCGCAAATAATGAATTCTGTTACTGAAAAAAGAAATATGATAGAAGAATATTTGCAAAATTTTGTGAATATAGATGAATTGATTTTTAGTGTAGCAGATGTTCTCGGATTAAATATAAATGAAACAGAAGATGATATAAGAGCAAAATTTTGGACTACTTTGGAAAAAGAGAATGTTGGGTTGTTGATAAAAGCAATGGCCGAAGGAAGCGAAAAAATATATCAAAAAGCCATTGCTTTAGCAAAGGCTGTAGAAGAAAAAGTTTTTGAAGAATGTTTGAGGTTGTTGCTCACTAACGGAAAACCGAGAAAAGATTTATTGGTAAAAAAATCCAGAGAAAAATATCCGGATATTGACGTTTGCGCAGAGAGAATAATGAATTGTGCTTTTGAGGCGGGAGAAAAAATAAAATCGTTGAACTTGTTTAATTCAACAAAAGCAGTATTAGTTTTTGCGGATGAGATGTTAAAACGCTATCAAAAATACAAAAATCAAAATTCTAAAATGGACTATAATGATTTGATTGTTTTAACAAAAAAATTGTTGGAATCGCCGAAAGTTGCTGATTGGGTTTTGTATAAGCTTGATGGAGGGATAGACAACATTTTGATTGATGAAGCTCAAGATACATCACCGGAACAATGGGCTATTGTCAGAGCTTTGACAAAAGAATTTTTCTCCGGATATGGAAATCATAGTAAACAACCGACTGTTTTTGTTGTTGGAGACAGAAAACAATCGATTTATTCTTTTCAAGGAGCTGATCCTAAAGAATTTGAGAAAATGCATGATTATTTTGCAAAAGAAACAACCGGTTTTCGGGATGTTAATATGGAGGTTTCTTTTAGATCGACAGCGGCTATTTTGGATGTGGTTAATGAGGTTTTTGCTTTGGAAAAGGCCAGGGCAGGAGTTGCCAAAAAAGAACAGAATATAGAACACGTTCCTTCAAGAATAGGGGAAGGAGGAGTTGTTGAATTTTGGCCCTTAGTAGAACCGGACGATAATGATAATACAGACAAAATATGGTTGCCTCCAGTTGAGCGAGTAGGGGTTATTTCTCCATCAGCAAAGCTTGCTATGCAAATAGCTGAAAATATAAAAATAAAGGTTGAAAAAAAAGAAATTTTAGCCTCCAAAGGCAGACCTTTGAAATATAGTGATTTTTTAATATTGGTTCAGAGGCGTAATTCTTTTGTCGAAGAAATGGTTAGGGCGTGCAAGAATACAGGTGTTAACATAACCGGTGTTGATAAAATAAAGTTACAAGAACAAATAGTAGTAAATGATTTGGTTGCATTGGCTAAATTTACTTTATTGCCTGATGACGATTTGAATTTTGCTTGTGTTTTGAAGTCTCCTTTATTCGGGTTAGATGATGATGATTTGTTTGAGCTTTGCTATAAGAGAGGAGAAAGCAGTGTTTGGCAAAGGATGCAGAGCAATGAAAAGTTTGCTTTTTGTGTTGATAAATTAAAAAAACTCTATGAATTTTCTAAAGAACAAAGACCTTTTGAATTTTTTGCATTTGTTTTAAATAATTTACAGGGTCGTAAATTGTTTGTTGAAAGGTTGGGAAAAGATTGTGAAGATGCATTAGATGAATTTGTTAATTTGGCGTTGGATTTTGAGCGCGAACACATACCTTCCATGCAAATGTTTGTTGAGTGGATGCAAAAGGATGAGGTTGAAATTAAAAGAGATTTGGAGCAAAACGATAATGATGCGGTGAGACTTATGACCGTGCATGGGTCTAAAGGTTTACAAGCGCCAATAGTTATTTTACCGGATACCGTCAGAATTAAAAATATCAGACAAGAAGCAAGGTGGTTGAAAAAAGGCAATGTGTTGCTTTATCCTTTAGGAAAAGAATTTTATGCAGATGTTTGTCAGAGTTTGTTAGAGGATGAAAAAGAACTTACAAGAGAGGAATATAATCGCCTTTTATATGTTGCATTGACCAGAGCAGAAGAGCGGTTGTGTATTTGCGGATATAAAAAGAAAAATAAAGAAAGCGAAGATTGTTGGTACTCAATTTGTAAAGAGGCTCTTGAAAAAATAGCAACCAAAAGAGAAGACGGGGTTTTACAGTATTTTGTGGAGCAAAAAATATCTCCGGAGTTAAAAGAAGAAAAAAAAGCAAAAGTAAAAGAAAAAAATGTTCCGGATTGGGTCTATGAAGATTATGATTTTGAAAATGTTAAAATAAAAGCATTGATTCCGTCGCATCAAGAAGAGAAGAAAGAAGTAACTATTTCTCCGTTGGTAATGAAAAACAATGTAAGATTGTATAATAGAGGAAAATTTATACATAAAATTTTGCAATTTTTACCAGATATTGAAGAAAAAAACAGGGATATGGTTTTGGAAGATTTTTTGAGTAAGCAAGGGGCTGGTTTCGATAAAGAAGAAAAAGAAAGAATAAAACAAGAAATTATGGAGTTATTTAATTCTTCAAAGTTTGCTTCGTTATTTGGAAAAAATTCAAGAGCAGAAGTTTCTTTGATGGGAATGGTTGAGAATAAAATGATTTCAGGGCAGGTAGACCGGCTAATTGTTGAAAAAGATAAAGTTATGATTGTTGATTATAAAACAAACAGACCGGCAGCAAGTTGTTTGGAAGATGTTCCTTCGGGATATTTAAAGCAAATGCGAGCTTATAGAAAAATTGTTGAAAACATTTATCCTGAAAAAAAGATAGAAACATATATTTTGTGGACGAATACTTCTCAAATGATGAAAATAGAATAATGTTTAATTTTTGCATAAATAACTTTATTTATGTAAAAAGTATATTATATTTAGGTATAATGTACTTTTTTGGAAAGGATTCAGTATGAAAGCGATTGTTGATAGTCAGTTTGAAACAGAGGTTTTAAATTCGAAAGGATTGGTTTTGGTTGATTTTTGGGCTGAATGGTGCGGACCTTGTCGTCAACTGCTACCCATCATGGAAGAAATTTCTAATGAGATGGCTGATAAGGTTGTTGTTTGTAAAATGAACGTTGATGAAGCTCCTCAAACGCCTGCTAATTATGGACTCAGAAGTATACCATCTTTGTTAATGTTTAAAGATGGTAAACTGGTTGATACAAAAGTCGGTTTGAATTCAAAAGCAACAATAGTTGATTGGATTAATCAAAATTACTGATTAGCCGTTTACAAAAAACATCCTGTTTTTTTGAAACAGGATGTTTTTTTGATTATTCATCGTCTTCAAACTCTTCAGAGTATTCATCGTAATTTTCATTAGGATCATAATCTATACCTAATTTTGCCAACATATCATCGTTGATATCTTCTCGTTGAGCAACAATCCAATCCGGTACGTTTGGAGCCGGAGGTATTTTGGTTAGGGCTTTCATTTTCGGATCAAGATACCAACGAGGAGAATCGGCCATAATAGGACGGTCAATAAAGCTTTGCATTAAAACAACCTGTTTTGATGTGGGAAGGCTTAGGAGTTGGGTTGTTGAAATAACAGAAACCCCTTGAAGTTGATAGCTTACATTCTTGGCAAAAGGATTTGATCCTTTGGAGAAAGATCCTTCGTTTTTGGAGTAAGAGGTTGTTTGTACGGTTTTGTTGCCAATCATTTTAGAAAAACGTTGAGCTGTTACTTCATTGTTTTGGGATAAGATAACTTTGCATGCGGTGGTTGATATGACGGTTTCAAGGTCATCTTTTCCGTATTTACCGGAAATTTGTCCTAAGTCTTGGCCTATAAGCAGATATGATACCTTTTGTCCGCGTCCTACAGCCGGTCCATCAATGACAGCTTTTAGTTTTGGAAGTGTAGGAAACTCGTCGATTGCAAATAAGCAAGGAAAAGGTCCCATTTTTCCGTCTGTCGGGTTTACAAAGTTGGGAGGGTTTGCAATAAGATAAGAAGACATCAAGTCAAAAAACGTTCCCGAAATAACGCTTAATGCACGAGCATCTACTTGGTTTACTGAAAGATACACGGAAATAGGTTTAAATTCGCCGGTAATGGGATCTTTTAGACCTCGAAGATCTTTGAACTGAATATCCGAAAAACTTGTTCGAGCGACAACAGCAGAGTTTTTGAAGATACCAATACCTGCAAAAGCAGTCGAAAGAACGGAGCCGCGTTCTTTGTCAGGCATAGAGCTTAGTTGGCTTAGCTCTACGATGCATCGGGCAGAGTAACCAAATTTGCGAGCCTCATCAATAGCCGCTTCTAACAAATCACGCATAGGATCGGCCATAGCAGCCATTTGATCTCCTTCATCCATACGTCTTTTTATTTCTTGAGATTGTTTTATTTGAGCCTCGGTAATCCATTCAAGAATCATTGCTAAACATGATTCGTGTCCAATCCATTTATCCGGTAACAAAGCCCATGTTCCTATGGGGAGATAATTGTCGATATTTAAAGAGTCAGAGCGAAGGTTTTGTAAAGCTCTGGTGGCCATAGGATCGTTCATTTCGAGATAGTATCCTTCAAGGACTCTTTTATCTTCTTCGTCAAGTTTTCCCTCGTAAACTCTACCTATAAAATAGTCATTGGCACGAGCTTTTTCGCATTTTGACACTATAAAGTGTATAAAACCATTGAGGGCTGCTCGACCGGTTTTTGACCAGTGGGGGTCTGCTCCGCCTTTAGGATCTTCAACCAAAGTATTGCACATAGAATCTACATACATATCTCTTCCGGGACCGGGGGCGGGAACAGCTCCCGGAGAAAGAGGATTCCAACTGGGATAGTATATACCTTCTGCCGGATTGTCTTCCATACCCCAATTTATTATGAATACAGGACCTACTTTGGCTCTGGCACCGGATGTTGAATAACATAATTCAGGTTTGGGATCATTTACGACGATACTCATTCCCGGAGAGTTAAATATTGTGGGAATAACAACACCAACGGTTTTACCTGTTCCCGGAGGGGCGCAACATAATACAGACAGTGTTTCGTTCATTCTTAACAATCGCCCTTTGAATTTGCCCACAACAATACAAAAGCCGTCAAACAATCCCATTTTTTTGATATCTTTTTCTGTTGCTAAACGAGCCGAGCCATGAATGTTTGATTGAAAACGGTAAGGATTGGTTATCAGACCAAAAATAATGCCGAGAGGAAGGCTTATAAAAGGTAAAATAGGTACCCATAAACTGACGGAAAATGGGCCATTATAGTTGACCAGTTGTTTCATCCAAACCCAATATCTTTTGTAAAGGAAACCGCTCTGATTAAAAACTAAAGTAAAAAATTTGCCGACGTCATCCATACTTTCTTTTGATATCCCGTTTCCTATGATGTAGGCTAAGGGCATTGATATAAGAGCCAAAAATAAAGTAACAACAAATGAAAGCGTTATTGTTATAACCATCCATCTGACAGCACTGTTATATTCTTTCCATTCTTCGCCTTCTTTTTCCAGAGCCATTTCTTCCTCTTTTTATTTTATGCTATGTTTCTTAATAGTTTTTTTATTTTTTCAAAAACAGATTTTTCGACGTTGCCATCGGCCTCATCAAGAGTTTTGGCAAGTAAAGGGATTTCCTTTGGTGTTCCGCGATCTATGCGAGTTACTTTAACGCCAATATCCTTCCATACATCCAGCATATCTTCTGCGTTAATAATATTTCCTATTTGCTCGACGACCAAAGGAATAACATTAAAAGACAGGTCTGCATCTTTAAGTTTTTCTTCTAAGGTAATGCGAGCTAAATCTGCTTTGCGAACAGGAGATATACGGTGAGAGCTTTCGGAAAACCATAAAGGCTCTTCGTCATTAAAGCGCTCTTCATCGGCGAGCCAATCACCGGGTTCTTTATCATTTAAACACATATAAATCTGAGTTTTTGACACCCCGATAAAATCAATAAAGGTGTTTTTGATAGTTGCTCCGGTAATGATTTCGTAGCCTTTTTGTTTCAGAAGTTCAAAGGTGGAATTAGAGCCGCCGGTTTTGTTTTTGTTCTGATTTGAAGGAGATTCTTGATTCTTTTTCTTTGTTGACGGAACAGAAGATTCTTTTTTAGCTTCATCTTTATTCGGTTCTGTTTTGGGCTGTGGTGTTGGGACAGGTGTTTCTGCAAACAAATCAAAATCAAGCGGTTCAGTATCGCTCATTTCAAACAGAGAATGAGAAAATTCTTTTGGTTGAGAGGGTGTTGCAGAAGTAGGAGTTGCAGCAGAAAGACGAGGTTTTGTAGATACACCGGACAAAGCTGCACGGCGATTTTCATCAAAGATAGAAGTTGGACGAGAAGAATCATCAATAGGGTTTCGGATGCTTTTTGGGCGAATTTCTTTGTATGATTTCTTCTTTTTAACTACTTTTACGGAAGCAGAGTTAGTGATTTGTTTTACTTGTTTTTCGAAAACTTTGTTAAATATCTTAAGAGGAAGGATGCTGAGGAATGTGAAAACGGCACCCCAGTGTATGGTGCTGAGAGCAGCCCAAACGGTAATCCACACAGGAATGGTTGTCAGAATAATTAAGATAAAAGCCCATTCTTTTGCTTCGTCTATAACCCAGCCGGATAACCATAGATTCCATGCGTGTTGCCAATGTGACGAGCGAAAAATGTCAAAATGCCAGTTGGTAAGCATAATGACACGGATTCCCTCTATGAAGAAAACACTCCAAAAGAGGCCGACAAGCATTATTCTTAACAATATTAGCAAAGGTTTCAAAACCATTCTCCGTTAGATTTTCTCTTATTATACTAATATAAAATTGATTAACAAGAGATTATTTTTTTAGTTTTTTATCTCATCAGATAATTTTTTGTTTATTTCTGAGCGTAAATTTCCGGCTTCTTTAGATTTTTCGGGTTTTAGAGAATCTATTTCGGCTTTTATATCATCAACCATTTGTTGGCTTGATTTGATATTTTTGATTACTATTCGTTCCGGTTCTTTGTTTGTTTTAGGAGTGAAAATATTGTATATTAAATTGATAGGATAAAGGAGTATTTTGGTATAGTTTAATTTTAGTACCAAAATGTATCCTATTAACCAAAACAAAGGCAGAGTTAATAGTATCGTTATTAAAACTACGTCAGATGTTGTTTTTATAACTCCTCCATGATTCCAAAAAGAAGACAATATATCCCAAGAACGTGATGACATAAAATTAAAATTCCAAATGATTGAAGTCAGTAAATTTGATAAAAATATAAAAACACCGGTCCAACCAATTAAAACAAAGATGCCACGGATAAGACGAATTATTTTTTTCATTTTGTTACCTTTGTTCTCTAATGTTTTTTACTGTAGGATTGTAACCTGCTTCTTTTGCGCTTTGAGCTGTTTTTAGGGCTTTTCCTGTTTCGGTGCAGCGTTGTTTAACAGCTTGAGCGAAGTCTCTTTGGTCATCGGTGTCTTTATTTTTTTCCTCAAAATATTTTGCTTGTTTTGTGAAATCATTATAACGAGTGATAAGAATATCTTCAGCGGTGAAGTTGTCAAAAGCATTTATAAGATCTTTTCTTTTGGGTTCTTCTTTTGTTTCTTCAACTGTGTCTTGGAATGGATTAGTATATTTTTTAGAGTCTTTAGGGGCTTGTTCTCTTTTTAGAGCTTTATCGGCTTTTTCAATAAGTTCGGCTGATGAAACTGCGTTTGTGTCTCCTGAGCGAAGATTTTGGAGGTTGTGCAAAAATATAGCTCGTCCTTCAAGAGTAAAAGCGTCTATTGCTTCAGATAGTTTTTGTTTTGCTGTTTTGTCTTGATCGTCTTTAAACAACTCGTTTTTCGGATCCGTACGGAAAAGTTCGGCTACTTTGTAGGCAGTATATGTTGTCTCAAAATATTTTTTCAATGCCGATATTTCATCGCAAGCCGCCAGAGCATTAATCTCTGTAACTGTATTATTTTTAGCGTTCTTATAAGCCTTTTCCATATCCTCATTAGCAGAAGGATATTTTGGAGTTTTGCCGTTTAATTTATCTTTTTCAGCGTCGCGTTGTTGTTTAAACCAAGTTTCTATTTCTGTGTTTTTGTCTGGGTCATTATTTGGGTTGTTTATTTGTTTCATTTTAGCGAGAAGAACTTTGTCGATATCTTTTTGTAATTTTTCAAAAAACTCGCATTGTTTTTTCTTATTTTCTTCTGATTGTTCGCCCGGATATTTATGCCCTCCATCCGGATACATAAATCCATTTTCTGTTGGTGTGCAAAGACCTAGCGCCATATCCGTACATTTTTTTGTTTTATAGCGGCTATATTTACTTGAAAGAGGATCACTAATGAAGGCATTATAGTCAGCTAACGCTTCAGCTTGGGCGTTGATTAAGCTTCCGTGTTCACCGAGAAATTCGTCAAATAATGCACTTCTGTTTTGAGTTTCGGGATCATTGGAATCTCCAAACATATTCTCTTTAAGCTTGTCCCAACCTCTTAATAATCCTAATTTTCCTTTTCGACAATAAGGGGATAGTTTGCGTTCAGTATAAGTTAGGCCTTCATAGAGAATGATTCCGCCTAAACCGGCAACTTTGTTGCCAGCCCAAGCAGCACTGGATAAAATAACCTCTTTCATTAGGTAATCAATGATATCTCCTTGGTCAATCTTAAAGTTATCATCATCTTTTTTGTAACCCCAATCAGGATCATCTTCAAAGCCTTTGAATTGAGAAGCGTTGCTAGTCGGATCAAAATTTTTTTCGTGTTTTTCTTCGTAAACCTTGGTCAGACGATCTCTTTCGGCATCACTTAGTGTTTGCAAGTAAGCGTTTCGAGTATCGGCATCTTCTATTTCTGCAAATTCTTCATCGGTCATATATGTCATTTGTTTAACAGCGCTGAGCAATGAGGCTGCTTGTTCGTCTGTGGAAGCGTTATCATAAGAACTTTCAATACCTCCTTCGATAATTGAACGGCTGAATGCAAAACTTTCTTCATTTTCTTCTTTTGATGCAGAAGATGAATGAGCTCTTTCTAATGAATCACGAGTTAGGTCTTTGAGCAAATTGATAGGGCTAAGTTCTTTAGCATATTGTTCTTCAGAAAATTGTCCGTCTGTTCCCTTTGGAGTGATGCCTCTTTTTTCAGCAATTATAGAAGCGATGGCGTGATAATTTTTTATATCGTCTTCAGATGCTTGATATTGAGAATTCGGTTGAGATGCTCGGTATACGGAGGTTATAGATTTTGCAACTTTTGATGTATATCCGGAATAATCGGTTCTTTGAAGGTTTTTAAGCTCTTTTACAGCTGAATTTTCTTTTGGTTTTGATACGTTGTTAGCTATTGTTGTGCTTACATTTTTAGCTATTATATCGCGAGCAGATGGTTGTTTTGCCATGTCTTTGATTCCTTTGATTAGAAATAACTTTGTGTAGCTGGTTTTATTATACCAGTAAAAAAGCTTTTTGTCTATATTTTATCAATTTTAAGCTTTTAAGTTTTTTAAAAATTTGCCTAATTTCTTGTTTATTCGTATTCCGTCTTCCGGTTTTGGTTTGATTAGACCAAAGCAACGATTGGGAATTTTGTCAATTTGGATGGGGGCAAAGGTTGCCGGATTGTTTTCGAGCATTTTTTTTGCACCATCAGGATCTTTACGAACTGTTTTGAAAAAGTTGTTAACCAACATTTCGGCATCAACGGGAAAACGCTCGGCTTTGATTGCTTCAATATATTTGCGCATTGAATCACGACGACGAATTTGTTCTTCGTAAAGCTTTTTTTCTATTTTGTGTTTTTCGTATTTTATTCGGCGTAAGTTGTATGCAATTTCGCAACTATCAATTTCTATTAATGTTTCAACGTATGATATCAACGCTATTTGGAGGTTTTTGTCTGTTGTTTTTTCTGCAAAACTCAAAATTTGTTCGTCAGAGGCATTGGGCGGAAGAGATGAGAGGCGAACGGGTTGTGATGCTATTAATATTTCCCAGGCAGCAACGATATCATGATTAAGTTTTTCTATGCGTGTTGGGCGAAAACGCGGTAAAAGTTCTTGCGCCGTAAATATGAACTCGGGAGTAGTAATATCGGCTTCGGCTCCGCAAGCTTTAGAATTTGTTATAAACTCGGAATATGCATCGAAAAGGCGTCGTTCTTCGAGAGCAAGATTTTGTGCGTTTTCATCAAAAATTTTTTCGATGATGGGACTTAAGGTAGTATCTGAGATTATTTCATCGTTTTGAGTTTTTTCCGGAGATTGTTTTTGAGGTTTTTTGTTAGAAGAATCGTGCAATTCAGCCAAAGAATCCTCGGTATCTTGGAGTTGTGAAGCAATAAAATCGTCAAGCAATTTATCAAAATCGTCGGAAGAAAAATTATCGTTTGCCATTTTTTTACTCCTAATTTGTTTTAATGGTTGATATTTCCCCTGAAGGGGTAACCATGACTATGCGGTCGGATTTGTTTCCTCCTTTTATCAGCACATACAGGTTTTTGTTGTCGATTTTGTAATCAATTATTTGACTACCGGTAGGTTCGTTTAAGCTTATGTCTATTTTTTTGGGCTTTTGGTTTACTTTTTTATAGATGGTTCCTGCGGCAACAAGAAATCCGAATATTAATAAAAACGTCAGAACAGCAACGATAATTTTTATTATTTTAAGTTTGTTCATATAAAAGCCTCTCTTGCAAGTTTGTTTTTTTGTTTTATTATGGTACATAAGTTAAACTTAATGTATAAAATAAAAAATGTCCGATAGTAATATTTATAATACACCAATAGTTAATAAAGATTTTAAGGGAAGCCGAGTGGATAGGTTTTTGTCTTTGTGTTTTCCAGATATTTCCAGATCACAGATTCAAAAATTAATAAATATGGGCAATGTTGTTTGTGACGATATTACGGTTAGTGATAACTCGTATAAAGTTAAAGAGGGCGAATCGTTTGTTTTGACTGTTCCTGAAGCTGTAGATGCGGTTCCTGTTGCTCAAGATTTAGAACTTCCCATAATTTATCAAGACGAAGATATTGTTGTTGTTAATAAACCGGCAGGAATGGTGGTTCATCCGGCTCCGGGGGCGCCGGATAAAACAATGGTTAATGCCTTGTTGTTTCATTGTAGGGACTTATCCGGTATAGGAGGAGTGAAACGCCCGGGAATCGTTCATCGAATTGATAAAGAAACTTCGGGAATTTTGGTAGTTGCTAAAAATGATAATGCTCATAAGTTTTTATGTGAACAGTTTGCGGAGCATTCTATTGAGCGTACATATTTTGCGGTTGTTTATGGAATGTTGATTCCGTCTAAAGGGTGTATTGAAGGAGATATAGGAAGATGTCCTTATGATAGAAAAAAAATGGCAGTTGTGGCAAAAGGAGGAAAAAAAGCTATAACACATTATGATGTTGTTGAAAATTATAAGGGATTGGCTTGTTTGGTTAAGTGTAATTTGGAAACAGGAAGAACACATCAAATTAGGGTACACTTATCTAAACAGGGAAATAATTTGATTGGTGATAAGCTTTATGTTAAAGCAAAAAAAATTAATGATAAAAGTATTGAAAAAAATATAAAAGATTTTATCAATCACTTTCCCAGACAGGCATTGCACGCCCAAAGTTTGGGTTTTGTTCATCCGCGAACGAAAGAAAAAATGTTTTTTGAAACACTGTTGCCGGATGATATGATGCAATTATTGGGTGTTTTACGGAAAATTTGATTTTAAATACAGTGTTTTTTGTTTTTATAGAACTAAAGTATATATTGCTTTTTTTGTAGCTGTCTGTACAGTTGGCTTTGAAATTTTTTGGACTTGGACTTTTGGACTCGGACTTTATTGAACTGTTGATAAGTTTTATAATTTCAGGAGTTTTTATGATGGAAAAAGTCTCAGCATTGAATGGTATTGATTTTTCGCCAGAAATTAATATGGCGAGATATTTGCAAAAAATCAGAACATATCCTATTTTATCTCAAGATGAAGAGTATAAGTTAGCTGTTAAATATCAGCAAACCAAAAGCAGTGAGATTGCAAAAATTTTGGTAACATCTCATTTAAGGTTGGTTGTAAAAGTTGTTTCAAAATATAGAGGATACGGCTTGTCTTCTGCCGAAATGATATCTGAAGGAAACATCGGTTTGTTGTATGCTGTTGAAAAATTTGAACCGGAAAAGGGGTTTAGATTTTCAACATATGCGTTGTGGTGGATTAAAGCTTCTGTGCAGAAGTATATTTTAAATTCGTGGTCTTTGGTAAAAATAGGAACTACAGCAGCGCAAAAGAAATTGTTTTTTAATTTGCGTAAAATAAAAAATCGCTTAAACCTCAGTGATGATAGAGATTTGTCGCCGGATATTTTGAATAAAATTGCAGGAACGTTTGATGTGAGTGTTCAAGAAGTTACTGATATGAATACTAGATTAAAAGCACATGACGGGTCGTTAAATACTATTGTTGATACATCAAGTGATAATGGTGCGGAATGGATGGATTTTATTGCAGATTCGAAACCAAATCAAGAAGAGGTTTTGGCTTATAGTGATACTATGAAGTATAGAAAAGCTTTGTTTAATAAAGCTGTTGGCGTATTGAATGCAAGAGAAAAAGACATCCTATTTAAAAGAAGATTGTTGGATAAAGCTATAACATTGGATGATTTAAGCAAAACATATAATATATCCAAAGAAAGAATCAGGCAAATTGAGCTTAACTCTATAAAGAAAATTCGTAAAGCTATAGAGGCTGATATTTAGTGATCTTCGGGTATGATATTTGCCCATGTTTCTTTTAATTTTTCCAGCTTGGCATTGATAGTTTTTAGTCGATGCTGAGCTGAATTTTTAAATATGTAAGAAAATATTTCGGGAAGAATGTGATATAATAACATTCCTATAGCCGCTGCCGCTAACATTATAATGATGTTGAACAAATTGTCTTTGATGGCAAACGAAGCAGAATTTGAGAACTGTTGAAATAGATTGTTTAAGCAAATCATTACGCCTGATATGTTAAAGCATCCGACCGTAGTTATTTTGTTGATGTTTTTTGTATCGGTTACAACAATTGTAAGCGTTGGTAATAAGCCAAGAAAAAGGACTATTACAGCAGGTAAGGCCGTGAAAGATATGATCATAAGACCTATGAAAATCAAAATTTTTTGAAAAAGATTGAATTTGGGGAATCCTTTTTTTGTTTTTTTGTTTGGTAATTTATTCAAAGGTTTTATCATTTGATTATCCAGTATATTAAGCTAAACACAAAAGAGCTTAGCATGGTTAACACGGCAAGAATGGAAGTAAATCGCAAACCTAAGTCTCGAGCTTCTTCGTCTATTTTATTGTCTCCTGATAAAATTTTAGCTTTTTCCCCAAGAAGGAAATTTGCCAGTTTTAGTGCTTCGGAAAAATCTGTTTTGTCACGATTGCGAGCTTCTTCGTTTTCCAGAATTTCAACTATTTCCATAATTTTACCATTTTTTGATATATGCAGAAGCTCTTGTTCTAAATATTTTTGGTATTTGATGTTGTGAAAACTTTGGATAAGAGGTTTCGACATATTTATCAACCATTGAGACAAGTTTGGCAATTGAGCGGGTCCGTTTTTGCTTTGAATATTAGCGTAAAGACGTATTATTGCACTTAGTTTTAAAGAATCTTGATTGGCGTTTATATCGATGATTATACCGTCAATTTTTTTACCCATTTTACAGCGCAGATAAGCTATAATGTTTTTATCAAAAGGCATTGCTTGATAATTACCTTTATGGTTGTTATCAAGCGCTTTTAACAGTTTGGAAACACTGTTTACAAAAGTGTTGCCAAGCAAAGGACTTAAACACGGAAGATCTTCATCAAAATCATACATTATTCTATCAAAACCATATCCGTAATCGTTGCGGGAAATGTAGAGCTTGAATTCTCCAGCGTTTGTCGGCGCCCTTAAAGACGGTTGTTCTTGATACCACAATTTGATAACATCTGTTGAAATGAGCGTTTGAAGAGGTGTTAAAGATATTGCTTTTTTCTTGTTGAAAAAAATTGTTTTGGCTAATCCTACAGGAAACAAGTATCCGTCAGATGTTTTTAGAGGTAAAGAACAGTCTAAAAAAATGCAGATGCGAGCCAGTAAAATATTTTTATCGGGATTGTCTTTTTCCAGAGCTATATGTTTTTCTATTTTTGCATGGAGTTTTTCGTTTTCTAATCCGTTTTTTATCCATTCCAAAAGCTTACCGCTTTGGATTACTTCTATACCAAAATCAGGATTAGATAACATTGCAAGGGCCGCGCTTTTGCGAGTATAACATTTTTCTCCGTTTACAACAAGCGCCCTTGATGAATGATCATAATTATCGGTTAGTGAAAAAGATGTTGTTTTACCGTCATAATAATTGAAAAGCTGTGCGTAATCGCACCTGTTTTCCGGGTTATCATCAAGCAGTGAGCGAAGAATAACAACAATTTGATTATGCAGTTTTTCGTTGTTTGACAAAAAGTTAAACGATGTATTGCGAAGTTTTTGTTTAATTTGTTCGTTAACAGACAGTTCAGAGGTAATGTCTCTGTTAAGAGCAAGCCCTAAGAGAACGGCTCCGGAAGAGTATAAATCGTGTTCATGAAGTCCGTTACCTCGAGATTGAGGTTCGCAAAGCATGTTTTCAATAGTTTCGCAGCATGTTTCTTGGTACATTCCCGGAAAAGATGACAAACAATCACCCAGAACAAGTTCGTTGCGCGACGAATCTTTGAAAAAAACGTTATTGAGACGAATAGCTCGGTGCGTTAATCCGAAGGTTTTTAAAACATCACACGCCGATAGTAAAGATAGAGCTAGTGATTTGAATCTTTCAGGTGTCATCTTTTCATAATTATCATCGAAAGAGTCTGCTCGCGGTCCTGTCGGTTTGTTGTATATAAGAGCTATTGTTTCTTTTCCGTTTTCTTCTGTAACAACGCCATATTCTATTAGTTTTAAAATATTTGGAGCATCAATTGATTTCATATACGGAAGGTATGATAAACGCGGAGATGTTTCGTGACCACATATAAGAGCGAATAAGTTTCTTTGAGGGTTTATATTATCTTTGACCTCGTAGGCTTTACTATCATTTGTATCCAAGTTTGGAAGAGGGTTATCAAAGCAAATCTCAAAACGTTCTTTGAGAAGAAAGCTTTTAAATGTTGTTTCTTGTATGATTTCAGCGGATTCTTCCGTTATTTGTTCGTCGGTCATATCGAAATCTTTCAGTTTAAATCTACTAAATGATTAGTATATTAACATCAGAATGTTAATAAAATACAAATATTTTGGTTTTTTGAAAAATAGATTCTAAGATTGAAAAAAGAAGTTTCTTAATAGGGGTTTTTATGTATCAGCAAAAAGAAATAACAAGTGTTTTAGAGGGAAATAAAAATTTGAAAGCAACTCAAAACGTTGATATCAACATTTTGAAAGAAGCCGATAAGTATGCGATAGATGTGGATTCTTTGGAAAAGTTCAACGAATCAGAAATAACGAAAGTTGTTCAAAAAAGAAAAGAAGAGGATACGTGGCGAAAACTTGATATTAATTTATCGGATATCATAAATATGGTTATTGCCACATCAGAGAGGCCGGCGTTTTTAATTCGAGATGATAAAGTTGTTTATTTGAATTCTGCAGCGATGAATCTTTTGGATGTGGGTATCGATAAAGATGTTTTGGGTGGCAAGTTTTTGAATTTGGTGGCCAAAGACGATTGGAATTTGTTGGCTGAAAACATCGGAGAAATGCTCACTAACGCAAAAACGTTAAAAATACGGTTAAAGTCTTTTGCCGGAAAAATTATACCAATGAATTTTCAGGCAATTTATTTGTCGGAGATAGAGCATTTTTCGTTTATTTTATTGGGAGAACATACAAAAAAAATTGTTAAATCAACATTTAATAATTTGTATGATGATTTAACAGGATTACCGAATTTCTTTTTGTTTGAAGACAGAGTTCAGGTTGCGGTAACGCAAGAAAATTTGAAAGAAAATGTTCGTGATAAGAATATGTTGGTTGTTGTAGCAATCAATATTGATAATATTGAATCTTTCAGGAAAATGCATATTGAAGATATGATGGTGAAAAAAATGGCAAGCAATTTAATATTAAATTTGCCAAAAACGGCTACTGTGGCTTTGGGATTAAAATATAATTTTTGGGTGTTGTTAACCGGAGTAAAAAATAAAGCTGAAGCTAACCATGAAATAAGGCGTATTACAGAGGTGTTATATGAAGGTGTGAGTGATAATTTTACGAGGCACGAGATATTATTTTCAATGGGTGCAAGTTTGTTTCCTCAGCCGGCGCATTCTGCTAAGAAATTAATAGAGCAAGCAATTGCGGCAACCAAAAAAGCACAAGAAAGTCCTCGAAGTTCGGTAGAAGTGTATATTGCGGAAGATATTTAGTGTTGAGCCTTTATTTTATATATATATTCTATAACATCCTCGTCATCCCAATCAACAGAGCCTCTAATACGTCCGATTTCCATAGAATCGCTGTTTATGAGAACGGTGTGTGGAGATGTAAAAATTCCGAAGTCGGTTGATAATTTTGATTTTTTGTCTGTATAAAAATCTAAATCCTGTCCACCGTATTTTTTTAGTACGGCGTATTGTTCTTCGGGTGATAGCCACTCTTTATCAGGTGATATAATTATGACTTTAATTCCTGTGTCAGCGGTTTTTTTTGCGAATATGTTTAAATCGTCCATTTCTTTGAGGCAGGGTATGCAAGTTTTTGACCAAAAAACAGCCACTATAAAATCGCCTGCAAAATCATATAAGGAAAATGCCTGTCCGTAGCGATTATATATCTTTGATGTGGGAGCTTTGCGCGGATATGCAAAGATGTTTGCTCCTTTTTGAGCCATGGCAGGAGATATAAAACTGATGAAAAATAAAATTAATAAAAACTTTTTGAGCATTTTTCTGTTGTATAACTTAAATTTTACTTAACTGTTGAAAGGTTATGTGTGTATTATATAGGTAAATAGGTAAAGGAATTGTATATGAAAAAAATATTTATGTTTCTTTTTTTGTTAGTGAATTTGTTTATGGTTAGTGCTTGCGGTAAAGCTGCAAAAACGATTCCATATCCGGATAGCGGTTATCCGCACACATATCCTTATGATAAATAATTTGGAAGGAAGACAAATGGCTATAAGTGATGTTGATAATGAGATGATACCATATGTCGAATTTGCAGATAATGCAAATGAGAGAACACCTTGTGTTTTGGTTCTTGATTGTTCGGGATCTATGAGAGGAGAGCCTATAAAGCAACTAAATATGGGGCTAAAAGCACTGGAACAAGAGCTTAAAGATGATATTGATGCATCATCTCGTGTTCAGCTCCTTATTATTAAAGCTTTTGGAAAAGATGAAGCCGTTGTTTCTTCGGATTGGATTGATGCAATGAATTTTGAAGCACCGGAAATGGAAGCTGGAGGGTTAACTCCTTTGGGTAAAGCAATGGAAATGGCGCTGAAAAAAATTGAAGAGCAGAAATGTCTTTATGATAGTTGTGGTATTACGTCTAAACGGCCGTGGATTTTTTTAATAAGCGATGGAGAGCCAACAGATTATGATTGGGAAATTGTCGCTAAAAAATGTCGTGAAGCTCAGCAGAATAAAAAAGTTGTTATTCATGCTGTTGGAACACAAGAAGCTAATTTGGATAAATTAGCAATGTTTTCAACAAACTCACCAAAAAGATTGAGCGGATTGAGATTTACAGAATTTTTCCTTTGGTTAAGCAGAAGTGTTTCGTGTGTATCCAGAGCTGCTCCAAATGCATTGGATTTGATTGAGGATACGGGCGATTGGGATGAAGAATAAATCGCACAGACCTAAAATTGTGGCAGCAAGTGTGGTAGGGCATTTGCATTTAAGTAAAGATATTCCTTGTCAGGATTATTATCGCTATGTTATCGGTAATAATTTGGTTGCGGTGGTTTCTGATGGTGCCGGTTCTGCAAAATACGGAAAAACAGGCGCCAAAGCTCTTTGTACGGTTTTATGTGATTTGTTGAAAAATGCAGATTTTGAAAACATAGAAGAACACATTGTTAAAGCTGTGAAAATTGTGAGAGAGAAACTTTGTTTGCATCGGTTTAATAAATCCAAAAACGAAGAGGGGTTGTCTTTGTTTGCGGCAACTTTAGTAGGAGTTGTATATAGAGAAAAGAGGGGTGTTTTTTTTCATATAGGAGATGGTGCGGCTTTGTCTTTGCGGGATGAGGGTAGTTTTGTAGCTTCTCGACCGGAAAACGGATGTTTTTCGTGTGAAACGTTTTTCTTTACACAACAAGCGTGGCGTGAAAATTTAAGATTTACGAAATTTGATGATGCAAAAAATATTCTTTTAATGTCGGATGGTGTTACATCTTTTGCTTTTCAAGCTGATTTTGGGGATATTGAAAAAAAGTTTATTATACCGATAAATGACTTTTTGGGAAAAGAAGATAATGTAATAAAAGCTCGTCGCGCTTTAAGCAATACGCTGAATACACCTAAAGCGCAAAGATTAAATTCTGATGATAAAACATTGCTTTGGATAGGTAATCTGTAAATGGCTGAAGAAAAACATATATATAATGCGGTTTATGCGGACGGTTCCTTTGGAAAGATAACTCTCGGAAAATTAATAAATAAAGGAGGAGCTTCGGGCAAAATTTATTTGGTTGAAGGGCGCCCGGAAAGTGTTGTAAAAATTTTTCATAATACAGAAAAATCAGCAACAAACAGGCAAAAATTGCAAGCGATGCTTTTAAATAAACCGGATTTTCCTGCTGTGATGTCAGGAGGAAAAGAATATATTCAAATAGCTTGGCCGGAAGCTTTGTTAGATGATGAAAAAGGTTTTTGTGTCGGTTATATGATGCCGTTAATTGATATGGAATCAGCAGTTTCTTTAGATCATTTAATGCAAAAAGCCATTAGAAAGAAATTAGGTTTATCCGAAAAGTATGCCTATAGAATTTTTGCCGCTTATAATGTTGCTTCAATGGTTGCCGCGCTGCATGAATGCGGTCATTATGTCATTGATTTAAAGCCATCAAATTTGACTGTTTATAAGGAAAATATGCTTGTGGCTATGGTTGATTGTGATGGTTTTTCAATAAAAGGTGAACGAGGAAGATATCCTGCAGAATTTGTCAGTGAAGAATATATTTATCCTGAAGGGATGAAACAATCTTGCGAAGAGATGGGAGAAGAGCAAGATAGGTTTGCTTTGGCTGTTATTATGTTTAGGCTTTTAAATAATGGTATTCATCCTTTTTCAGGAACTCCAAAAAATCAAAATGCAGATATGATGACTATTCAAACCAGAATAGAACAATATCATTATGCCTATGGTTTGTGGCCGGATAAATATCAATATCCGCATCCATATAGTATACATGAATATTTTAATAAAGAAACATTAGAGCTTTTTGAAAGAGCTTTTACTAAAGGGTGTCAAAGACCATCAGCGAGAGAGTGGCAAGATCATTTGTGGAAGTTGATGCACGGGCTTAAACAATGTAAAAATAATTCAAATCATTCTTATTTTACATCCAAAGGTTGCGGTTTGTGTTCAATTGATGACAAATTTAATCGAGATTTAAGTGATATAAAAAAACATAAAAACGATCCTGAAAAAATCAGAGGCATTGAAGTCAGCAGATTGTCTCCGGAAAAGGTAAAAGAGGAAAAAGAGCAAAAATATGCGTATAATGTAAAGATACAAAGAATTTTTGCTGTATGTCTTGTTTTGTATTTGAGTGGGTTGGCTTTTCTTTATAAAGCTTTGCTTCCTATAAAAGAACATTTTATAGGGGCAGGGCTGGGAATACAATTTTTAGTTATGATTTTTCTTTTGATAATGATTAACAAGATGTTTAAAAAATATTCAGATATCTTTCCACCTTTGAAAAATAAAATTATAAAAGAGATGTTACAAGTTTATGCATTTATTTGGATGTTGATTACTTTAGTATTAATAAATGATTTGCCAAAAAACTTGTTTGAGTTGGCTCCTTAGTCAATAACTTCATTTGTAAAGATGCCATATAAGTTTTTGCGAGGCATCCAACCTTCGATTTTGTCAAAAGAAATTAAGCAGAAATCATTATTGGCCGGACATTTTTTGATTTCTCCTATAACTTCGTCTTCTACACGGGCAATGACAGGAGATTTGTAATTGTTTTTGCTGTATAAATTGTTTTCACCCGGTGTTATTACTTTGGCATATCGTTTGGATGATAACATAAGGTGATTTATCCATGTCTCAGAGCCTTGCCAATCTCGAACTCTGCGCCATGCATCAAATTCGGCGATTATTTCAACGGGAGCGGATTTTTGCATATACACCCACTCTATCGGATATTTTGTTCCCGGGCCGGAACGGGCGTTAACGGGCAAAGAGCGTAAGGACGCAAATCTGGGAAGATTGTTGTTGTCTTCTTTGTTTTTTGGAGAAATATCTTGGGCAACGGCAGCAATAACTCCAATCATGCAAATAAAAACGATGAATAAAATTCTTTTCATTGATGCTTGTCCTTTTAAAGCTTTTTTATAACTTGAGAGTTATTATTTCATTATTAGATGAATAAATCGTAAAAAAGGAGAGCAAAAATGAAGATAATTGACGTAGCACAAGAATTGATAAGATTTAGAAGTGAGACAGGTAACGAAAAAGAAATAAAGGAACAGTTTGATTATATTAAAAATATGATGTTATTGATTGGTACAAAAGTTGATATTTTTCAAAAAAAAGGAATCGCTCCGGTAATTATGATAAGAAACCATAATTCATTGGATTTTGATGCTTTAGTTTTAGGACATGTAGATGTTGTGCCAGCTGAAGATAATATGTTTAAACCGGTTATAAAAAATGGAAAACTTTATGGAAGAGGGGCTTTAGACATGAAATCTTTTGCTGCCGTTGCTCTTAATTCTATGCAATATGTGGTTGAAAATAAGTTACCGATAAAGTTTGGAATAATATTATCATCAGACGAAGAAAAGGGGTCTAAAGGGACGAAGGCTTTTTTGGAAAAATATGCAAAAATTAAGGCAAATGTTGTTTTAGACAATGATGTTGGCGGTGATATTACAAAGATTATTACCAAATGTAAGAATCCTGTTTTTGTGAAAATTGTGGCTAAGGGAAAAGAAGCTCATGGTTCAAGACCATGGGAAGGAGTTGATGCAAACGAGTTGATGTTTAAGGTAATTTCTAATATCAGAAAAATATATCCTGCGTATGATTTAGAAGGGAAAAAGCCAAAAGATAAATGGATAGATACACTTCATTTTGCAAAAATTGAAGGAGGGAAAGTTTCTAATATTATATCTGATTATTGTGAGGTTTTGTGTGATTTTAGGTTGGTTGAAACAAGTTCTGTAGATGATTTGATTAAAAGATTAAAACAATGTATGGTTAAAGGTGTTGATTTTGAAGTTGTATCTTCAAGTGCTCCTGTGGTTATGAATGAAAAAAATCCACAAATTTTAGAATACAAAACATTAGCGGAAAATATATTAGGTAAAAAGATAAAGTTTGAATATGAAGGCGGGGCTACGGATGCCAGAGAGTTTGCTATACGAGGATCTACAGTTATTATGCATTCGGGAAGTGGTGACGGAATGCATGCATCAGGTGAATATGTTGAAGTAGAATCGGTAGAAAAACTTTCAGAAATTCAGATTGCTTTTTTAGAAAAATTAGCGCTTGCAAAACTTAAATAATATAGCTATAACCAAAGGCACGGTGCCGGCGTAGCTCATCAGGATAGAGCAACAGTTTCCTAAACTGTGGGTAGGAGGTTCGAGTCCTCTCGCTGGCGCCAATAAGCCCTGCTGTAAATGCAGGGTTTTGTATTTTGAGGTAATTTGTATGGAAAGCTTTGTTCAGTTTGGTTATGTCGGATTATTTACAGCAGCTTTTTTAGCAGCAACAATTTTGCCTTTTAGTTCAGAGGCGGTATTTGTTGCCTTGGTTATTATCGGTTTTGATCCTTGGTGGTGCCTTATCTGTGCCTCAATAGGAAATTGGTTTGGTGGTTTAACCAATTATTATTTGGGAAAGCTGGGAAAATTGGGATGGATTGAAAAGTATTTTAAGGTATGTCATGACGATATATTGAAAATGCAAAAGTTTTTATATAATAAAGGAGCTTGGTTTGCGTTTTTTTGTTTTTTACCGATGGTTGGAGAATTAATAGCCGTTGCTTTAGGTTTTATTAAGGCAAATCAGATTGTTGTTAGTGTGACTATGTTTTTAGGAAAATTTTTGCGCTATCTTTTTTTATTATATGGAATCGATTATATTAAATAAAGAAACCCTGTTTTTCGAAAAACAGGGTTTCTTTATTTAAGATGTTATCAGATTATTTGATAATCTTAGGAACAACACCGGCGCCAACAGTGTGACCACCTTCACGAATAGCAAAACGAAGACCTTCGTTCATAGCAATCGGGTGAATCAATTTGGCTGTCATTGAAATGTTATCGCCAGGCATTACCATTTCTGTACCGGCAGGCAATTCGATTGAACCTGTTACGTCTGTTGTACGGAAATAGAATTGTGGACGATAGTTTGAGAAGAACGGAGTATGACGACCACCTTCTTCTTTTGTCAAAATGTAGCATTCGCATTGGAAGTCTGTGTGAGGTGTAATAGAACCAGGAGCAGCCAAAACTTGACCACGTTCTACTTCTTCTCTCTTTGTACCACGCAACAATACACCGATGTTATCACCGGCTTCACCTTGATCCAACAATTTGCGGAACATTTCGATACCTGTACATGTGGTTTTTTGTGTATCTCTGATACCCACGATTTCGATTTCTTCACCAACTTTCAATACACCGCGTTCTACACGACCTGTTACAACTGTACCACGGCCAGAAATTGAGAATACATCTTCAATCGGCATCAAGAAAGGTTGATCTTTCGGACGTTCCGGTTGCGGAATATAACGGTCTACTTCACCCATCAATTGTT
>JAZUAM010000010.1:0-1598 GCA_045637985.1 Alphaproteobacteria bacterium
TATTAGCAAGTGGGCGACAAAAAGGCGAATGATGTTGTGTTAATTTCGTCACTACAAATCATTTTTATTCGCTTCGAGTATTGTCTAATTGATTTTATGATAAACAAAACATACAATTGATATTTAAATATAAAATGCAAATTATACTGTATGTCCTTCTCCGTATAGCCGGATTAATTCGTCTGCAAAATTTTTTACAAAATCTCTATCTTGTGCAGTTGCTAGTGTTCATTTATCATAGTGTGTATTGAAATCCAAGTAGCAGATATGATATAATTAAATTATAAAAAATATAGTTATTTTTATAGTGATTTTAATGTAAAAAAAGAGATATAAGCTTATGGATATAAAATCATTTAAGAAAACAAAAATTGACTTTGTAGGGATGATTGATATAATGCAGCAACCTTAATTATGCATTCATCCCAACAAACTTCAATTTGCCATTATGTTAATATTGGTAGGTTAGCGTGTTGCCTATTTTTTGTTGCTTTTTGTTTTGTTAGGGGATATAATTAATTTAAAAGTAAGACTTTATGGGGGTGTTTATTTGCAGTTTTTTGTCTATTTTCTGTTAGCACTTTTTGCTACAACTGTAGGTTCACTTACAGGAATGGGTGGCGGCGTAATCATCAAGCCACTTATGGATGTTTTAGGTGATTATGATGTGAAAACCATTGGTATTGTTTCATCAATAACTGTCTTTTCGATGGCTATTGTGTCTGTCCTGAAACAGATTAAAGCCAAAACAGAAATTCCATATAAAAATGCAATACCGTTGGGGATAGGCTCCGTTGCAGGTGGATTTTTAGGTGAAAAACTACTCACATTTATTGTGAATTTATTTAATGCCAACTCTGTTGTAACCGTTGTGCAAAATTGTGTATTGACGGTACTTGTTCTATGTGTATTCCTTTATATGAAAAACAAACGAAAAATCAAAGGCAAGGAATGGGATGGCGTATTTGTTTCCCTTGCAGTAGGTGTTTTTCTCGGTGTTTGTTCATCATTTTTAGGTATCGGTGGCGGTCCTATCAATGTTGCACTCATAATTTTCTTATTCTCTGTGAACACAAAAACAGCAACAGTGTGTTCGCTTGTTACAATTCTGTTTGCACAGATTTCAAAACTTACAACAGTGGCACTCACAACGGGCTTTTCAAATTTTGACCTGTCAATTGCGCCACTTATGATTATCGGTGCAATTTTTGGTGGATTTATCGGTGCTGGACTCAACAAAAAATGCAGTGAAAAAACCGTTGAAAAAGCATTCAACTGTGTTCAATTGCTTGTGCTTGGAATAGCAATATTCAATATTATAAGAAATCTTATATGACAACAGTATGGCAGATACCGTTTTTATCTTTCTATAACAGCCACCCGTTATTGGCGTACGGATTATGAAATCGGATACTTCGTATCAAGTGAAATCCCCCCCATAAGCCGTAACATATTTTATAAATTCTTTCAGAAATTTATTTCATTTTAAAAAGAACACTTCCGAAGAAGTGTTCTTTTGTGGTTTAGGCATTTAAAATCGAACCCTCAACTTTCCTGACACCATTTCAGGGCTCTCGATAATTTCAATCGAACAAGGG
>JAZUAM010000011.1:0-93932 GCA_045637985.1 Alphaproteobacteria bacterium
TAAAAAGCTCTCTTTTGAAAAGAGAGCTTTTTTTGTTGGATTGCTTCGTCAGCTGAAGCTGACTCGCAATGACAAAAAAATAAAAGCTGACTCGCAATTACTATTCGTTTTGTTCTTTATGTTACTTTTTGCTAACAAACATTTTCAAACTGACGTAACCAAAAATTTCCGCTCAGGTTCGATTTCTAAGCTTTTGAAAGAATGTGCCAAAGCCGTTATAACTCGGCTAAAGCCTTAAACAGGATAACGACATAATCATTATTGTTCTGAGACTCTTCTTTCAAAAGCTAAGAAGTTTCTCACAATTCGCGGAAAAATAAAAAAATGTCATCGCTTGAGCGAGGAACGAGCGAGACCGGAGATCTTCAATGTTTTTATCAGTAAGGAAGATGCCTTGACCAAACCTGTCGGTTTGGAGGCATGACAGTGGTTTTATGTCATTAATCCAGTTAAAGAAGTTATTTGCCAAAAACTGCATCTTTGAGACGTTTTAATGTTGCTTGGGCAACCGGACGTGCTTTGGATGCACCCTCTTCCAACATTGCTTCAACCTCATCAAAATGAGCCATATAATAGTCGTATTTTTCTCTGGCCTCTTTTATTTCGTTGATTACGGCATCAAGCAACATATTTTTGATATGTCCGTAGCCCAGTTTGCCTTGACGCAAACCATCACCCATTTCTTGTAATTGTTCCGGCGTGGCAATGGATTTGTATATCTCATAAACCAAAATCCCTTCCGGATCTTTGGGTTCTTCCATCGGACGCGAATCGGTCTTAATTGAAAAAATTGCTTTTTTAATTGATTTGTCATCCTCAAACAATGGAATAACATTGCCGTATGATTTACTCATCTTGCGACCGTCTATTCCCGGAACAATCGCAACATTTTGCGCTAAGTGATAAGTGGGTAAATGAAGTAATTCTTTGTTGTAATGGGCATTGATTGCACCGGCAATATCTCGAGCAATTTCAACATGTTGAACTTGATCTTTACCAACCGGAACAATGTCGGTATCAAAAGCCAATATATCTGTTGCCATAAGGGTCGGATATGTATAAAGCCCCATATTGATTCCGTCGTCATCAGGTTTGCCGACCTCGCGGTTTTTGTCAACACAGGCTTTGTAAGCATGAGCCTTGTTCATAAAACCTTTGGGCGTATAGGCATATAATATCGTGGTAATTTCGTGAATTTCGGGAATGTCTGATTGACGATAAAACACCGAATGTTTGGGATCTAAACCGCCTGCTAAGTATATACAAGATATTTCTTTGAGCTTTTGGTTTAATACAGCAGGATCTTTCTCTGCATTTATGGCGTGATAATCGGCAATAAACATATAGTGTTTGCCGGCCTTTTGCCCAAGTTCGATTGCCGGCTTAATTGCGCCCAAATAATTGCCAAGATGCGGGGTTCCTGTCGGCTTTACTCCGGTTAAAACAACTTTATTGTCAAACATTTTGGTGCTTATCCTTAAATTTTTGTTGAATTTATTTACCTAACAGATACAATAACTAATTGTTCAAATCAATAGTTTTATGAAGGATTTTTACTAAAATGATAGATATTAAGTTTGTCTGTGAAAATACAGACTGGGTTAAAAACTCTCTGGCTAAAAAAGGTTTTAACCCTGAAAAGGTTGACGAATTGGTGCAAGCATATTTGGAGTTAAATAAGCTTAAAACATCGTCACAAGCGAAATTGGAAGAAAAAAACAAACTTAGTAATGCTATCAAATCATCATCCGCAGACGAACGACCGGCGATAATTGCCAAAAGTAAGGCTATCGGCGAAGAGCTTAAGGCTGAACAAATTTTGCTTGATGAAGCGCAGGCAAAATTTGATGACATGTTGTTGAGAATGCCGAACTATCCTTGTGATGAATGTCCTGTCGGACCGGACGATAGCGCTAACGTTGTGGTTAGAAAAGTCGGAACTCCGCGTGAATTTACTTTTAAACCTCGTGATCAGGTGGAATTGTGTGAACTTAATGAATGGACCGATATGGAACGTATTGCAAAAGTTTCCGGCGCCAGAACTTATGCTTTGAAAAATGATTTGGCTCAACTTGAATTAGCTATTCATATGATGGTTTTGGATAAGTTGCGCGGACACGGTTTTACGGTTATTTCCGTGCCATCAATATCTAAAGAAAAACCCTTGTACGGACAAGGATATTTGCCGTTTTCAAGAGATGAAATTTATTATATGCCTGCTGATGATGTTTATTTGTCGGGTACGGCTGAACTTATATTAAATTCGTTGCATGCAGATGAATTGTTGAGTGAAAATGATTTGCCGATTATGTATGCCGGATTTTCACCATGTTTTCGTCGTGAAGCCGGTGCTGCCGGTAAAGATACTCGCGGTCTTATTCGTGTACATCAGTTTATGAAAACAGAACAATTTATTATCTGTAAAGGCGAGGTTGAGGAAAGCGAAAAATGGCATAAAAAACTTTTGAGTATTTCTGAAGAAGTTTTGCAGGATCTAGAATTGCCATATCAAGTTTTGGAAGTTTGTACCGGTGATATGGGCGCTCCTAAATATCGTCAATATGATTTGGAAGCATGGTTGCCAAGTCAGAATTGTTACAGAGAAACTCATTCTTGTTCAAATATTACCGATTGGCAAGCTCGCCGAACAAATTTGCGTTATCGTGAAAATGCATCAGGCAAAGTTAAATTTGCACATACTTTGAACAATACGGGTATTGCCACACCTCGTGCTTTGGTTATGTTTATCGAAAACCATCAAAATGAAGACGGATCTGTTAATATTCCGGCAAAATTACAACCTTATATGGGTGGTAAAAAGGTTATCGGTAAAAGCAAATAGCTTTTGTTTTTTTAGCAAAAAATTAAGTCCCATTTATTATAATGGGACTTAGTTTTTATGGAACAACGCAAAAAGGAATCGGCAAAATGGAATTTGATCGCAAAAAACTTCCATCGTTATTTATGATTGTTTCGATTGTGGCAATTATAATAGGATTTAATGTTTCTTATTATATTGCCCATATATCATCTAATAATGAGGATATTGTTGATTACAGCTTGAGTGATGAAGATATTAATCCTATCAGAGAAACGGCTGTTGCCGGTATGTTTTATCCGGCCGATTTGTATCAACTGGATAGTAATATTGACGGATATTTGGAACATGTTGTTCCTGATACAAACGGCAAACCTTTGATTATGATTGTTCCGCATGCAGGATATAAATATTCGGCTCAGGTTGCGGCTCATGCTTATAAAAGATTGCAACCATTTAAACATAAAATAAAAAAAGTGTTTTTGTTGGGACCTTCGCATCAAATATTTGTTGACGGGGTGGCTTTGTCGCCGGCAAAAAAATTTAGGACACCTTTGGGGTTTGTAAAAACAGATGTAAATATTACCGAAGAACTTCAAAATAAAAATCTTTTTAAAATTAGTGCAAAAGCTCATAAAAATGAACACGCTTTAGAAGTTCAGCTTCCGTTTTTGCAAAAAACACTGGATGATTTTATGATTATTCCAATGCTGTATGGTAATGCAAAACCGGAAGATATCGCACGTGTGTTAAAACCTCATTTGGAAAGAGATGACAGTATATTGATTGTTTCGGCTGATTTATCTCATTATCTTGATTATGATACGGCACAAAAAGAGGATGCTAAAACAGCTGAACAAATTGAAACAGGGATACAAATTAATCATCATCAATCTTGTGGAGCAACAGCAATTAATACGGCTATGATTTTGGCTCGTGAAATGGGTTTGATTCCTCATTTGTTGGATATGGTTAATTCCGGCGATGTTAGCGACAATAAGGAAAGTGTTGTCGGATACGGAGCTTGGATTTATCAGGAAACTTCTGATGATGTTGAGTTAAAAGGAATTGAACTGGAACATAAAAATTTGCAAAATTTTGCGAGACACAATAAAAACGCTTTGTTTGAAATTGTAAAGAAATCTTTGGAAAAGGCGGTTAGTGAAAATGCACACTTTGAACCCGAAAGAAAAGATTTTAATAATGTGTTGTTTAACAAAGGTGCATCTTTTGTAACTTTGAAAAAAAATAAGATGTTACGCGGATGTATCGGATCTGTTGTACACAATAAAGCTATTGCCGTTGATTTGGCTGATAACACTTATGCGGCAGCTTTGAATGACAGCAGATTTAAGCCTGTTTTACCAAATGAGCTTGATGATATTGATATAACAATTTCTTTGCTTACAAATTTTGAAGAAATTGACTTTAATTCATATGATGATTTGTTATCTGAAATAAGGCCTGATATTGACGGATTGTTGATTCGTGACGGAGAAAGAGAAGGATTGTTTTTGCCGGCGGTTTGGCAAGATCTTCCGGATAAAAATGAATTTTTAACTCAATTAAAAATAAAAGCCGGTTTAAGTCCGTCGCATTGGTCGGATAATATTAAGGTTTTTCGTTTTAGAACAGTGGAGATAAAAAATGACAATAATTAGCGGTTTTGAGATAAATTTGGATGAAGATAAGCTTGATAAAATGATTAACGAGCAAATGATGCCTGTTAATATGGTTGATGCTGATTTCGAAGGATATAAGAATTTGAGCGAGGGAGATAAAAAAGCCCTTAATCATTTAATTAAAGCTGCCAAAATCTTAAATGATGTTGCATTGGAACAAGACCACCCTTTAAACAGAAAATTAAAAAAAGCTCTTGAAGAAAATGCCGCAGTTAATCAACATGCCATGAAGGCATTGAAAATTTTTAATTCGCTTAACGGTGTTTGCGGATTAAACGGATTGGATGCGGAACCGATTGAAATTTTTAAAAATGTTCACGGATATAAGGGACGCAATTATTATCCGGCTGATTTGTCCGTTGATGAATTTCATAATATATTGTTCAAAATGTTGAGAGCAGAAAAATACAGCGAAGTGGCAAAAATAGTTTCGAACAGAACAATGGTTCGAAGAAACGGTGAAGAATTAAAAGCAATTGATTATACGGAATATTTTGCAAAAGAATTTTCTGAAGTTGCTAATGAACTGGAAGTTGCTGCATTTTATTCAACAGATAAAAATTTTAATGAATTTTTGTCATGGCAAGCGCAAGCTTTAATCCAGAATAATGAAGAAATGGATATGTTGGCTGATAAACACTGGGCTGATTTACAAAATACTCCGCTTGAATTTACGGTATCACGTGAAAATTATGATGATGAAATGACACCGACTATCTTTGAAAATGATGAATTAAAAACGTTGTTGGAAGAAAAAAATATAGCGGTAAATCCAAAAGATATGATTGGTGCCAGAGTTGGGATCATAAACCATAAAGGTACAGAGCTTATTTTGACTTTTAAAAAGTTGATGGCAAATTTGGCAAAATTGATGCCTTATAATGATAAATATGAACAAAAAGTAAATTCCGGTGATGAAGTAAAGCAGACGATGGTTGATGTTGATCTGGTTACATTACAGGGTGATTATGCTCAGTGTCGCGGCGGTATCACAACAGCTCAAAATTTACCTAATGATGATAAATTGGCCGTTAAAACAGGTGGCGGTCGCAGAAATGTATATCACAGACAAGTAAGGATGTCCGGTGATAAAGAGCGAACAAAACGCCTGTTGGATAGTCTTTTGAAAAAAGAGTTTCATCAATATTATGATGAAGAAGCTGAACATATTTTTGTTATAGGGCATGAAAATGGCCATTCTTTGGGACCTGATAGCAGTTATAAAAATGCGCTGGGGATTTATCATCATATAATTGAGGAAAATAAAGCTGATGTGGTATCAATAGCAATGATGCCGGAGTATGTGAAGGCCGGTGTTATTGATGATATTATGCTGAAGAAAATTTATGTAACTTGGATTATGAGAATGTTGCTTAAAGCAAAACCTCAACAAATACAACCTCACAGAGTTGGAGATTTAATTCATTTTAATTGGTTGATACGATATGGCGTTATAATAATAACACCGGAAAATAAGATAACTTTGGATCTGACAAAAATGGAAAGTGCAATGAGTAAAATATTGGATAAAACTATTGAAATCCAATTATCAAAATCTGCTGCAAAAGCGAAAGAATTTATTGACACTAACTCTGAGTGGAGTACTTTGCACGACTATATAGCTCAAACGTTAATTAAGCTTGGTATTAAGCCATACAAAGATATAAGGACTTATTTATAATGCACTATGTGTTGGAAGAAATTTTTGCGATAGGTATCGGCCCTTCAAGTTCACATACCGTTGGCCCTATGAAAGCCGCAAAAAGATTTGTTGATAATCTTATTGCTGATGACTTACTTGAAAAAGTGCACAGCCTTAAGGTTGATTTGTATGGTTCGTTAGCATTAACCGGTATCGGACACGGAACATTGAAAGCTATTGTTTACGGACTTATGGGATTTATTGCAGAAGATGTGGATACCGAAAAACCATATTATGATTCCGTAAAAAGGGACAATATATTGCATCTTGCACAACAAAAACCCATACCTTTTTGTTTAGATACAGACATGATCTTAAACAAAGATGTTTTCTTAAAAGAACATTCTAATGGTATGAAATTTACTGTTTGGGATGAGAATAAGAGAGAATTACTTTCAGAAACATATTTTTCTATCGGTGGCGGAACAATTTTGCGACAAGATGAATTCGGCAACTCATTGGCTAAGACAGTATATAATGTTCCTTATCAGTTTGATACCTGTACCGAATTACAAGAAATTTGCAAAAAATATGATTTAACTTTTTCTGATGTTGTTTTGCAAAACGAAGTTTCCATAAAAAAAGAACAGGATGTGTTTGCCTATTTGCATAAAATTCATAAAATGATGAATGATGCTATAGAACGAGGAATGAGAAATCACGGTGTTCTGCCGGGCGGGTTGGAAGTTAAAAGAAGAGCTCCGGATATCTATGACAGAGTACGTGAAAAATTTTTGAACAATCAACAAGACGGGTTGGAAGTTATTGATTGGATAAACCTTTGGGGATTCGCCGCGGCAGAAGAAAATGCGGCCGGAGGCAGAGTAGTTACCGCACCTACAATGGGATCTGCAGGAATTTTGCCGGCAGTAATAAGATATTTTGAACGTTTTGCTTCTCATACCTCGCCTCTTTCGGTCGAGGAAGGAATTATTAAATTTTTAACCACTGCGGCGGCAATTTGTTCTCTTTATCGCTCAAATGCATCTATTTCGGGCGCTGAGGTCGGTTGTCAAGGAGAAATCGGTGTTGCTTGTTCAATGGCTGCGGCAGGATTAGCGGCGGCAATGGGCGGTACAAATGAGCAAATTGAACAAGCCGCAGAAATTGCAATGGAACATAATCTGGGGCTGACATGTGATCCGGTAAACGGTCTGGTGCAAATACCTTGTATTGAAAGAAATGCCATGGGGGCTGTAAAAGCTATAAATTCAGCAAGACTGGCTTTGCGAAGTGATGGAAAACATATTGTTTCATTAGATAGTGTTATAAAAACAATGTATGACACCGGAAAAGATATGAGTAACAGATATAAAGAAACATCGCTTGGCGGTTTAGCCGTTAATATTGCTAACTGTTAGGAAACAAGATTATTTGCTTGCAGAAAAATGCCTTCGATATTAAAAATGATGTTGAAGGTGTTTTTGTGATAGTGAGGAAAAAATGCTGGCAAAACTTTTTAAGGGTGAGTTGTCGTTAGGCGCAACTTTTTGGAAATTTGGTGTTTTGGGTTTAATTATTTTACATTATGCCTTAAAGATGTTTGCGTCTTTTTTGGCGGCACACCTGAAAGGACGTACCATATATGACTTTTTTATGCACCATTTTCATTTTGTGTATACCTCAAAATTAAGCTTATGGTGGGCACTTTGTTATATGGCTACTTTTTTGGTTTTGGTCGGATATTCATATAAGATTATTATCGCAGTTTGGCGTAGTGCGGCTGCTTATGATAAAAGTATTTGGTTAGCACAACTTGCGAGAATCGGCATTGTTTTAACTGTGTTTGCAATATGGTATCCTTTGTTGGTAAAATAGGATTGGGTTAATGAAATATTTGCTTGTTTTATTTTTTATTCTGTTTTTGTCAGGATGCATACAGGTTGGTGAATTTACTCCGGAAAGGCATGCTCAATATGAATTAGGTAAACCTGATTGTAATAAGACACCGGAAAAATGTATTAATGGAATTCCTTGGTAAAAAGATAAAAGCTCTGTAAAATTACAGAGCTTTTTGTATCTATTTTATTTTGACTAAACGACCTCTTTCGTTAAATCTGAGGCCTTTATCTTGAAGAGCAAGACGTCCGCTTTCATCAAAAGTATAATAATAAACGAGTTCTCGTTCGTTTATTTTGTTGGCATCAACAACACCTTCGGCAACTCCCCAGAGGATTGATATCGGCCATGTCAACAAATTGAGTGTTCCATAGAGGTATTGTTCACTTTGTCCAGCATTGCCTGAAGCTAAATAAAAATTACCGACACCGGGTAACAAATTCAACAAACCTGCAGTAGCCGGTGATGCAGGCTTTTCCCAATTTCCTGCAGGCGTTTCAACAGAAATGCCATATCCTTTTAATTCTCTGATTGTTGTTTTTTCTTGATATGTTAATGATGTACAAGCTGATAACAACATTGTACTGATAATTAAAATTTTTTTCATAGTCCAACTTTCCTTTTATAAATATTTACAAAAAAAGCCACCTTGATGAAAGGTGACTGGAAGTTGGTAACTATTTCACATAATATAGTGCAGCATATTGACTGCAAATACAGCTATTTTGCTGCCTTCCAGTCAATTTATTTAAATAACTGTCAGGCATGCAAAATTTAACGTCCTTACATACAACGGACGTATGTGAAATGAGGTTACCACACCCCAGACAAGTCATCATCTTGCCTGTCTTTTATACTAAATATCAGCAAGCAATAAGTCAAACAAAAAAACCTCTTTGTTTTCACAAAGAGGTTTTTAATCAGTTGACTACAAAATTAAAGCTCACCTGAAGCGTAGCGTTTTGCCATTTCAGACATAGGGATAACTTTAATTTTATCAGCATGACCGGCTGCACCGAATGCAATAAAGCGAGCTTCGCAAACTTTTTGCATTTCTTCGATAGCCGGTTTTAAATATTTGCGCGGATCAAATTCTTTCGGATTTTCAGCAAAAACCTTACGAATCGCGCCGGTAATAGCCATACGGCAATCGGTATCGACGTTTACTTTACGAACACCTGATTTGATACCACGAACGATTTCTTCAACCGGAACACCATAAGTTTGAGGAATCGCTCCACCATAAGCATTTATCAAATCTTGCAATTCTTGAGGAACAGATGATGAACCATGCATAACCATATGAGTGTTAGGCAATTTGGCATGAATTTTTTCAATAACATCAATAGCCAAAATTTCACCATCAGGTTTACGAGTAAATTTGTATGCACCATGAGATGTACCAACAGCAACAGCTAAAGCATCTAATTTTGTTTCGGCAACAAAACGAGCTGCTTCATCCGGATCGGTAACAAGACGTTTTTTATCAATAACACCCTCAGCACCATGACCATCTTCTTTGTCACCTTGTCCTGTTTCTAAAGAACCGATAACCCCCAGTTCGCCTTCAACAGAAGCACCAACAGCGTGAGCTCTGGCAACAACTTCTTTAGTAACTTTTACATTGTATTCAAAAGATGATGGTGTTTTACCGTCTGCTTCTAAAGAACCATCCATCATTACAGATGAATAACCGTTTACGATAGCCGATTGACAAATATCAACCGAAGAACCATGATCTTGATGTAAACAAATAGGAAGTTCCGGAAACATCTCTATTCCTGCTTTTACCATATTGCGAATCATCGGATCACCGGCAAATTTGCGAGCGCCGGTAGATGTTTGCAATATAACCGGAGCATTAACTTTTTTGGCTGCTTGTAAAACAGCAATAACTTGCTCCATATCGTTAAAGTTGAAAGCCGGAACACCATAATTGTTTTCGGCTGCGTGATCTAAAATCTGACGCATAGTAACTAAAGGCATTGTTTTCTCCTTAAATAAAAAAATTCAATCACTTGCTTGAATATATTAAAATGTTTTGCTTAACGCAAGCTGTTTTTGACAGAATCAATCACTTCTTCTACCGTTATACCAAAATATTTGTATAACTCACTTCCCGGTGCAGAAGCGCCAAAACCATCCATTCCTATAATATCACCGGTTAATCCTACGTATTTTTCCCACCCAAATTTGGATGCTGCTTCTATAGCAATGCGTGGTTTATTCCCCAAAATTTGTTCTTGATAGGTAATCGGTTGTGCATCAAACAGTTCTGCGCAAGGCATTGAAACAACAACAACATCTATTCCCTCTGCTTTAAGCTTGTTGTAAGCTTCAACGGCCAAAGCAACTTCAGATCCTGTTGCAATCAATGTAGCTTGTCGTTTTTTATCATCTCCGGCAATAATATATGCACCTAAAGATGTTTTGTTTTCTTTGCTATCAGAACGCAAAATAGGTAAATTTTGGCGACTAAGAGCCAAAATACTCGGAGTATTTTTTTGTTCAATAGCTAACTCCCAAGCCTCCGCCGTTTCCACAATGTCACAAGGACGAAATGTCAGCATATTTGGCATTGCACGAAATGATGCCAGATGCTCAATCGGCTGATGTGTCGGTCCGTCTTCTCCGACACCTATAGAATCGTGTGTCATAACGTATATTGTATGTAGTTTCATTAATGAAGCCAGACGCATTGCAGGACGTAAGTAGTCTGAAAAAACAAAAAATGTTCCGCCAAACGGTATAATACCGCCATGTAATGCCAAACCGTTCATTATGGCACCCATTGCGTGTTCTCTTACACCATATTCTATGTTGTTGCCATTGTAGTCGTCTGCCAATATATTTTTGCTTGTTTTTGTTAACACCATGTTGGGGCCGGCTAAATCAGCCGTTCCGCCTATTAACTGAGGCAGATGCGGCATTATAGTTTCTAAACACATCTGTGAAGCCTTACGTGATGCAACATTTGTTTGTTCTTTAATTGATTGCTCTTTCAGCTTATCAAGTTCTTTGTTCCAATCCTTTGGCAATTTACCGGAAATAATATCTAAAAATTCTTTTCCCTTCGCTTTGACTTTTTTATCCCATTCTTTAACTAAACCTGAATTTCTTTTTCCGGCAATTCGCCAATTATTCATAATAGGCTCAGGAACTTCAAAAGGAGCTGCATCCCATCCTAAGCGTTTACGGGTAAGAGCTAATTCTTCAGCGCCAAGAGGCGAGCCATGACATTTGGGTGTTCCGCATTTGTTGGGAGAGCCAAAACCTATAACAGTCTTACAAGCTATCAAAGTAGGCTTGTTGGATCTTTTAGCTTTTTTGATAGCTCTGTCAATTTGACAATAATTATGTCCATCTATTTTTATTGTATTCCAACCATTAGCCTTAAAACGTGCTATTTGGTTAGTTGATGATGCCAAACTGACATTGCCGTCAATAGTGACATTGTTATCATCCCAAAAGGCTATTAACTTGTTTAATTTCCAATGACCGGCTAAGGCTATGGCTTCTTCGGAAATACCTTCCATTAAACAACCGTCACCCATAATCACATAAGTATAGTGATTGCATACATCTGCACCATATTTTGATGAAATTATTTTTTCAGCCAAAGCCATTCCGACTGCAGTTGCAATTCCCTGTCCTAACGGACCTGTAGTTGTATCAATTCCTTCAAGATGCCCGTATTCCGGATGTCCGGCTGTTTTGGCGCCAAGTTGGCGGAAATTTTTTAAATCTTCAATATTTATATCTTTGTATCCCAAAAGATAAAAAATTGAATACAACATACTTGATGCATGTCCGCCTGATAAAACGAACCTGTCGCGATCAAACCAACGAGGATTTTGCGGATCTGTTTTTATGTATTTAGAAAAAAGCATTGTTGCAACATCTGCTATTCCAAGAGGCATTCCCGGATGACCCGATTTTGCTTTTTCAATCATTTCGGCTGACAAAAAACGTATGGCGTTAGCCATTTGTTTTTCTTTGGCATGACAAGAACATAAAAACATTATTTTCTCCTGCTAATTTTTACAATTATTTGATGGACGATTTTTTTTGACTACTATCGGTTTTTTCTCGGAATCAGAGTATATAATTTCCTCATCTGAATTTACCTCAAGATAAACATTATCTGTTGCGGGATTATTTTGTGCCGCAATTTCTTCATCTGACAAATAGCGATAATCGATGTCAAACATTTTGCGTGCTTTGGCTCCTGTATATTCGGTTTGTTTTATACCGAGATATATAGTAAAATCATTATATGGCGGCATCGTTATACGTGTTGTTGTTTGTCGACCTTTAACCACTTCTTCTTTTGATGAAGTAGGAATCTTTAATGTCTGATGAAAACTACGTGTACCCAAATAATCTTCAGCATTTTGAGATGTTTTTACAAAAAATTCTATATCAATTGTCGATATATTGCTTTTTTCTAATCGGCGAATCTTAAATAAAGGGGTAATAACGGCATAACGACGATTTGTAGCAGGTTCCGTATAACAATAACTTTCAGATCCGACAAGATTAATCTGAAATTCGTCATATTTCCCGTTTGATTGATAAATTCGTGTAGTTTCGCGAGGTATTAATATTTCGGGACAATCATATTCCGAATTATTTCCGGAAGAACAGGATGCAACTAAAAAAAGCATACAAAAAGCCAAAAAATATTTCATAAAAGGAACCTCTCTCTATTTGGCTGTAATATAAATCAGATATTGTTTTTTGTAAAGAAGGCAACTAATTCACTGTGATTAGAATAAGTAAACTGGTCTACCATTGTTATCTCTCGCAGAGCATATCCTCCTCTTATTAAGGAATTGGCATCATTAACAAATGTCGACGGATTACAGGAAACTGCAACAATAATATCCGGTTTATTTGCCGATGATGCAATCTTTTCACATACGGCCTTAGCTCCGGCACGCGGAGGATCAAACAATATTGCCTTAAAATTTTTCAGTTCATTGTCATCCAAAGGGTATTTAAACAAATTTTTGTTATATATTGTAATGTTTTTAATTTGGTTAGCATTTACAGAATCGTAAAAACCTTTGAGTAACGATGCGGAAGAATCCACTGAAACTACTTTAACATCCGGAATATCCGCTAAAAGATATGAAAATGTTCCTACCCCACAAAACAAATCGGCTATATTTCCTTTTATGTTAGCGAAATATTTGATAATAATTTCCCCTAGAGCATTTTGTCCTTCTTGTGACGGTTGTAAAAATGTTCCTGCGGGAATATACACATTATAGTTGCCTATTTTGATATATGGTTTTGTTTTTTCGACAATGGTTTCAGCTTCAGAATTAGCTGTTGTACGATGAGATATACGAATAATACTGTTTTCTTGATGTATCATTTCGGCTATTATCATTTGCTGATTCAACCCTATCGGAACATCAAACTCCAATACGACATCTATTCCGTTATCAGCTTGGCATAAAGATACATCGCCTTTATTTATGTTGTGAATTATGTTTTTTTTGCCTTTTCTTTCACTAAAAGGCTCTGCACAAATTGCGCTTACTATCTTTTTTATAAATGGTATTATACTATTTATTTTTGTTGTTAATGACGGACAAAAAGTTATATCAACAATTTCATGTGACGATTTGCGATTAAAGCCCAAAAGCAGTTGTTTTTTCTTGTATTCGAAAGCAAATGTTGCTCTGCGTCGACAACCGTCTTCAATAAACACCGCCGGTTTTATCTCGTAATCATTTGATGATATAGATGAAATTGTTTGAAGAAACTTTTGTTCCTTTTGATGGCGATATAAGGGGGCATCCATTCCTCGATAACAACAACCACCGCATATTTCAGATACCTTACAATCCAAATTTTTATTCCTCTTTTGAAGTTTCTGTCAAATTTTTGGTATCCGCACCATCAAGTAAGGATATTTCGGCATTATTTTCTTTATCAAAAATAGGATGCTGAGTTCGCTTTTCATCCTTTACTATTTGAGATCCTTGTTTTTCAAAAGATTTTAAATCTTCTTTTGCAAAAACTTCAACTCTGTTGCGTCCATTTTGTTTTGCTCGATACAATGCCTCATCTGCCGTTTTAACCAACATATCTACATTATCAGAGATATCGGAAGACGAAACACCGACGGACACTGTGAATCTGACTTCTTGGTTATCATCTGAATATACAACTATGGTAGAAATACTTTGACGCAATCTGTCGGCAACTTTTGCAGCTTGAATTGCATTAATTTCCGGTAAAAAGATTATAAATTCTTCGCCCCCGTAACGAGCAACAATATCTTTGTCACGCAAAGCTTTTTCTGCTTTTGATGCAAGCTCAATTAATACCTTATCTCCTGTTTTGTGACCATATGTATCGTTTACGTTTTTAAAGTGATCCGCATCTAACATTAAGACACTGTATGGAAGCTTTTCATTTTTAGCTTTTATAATTTGCTTTTTGACTTCTTCTTCAAAATAACGACGATTGTAAAGTGATGTCAAAGGATCTCGGGTTGCTTGATTTTGTAATAACACCTCACGATTTTTTCGAGATGTGATATCTTGAAAAGCGGAATATAAAGCAACATCATAGTTGAAATCTATAATATTTGCAGAAGTTAATAACCAAAATGGAGTATCTGTTGTTGATGTTTTTATCAGCACTTCAAAATCTTGAACTTCTTTTTGTTCTTCGATACGTTCCAACAATAATCTTCGGTTATCCGAATCGGCAAAAAAGTCTTTAAGATGATATCTATCAAATTCATTTGCGTTTACGCCAAAAAGTTTTGATGCATTATCATTTGCCATTATTATTTTATCATCACTTAATCTTGATATTATGATAGGAAACGGTGATAATTTGATTATGTCTTCTATACGTTTGTTATACTTTAATATTTCCTGTTCCGCTTTTGCTAAATCATCTGAAACAGAATCGCTTTTCATTAATAAAAATGCTAAGGCAAATACTATATATGTTACAGGAACCATATACCATGGAGCATATATTTGGAAAAATTTTAATGCTATTATAATTATGGTTGATACAGAAATAACAAGTGCCAATCCATAACCGTTATTATTTTTAGATGAAAAACGCGCGGCTAATCCTACCGATAAATATAAAAATGCTGCCAACGGGAATATTAACCGCATATTATTGACGATATCACCGGCAGGAATGACTACGGTAAATAATACTACTGCTCCTATTCCCAAACCTCCAAGTATCCAAACCGGCAATGATGAACTTCCTTTAGAAGAATTTGATATAAATCGGGATGCTGCTGAAGACATACAAATCATTGAAATTAATAACAAAACCAATTCAAACATTACATATGTTTCTACTTGTTCGCCTTGTTCATATGCAACAACAGCTTTTGCTTCAACCCAAGAGCCTATAAAATCAAAAACAAATGCTGTCATTAAAAAACTTATAGGTGAAAATAAATGGTCTTCTTTTACAGAATATACGGCAGACACCAAAAGACAAACAAATGCAAATATTGTTATTTGGATTCCCATCGGGGCTGAAAAAATTTCAAAATTTCCCATTTTTGTTCCTTGCAATAATTATTATTTAGTTTAACATTGAGTATAGTATTGCTAAAATATAATAAAGTTTAGTTAAAAATTTTGATGAATATTTAATTTTTTTGAGATAGTCTATGTTTTGATTAAGTAATACATTTCGAGGAAAATACTTATGAACAATACCACCCCTAATCACTTAAGCAATAAATTGGATTTTGATTATCATAAAGATCGATCTTTTTTAACTGATAGAGCAAATATTAAACTGTTACTTCCGGGAATTGTATTCGGTTTTTTGTTGTTTTTGCTCGGTATATATGAATGGTTTAATGCGTTTAAAACCGGTGGTGAAGAAATTATTCCTTTGGGAGAAAAAGTAATTTACCAACCCTTTTTGGCTGTATGGTTTTTTGATCTTTGTTTTGTGATTGTCGGTTTGGGAATGGTAGTTACTAATGTTTTTCTGTATTTGCGTTATAATAAGTATAAATTTAACAGGGATAAAGTTACAATCATAAAACGTCTGGTTTTTCGTGAAAAACTTATTTTACAGGAAAGTTTAAAGAATTATACCGGTGTACGATTTAGAGTCGAGTTTTTACAGTCGGGATTTTTAACTCAGAATCGTTATGTTATAGAATTGTATCATCAGAATCCTGAAAAGATAATTCCGTTGTATCTGTCGACATCAGCTAAGGGAATTCGTCGTAAATGGAAGGAATATGCTCGCGCGTTTAAATTGCCGGCATTAATAAACACAGATGACGGATTAAAAGTTATTGACTTAAAAAATCTTAACAAGTCAATAGCCCAACAAGTTAAAATGAAAATAATTAAGGATACGTATGATGCTTATGATAACCTTCCGTCATCAATAACGTTTGTACGTAAAAAAGATAAAATGGTGTTGAAGGTCAGAAAAATTGTTTGGGATGCTTACAATATGTTGGCATGGGCAGCTATTTTTGTGGTTGGCAGTGTATTGATTGTTATATTGAGCAATTTGGACACGTATCGTCAATCGTACGCATCCGCATTATATATGATGTCGTTTATTGCAATTATGATAATTGCTGTTGCAATCCAAATTTTGTTCCGTAAAGAAAAATTGGTAATAAAAAAGCACAAAATTGTAAACACTCACAAATATATGCTGTTTTCGACCAAACATAATGAAATATTTAAAAAGGATATTGAGGCTATTGAGGTTACGGAGAATCCGGTAACGGGAAGATATTTTGTTTCTGTTATATCCGAAGATAATACAATTACTTTCGGCGCCAAAATGGCCATTAAAGATTTACAATGGATAAAACGATTTTTGATACACGAAATAATAAAATAAATAAAATTTGTTTTGATTAAATGTGTTTATTCAGATATAAAACAATTAATGTCAGATATGTTTTTTGTGGAAACGGAGAAGATTATGAATAAGAAAAAGTTGCAAGATCAAATAAATGAAGATGCTTTGTTGCGTGAAGTGGTTGAAGATGTAAAAAATGAACAGTTGCAACAACTTTGGGATAAATATGGTTTGTATGTAATTGTGGGAATTGCTCTTGTTTTAACAATTGCTATAAGTTTTGAAGGAATTAAATCTTGGCGAGATAAAAAACATCAGGAATTATCAAACGCATATGCCGTTGCGATGTCTTTACAAAGTCAAGGTCGTCTAGATGAAAGTTTGGATATTTACAACACATTGGCAGAAAAAGCATCCGGTATATATGATGATTTGGCAAAGATGCAAATTGCAAATATTTTTTTGGAGCAAGGAAAAAAAGATGATGCTTTGAATATCTTGGAAGCATTAACGGATAATAGCGATACTTTGCCGCAAATGCGTAATATTGCGGCGATAAAATTGGCTTCTTATAAAATGGATATGGGAGTATCCGCCGAAGAAATTGTTGCATTATTAACGCCGGTTATTCAAGATGATTCTCATTCTGATATTGCCAGAGAACTTTTGGCGATGTTATATCTTCGCGAAAAAAATGTAGATAAAGCCGAAGCTGAATACAAACAAATTATTGCATCGGCAACAGCTTCAGAAGCTATTAAAACACGAGCTTCTGATATGCTTAATCTATTAAACGAAAAATAAAACATTATAGGAAAGTCCAAATGATAAAAAAAATAGTTTATGGTTGTTTTGTTGCTACAACTTTAGCAGGATGTGGTATATTTGATAAAGCCCCTTTAGATATTGAAGGAGAAAGAATCAGTGTTATCAAAGAAGATAGAAATTTGAAGCCTGATTACTCGGCAAAACAAGTAAAAGTCCGTTTACCAAAGTCTAAAGTTAATTATTTGTGGTCGCAGAACGGACTTTCGTCCGAACATAACGGCGGACATTTGAAAGCCGGCGGAAATTTGGATGAAATATGGAATGAAAGTTTTGGGGAAGGTTCGTCAAAACGTAATGTTTTAATAGCATCTCCTGTTGCTGATAATGTTAATGTTTATACTGTTGATGCGGAAGGTGAAGTTAGAGCTTTTGCTTTAGAAACCGGTAACGAAGTCTGGGAAAAGGAACTAAAACCGATAAATGAGGAAGCGGAAGATGCTTCCGCATCCGGTGCCGGACTAGCAATTTTTGATAATAAACTTTTTATAACAACAGGTTTCGGAGAAGTGTTTGCATTAAATAAAGAAAATGGTGAAATCGTTTGGAATAAAAATATTAAATCGCCAATAAGAATTGCTCCAAGCGTAAATGATAATTTAGTCATTATTCAGACATTGGATAACGGTATTTATGCTTTAAATATAAATGATGGCGAAATTATGTGGAAGGATAAATTAGAAGAAGAAGCAACCACAATGATCGGAGGAGCAACCCCGGCATATAGTGCAAAAAAAGACTTGGTTGTAGCAGCTTTTTCAAACGGACAATTACAAGCATATAAAGCCTCAACGGGGACTCCTTTATGGCAAGAGTGGTTAGTACCGGCTTCCAGCACAGATTCTATGTCTGATATTACTGCCGTAAAAGCGAATCCTATTATTGATGATGATAAGGTTTTTGCAGTTGGGTATAATACGCCTTTGGTTGCTATTGATATCAGAACCGGAGTAAAAATGTGGCAAAAGGAAATAGCTGCAGCTTCTCAGCCTTGGTTGGCCGGAAAATTTTTGTTTGTTTTGACAACCGATGGGGATTTGGTTGCCATAAATAAAGATGACGGAAAAATTGTTTGGACAACTATTGTTCCTTATGCTCCGGCTGATGAAAAAATCGGAGTATTTACAACAGGGCCTATATTGGCAAATGATGCTCTTTTGATTGCATCTTCAAACGGAAAATTATTTTCGGTATCTCCATACAATGGAAGAATAATGGGTGTAGCTGATATTGAAGAAGGTGTTGAAACAGCTCCGATATTGGTTAATGAAACATTGCTTCTGTCTACAAAAAATGCAGAAATTACAGCATATAAATAAGGGAACAAAATGGTATTAAAAGTTGCTATAGTCGGACGACCGAATGTTGGAAAGTCAACCTTATTTAATCGCCTTGCCGGTCGAAAGATCGCTATTGTGCATGATGAACCCGGTGTAACCAGAGACCGAAAAATGGCACCGGCAAAGTTACATGGACTGGCTTTGGAAATAATTGACACTGCAGGATATGAGTATTCAAAAGAGGATAATATTGAAAAAAGAATGTGGGAACAAACGCAAAAAGCGATTGATGATGCTGATGTGGTGTTGTTCTTATTTGATGCCAGAGCCGGAATTCAACCATATGATGAACATTTTGCAGATTTAGTAAGACAGACACATAAACCGGTTGTTTTGTTGGCTAATAAATGTGAAGGAAAGCAACAAGAAGATAGTATTTTTGAAGCTTACAAACTCGGATTGGGACAACCGATTGCTTTTTCGGCTGAGCATGGTTTGGGAATCCAAGATTTATATGAAGCATTGCTTGAAGAATCGCATAAAGTAGTTGTTGAGACAAATGAACAACAAAATGAGGACAAACAAAAACCCATTCAACTGGCTATTGTCGGACGACCGAACGTCGGAAAATCGACACTGGTTAATGCTTTACTTAATGATGAAAGAATGTTAACAGGACCGGAGGCCGGTGTTACCAGAGATGCTATTACCAACGAATGGGAATATATGGGACGTAAAATAAATCTGGTTGATACTGCCGGTTTAAGAAAACAGGCAAAAGTGGCAAACGGTTTAGAAAAAATGTCTGCAGCAGCAACAAAACATGCTGCTTTTATGGCTCAGGTTGTTGTTTTGGTTCTGGATGCTGATGGTGTACTTGATAAACAGGATTTGACAATCGCAAGACAGGTTTTGGATGAAGGTCGAGCTTTAGTTATTGCCGTAAATAAATGGGATATAGCAAACAGAAAAGAAGTATTGGATAAACTTAATTATAAACTGCAAACATCGTTAACACAAGCCGAAGGGATTCCGACTGTTACAATTTCAGCCTTAAAAAAAGAAAATCTTGATAAGTTAATGCGTGCCGTATTTAAGGTTTATGACAGATGGAATAAACGAATACCGACGTCTCCATTGAATCAATGGTTTGCCGATATACAGGATAATAACCCTCCCCCGTTGGGAAAAAATAAACGTCGGATTAAATTGCGTTATATTACTCAAGCTAAATCACGTCCGCCGGCATTTTATATATTTTCAAGTAATCCTGAAGGTTTGCCTGATTCTTATTTGCGCTATTTGATTAACAATTTGCGTGATACTTTTGATTTGGGTGGTATTCCTATAAGAATGACTGTAAGAAAAACGGGAAATCCGTATGCCGACAAGGATTAAAAAAAATCCCCTTTGAAGTTTTTCTTCCGGGGGATTTTTAACTATTGTTTTAGAGCTGCCTCTTCCCAAGTCTTAAGACCTATTTGCGTCCAATCAACGGGTATTTTGTCAACAATATTCATATCGGCAATGTAGGCCTCTTTGATATTTTCCATAACAGTTTCAACTATTATGACGGCACGAGCTTTGCGCAACTTATTACGTACTTCCGGATTGATGTAATCAAGAATGATTTTTTGTTCATCGTTGCGAACAAAAAGAGCGTGATCAAAACCATCATATATTATTTGAGGATGAACCGGAGTATCTTTTTTGGCTCCAATATAAATATAGAGTTCACCTGTTGTGTTTTCTGCAACAAAATATTGTTTTTCTGTTTCGTATCTGGCCATTAACGTACCCTCCTAATACGATTATCCAATAATTTGGTCGGCATTACTCTCTGTTTTTTAGTAACGTTATCGCCACCACAATTATATATAATTTTTTGCGTATCAGAATTTGGTATGCCTTTATAATTTATTTTACCACCATCAATAAATTTATTCATTTGCTTAACATTTTGAGCATTCATTTCATAAGTTTTTTTATTGCCTTCATCATCAATACTTGTAATTTTCATGAATCCTTCAGGAGTTACTTGATACAGAGCTTTCAAACCACCCATATCATCACCATCTTGTTTGATGTCAATAAGATTAAAAGAATAGAAAATATCTTCTTTACCATCCGGGCGTTGTTCTTTATACATAACAATGTCATCATCATTTCTAGGACGATATTCATCAACGATAGGTAAAACTACATCTTTGCCGTCAATCTTAAACGAAAAGACATTATCACCAACGTGAATTATTCCGTCTTTTCCTACTTTTTGTCTGGTTTTCATATCTCTAGCTCCTAAAAACTTATCATTGTTTACATAATACCATTTTGGACAAAATTTGTCAACAATGATAAATGTATACCTTAGGAGCAATTGTAAAATAAAACATTTAAGTTTTGTTTAATTACCACTTTATTAAATGGTCGAGAAAAGTATCAACAAAATCTGCACGACGATTTTGATAATCAAGATAATAAGCGTGTTCCCAAACATCTAAACAAACCAATGGTTGACCGAGATTAAGAGATATCGGACTATCCGCATTTGATGTTGTTACAATATCTAATTTTCCTTCCTTTTGTACAACCCAACACCATCCGCTACCAAACTGAGATATAGCTTTTGTCTTAAAATCTTTTTTAAAATTATTATATGAGCCGAAAGCATCTTCAATTTGTTTTAAAAATTTTGTCGGTGGAAGGATGGCTCCGCTATCAGATAATGAATTCCAAAAAAATTGATGATTCCAAACCTGTCCGGCATTGTTATAAATTGCTTTATCGGCAGGACGAAAATAACTTTCTTTGATAATTTTTTCTAACGGCATATCTACATAATCGGTATCTTGTATAAGTTCATTTAATTTATCAAGATATGCTTTATAATGCTTTCCATAATGAAACTGCAGTGTTTTTGATGACATATATGGTTCAAGAGCAGAAAATTCAAAAGGTAATTCTTTCATTTCAAACATTTTATTTCTCCAAATTGATTACTGAGGATGTTTTTTGATATAAGTATTGGTTCCTATTTCATCAAGCATCTTTTGCTCTTGTGCTTCAAATTCTTTTTGTTTTGCTTTACGTCGATTTTTATCAATCATCTCATAGGTTTTTTGCTCTTTGAACATATCAGCCATTACATCGCGAATCTGTTCTATTTTTATCTGTACCTCTTGAATTTGCGCTTCAATTTTTTGGCGTTTTTTTAAATATTGCTCAGTATAAAGACCGAAATCGCAAATTCCCGGATTTTCTGAAACGAATATTTTTTCTTTTTCATAACTTGATATAAGGTTGTTGAGTTTCTTTTGCAAACTTTCTTCAAGTTCTTGTTCTATAACAAGCAATCTTCGCTGTTCGTCAAGTTCAAATTTTTTAATTCTTTCAAGTGTTTTAAGAGAATTCCGCATCTATCGTTCCTATTGTTCCGGAATATACGGAGTGGCTAAAATTGCTTCCAACATTTCGTAACACTGTTCCAGAGAGAATTTGTCTTGTTTGCTTTGCGATAAAAAGTCTTCAATCATCGGATAGTAAAAAATTGCTTCATCAACTTCACGATTAGATCCTTTTTTATACGCACCTAAACGAATCAACTCAGCCATATCTTCGTAAGAAGAGATATATTTTCGAGCTTTGGAAACCAGTTCTGCTTCTTCTTTTGTATCACAATCGGGCATTGTTCTGGAAATAGAGCGCAAAATATTAATCGCAGGATATCGATTGCGTTCGGCAATAGAACGATCAAGCACAATATGTCCGTCAAGAATTGACCTGACAGCATCGGCAACAGGTTCATTATGATCATCACCATCAACCAAAACCGTGAACAACCCCGTAATTGTTCCGTTGCCGGAACCGGGGCCGGCACGTTCCAAAAGACGAGGAAGTTCGGCAAATACACTCGGGGTATATCCTTTTGATGCCGGAGGTTCTCCGATTGAAAGTGAAATCTCTCGTTGAGCCATAGCAAAACGGGTAATAGAATCCATCATACATAAAACATTTTTATTTTCATCGCGAAAATATTCTGAAATTGCCATAGCAACATATGCAGCCTGACGTCTGAGTAACGGGCTTTCATCAGACGTTGCCAAAACCAAAACTGATTTTTTAAGACCTTCGGCACCTAAAACATCTTCGACAAATTCTTTAGCTTCTCGTCCGCGTTCACCGATTAAGCCTATGACAGATATATCCGAATCCGTGTGACGAGCCATCATTGACATTAGTGTTGATTTACCGACACCTGAGCCGGCAAAAATACCCATACGTTGTCCTTTGCATATTGTTAAAAACGCATTAACTGCTTTTATACCCAAATCAACCTTACCGCTAACTCTGTCACGAAACTGAGCCGGTGGCGGAGATGATTTTATAAAATAGGGTTTACTGCCTTTTATAAGAGGACCTTTACCATCTATAGCTTCACCGAACGCGTTAACAATACGCCCCAACCAAGAAGGATGAGGATATATCACCGGTTTTGCATCAACAACTTCGACTAAACAATTAATGCCTATGCCATCCATTGAACCATAAGGCATAAGCAAAATTTTATCATCTTTAAAACTTACAATCTCGCACGAAACTCTTTCATTTCGATTATTGATAACATTACATCTGTCCCCGATTGCCAAACTGTTTTGGATTCCGCTCACTTCGACAAACAAACCCTGCACCCCGCTTACTCGACCATAGTAAGATGCAACGTCAATTTTTTCTATAGACTGGATGATATTATCGGTAAATTCGCCCATATTTTTCCTTTTTTCGCTAAACAAGCTAAAGAATACTATAATATTTTTCTTTGTACCAATAATATCAAGGTTATCAACACCTAAAACAGTGCATAATAAAAAACTGTTAATAATTATTAACAAAACTAAACAAATACAATTTATCGCTATATAGTAAAATCACTTAGTAAGTTTTTTAGAGAAGGATGTAGCGGAATGCGTGTTTTATTGGTAGAAGATGATTTTGCAATCTCGCAAAGTATTGAAACCATGCTTAAAAAGGAAGGTATGATAGTTGATACTACCGATTTGGGCGAGGAAGGATTCGAGATTGGCAAGCTTTATGATTATGACATTATCATCCTTGATTTGATGTTGCCTGATATGAACGGTTATGAGGTTTTGCGTAATTTACGTGCATCAAAAGTAAATACTCCTGTTTTGATTTTATCCGGTTTGAGTGAACCCGATAAAAAAGTTAAAGGTTTGGGATATGGCGCTGATGACTACTTAACAAAACCTTTTGATAAAAGTGAGTTATTGGCTCGCATTCATGCTGTTGTTCGTCGTTCAAAAGGACATTCAGAATCAATTATCAACACCGGAGATGTTGAGGTTAATTTGGACACGCAAACAGTTTCTGTTTGTGGGAAAACTCTACACCTTACAGGAAAAGAATACGGAATTATGGAGTTGTTATCTTTGCGTAAGGGATCTACTCTTAATAAAGATCAATTCTTAAATCATTTGTATGGTGGTATTGATGAACCTGAATTGAAAATTATTGATGTGTTTATTTGTAAGTTGCGTAAAAAACTGGAGAAAGCATCAGGCGGTAAAAACTATATCGAAACTGTTTGGGGTCGCGGTTATGTTCTGCGTGATCCGGATGAGAAAAAAGAATAGTGTTTCATATGGTTGAATAAAGATAAGCGCACCGATTGTTTGTCAGTGCGCTTTTTTTTGATGGTAATAAATTATTTTCTTATTTCAAAATCAACAAAATTTGTCTTTAAATACTCTATTAATTCATTGTCATTAAAAATATTTTCACAGTCATAATCGCTTGTTTCTTTATCACTTTCTATAGGACGATATTTTTGTAAAAAATATTTCTTTACCCCCTTTTTTTTGAGAGATTTTGCAATACCTAACAAATCTTGCGAATTTAAAAACCTTGGATCGCATGTTGTTCGACATTCAAAGTCAATATTGCTTTCCAATAATAAAAGCAAGCTTTGCTCAACTCGTTTTAAATGATCTGCTCCGGTTATTTTTTGATAATGTTTTGCTTCAAACGGAGCTTTGATATCTAACCCTACCCAATCAATCAGAGGCAAAACTTTTGCTAAATGCTCGGGGCGATATCCTCCGGTATGAAGCCCTATTTTGAAACCTAAATCTTTTACCTGCTTGATAGCATCATACAAAGCATCTTGAACTAAAGGTTCGCCACCGGAAAAAGTTACGGCATCAAGCTTACCAACCCGACTTTTTAAGAAATCAACAAATAAATCCCAAGAAAAATCATTCTCTTTTAATATCGGACGGATAGATGCATTATGACAAAAGGGACACATCCACGGGCATCCCTGCATAAATACAACAGCTGTTAATACCCCCGGAAAATCAACGGCGCTGAATTTCTCAACGCCGCCAACTACAATTTTAGACATATATGATGCTCGATTATTCTGCTGCAATTGCATACGCATTGTCTTCTGTATGACAAGCGCAACCATCAATCGCTTTTAATTCAGAAAAGTTTACACGAGAGCGAAATTCTGATTTTTTGCCTACATTGAATTCTGAATATGGGCGCAAATATCCCATAACACGTGTCCATACTTCACAAGGCTGTCTTTCTTCATCTGCAAGTTTGATATCTTCAAAATTAACAGTGGTCATTTTTTTCTCCATATTTCTTTCTATAAAAAATTAACTTTATGCAACATCTTTTCTTGATGCAGCGGCTCTCTTGGCTGCCTTTTTCTCCTCATCGCAGATTGGGCAGTACTTGTGTTCTCCTGAAATATATCCATGTTTCGGACAAATGGAAAAAGTAGGAGTTATGGTAATGTACGGCAAACGATAGTTTGTCAAAACACGTTTTACAATGTCACGGCAAACTTTAGCAGATGAAATGCGTTGTCCCATATACAAGTGCAAAACTGTTCCACCGGTATATTTGGTCTGTAGTGTCGACTGCAAATCAAGTGCTTCAAAAGGATCATCCGTATATCCGACAGGTAATTGAGAAGAGTTGGTATAAAACGGATTCTCTTTAGTTCCTGCTTGGATAATATCCACATAGCGTTTTTTATCTTCACGAGCAAAACGGGTTGTAGCACCTTCGGCCGGAGTGGCTTCAAGATTGTACATATGACCTGTTTCTTCTTGAATCTTGATTAATTTTTCGCGGATATAATCCAAGAATTTAATAGCAAATTCTTGTCCCCATTGATCGGCTATTGAATGCTCATCATTGGTAAAGTTTCGGATCATTTCATTGATACCATTAACACCAATGGTAGAGAAGTGATTGCGAAGTGTTCCCAAATAACGTTTGGTGAACGGGAACAAACCACCATCAATTAAACGTTGAATCAATTTACGTTTAATTTCGAGCGAAATTTTAGAAAGTTCCAATAACTCATCAACACGGGCGTATAAACCGGCTTCATCACCTTTATAAACATAACCTAAGCGAGCGCAGTTAAAAGTAACCACTCCGATAGAGCCGGTCTGTTCAGCTGAACCGAACAAACCGTTTCCGCGAGCTAACAATTCGCGCAAGTCAAGCTGCAAACGGCAACACATTGAGCGGATTTGTCCCGGTTTTAATACTGAATTGATGAAATTTTGGAAATAAGGCAACCCATATTTAGCGGTCATCTCAAACAACAATTCGGTGTTTTCATCTTCCCACGGGAAGTCCGGTGTCATATTGTATGTCGGAATCGGGAATGTAAACGGACGACCTTTAATATCACCTTTCATCATAACTTCAATATATGCTTTGTTTATCATATGCATTTCTTCTTGAAGTTCGCCATATGTAAATTCTTGTTCAACACCGGCAATAATAGGATGAGTTTCGCGCAAATCTTCCGGACATACCCAGTCGAATGTAAAGTTAGTAAACGGTGTCTGAGATCCCCAACGTGACGGAACATTAAGATTGTAGATAAGTTCTTGCATGCATTGATATACTTGTTTGTATGTCAAGCCATCTTTTCTGATGTATGGAGCCAAATAGGTATCTACCGATGAAAATGCTTGTGCGCCGGCCCATTCATTCTGCAATGTTCCCATAAAATTGACCATTTGTCCCACAGCGGCAGAAAGATGTTTTGCCGGACCTGCTTCAGCTTTACCGGCAACACCGTTAAAACCTTCGTGAAGAAGATTTTTCAAAGACCAACCGGCACAATATGCAGCCAACATACTCAAATCGTGAATGTGGATATCGCCGTTGCGATGAGCCTCGCCGACAGCAGCAGGATAAACATGGCTGAGCCAATAGTTAGCCGTAACTTTACCGGATACGTTCAGAATCAATCCACCATTTGAATAACCTTGGTTTGCGTTTTCGTTAATACGCCAGTCTAATTTTTCCAAATACTCATTAACAGAGCTTTCTACATCGACCATAACCTTGTGGTCCTGACGAGCACGCTGACGTTGATCTCGGTACAAAATATAAGCCTTAGCAGTAACAAAATAGTTTGCGGAAATCAAAACCTGTTCTACTACATCTTGGATTTGTTCAATCGACGGTAAAATTTCTGCAAATTTATGCTTTAATACTTTCAGAACTTGGGCCGTAAGCAACCAACTTTCTTCTTCTCCAAATTCTTTTGTTGTGGTGCCGGCTTTTTTAATAGCATTGTATATTTTAGAGCTATCAAACGGAGCTAGGGTACCATCTCTTTTGGTAATATTTTCAATCCCTATTTTTTCTTCAGCGACTGAGGTCATTTTGTACTCTGATTCTGACATATCTTGTTATTCATCCTTATTATTTACTCGGTTAGACTCTGATATCGACTTTGATATCGAGCATACAATATATAGTTTTAACAAAAAGTAAAGACACTAGATATAGTATGCACATTTTTTATGGTTAAAAAAAATAACAATACTTCGGCTCGTTCCCGATTGGCTTTATTTTTATATATTAGAGACAACCGCTCAACCAAAATTTAGTTAACAAAAAGCAGATTCCCTGCTATCTATTTAAAAAAGTGTAATAAATTTTTTTTTAGCCTGAGGATAAAATTCTTAATAAAATTTTTATTTGGCAATCTGTCTATTTTTTTAGGTAATTTAAGCTAAAAATTAACCTATTTTCCGATGGATTCCGAGTCGTATTTTTTATAACAAAATCCTTATTAGGATTCGACTCGAGAATGATTTATAAATGAAAAAAACATATTAAGAATCCAAATGCCGAAACAACGGTTTCGGCATCTTTATAACGGGAATATTAACCTTAAATTTCTTTTAACAAACCTAAAATAGCGGCTTTTGTTTTTTGGTCGCGGATTCGATTAAACATTTTTATAAAATTAAGAGATTCATTGTCAATAATCGGTTTATTTTCATTTAATCCCTCAGTAAAAAATCCGATATCTACATCCATTAATTGAGCTATTTGCCAAAGACGAGATATACCTATGTTAGTTTGAGCGCTTTCGTAATTTTGAAGTTGTTTGCGAGTAATTCCCAGACTTGAGGCCATATCATTCATTGTAACATTTCTTATTTTTCGAATAAGTTTTATACGCTCACCAACATATTCCAACACTTCATCGGTTGTTTTTACAATTACTTTTTGTTCAGATATATCTACCATCCGACAACTTCCTTTAACATTAATATCTTTGAAAGTTGTATATCATAAAAAGATGCGGATGCAAACAAAAATATTTATTTTGTAAAAATTCGCCTTATACTTGCAATTAGTGACGTATCTTTTATTTTTTTATAATTTAAGAACTTTATCACTGTCTACAAGATCTATATATTTGTATAGATTAGCTTTTATTGCATCAGGATCATCGACAATTTTGTAAGAAGGGTTACCATACAAAATTACCATAACTCCGTTTTCGTGTAATTCTCCTATATAATCCTTATTTTTATTAAAAGATTTTTCGCCAAGTATTACAGATTTGACATTTCCCCACTTCATAAAAAGTTTATAAATTTCTTTTATTCCGCGTCTCCCGCCCTTCAGGCGCAATGTCGGATATTTGAAGCCTTCTTTTAGCGCCTTAAAATAGTCCAACAACCCGAATGTTTGAATTATGATTCTGTCCGGATAGGAAAGTTCTTGGCGCAAACGTGACACATCTCTGATTTTATCCGACAACATAATCCAATCGGGATATTTTTCAAAAAGTTCTCTGATATCATTTGTATCCATTGTGGTATATTTGCCAAGCAATTTCGCATTTTTAAATTCTGCTAGAGATAAAGGCTCGTCACCATCTTTGCCGATCATTTGATTTATGCGCTCCCAGTCATGAGCCGCAACATAATGACCATCTGATGTTTTTATTAAATCAATCTCAATATATTTCCGACCATTTTTTATTGAATTTTCTACGGCTTCACGAGAATTTGTATATATGTTACCGTCTATGGCAGCACCGGCATGAGCTATAAGATGGCATTTTGCCAGCTCATCATTATAAAAAGGATATGGTTTTGTATTATTTCTGTTGTTTAAAATTGTTTCAGCATACAAGACAAGCCAACTGATACATACAAACAGGGCGGCAAATAGCAAATATGCAAAGGATTTTAAAATAATCTTCAATTTCATAACGGCAGCGTCCTTATATTTATTATTATGGTATATACTATTGTATACATTATTACTGATGTAAAGTTAAGTAATATTTTTTATTTGGTGTAGATTGGTATGTAAACCGCTTGGCATTTAACTTATTTTAGTAAATACCCTGTGACTGATTGGTTGCAGGGTATTTGCTTTTAATAAATTTGTTGTATTATATTGATATGAAGATGAGTGGATTAAAAATATTTGCAATTTTGTTATTAGTAAATGGTTGTTCATCAATAACCGTACCAAATAATTTTGTATATAAAGAAATACAAACAGATACATTTAATTTAGCAAGTTGGCAAAAAATAACCGATCCAAAGGCAAAATATAAAATTTATATTGAAGGTGACGGATATGCTTTTGATAGATATGGACGACCGACAAAAGATCCCACACCAAGAGGAGCATTAGTCAGAGAACTTGCTTTTAATGATAAAAATGAAAATGTAATTTATTTGGCAAGACCTTGCCAATATATAAAATCTCCTGTTTGCTCGCAAAGACACTGGACAACTGCAAGATTTTCATCAGAAGTTATAAATGCAGAGTATCACGCAATTAAAGAAATTGTCGGAAATAATGATGTTATTTTAATTGGATTTTCCGGCGGAGCGCAAATTGTTGGTTTAGTATCATCAGCTAAACAAGGATTAAATGTTGAAAAAATCATCACTATTGCCGGTAATTTAGACCATCAGACATGGACTGATTATCATAATTTATTATCATTAAATGAATCTCTAAATCTTGCTGATTATTATAATAACTTTATAAAAATACCACAAATTCACTATGTTGGAGAAAAAGACAAAGTTATACCTCCGACATTAGTAAAACAATTTATAAAAAATAATGCGCCAGTAATTGTTGTTCCTAATGCAAACCACAATAATGGTTGGGATAGTGTTATTGATGATATTATAAAAGAGTAAGCAAAAGGCTTTGAGATTTCTCTCAAAGCCTTTATTATTGGTTGCGGGGGCAGGATTTGAACCTACGACCTTCAGGTTATGAGCCTGACGAGCTACCGGGCTGCTCCACCCCGCGATGGGATGAGCCGATTATTACCCTTTTATACCGTTTTTGTCAAGAGTTTATTTTAATAAAATTTATATTTTCCTCAAAAAAACAATGTTAAGAAAATTGCCAAAAGAAAAACCGTAATCACAGTCCAATGCCACCATTGCATAGATTTTCTCCTTAAATTTATATATTTTATATAATAACAAAAAAAAGAAGGACAAGAGGGGAAATCTTGTCCTTTTTAGGGTTTAATTGATATAATTGAGAGCCGTAAAATTACAAAATTTTGATATTACCGGCTGCAATTCTTCCACGATCATCATATAATTCATAACCTACACGCTGTCCGTCGTTTAATCTCTTGAGACCAATTTTTTCTAATTGTGTAACATGAACAAATACGTCTTTATTGCTTGCTTCCGGTTCAATGAATCCATATCCTTTTTTGCTGTTAAACCATTTTACAGTTCCAATTAACATTAGTTTATCTCCTTGAAGTTGGTCATTTAATTTTTCTTACATTATGGAGACTAAATTTAAAACTAAAAATTGTATAGCATATATTTTTCGTTATTTAGAAACGATTTTTTCGAACACATTGTTTTTCTTATACTATTGTCGATTTTCTCGTACACTAAAGCTTAAAATTATTCCAGCTTTGCAAACAACTGTTATTAGCATAAACAGCTATTGAAGTGGCGGAAAAATAATTTTTGATTTCTTGATTGTCAATTGTTCTGACTATAGCTCCGGCCTCTTCTGCAATTAAAATTCCGGCAGCATAATCCCAAGGCTGGATTTCCAATTCCCAATACAAACCAAAACATCCTTTGGCAACACATGTTAAATCTAAAACAGCAGCACCTAATCTTCTGACATCTAAACCTAACTTAAGACTTTTAACTGCAAGTTCCCACGTTTTGGCATGAAGAGATTCGTTATACGGAGATGTTCCAAATACGATAAGAGAATTTTCTAACGGCTCTATAGACGTATGTATGGATTTTCCATTACAAAAAGCCCCTTTGCCGCGTTCTGCCCAAAACATTTCATCTAAATAAGGATTATAAATTACCCCCAATATCGGCAAACCATCTTTAAGCAATGCGACCGAAATGCCGCTATGTTTAAGATTTTTAACAAAATTACAGGTTCCGTCTATCGGATCACAAACAAAGCAAAAACCGCTCTTGTTATAATTTTGTTCGCCCTCCTCCCCTAAAAAACCGGCTTCCGGTAATATTTTGAGTAATTCGTTTTTGAGAATCTCTTGTACTTTAGTGTCATATTCCGTTACCAAATTTTTCGGATTATCGTTTTTTATATTTACGTTATCGGCAGAAACTTCTTTTATTATATTGCCACAAGAACGAACTATATCGATAATACTGTTAAGCATTTTTTCTTTCCTTTGAAATAACCTTGTCCAAACGTTCCAATTCATCAATATATCCGGATATTAAGCTTAAGCCTTTATTCCAAAATTTTGCATCTTTGGCATTCAGACCAAATGGCTTCAAAATTTCGTCATATTTCTTAACGCCTGTCAAAGATAACATTTCCAGATATTTGTCTGCAAAATTTTTCACTTTGCCTTCGCTGTATACTTGATATAGTGAATTAACCAAACAATCGGCAAAAGAGTATGCGTAAACATAAAACGGCTTCCAGAAAAAATGACCGACGACAGCCCAATTGTTCTCAGTAACTTCATCAATATTAACATATTTGCCAAGTGATGCCGACATTTCTTCTCGCCATATTTGAGCAAGCCTCTCTTGCGACACCTCACCCTTACGACGTTCTTCGTGTACACGTGTTTCAAAGAAGTGAAAAGCTATTTGACGTATTGCAGTATTAATCATATCATTAACTTTGCCGGCAATAAGACACAACCTTTCCTCATTTGTTTCGGCTTTTTTTAATAATGATTGAAACGTTAACATTTCAGCAAATACTGAAGCAACTTCTGCTAATGTAAGAGGTGTTGCATCATTCAAATCGCCTTGTTTTGAGCTAAGGCGCATATGACACCCGTGTCCTAATTCGTGAGCCAATGTCAAAACATCATTTTGTTTGCCGACAAAATTTAAAAATAAGTATGGATGATATGCGTCAGGTAACGGCATAGCAAAGGCCCCACTACGCTTTCCATCTCTGGGAGGAACATCTATCCATGAATTGTTTTTATTGAAAAAATCTTTTGCTAAATCGTATAGTTTCGGAGAAAACTCGTTGTAAGAACTCAGAACTGTTTTAACAGCTTCATCCCAACCATATTTTTTATCGCTTTCAAACGGAAGCGGAGCATTTCTGTCCCAATATTCGAGTTTTTTTACACCTAGCCATTTTGCTTTTAGTTTATAGAAACGATGGGCAATATCAGCGTAATTTTCTTTGACTGTTTCGGCCAAAGATTTAACGGCTTTGTCATCAACACGATTTGCCAGATTTTGTGATGCAACGGGAGACTTAAAACCGCGTTTAATATCTTCAATCGACTTATCTTTTACCACCATATTGTAGTTCAAAGTGAATAAAGGAGCATTTTCTTTGTATACTCTGGCAATCTCTCGCCCTGCTTTTTCCCTTATTTTTGCATCTTTTTCTAAAGTAAGCTTTGAAATTTCAGCATCATTATATTCTTTGCCATCAACAAAAAACTTTAATCTTGAAGATGTTTCTTCATACAATCGTTCCCACCCTTCACCGGATGTAACTGATTTTTCATGTAAAATTTCTTCAACCGCTTCAGATAATTCGTAATCTTTGAATGTTCTTATACGGTTTAACCACGGAGCAAAATAAGAGGCTTGAGAATCTTGCATCCATTCTTTTATTTTAGCTTCAGATAGTTGGTTTAACTCTAAAGACAAGAATATGGTCGGCTTGCTATAATCATTAAGCTTTTCAGAAATATTTTGATAAAAAGTCATTGCTTGAGCATTTTTCATTTGGGTAACCATATTCAAATATGCATATACGCCAAGTTTGTTACCTAACACCGATTTTTTTTCACATTCTTTTGCCATTTTGAAAAACTGTTTTGCATTAAGCTCTGCCAGCTTGCCTTTATATTTTTTGGCAAAATTTATCGCACTTTTCTTGTATTCCGCTAAATCTTTCTCGATTTGTTTATCATCAATACTCTTATATAAATCAGACAAATCCCAAGATGGCAACTCATTCTTTTGGCAACATTTCTTTGTCAAAACTTTGGCTGTTTTCTTCATTTTCAAGTTCCTCTCTCAATTTGTTTAATCGTTGCATTTCTTGTTCAACATCCGGATATTTTTGCAAATATTCGGCACGTTCTTCTTCATCAACAAAAGATACACTGTTTTCTATTTCGGGTTCAAAAATATAATTACTCCAAGGGCGCTCTTGCTCGCCATTTAACCATTTTTTTATTCCGGAATTGATAACTTTTATATCACACCAGGTATTGTTAATTATTACCTTTGTACTGCATAATATATCCTTGTCACAGTCAATTAGCCGTGCCACCATATTTTGTGTACATTTGACAAAGCCTCGCTGTTTGGAATCATGTTTAGGAGCCACGACTACGAGAACAAGCACAATAACAAAGATGCTCGTTAAACACCCCATAACCACACCAAACCAATATCGTTTGATTAATGACATTTTATTCCTGTTTTATTGTTTTCTTTTTTTAATTAGCTCTTCCAATAAAGCGAGTTCTTCCAATGTGTTTGCTGCCGATGCTTCTTCTACCGGACATTCTACAGCTGAACATTTCAACCCCATTCGAAGAGCAATCTCCACAGCATCTGTAAGATAATATTCTTGAGCTGCATTTTCATTACTTATAGATGCCAAAATAGAAAAAAGTTTTTCACCATCAAAACACATAATTCCGGAATTACAAAATGTGATTGCTTTTTCTTCGTCTGAAGCATCTTTAAACTCGACAATCCGTTTCAGATCATCACCATCCATTATTAAACGACCGTATCTTGCCGGATCTTGCGGACGGAATCCCATACATACCACAGAATATCCTTGTCTTCTCTTGTGTAAAAGTTTTTTCATACTTTCTTGAGTATAAAGAGGCTGATCTCCAAATATAACCAACACATCACCTGTAAAGCCTCGAAATTCATCACGCGCAGCTAATACAGCATGCCCTGTTCCAAGCTGTTTTTCCTGAATACATGTAGGATATGGCGATACTTCTTTTTTTACGGCATCGCCGTCAGGTGCTATTACAGTAACTATTTTATTTATTTTGAGTTTTTCCAAAGTATCAATAATGTGACGTATCATAGGCTTGCCGTCAACAGGCATCAAGACCTTAGGCAAATCAGACTTCATTCTTGTACCTTTGCCTGCTCCCAAAATAATTGCGCCAACCATATTACTCATTAGTTTAAATCTCCTTTTATAACTTTTTTAATAACTTTATGTTATAATACATTTTATGATGAAATAGTTAACAACGAGTGTCAAGTTATGAAGAAACTTTTTTTTGCAATTTGTTTCAATTTACTGTTTTTGAATGCTGTTCAGGCTAAAATTTCCAGAATAACAACTCAAGACAACATCAAACCGCAGGAACAAACCGTTTCTAATGAGGTAAAAAAAATAACGACTGAAGAGTTAAAAGGCTTGATAAAAGATAATTTTGAAAACGCAATTAAAGTTAATCCGGACGATATTAATCGTAATTTCGGTTATATTCCTAGTGTTGCACGTCAAATGCGCGAAAAAGAAAGCAAAAAAGGCGTTTTTCAAAAAATTTATGAGCAGGCTATTTCACGAATTGAAACCCCATCTCAAAATGTGGAGAATAATGTTTCGGAACCGATTTATCAAAATACTGAGATACAAACCCAACAAGAAGAATGGAATAATTTATCAAATATCCCTTTTATAACCGCGTATCTTCCGCCAGATTACAGCTCATTCAATATTCCTGCTATGGAGCATATTCCTTATCTTATGAATTCAATTGAAGTGATGCAAAATGGTCTTGTGAAATTTGAAGAAACAATAGTTGTTGTTGCAAATGGTGAAAAAATAACCAAAGGATTGATTAAAATATTACCTTTAAAAATATTTAATGCAAACGGACAAAGTAAAAACTTGGATTATTCGATAATAAATGTTCAAGTTAATGATACGCCCGTAAAATACAAATTAACTTCTAACAATGACAATGTTTTTCTTTCTCCCGAAACAGATTATCAGCTTACTCCGGGAGTATATACATATAAGTTTGAGTATTTGGTTGATAACTTGCTGTGGGATTATAAAGATTTTTATCAGTTGTACTGGGACGTCGGCAGCAATGGTTGGAATCTTGTGACAGATCGTCTTGGCGCCAGTTTGGCTTTGCCCCAATCCGGAGGACTTTTGCAAGAACAAATTTTGCTCGGTTCGGCTCAAAGATTAAATTATGATGCCGTTGATATATACACTAACGGTCCTTTTGCTAAAGCTTATATCGCTAAGCGCCCTCTGTTTGCCGGTGAAGGAATGCATTTGATTGCAGATATTGATAAAAATATCTTGTTGCCAGAAACTTGGTGGCAAAAAATATTCAGATTTCTTTATAGCCGAGGTGATGTTTATCTGTCATTACTGGGGCTGATAATTGTTACGTTGTCTTTTGTTGTTTCTTGGCGTTATATAAGCAAGGATAAGGGATTGCAAAAAATGCCACTCAACAAATCAGCCATGGTGATACGTTACTTGTTACTGAATCGTTTTGATATAAAATCAGCTTGCGGTTTTTTGTTGGAATTATACAGAAAAAATATTATTGACATCCAACAGTCCGGCGATACTATTTTGCTGATTAAACGAACAGATAACATTAAAAGCCTTTTGACCTATGAACAAAAAGCCATTAAACAGCTTTTTCCGACACACGAAACAACTTTCAGCATAAGCAAAAACAATTTGTTGCCATTGAAACGTTTTGCAAAATATCTGGAAAAAGGTCTGAAAAAGCAGATGATTAGATTTCAACTGAAATTAAATACCGGATATTTATTATTTAGTTTTGCAATGTTATTTTTAACCGAATTATCCGTAGCCTTTTTTAAGATAAACTCTCCTTATGTTTTCGGAATACTTGCTCTAACGACTATCGGTTGTTTTTTTGCAACGGCTCTTTGGTGTTTCGGTGACAAAAAATGGATGAAATTTTTAGCCAGACTTGTATCAATTGATGTTGTTTTTATGTGTTTAGTGGCATTTTCTGCGGTTGTAAATCCGTTGGCTTCAATATTCCTGATTATAACGGTAGTTGTTATAGTTATAGCACTGCAAATATACTCTAAACGTCTGGGACTTATAAAACAATATATTCAAGATGTTGCCAAACAAAAGGACTATATATTACAACATCGTGATAATATTGTTTTGGGAAAAGACTTTTTGAATTATCAAGCTGCCATTTGGGCCTTTGATTTGGAAAATGAGTTTGCAAACAGTAATAAACAAGAGTATAACAAATTACAAGTTGTTAAAAATATAGCTGATTGTTTTTAGTACTATTTGTATAAAAGCATTACTTTAGCGGACGACATCTTCCAAATTCTCAAAAACCTTTTTGGCAGTGTGAAGAGCATCATCGGATTTTTGAGGCTTTCCGGCATATGTTAAAGAATATTGCATCACCTTAAAACCGAAAGGATTGGTTGTATAATCCATTTTTTCTTCGTCTGTTTTTTCAATATCTTCGTATTTATCAAATTCAAGATACTGTATGCGTAAGTATGCTCGCCAATTAATTATATCAGGTTCCGGCATATCTTTTGTGGAAGTGTATGTTTTAAATGCCGCCATCCATAAATTATCAGTTAATCGACGTATTTGCTCTATTTCGACCTTCCGTCTCATTCGCAGACGAATAAAAGTTTTCAGTTGCTCTTTGTCTTGCTTGTTTACAAAATCATAATAATTACGCAGTCCGGAATACCAATAAAATTTGGAATTTGTATCCCAACGATAATACAGGTCGGCTGTTGATCTGGGAATTGCATGTCTTGCTCTGACATATTCATCAATATATTTTTCAGTGAGCAAATCTCTTAGCTTAATTGCTGTTGTTGAAGACTGAACTTGTTCCAAACCATATGATACTTGATTTATTTTATAAAACATGGGAGAAGATGTTTTTTGTGGCAATAATAAGTAAATTGTCATGGTTAATATTATCGTTAAGCAAAAACTTATTACTGCAAAAATAACCAGTATTCGTGATGTCCAAAGATATCGTCTTTCAGGGAATGAATTTATATGAAATCTTTCGGGATAAAGTCCAAGTTTATCAGGACTTTTTTTATCTCGATAGCGGAATACTGTTGAAAAAATACTCATCCGAAGAGATCCTTAATATGCATATTGTTCTGATCGGACTTCTTTTGCCGTATTCAGATAACTTTGGGCATCATCGGGGGTGCCGACATATGATAAAGCATAATTTGTTATCAAGAAGCCAAACGGATTTTGATCTCTTAGAGATTTATTTTCATATGGAATCGGCGCCATAGTTGCGCGAACATATGCTCGCCAAATATTAATAATCGGAACTGTTTCACCGGGATAATAGTCCATTGTAATAAATTGAGCCTGCCAAAAACCTTTGGATATGGGCTTAATCCATTCTACCTCTGCCAAACGAACCAACCCTCGCATTTTGAAAGAGTTAATATTATTATTGATATCATTAGAAACAAAATCTTGATAAACTTTTCTGGATGACATCCAAAACAATCTTGACCCTCTGCCCCAACGTGTCATTAACTCATCATAATCTGCTGTGATAGCATGACGCATTAAAATATATTCTTCTATAAAAGCTTCCGCAAGAAGATCAATAGCAGCAACCGGTCTGATATGTCTTTCCAGAACATCTAATTGGCTTGAATGCTTAGAATACTGAAATAAAAGAGGATAAGCACTACGCTGAGGCAACATAAGGTAGATTGCCGATACCAACGTCATATTGAAACATATGCTTAAAGAAGCAAATATAACCAATAATCTTGAACTCCATAAATAGCGTCGCTCAGGCATTGCACTTGTGTGAATGGCCTCAGGATAAAGCCCCAACTTATCAGGGCTTTTTTTCTCCTTATATTTGAATACGGTCTTTAGTAAATCCAGCATTTGGCCTCGTTTTGTTCAGCTATATATCTTGTATATTAACTCATTATATGCGGTAAAAATATCTTTTTTATTAATTTTATACAACAAAGTTGAATAAAAGCAAATAAATACTGTTAATATTTAAAATATTGATATAATCTGCTTGTAGTTAGTGCTTGTTTTAAGGTTAGGGTTATGAAAAAAATAATTGTAATATTTAGTTTTTTTGCTTTATTGATTGCAGCTTGTTCCAATGTTGAATATGTGGATATAGATGCTCCGGCTCCGGCGGCATATACAGATTGGGACAGAGCAATCAGAATCGATACTGATTTGCAAACGATGTATTCCAATACTCCGCGTAAAATTCAAAAACCTATTGATATGTATATGGCTTTTGCTCTTGCGTTGAAATATAATTACACAAGACGACTTGTAAGCTATCAACAAAGTATGGTGGAAGTCGGCATGAGTCCTGAAAACCGCTTACCGGAAATTTTTTCGTCTGCAGGTTATGTTAATACTGATAACTCAAATGCAATGGACTCTGAGTTAAAGTTGGCTTGGAATATCTTGGATATAAGTACTGTTTATTATCAAAGTAAGGATGATTGGTATCAATCCAGTGTTGCCTATGAACAAAGCCGTAAAGTAATTCATAATCTTATGCAAGAAACACGTATTTTGTATTGGAAAGCTTTGACTGCTCAAAGATTGTTACCGTTGATTGATGATATGATAGAATATATGACTCTTGATGTTGATGAACTTAATGCAAAAACATCTGAGTTAGCTCAATATGGAAAAAGCTTGAGCGTTGCAGAGCTTGAACGCAAAAGAGAATTTATGGAAGCAACTAAAGAATTATCGGCTTTGAAACGAGATCTTGAAACTGCTGAAGTACGACTTGTTTCATTAATGGGTTTTCATCCGTCGACAGAAATAAAATTGGTAGGAAAAGAAGACGGAAATTATGATTTACCCGAAATCAAAAGTTCCTTGAGCGAAATGGAATGGATTGCATTAAATAATCGCCCGGAATTAAGAGCGCGTGATTTGGTAACTAATATTGATGAAGTTATAGCATCATTTAAGATATTTTCGAATCCCGGAGATACAAAGTATCAAAAAGATGCAAGTTACTATAACAGAGCTTGGTCTAAAAAAGCTAAAGAAGTAGGTATGGCGGTTTTTGAAGATGTACGTGATCCAAAATATTTTGAAGCAGAAGCTTTGAGACGTCAACGTATGACCAATCTTGTATTAACTCAAGTGTATGTAGCTTGGGCACGTTATATGTCTTCTTTGGAAGATTATCGTATTGCTGATGAACTGGCAAATGCATCTGAAGATATTGCCGAAGACAGCACTGTTTCGGTCGGTGCGCGTTCTGCTAAGGCTCAATTAGATGCTTCCAGAGCTGTTGAAGATGAAGCAGAAGCAATGCTGGCTTATGTAAATTTGCAAGATGCGTTAGGTAATTTGTATGCAACATTGGGAATGGATGCAATTCCTTATTATATGTTAAATGAAAAACCATCAAAAATTGCCGTATATTTACGTGGAGTTTTAGAAAAATGGCGAAAAGGAGAGTTTTTGCCGGATAACCGTCCGTATATGTTGGATGTTCCGACCAAACGTCCGCCTGTAAATCTGTCGTCTTCAACATTGATGCCTGATTTAACTTTGGAAAGCGGACAAAAGTTTGAAGTTGTTATTCCGATGTCATTAATAAACAAAATGGACTTCAAAGGAAAAATAACATATAAAGCAGGTATGATTGATGATTCTCCGTTGCCTGATTGGGTGATGTTTGACGAAGATAAAAGAGCTTTTGTCGGAATGGCGATGCCCGGAAATGTCGGCACATATCGTTTGAAGGCTTATATATCTGATGAGGAAGGTCGTGTTGCATATGTTACTTTTGCAATAAAAATCACCGATGTATATGTTCCATCTGTCAAACTTATGGGACTTACGGAAGGAAGAACAGCCCAAGTCTTAAAAAGATGTGTCGGACGTCAATGCTCTGATGAATATATAGCAACAGATGTTATTGGAGAAGATGTATCGAAACAGGCAAATTAGCTTATACCCCGAGATATCCTCGGGGTATTTTATGTGAGATGACCATGAAATTATATCACTATATCGCAAAACCCAATACAGCATTGAGAGAAGGAATTTTATCTTTTGCTAAAAATCCTAATGCTGATTTGAGATATTACTTTAAGCGCTCCGGTGAAATAACCCACGATGGTATCGTAAAATGGATGGAAAGCTGTTTTGAAGGTAGAAGTCGTGCTATTCGAGGTTTTTCTGAGCCTATTAAGTGGACTGATAAAAGTATCAATATGTTTAAACCTTTTATTGAAAACGCTGATATGTTTTCAATAAATTTAGAGGCTTTGAACAAAGATGGTTTAATTGAGGCTGTTTATATCAGCCCTGCAATTCGTCCTGATTTGGATAAAGATTTTCCGCAAGATGTTGATGAGCGGTTGCTTAAATTGTCTTCAATTAACGATATTGATAACTCTCCGGTAGATTGGTCTGTTTGTGATGAAAAGCTAGGATTAAGATTTTCCGTTGTTCCTTATTACTTGATTGTAATTAAAGGTGGAATTATACCACCAAAGTATATAGAAAAAGAAGTCTGAGATACCCAAATACTGGAGATACTTTGGTAAAAACCACAAAAGAGATGAAACAAGAGCCATAAATGAAATATATTGACTTTTAAGGCGCAAAAATTATCATAATACGTTATGATTGTGTGATAAAAGTTGCAACAAATTTAACTTAACATATTATTTTTGCTCGAATTTTATCTTTAGCTACATATCATTATCATTTTTGGGAATGTATATAACGTTGTTATCTATTTTTACAACTCCCATTTTTATAGCTTGTTCGCATTTACCCTCTGCACAACTTTCTAATGCTGTTATTTTTTCAAATTCCGGAATATTATGAATATGTGAAAGCCCTAAAACAACCAAAAGAAATAAAATTTTTTTTCCTTTACCTATACTAGACATACTGACAACCGGTAGAAAAAGTAAATTAATACAAAACAAGTTGATATTACTCGTAAGCTCGAGATCATTGTTATACATTCGTGCAACCGATGGAAGATGATATAGCATATATGGAACAAATAAACATAAAATCCCCCATGCCACCTCTTCAATATAAACAAGCTTTTGATACTTAAATTTTAATAAAAATAATAAAGTTGAAGTTGCTAAAAGCACGGAATAATAACGTAAGAGCTTGTATGCGTTTTTAATTTCATCACTGTAATCGTCGGGATTAATCGAAAAAAGATTAAGGTTTAATATTGTGCAAAATGCTACAAAGAACAAAATATAATAAGAAACCTTATCAAATATATTCAATAGATTAAGAAAAATATAGCGTAACTTTTGCATATCTAATCCCTTTATAATTCCAACCGGTAAGTTAATACAACCAAAGAATATCTGACTTGTCAATCAGCTATTCTTTGGTTAATATATTTTTTATCTTCTGCGAGCTTGCGGCGGTAATAATGAACTGCAACTATTTATGTTATTTGCAGCAAGGCCTTTTGATATGCCTATGAAATCATTTTTTAAATCCTTAAAACTATCTTGCATGATTTGTAAGTTATTACCATACTTAGGATTATTCCATTTTTTATACAAATCAATTACTTCTTTGTATAATCCAGCTGCAGCTGTCACTCCTGCAGATATGGGACCGTCAAAAGCTCCGACACAACTCACATATTGATGTTTATTTACATCAGACATGGGAAGAGGTCTTATTCTTTGATTTTCTGCTTGAGCTTGTGCTAATGAAGATCTGTTTTCATAGTTTTGGATATTATTTTGAGGATACGCCAATCTTTCACCTGCATCATAGCCTAAATTATAAATGTTTTCACCAAGTTTATCTATGCCTGCTTTTCTAATAATATTGCTCAAATTATTACTAAACTCAGCTATCGTGTTATTATTTTGTTGCTGTTGAGATGCTGTTGAAGTTTGTGGGGTAGATGGTGTGGTATTATTCATATTCTCGATATTCTGAGAAATATCAGACATCCCAAAACCATAGTTATTGCTTGAATTACCCTAAAAGTTGGTGCCGTATTGCGAATAATTTGAAGTTATACCTCGTTTTTTCAGCTGCTCCAAAAGTACATTTTCTTTTTCTTCTCGAGCAAATTGATAAGCTACCTCGTCTTGAATTGTAAATCCGCTATGGTCAACACCATAACTGTCTGTTTGATTATTGCCGATTTGATAACCGAATTTTGACTTATATTTCGGATACATATCCATTATTTTACTCCCATTAAAGTTGTTACAAAATTTTGCATTATCACTTTAATAAAGAGTAAAACAGCTGTCTATCCCGCACAGATTGTAAGAATCCCCTTTTGCTTTCTATGGGTGATTTTTTCTAAATTCACGATTGTTTTCTTCCGCCAGTTTTATCAATTCTTGCAATAAAAAATCCCTGCATTTGCGAGGATATAAAAAACTTGGTATGCGGAAATTGATGAATTGTTGAACTCTATTAAAAGATGAAACAAGAACAATAAATGAGTGGCAATAATTAAAATTTCGACTATTTTAGCATTGGACGATAAATTTGTTGTATTTTCTTGACTTTTAGGTTGTTTTCGACTATTTTAATATTAGATGATAAATTAGTCGGAGTTTGCAAATGTATATTCAAAGAACTATTGAAAATGCCGTAAAACGAATGAATTCTTCTTTTCCTGTTGTGTTAATTACAGGACCTAGGCAAGTTGGCAAAACAACAGTATTTAAATGTTGTGACGAGAAACGTAATTATGTTTCTTTGGATACATTGGAAAATCGTAAATTAGCTAAAGAAAATCCCGCCTTATTTTTACAACGTTTTGAAACTCCCTTATTGATTGATGAAATCCAATATGCTCCTGAGCTTTTGTCATATATTAAAGCTATTGTAGATGAAAAAAAACAAAAGGGAATGTTTTGGATTACAGGTTCTCAACAATTTCATTTAATGCAAAGTGTATCAGAAAGTCTTGCCGGAAGGGTAGGAATTCTTAATTTGGAAGGTTTTTCTTTACCTGAACTGTCAGGGAAACCTTTTTACGATAAATTTGCTCCTACTCTCGAATGGATTTCAGCAAGAAGTAAGGAAACCCAAAGTTTAGACTTAAAGGAGCTTTATGAGATTATTTGGCGAGGTTCTTATCCTGCCTTGAATAATGATGAAAATGTTGACTGGGAAGACTTTTACGGTTCTTATGTTCAGACATATATAGAACGAGATATTCGTGATTTGACCGATAGTGGTGATGAAATGCAGTTTTTGGAGCTTTTAACAGCATTAGCAGCAAGAAGCGGACAATTGCTAAATTTTTCGGATGTTGCACGAGATATAGGGAAACCGGTGTCAACAATTCAACGTTGGGTTTCTATCTTACAGACATCCGGAGTGATTTATTTATTGTATCCATTTTCTAAAAATATTAGCAATCGGATGACCAAAATGCCTAAAATATATTTTATGGATACAGGGTTAGTTTGCTATTTGACCAAATGGAGTAACCCAGAAACATTGGAAGTTGGTGCTAAAAGTGGTGAAATCTTGGAGACGTTTGTTGTTGCCGAAATATTAAAAAGCTATCTTCACAATGGAAGAAAGCCCAACATTTCTTTCTATCGTGATAAAGATAAAAAAGAGATAGATGTTATTTTGGAAGAAAATGGAAGGGTTTATCCTATTGAAATAAAGAAAAAGACTAATCCGGATAATAAAGATATAAAAAATTTTGATGTTTTACAAAAAGCCGGACTTCAAGTGGGAGAAGGAGCGGTTGTCTGTTTAGCTCCTACACATTTACCTTTGAGTGAAAGTGTAAATATTATACCAGTTTCTTATTTGTGATGTATAGAACATGGCATATTAACTTGCGGAGAATAATTATTATAATCTACGCAAATTTTGCGTAGATTATTGAGATTAAATAGAGGCGCTTATGATTGATGCATTAAAAAAATATAATGAGGCTTTTGTACAAAACTATTCTTATGGAAATGAAAATAATGCAGATATTTTCAAATATAAAAATCGTAATTCCTCTTTGATTTTGACAGCTCCTCATTCTACACGCAGTTTTTGCAATAAAAAGGAAAAATGTGCTGATTTATATACGGGAGCTCTTGTTCAATATTTAGGTGAGCAAAATAATGTATCAACAATTATTCGAACAAAATTTACACCATACAAAGCTCTTATTTCTGATTGGATTATACAAAATAATACTCACGAACATTATTTCTTAGATATTCACGGTTTTAATCAAAATATTGAATATGATATTTGTTTGGGCATAGGCAATTTTGAAGAGGTTAATTATCCATATTTACAGCAAATAATTCAAATTACACAAAAATACAACTTACGAAGTGTTGTAAATCACCCTGATTATTGTGGACTAAAAGGATTAACCGGACGATATCAAAAAGTGTTTAATTTACCTAACGTAATTCAAATAGAAATAAGGAAAGAACTAAGAGATTTCTTTAATCATTATGATAAGGTTAAAAACATAACGATACCTTTCTTAACTGATGTTATCAATCTTTATAAAAAATAATTTTTTGTTAAAAATTTAATAATTCAAAATAAAAATCCTCGCAAATGCGAGGAGATTAAAAACTTGGTGCTCTGGAAAAGACTCGAACTTTCACGAGGATTCCCCCACAAATACCTGAAACTTGCGCGTCTACCAATTCCGCCACCAGAGCAAATAGCCTAGATATTTATACTCATTATTCCATAAGAATCAAGTAATAAAATACTACCTAAGACAATTCTGTAAATAACAAAAGGTGTAAATGTCGACTTTTTAAGCCACCACATAACGATATAAATTGCCATAATAGAGGATATATAGGAATAAATTACACCATCAAACATCCAATATATTTCTTGCAAATTACCTTGTTGCCAAACTTCCCATCCGGTAAGCAGAGCTGCTGCAACTATTGTCGGGATTGACAGCAACATTGAAAATTTCGCGGCTTCACGGCGTTCCAGTCCTAAAAATCGAGCAAAAGTGATTGTTACACCTGAACGTGATGTTCCGGGAATTAATGCTAAACATTGCGCACACCCTATTACGATAGCATCTAATAACCCCATGTGTTTTATCTGACGAATAGTCATAGAACATTTATCTGCTAAAAATAATAAGATGCCGAAACCTAATATCGTCCATCCTATCAGACGAGTGTTTCGGAGCCATTCCATCCCGTATTGTTTTAATAAATATCCGGCTATTACCGCTGGAATGGTACCAATAACAATTAGCCAAAACAGCTTTGCACCTTCATTTTTGAATGTCGGAATAAAGTGTGTTTTGAATACCCCTTTGATAATTTCCCATATTGTCGATGAAAAATATATCATAACAGCTAAAATGGAACCGACATGAACCGCAACATCAAGCGCCAGACCTTGATCCGGAAAATAACTAAACTTGGACAATAAAATTAAATGACCTGATGAACTTACCGGCAAAAATTCCGTTATACCTTGCAATAGAGATAAATAAAAAATTTGAATATTCGTCATTATTATCTTTCTTTAATACCAAATGCTGTACAAATTCTTTTTTTCAAAGCCAACGGAGATATCGGTTTTACTAAATATTCGTGTATACCTATTGATTTAGCATCTAAAACTGTCTTTTCTTTAGTATCTACCGTAACCATAATAATCGGTAAATCTTTGTCATCCCCAATGGTACCATCTTTAATTTTTCTGGCAAGTTCCAAACCCGTTTGCTCCGGCATTTGATGGTCTAACAACACAACATTAATTTTGTAGCTTCGCAAAATTTCTGCAGCTTCTGCGGTTGTTGCCGCTTCTTTGGTATTTTTTATACCGATTTGATACAATGCTGTTTTTACAAAAGTACGCGAAAACTTATCATCATCAACCACTAAACAAGTGATCGCATCCCAGTTTATTTGTTTGTTTACTGTTTCATTCATGACAGACCTCACTTTGCTTAGGTACTTTATACATCATATATTATTAAAAATTGTTTACAATTTTAAACATTTTTGCTGATTCTCTTCCATATCTAACAATGATTGAGGATTAAAACGTACATTTCTCAATGATGCCCCCCAATGTAGATGGGGACCGGTGACTCGCCCTGTTTTGCCAACCGTTCCTATAATATCTCCCTGCGATACTTTATCACCACGTTTTACATTCATATCTTTTAGGTGAGCGTATATTGTTTGCAGCCCAAAACCATGGTCTATAACTACAACGTTACCGGAATAAAATAAATCAGGATATGCTAAAACAATTTCTCCATCTGCCGTTGCTTTAACAGGTGTTCCTTCTTTGGCGGCAATATCCATTCCTTGATGAGGATTTTTAGGAATATTGTTCATAATCCGTTGTCCGCCAAATTTTCCTGAAATATGTCCATTTACAGGAAGAATAAACCCTGAACGCCAATATGCATCTTTTTTTATATCTTTTAGGGATGCTCTGACAACCTTACGTTCTAACTCTATGGCTTCTAAATCAGAATCTGAGGGAGTTACTTTGCGCGGAGGGACACCTTTAATATTTTGGACATCCCATGAAGACGGAGCCACAGCAAATTGATATGAATTTTCGCCGCCCATTTCTTCGGTAATTGTTAAATTTTGACTATTTCCTTCGTCTCGCCCAAATGCCAACAAAAAGAATCCTTCCGGCGTTGTTAACAGTTCATTATCATTAAAAATAACCTTTTTGTTTTTACCGGATTTTCCTATTATAAATTCTCCCTGACTTACTTTACCGCAAAGTTCTACAGCTTCAGCTGAAAAGCTAATCATCAAGAAACTAAAGGTCAAATAGAGAAATTTGTTTTTCATTATTTTTATTTCCTTTTTTTGGTTGTTTGGGATTAGATGACGTTATGTCTGATATGTTTTTTGTATTGAGGCAACCGTCAATAAATCTGATCTCTAAACTATCTGCTTGTTTGGCTTCGGCTATATTATAAATTGTTTGCCCTTTATCACTTTTAACCCAAGCAAATCCTCGCTTTAATACGGCATCAACAGATACGGCTGATAATCTTAAGGCTAAATTGTTGAGAGCTTCTGACTTTTTTTCAACAATATTTTTAATGTAAAATGGTTTTAGTCCGCATATCTCGATTTGTCCGGATTTAGTTTTGATGAAATTGATAAAAGCATTATGTAAACGTTCTACCCTATCATCAAATTTTTGTGTTGCCTCTTGCAATATTTGTGAGAGATTAGGAATTCCTCTTGCAAGTCCTGTAAGCATATTCTGTTTTTCTGAAAAATACCTGATTACACCATTCTTTAATCTGGCATCTAAATTATTCAAATTTGCCTGTAATTCAGATTTTACCGGAACAGCAAACTCAGCGGCACCTGTAGGAGTTGGCGCTCTTTTGTCTGCTACATAATCTATCAACATTGTATCAGTTTCATGTCCGACAGCTGAAATAATCGGAATTTGACTGGCAAAGACCGCTCTTATAACACACTCCTCGTTGAACGGCCATAAATCTTCAAGACTTCCACCACCACGTGCTACTATCAAAACATCCGGTTTGGAATAATTTGAAATTTTATCCAAGCGGTTAAAATCACTAATCGCTTGAGCTATTTTTTCAGCTGCACCCTCTCCTTGAACGGGGGTGGGAATAAGCAAAATATGAGATGGGAATCTGTCTCGCACCCTATGAATAATATCTCTGATAACCGCTCCTGATGCAGATGTTACAACACCTATTGTTTGAGGTAAAAAAGGAAGCGTTTTTTTGTGTATCGGATCAAATAATCCTTCTGCCGCAAAGGCTTTTTTTCTTTCTTCCAAAAGCTTTAATAGAGCGCCTGTCCCGGCTACTTCCATTGATTCAATAACTAACTGATATGATGATTTTCCTGTAAATGTGGTTATTTTACCTGTAGCAACAACCTCTAATCCATCTTCCGGTTTTATTGATAAATTTGAAGCGACACCGCGCCAAACGACAGCCGAAAGTGTGGCATTTTCGTCTTTTAAGGATAAGTACCAATGCCCTGAATCAGCTCTTTTAGCACCAAAAATTTCACCTTTAATTCGAACTTTGGCAAATGCAGTTTCGACAAATCGTTTTATTTCAAACGAAATTTCGCTGACACTAAACTCCGGTATATTTTGCGCTTTTTGCGATTGGGTAAATAAATCTTCCATCTTTTCACATTTTTATACTTTATCTTGCAATTGATTTTAAACAAAGCATCTAAAAAAGTTAAGCAAAAAATCCAATCTATGCCAAGATATTAAAAAAGCCTCGACTTCTCGAGGCTTAAAACATTAAAGTGAATTTTTAATTTCGTTAATAGCTTTATCAAAACGAGAACAATCAGTTCCTCCGGTTTGAGCCATATCGGGACGACCACCGCCACCTTGAGCTCCGACAAACGGGGCTACTTTTTTAACCAAATCAACGGCAGATACTTTATCTTTGATATTATCACTTACACCGATTACCACCGAAGCCTTGCCCTCATTAGCCGAGAACAATGCAATTACGGCATTATCGGTATATTTATCCTTCATTTCATCAACGATAGCCTTCATCTCTTTGGCTTGAATATCGCTTAATTTTTTAGCTACAAGTTTAATGCCGTTGATTTCTTCAGCTTCGTTTTGAGCTGATGCACCACCGCTGACTAGTTGCTTTTTCAACTCAAAAATCTTGGCTTCCATTTCTTTGCGTTCGATTAACAAGTTGGCAACACGTTCTTCAACATCATTAACACCTACTTTCAAAAGTTGGCTGATATTATGAACTTTATTTTCTAAATCTCGGGTATGAGAAACAGCGCCATTTCCGGTTACGCATTCAAGACGACGAACACCGGCTGCAATGGCTGAATCGGATAAAATAGAAAAGCTTCCGATATTGCCGGTATTTTTAACATGAGTACCACCGCAAAGTTCAACCGAAACACCGTCACCAACGCAAACTACACGAACTTCATCTCCATATTTTTCACCGAACAATGCCATTGCACCGGAGTTGACAGCATCTTCTTGCGACATAATTTTGGTTTGAACTTCATAACCGGAAGCTATCATTTCATTAACCCGGTCTTCTAATTGGCGCAATTCTTCAGAAGAAATTTGCTTATTATAAGCAATATCAAAACGCATTCTTTCCGGCGCTACAAATGAACCTTTTTGTGTAACCGAAGCACCGTATTTTTCTTGTAAAGCTTTGTGCAATAAATGAGTTACGGTATGGTTTCTTTGAATAGCATCACGATTTTTGGCATCAACTTCAAAAGTTGCTGAAGTATCAACTTTAATAGAGCCTTTTATCATGCGACACATATGAACATGAAGTCCTTCACATTTCTTTTTAGTATCATAAACTTCAACTTCAAAATCAGCTCCCTTAATCACACCGATATCGCCGACCTGTCCGCCCATTTCGGCATAATACGGAGTTTGATTGGCAATAAGTGAAAACTCTCCTTCGCTTATTTCATTAACCAATTGACCGTTTTTCACCAAAGCAATAATTTGACCATCAGCGCATAGTGTCGAATAGCCTAAAAATTCGCTTGAGCCATATTTGTCTTGCATTTCGAACCAAACTTTTTCAGTTCCGGCATCACCTGAACCGGCCCAATTTTTGCGAGCTTCAGCTTTTTGAGCTTCCATAGCTTCGTTAAATGCTTTTTCATCAACACTAATGTTGCGCAACTTTAAGGCATCTTGTGTCAAATCGAGCGGAAAACCGTAAGTATCATAAAGTTTGAAAGCAACTTTACCGTCCAAGCAATCGCCCTCGCTCATATCTTTGGTTTCATCATCAAGAAGTTTCAACCCTTTTTCCATGGTTTTGATAAAGCGCTCTTCTTCGGTTTTGATTGTTTCTGAGATTAATGTTTCGGCTTTTATCAACTCGGGATAGGCTTCGCCCATTTCCTTTTGTAATGAAGGCAAAAGTTTGTAAATCATTGGTTCGTTAACGCCAAGCATATGAACATGGCGCATAGCACGACGCATAATACGACGTAAAACATATCCACGACCTTCGTTCGACGGCAACACACCATCAGCAATCAAAAATGACATTGAGCGTAGGTGATCTGCAATTACATTGTGAGATGAAGCAAATTTGCCTTTGGGATCAGAATTTGCCATATCAGCGATTGATTTGATAAGATTTTGGAACAAATCAATTTCATAGTTAGAGTGAACTCCTTGCAAAATTGCCGATATTCTTTCCAAGCCCATGCCGGTATCAATACAGCGTTGTTTTAAGTTGATACGACTACCATCCGGCAAATCTTCAAATTCGTCAAATACTAAGTTCCAAATTTCTATCCATCTGTCACCATCTTCTTCCGGTGTACCGGGGAGTCCGCCCCAAACTTCAGGACCATGATCATAAAAAATTTCCGAACAATAACCGCAAGGACCGGTATCCCCCATTTGCCAAAAATTGTCTTTAGTCGCTATGGGAATTATTCTATCAGACGGCAAACCTGATATTCTTTTCCAAATATCACGAGAAACTTCGTCGGTATGAAAATATGTTACTGCCAGTTTATCTTTATCAATTCCAAATTCTTTGGTAACAACTTCCCACGCAAAAGCTATGGCTTCTTCTTTAAAATAATCACCAAATGAAAAGTTGCCCAACATTTCAAAGAATGTGTGGTGTCGAACGTCATAGCCGACAGAATCCAAATCGTTGTGTTTACCCCCTGCGCGAACTGATTTTTGGGATGTGGTCGCTCGCTTGAATGTGGCCGTTTCATTGCCTGTAAATATATTTTTAAATTGCACCATTCCTGAATTGGTAAACATCAATGTCGGATCATTGTTTGGCACAAGAGACGAAGACGGCAAAATTTTATGGCCGTTTTTTTCAAAATATTTTAAAAAAGTGTTTCTAATTTCATTTACTGTAGTCATTTTTGCTTCCCAAAAATCTAAAATGTTAACTGATTATTGATAAAGCAAAGTTGGCTTTCTGGCAAGTATTTTTTTGCGGGCTAAAAAACAATAATCAGTCCCAAATTGTAAACAAAATTAAAATTGAGGAATGTTGCAAAAATCAACCACCAATAATACGGATACAAAAGCATTCCCGCTACTCTACTTATTTTGTGATATATCGAAATCATTTTAAAAACAATAATATCAAGCAATATTATAACAACAAATCCCAACCCAAGATACCCTTGAGCAAAAAATGTAAAACACCATAAAATTTGTAAAAACAATTGAATAATAAAAAAATTATTGGCTTTGCGCTTATTATACGAATCCGCATTTTTTAAAACAATAAATGTCGATAGGATAAGAAGAACGTATAGAACAGACCAAACGATGGGAAAAATATAGTTTGGCGGTGTAAGAGGCGGTAAGTTGATATCGTTATACCAACCGGTAATACCTGTTTGAGTGAATATAGAGCAAATATATGCCGTTAATAAAACCGCAAATGTACTATAAAAAAATTTAAATCCGTGTTTCATTATGTTTATTCCTTGAAAAATTAAAGATTTTCATATAATAGATTTATGATGTAATTTGTTTTTTTAAATAGGATAAAAAGTTGGAATATAATTACAAACTTTTAACTGCTGAAGTAATCGAAGTATGTAATGATCTGATTGTTGACGCAAAGTTAGAGGATAATCAGCAAGTAACTGCTTTTTGCGGTGCGGTTGAAATTGCAAAAATGTGTAAACCGGGAATGCGTTTGTTGTTGAAAAGAACATCAAATTCTAAAAGGTTGGTAAAATATAATGTTGCCTTTATCGAAACGGAAAGCGGAATTGTTTTTGCAAATCCTAAATACAATCGTCAACTTTTTCAAGAAGCCTTTGAAAATAACGTCCTAAGTGATTTTGCCGAATACAATCACTGTATCCCTTTAAATATAAATGACAATGTTAACGGAATTGATTTTGAATTAAAAAATGATTCCGGTAAGAGATGTTTTGTATTTGTGACATCTTTGTATGAAAAACGAGAGGGTTATGCGGTATTTCCTCAGGCTATTAATTTTTTTGAAATGAAAATTTTAGAAGAGATGAAAAAACATCAAAAAAATGGTGATGATGTGTGTATCTTTATGATTGTTCCCAGAGAAGATTGTAATAGCGCCAAATTTGTATGGAATCTCAATGCATTGGCAGCAGCATCAACTTTTGAAGCTGCAAAAAACGGAATTAAATTTTTGTGTTATGGTTGCAATGTAGCAAAAAATCATATAGAAATTAGCAGAAAAATGGAAATTTTATATTAGGTTGAGGAAAAACACGTGACTAAAAAAAATAAAGACGGAATAATTATACATAGTGATCCGAAAGATTTTGAAGGAATGCGAAAAGCAGGAAAATTGGCTGCCGAGTGTTTGGATTATATAACACCATTTGTTGATGTCGGAGTGACAACAGAATATTTGGATGATTTATGTAAAAAATTCATTATGGAACACGGGGCTATCCCTGCATGCTTGGGATACAGAGGATACCCTAAAAGTACGTGTATATCAATAAACCATGAAATTTGTCACGGCATTCCATCTTCGGAAAGAAAGCTTCTTAACGGTGATATGCTCAATATTGACGTAACGGTTATTGTTGACGGTTGGTATGGGGACACATCTCGTATGTATTATGCAGGGAAACCGTCAGTAAAAGCCAAAAGACTGTGTGATGTTACTTATGAGTGCTTAATGAGAGGTATTGAGGTTGTAAAACCCGGCGCTTATTTTGGTGATATCGGGGCAGTAATTGAAGATATTGCCCATCATTACGGATATTCCGTTGTAGATATGTTTTGCGGACATGGATTGGGTAAAGTATTTCATGATGAGCCTAATGTTTTGCATTGCGGCAAAAAAGGAACAGGACCGCGACTGGAAGAAGGGATGTTTTTTACTATTGAACCAATGATTAATTTTGGCAAAAAAGATGCGACTATATTGTCAAATGATTGGACTGCCGTAACTAAAGATCGTTCGTTATCGGCTCAATTTGAACATTCTTTAGCTGTTACAAAAGATGGGTTTGAAGTGTTTACATATTCACCTAAAGGATTGAATAAACCTCCTTATATCGAAAAATAGGAACTTAGCATGAACGAAAAAGAGGCTGATTATATCGGACATAGAGAACGTGTTCGCAGAAAGTTTCTTGCAAACAACGGTAAAGGGATGGCTGATTATGAACTTTTGGAACTGTTACTGATGATGGCCATTCCCAGAAGAGACGTTAAGCCGATTGCAAAAGAGCTTTTGCGCAAATTCGGTTCTTTTGCCGATGTTGTGAATGCACCGATAAGTAAATTGATGGAAATTAATTACATAAAAGAATCAAGTATAGTTTTATTAAAATCAATTGCCGCATCTGTTCAAAAGATTTGTTGGGAAAATTTGGCTGATGATGATAAACCCGTATTAATAAACATTGACACTCTGGTTGACTATTGCAGATCATCCATAGCTTACAGTGATGTTGAAGAGCTTATGGTGATATATTTGGATGCATCATTAAAGCTTGTAGATACTGAAGTTTTACAAAAAGGTTCTTTAACCGGAGTTGTTATCGCACCAAGAGAAATTGTTCAACATGCATTGGACAGAAATGTACCAAATATAATATTGGTTCATAACCATCCTTCAGGAAATGTGCGCCCATCTGAAAATGATTGTGTTTTAACCAGAAAAATAGCCCAAGCTTGCGAGCTAATGGGCTTGAAATTGCAAGAGCATATAATTATAAGTAAAAGCGGCTATTTTTCGTTTAGAGAAAAAGGTCTGATATCCTAACTTATGCGTGATATCACTTTTTCTATAAGTAACGTTATGTTTCCGGTAAAAAGTTTAATTGATATTGCCAATAAGATTATGCCAAAAAACTTTTTGACCATATAAAGCATTCCTGCTCCAAGCAATTTTTCTATTTTTCCGGTAATTCGTAATATTGCGTATACAACTATCATATTAGCACCTATAGCTGATAGAATATTAATCGGGGCATATTGTGAACGTATAGCCAAAACCGTTGTTAAAGCTCCAGCTCCGGCTATAAGGGGGAACACTACAGGAAAAAAGCTCGAATCGCGTGGAGTATCTGATGTTTCTTTAAAAATGGATATATCTAAAATCATTTCGGCAGCCATCACGAAAATAATCAATGAACCGGCAACAGCAAATGATGCGGTATCAACACCAAACAAATTTAAAAACGCTTCTCCGACATAATAAAAAATAAGAAACATTATAAAAGCTAACACTGCCGTTTTTACGGGACGGATTATTTTTCCTTTTTTGCGAAGCGAAATAATAATAGGAATTGATCCCGGAATATCAATAATTGCAAAAAGCACAAAGAATGCTGCTAAAAATTGTTGCCAATCAAAACTTGATACCATTTATATTTCTCCTGTCTCAGCGTTTTTTTGGAATATAGCATTAGACAAATGCTTGGCAAGATGATAAAAGATTTGTACACTGCTTTTACTTAAAAAGTTGTTGCGACATAAACTTTAGTGTGGTATCTGATACACAGAAGTTTGGATATTGTATGGAGTTTTTTCATGTTAGCCTTATTGATATTTTTTATCGGTTTTATGATGTTTTCTTCGGCAAATTGGGTTGTTCGTAAATTTGGCGAAGTTACCTATGAACAAATAATGTTTCATCTGAACATGCCTTTTTCTTCTGAAATCAGGATGATGATGAGTTATTTAAAAAATACAGTAATGACAGGGCTGATAATTGTATTAATTTTGGCAATTGTATTTTGTTATAAATATAAATTTCATATAAAGATAATAGATGCTTTCCGCGAAAAAATATACAAAAACAGAAACTTATTAAGCTTTATATGGTTGTTGTTTTGTTTGGTATTTGTGTTTTTTAAGATGAATGTTTGGAACATGATTACTTTTCATAAATATAAAAGTGAAACATCCAACTTCTATGAAGAAAATTATGTTATTCCGCAAAATACGAAAATTACATTTCCTAAAAACAAACGTAATTTGATATTAATTTTTGCAGAATCAATGGAAACAACCTATGCCAAAACTCCTAAGCATAATTATTTTGGAGCAGATTTGATTGCCGGATTGCATGAGTTGGCGAACAATCATATTAATTTCAGTGATAATGAATTTATCGGTGGAGCTTATCAAATTGACGGGACACAATGGACACAAGCAGGATTATTTGCTCAAACCTGTGGCGCGCCGATACAACTACCGATAAATGATCCGAATTGGTTTCATCCTAAAGAAGGATTTTTTCCCAAAGCTTGGTGTTTATATGATATTTTGAGAGAGCAAGGGTATAATCTGACATCTTTAATCGGTTCAAATGGTGAATTTGCTGCGATGGATAAGTTTGTTGAAACTCATGGTGAACAAAAATTGTTGGATACAAATTTTTATGCAAAGAGAGACGGAATAAAATTATCATTTGAAAAAACAACCAAGTTGCCGGATAAACAACTTTTTGAATATGCAAAAGAAGAGTTGCAAAACTTGAGTTCTCAAAATAAGCCTTTTGTATTTACAATGATGACTCTTGATACCCATTATGGAACTTATCGTTTTGATGCAAGTGTATGCAAAAGAAAATATGGCGAAGGAAATAGTATAGAAAATGTTGTTTCTTGTTCTGATACGCAAATAACAGAATTTATAAATTGGCTTAAACAACAGGATTTTTATGATAATAGTGTTATCGTGATTGTCGGGGACCATCTTACGATGAATCAGCGTTTTAATAAAGATATGGATAGAAAACTGCTAAATATTTTTATGAATTCGCCGGTTGCAGCCATAAATACAAAAAACAGAACATTTACGTCTTTTGATATGTATCCGACAATTATTGAAAGTCTTGGTGCTAAGATTGAAGGACATCGATTGGGACTTGGTACTTCGTTGTTTTCAGATATTCCTACTCTGACAGAAGGTAAAATGACGATTGATGAAATGGATATTGATGTAAGAAAGAAGTCAAAACTTTATGATTGGATGCTTTATGGTAAAGATGTTCATTAAAAAATACCGCTTATTGATTTTTCAATAAGCGGTATTTTTTATTCGTTATTATTTTCTTGAGATGTATAAGGTTCGAAAAGGAGTTCTCCGCCGTTTTCTGTTATTAAAACCAAATAATCTCCTTGCATTTTATATGATTTGACCTTGGGTATAATTTGAATAAAATTTTGTTCAGCTTCCATGGCTTCTTCCGGTCCCATCATCATTGTTGAAGCAACATCACTTATGGTAAGATTGTTGTCTTTTCCTACGGAATATTTTCCCATAAGATAATTAACAACCTTTCCGTTAAATTTTCCATCCTCAGAAAACACTATTGTTGTCGGAATATTATTTAGCGAATCGACTAATTTATATTCACCGGTTTTGAATGTTTGTTCCTGACCTCCACTGCAAGCAGCCAAAAACATAAAAAAAGATATAATTGTCTTCTTCATTTATCTATCTCCAATAAAAATATTATTCATCTTCTTCATCTTTGATACGAACAATATCTGCTCCAACAGAACGAAGCTTTTCTTCCAATTTTTCATATCCTCGATCAAGATGATATACTCTATTAACTATTGTTTCTCCCTCGGCAATAAGTCCTGCTAAAATAAGAGCAAATGATGCTCTCAGATCTGTTGCCATAACTTGAGCGCCGGAGAGTTTGTCAACACAGCGTACTATTGCTGATGCATGACCATGAACATTAATATTCGCCCCCATACGCAAAAGTTCCGGCACATGCATAAAGCGATTTTCAAAAATTGTTTCCGTTACCATTGATGCTCCATCTGCTGTAAGCATTAAGGCTAAAAATTGTGCTTGAAGATCTGTCGGGAATCCGGGGAAAGGTTCGGTCATAATATCTTGCCCAATAAGCTTTCTGTTCTTTGCATCAATAATAATACCTGTTTCGGTTTCTTCAATCCTAACGCCCATATCTTGCAACACTTGCAGAGGACGGCGCAAAGTTTCTGAACGGGCATTTATAAGTTCTATGCAACCTCTGGTTATTGCGGCAGCTACGGCATATGAACCGGCCTCTATTCTATCGGCAATAACTTTGTGTACTGTTCCATGAAGTTTTTCAACTCCGTCAATTGTCAATACAGCTGTTCCGATGCCACTGATTTTAGCTCCCATCGAATTAAGCATTTTGGCTAAATCACCTATTTCCGGTTCTTTGGCGGCATTTTCTAAAACTGTACGTCCTTCAGCCAAAACGGCGGCCATCAATACATTACAGGTAGCACCGACCGAAACACCGGGAAATATTATGTGGGCGCCCTTTAACCTTCCTTCTGTGTTTGCATATATATAGCCATTGCGAATTTCTATCTTTGCTCCCATTTTTTCTAAGGATGAAAGATGAATATCCATCGGACGAGCGCCAATTGCACATCCGCCGGGAAGAGAAAGCTCACATTTACCAAAACGCGCAAGTAATGGCCCCAAAACGTAGTATGATGCGCGCATTTTGCGAACATAATCATATGGTGCAGTAATACTTTCAATCTCTCTGGTACGATATGAATATGTTTTGGTCGCGTGGCCATCAACAAAGTCGTCAAAATCATTAATCTTGGTACCAAGTTGTTCCAAAAGCTTGTTCATCGCACGAATATCAGAAAGCATCGGCATATTTGTTAATGTAATAGTTTCATCAGTAAGAAGCGAAGCACAAATCAGCGGCAATGCTGCATTTTTGGCACCACTAATAAAAATCTTTCCTTCTAAAGCTTTACCGCCACGAATTTTAATCTTGTCCATTTTTAGAGGCCTCCTCTTTTAACTGCTCACGTTTTTTTTGTTGTTGTTTTCTTTTTTCTAAATTTTTTTGCAGAGCCTTGGCTTCACGTTCAAAACGTTGATCATACCGAGGTTTGGTTGGAGATTTACACTCTTTTGACATAGCTTTTCCTTTGTATCTATATTTCCGTTTTTAGTTATATCATATAAAAATAAAAAAATAAGTAAAATAATAAAAAATCCCTTGATTTTTATAAAATGGTTTTGTATGTTGAGCTTCGCAAGATAGTATAGAATTATTTTGCCGCTATAGCTCAGTGGTAGAGCACACCCTTGGTAAGGGTGGGGTCGTAAGTCCGATTCTTACTAGCGGCACCATTAAAACAGCCTCCTTTACGGAGGCTTTTTTAATGGTTTGACGATAGTTAGAAGCGGACTTGTCCGGAGTGGATAGTTGGTGAAAACGAGTGTTGAGCTTAGCAAATCGCTTAGCGAAATACGAAGTTTGAACCATACGACACGAGGAGGACCCGCGAATATTATGAGCGGGAGTACCCATTCTTACTAGCGGCACCATTTGTTAAAACCGTTCCTAAAGGAGCGGTTTTTGCTTTATCAGGGTTGAATCCCATAAAGTCCGATAATTTGTTTCCCAAAAACAGCATTTTCTCGTCAATTATCGGACTTTTTCATTTTCTTTTTTTGTTTTATCTGTTATAAAAGCAGAAAAGGAGCAATGAATGATAGAATATTTTGATGTCCTAGATGAGCAAGGTCATAAAATCGGCAAGACCAAAGCACGTTCAGAAGTTCATAGAGATGGTGATTGGCATAAGGCTGTTCATATATGGATAGTGAATGATAAAGATGAAATTCTTTTACAAAAAAGAAGCCCGAATAAAGACAGTCACCCTAATATGTGGGATATTTCCAGTGCCGGACATTTAACTGCCGGTGATGATTCTTTATCAGGCGCAATCAGGGAAATAAAAGAAGAATTAGGTGTAGATATATTGCCTTCACAGCTAACTCTTATAGGAACAAGAAATAGTTCAAGTAAGCCTAAAACAACATTTATTAATAATGAATTTAACGATGTCTATTTACTTCGGTTGTCATTGAATTTAGATAAAATCATACTTCAAGAAAATGAAGTTTCCGAGGTTAAGTATATTCCTATTGATGAATTTAGGCATATGATAAAGACCGGAGATGAAACTCTTTTAATGCACAATGATGAATTTGAAATGCTTTTTAAGGCATTAGGTTATAAATTATAAAGATTCCATAAATATGCAGTCTTTTCAATTAACTGCTTATAATCATCATAATTTTCACTCCGATAATCGCAAAGTATCGTGCACCATTTGACAAAACCGCCTCCAAATAGGCGGTTTTTGTTATATCAGTGTTATATTCCTCAAAGTCCGATAATTGTAAATATATTTACAGGTATTAAGGCAATAATTTATGTATGTCGTACTCATCATAACCTTCGTAATAATAGCTGACATCAATGCCTTTCATAAATATTTCACGCTCATCAATTTTATCGGTCAGGGCATTTTTCAAAAGATGTTTAATTTCAATGTCTTTTATCGGGCTACGTTCCATTGCCGATAGATAATCTTCTTTATCAATATTGTTCCAATCAACAACCATTTTCAGTTCTTTTTTAAATATTAGATCAAGCCAAATTCTGGTTGCGCGTCCGTTACCTTCTCTAAAAGGATGCGCAATATTCATCTCTACATATTTTTCAACAATTTCATCAAAAGTTGATTGTGGCATTTTCTCTATATTTTTTAATGATTGTTCTAAATACATAACGGGAGCAAAACGAAAATTACCTTTAGATATATTAACATCACGTATTTGACCGGCAAAGTCATAAATATCTTCAAATAAAAATTTATGTATTTGTTGTAATCCTTTAATTGTTCCAACTTTAAGCTTATCAATCTTGCCGCTATCAAAGAGCTTAACAGCTTTTTCTTTACTGATTTTTTCTTCTGCCTTATTTAGCTCTGTCTGACTGCTAATGTTTAATTTGTTTTTTAAAACCATCTCTGTCCCTTTTGAAACATTTTTGATGTATTATATGATATAATTACTAAAATTTACATAATAGAATTACTTTGCTAACAAATTAAAGAACATCTTTATTTGAACCATCCTGCTCCGGAGACAACTCTAACTTATACCCCAACTTTCTATAATCATCGTAATTTTCAGTTCGATAATTGCATGAGTTACGCGCACCATTTGTTAAAATACAAACCTTTGAACATTGAAATATCAGACAAACTTACTCATTGTCAAAATGCTTTTTTTATGCTACAAAACTATGAACAAGGAGATAAAAATGTTTCCATTGCTTTCTGTTATAACTATTTGCAGAAATGAACCTTTTATTGAAGAAACCTGCAAAAGTATTGTTAATCAATCAAATCAAAGTTTTGAATGGATTGTTGTAGATGGTGCATCAACAGATGGTACTCTTGAAAAATTATCCAGATATCAAAAAAGAATAGACACTTTTATATCGGAAAAAGATGGCGGTGTGTATTTTGCGATGAATAAAGGTATAACGCAAGCTCACGGCAAATATTTATTGTTTATGAATGGGGGAGACTTGTTTTACAATGAAGAAATTGTTAAAATGATAACTCCCTATTTAACCAAAGAGCGAGCTGAGGTGTTTTATGGAGATTCATACAGATTGTTTGAAAATGAAAAAGATTGTTTTATAAAGACATATCCTGACAAGATAACAAAATCTTTCTTCTTAACAAATACGTTAGCTCACCAGTCATCCTTTATAAAAAAAGAACTTTTTGAAAAATTTGGAGGATATAGAGAGGATTTCAGAATCGTAAGCGATAAAGAAAAATGGCTAAAATTTACAGATAATGATGTCAAATTTTTTCATATTCCCTATCCTCTGTCTTGCTTTAGGATGAATGGTCTTTCACGACAACAATCTGATATATTGATACAAGAAAAGAAAAAAATGTTAGAAGAATATTTTCCTAAAAATATGCTTTATGAAACCGATGTTCCTTATTTACAAAAAATTTTTGATTAATTCAGAACATAACGTTGATACGATAGAGTTATAATTTATTTAAATGATAGCCAAGCAAATGATGCTACAGTGTCGCAAAAATTAATTTAACTAAAAATAAATACTTGTTTTGATAGAATGCGCTGAATTTGCTTGCTAATATTGTTGTTTGGAATTATCGAATGAGTTTATTTCAATTTTTTATCGGTTTGTTGCTATTGTTTTTTTGGGTTATACGCCCATTGCTGTATAAACCTATTGCTGAATATTTTCCGGCAAGGCAGTCCGTAACTTTTACTGCTTTTTACCTTATTTTAGGTCTAATTATTACTGAACCGGCTTTGGGACATTTAATAAATTTTAACGGAAAAAACTCTTTGTTTTCTCCATATATTTTAATTTCCGTTTACAAAGGAATTGGTCTTTTTTATCTTGTTACTTTGCAACAAGTAATCAACAAAAAAAGCTTATCATCCTCTGTGTTTTTGAGTTTTATTGCAATGGCTTTGGGGTGTTTGGCCAACAATATCTTTTTTAATGAAAATATCGGATTGATTAAAGTTTTGTGCATTTGCGGTTTCGGTATTTTGGGCGTACTTTTTATATATAAAGGTGATGGCAAACGACTTTCTCGTACAGACGTTTCTTTCTTTTTTATTACGGCATTAATAATGGCATCATTTTCGGTATCTGACCATGTAGCAATTCCTCAAGTCGGATGGTATGCTCATATGCTTGTTTCGTCTGTTGTGATGTGTTTGATGTGCTTGTTTTATAAAGATGCACGAACCGGTTTTCGAATCGTATTCAGTGATAAAAAAATTGTTTATGCCGGAATAGCATATACAATGTCAGAATTTTTATGTATTTACGCCTCGATTAATATTTTACCGGTGTCAATCGTTGCTGTGTTTTTAAGATTGTCAGTTCCGGTAGTTATGATTATATCGGCAATAAAGTATAAAGAGCAAAGCGTAAAAAATCAGTTGAGTTTCAGTTTGATAGCAATTTTGCTAGCTCTGCCTATAATTTTGATGAAGTAATCTTAGTTTGCAAAAAAAACCGACAGCGTCGACCTTAAAAAGGGCGACGCTGTTTGGTTTTAAGAAGTTACCTATAACTTAATGCCGGTGACATTGTAAAGGTACTTCTTTGTTCTTTCGGCAACTGTCTTCGGATCTGTGCCGGCAAGCTTGCTGTAACTGTCAAGAGCGCTGATGCGGTCAATGTAGTTATCAGCAATCGATGTCAACACCCATCGTCCCTCCGCGTTACGAATAATTTCAGCTTCCATAAGTTTCAGCCAAGCTAAAGAAATCCGTCTTTCTTTAGCTACAAACTCGTTTTCAGTAAACGTCTCTTCAAGGACGTTCAATTTGAAAACGTGTTTGTGTGGCTGAATAGCCGCTGTTCGACGAAACAGAATCGGATCTGTTTCGTATCTGCTGTTCGGTTTTGTTGGTATGGGAATCATATCAACAAAGCCTTCTTGGCAGATTAAGCGCCGTTTGTAGGCCGAGTACTCTTCATCAATCTCAAAATTAACAGCCGATACGGCAGTATAATCCTGAGCTGGAAGAAAGCTCCATTTGTCGCCTAACAGCCTCTGCCACTCGTCCTTCGGCAAGATACTTACGTGCAGTGAGAAAATGTAGTATCCTGATAAATCTTTGGTCAAGAAGATACATCTCTCCGGCAAGCTATCGACCTTTTCAGCCTTTTGCAAAAGACTGTACTCGTCAAGTTTGCAGTAATTTACCGCATCTCGCAACGAGATGGACATGATTACATACTTACCAGCCTTCTCCAAATCTTCGATGAATGCCGGAATATCCTCGTAGGGGATATGCTCAGCAACATCGTTACAGAAGACAATGTCTGCTCGTTGATATAACGGAGCAGAGAGCTCCGGAACACCGATGTCATAACGCTGCACAGTAACATTGCCATACTGAGTTACTTGAGACAGCTCAGCTGTCCTCATAGAGAGGCGCGCGCGGTCAAACCAAGGCTCGAGCATATTAAGGATATCCTCGTAGCTCTCTCCTTCTTGAAGCATATACTCAATGTCTCGCCCTTGCTCATTGATTATCCAGCCTACGACATTGGCGGCATCACTTCGACCACAGCCGTAGTCCGTGATAATCAGAGTATTAAGCGTTAGACCCTGTTTAGATACCAACGCCATCACATTAGCCATCATCTCTTTGATGAGATCATTGGCAGATGTCCCGTAAGAAGATGATTCACCATGCACCTCCGTGTAGAGTTCTTCGGTACTCAAACTTGCTTCGTAAAGAGAGTTTTCGTTGAGAAAGAAAACCTCTTGTTTCTTTTTTTGTTCCATAAATATAGTAAATTAAAAGTTAGTATTTCCTGAGAGAGAATTTACCATATTTTCTTGACAGAATCAACAAAATTTTATTCAGATGTTATGCAACCAGACAAAAACCTCACATTTCATCCATAAGTTTTTTGTAATAATCAATAACAGCCCTTACTCGGGGAATATCTTTAGATTTCTTTTTAGCAATAAGGTATATGGTTGGTGTTTCCTCACATTTGAAATTATCTAAGGAGACAAAACCTTCTTCTTTACTGTAACGCAGAGGCATAATAGCGATACCTCCGCCACAACGAACGACCTCGGTCGCGGCATAAGTCGAATTGGTAACATAGCGAGTATGTTTGGCATTTTTTACAATATTTTTCCATTCGGGGATAAATTCTTGGAGCTGAACTCGAGTTATCATCCAATGATTTTCTAACATATCGTCAAAATCTTTGGGATATCCGCGTTCTGACAGATATTTGGGTGAGGCAAAATAGCCACATTCAATATTTTTGGAATATAAAATTACAACGTCATTATTATCAGGAGGAAGAAATGTTAAACCGATGTCTGAATCCATATTATTAAAATTGGTGTTATCCATTACGGTACGATTTATGATATTTATATTAGGGTATTCATCAAAAAAATTACCAATGGTTATAGGTAACAAATTTGTTGAAACGCTTAGCGGCATACTGACGAAAACGTCACCTTTTAAATCTTTGGGTGGAGAGCTATCTTGGTATATATTATTGAAAATATCTTCGATTATATGTGCATGACGTACCAATTCTTTGCCACGAATGGATAATTGTGATCCCTTGGAAGAATTTATCAAAAGTTCATAGCCAACTTCGCTTTCAAGAGCCGATATGTACTTATTAATTGTGTCTATAGATAGTCCGAGTATCTCCGAAACCCTCCTCTTGCCACCGCATTTATCAATTGCGGCTAAAATAAACAGGGCTTGAAAACTCATAAAATTCTTTTTTCTTATCATATATTTCGAACTTTCTTGGGTTTCAAATCGATTTATAAAAATATTGTAACACTATGAATATTGTGCATCTTTTTATAAACGTCAAGAAAAAATGATAAATTTATTTTTTGCAACTTATAGTTTAAAAAGCGGAAAGCCGCTGACCCTCAATTCAGCGGCTTTCTTGTTTTAGTTGTCTGCCATACTTACCCAGATACATGTGCATCTTGGTAAATAAGTAGGAGACCTAATCCGTACAAGGGTTGTTAGTAACTCGAGGCGCTGTGATACGCTATTAATTTCTACCACCCTATAGGAAGAAATCAAACATCGCGAAGACAGCATAACTATCTCATTAGCACGACAACCCTTTCCATAAATCACCATGATTATCATCAAGATGATTAGAAAAATACAAAATAAATACATAGCCTTAAATTTTAATGGGTATACTTATATAGTATTCTTCTTGTTTGTCAATAGCCTTTTTATAAAAAAATTACATCAAAAGTGCATCGGCCAATTTTTCAAGTTGAGCGATATCTGATTTTTTTACGGCGGATTTGATTGTGACTTTGTCTTCTATTATGTTAATATTTTTTAATGATGACATTTCGCTCATCATTTTTTGACCAGACGCCGGAGCCCATGAACCATTTTCAATAAAACCGACTTTGCGATTTTGATAATTTTTGGACTTTAGCTTGTTGATAAATGTTTCCATATACGGGAACAAACCACCGTCATATGTCGGTGATGCTAAAACCATTCTATCATAACGAAAGGCATCTTCAACACATTCGGCGATATCATCTCGTGCTAAATCGGCAATTGCAACTTTGGCAGCTCCTTTTTGTAATAATATTTCTTTGAGCTTTTCTGCTGCAACTTTGGTGTTGCCGTAAATTGAAGTGTAAGCGATGAATATTCCTTCATCTTCCGGACGATAACTGCTCCATATATCGTATTTATTGATGTAATAGCTCAAATTATCCGTCAACATCGGACCATGTAAAGGATAAATTTTTTGAATATCTAACGTTGCAGCTTTTTTTAGCAACGATTGAACCGGCGCACCATATTTTCCGACAATATTTATGTAATAACGACGAGCTTCGCAATCCCATTCTTCATCAACATCTAATGCTCCGAATTTACCGAAAGCATCTGCCGAAAAAAGTATTTTTTCTTTTTTATCATAAGCAACCATAACTTCCGGCCAATGCACCATAGGCGCCATAACAAATGTCAAACTGTGTTCGCCTAATGAAAGTTCACTCCCTTCAGCAACAACAATCTGTCTGTCGGTTAAATCTAAATCTTCAAAAAACTGCGACATCATTTGAAAAGTTTTGGCGTTAGCTACAACTTTAGCATTGGTGTATCGATTTAAGAACTTTTCGATACTTCCGGCATGATCCGGCTCCATATGTAAAACAACCAAATAATCGGGGGTGTTGCCGGATAAAACATTTTCAAGATTTTGGCACCATTCATCACAAAAACGCAAATCAACCGTATCCATTACGGCAATTTTATCATCTTTAATAACATATGAATTGTACGATATCCCGTTAGGAACAACATATTGCCCTTCGAATAAGTCTATCTCTTTATCATCAACACCAATATAGTAAATGTTGTCGGTTAACTGATTATTTTGCATATTTCTTCCTTGTCAGTAATAGTTAATATTAATTGTAGAATTAATCTTTGATGCAATGTTTTGCAAGTAAAATATATCGAAAACCATTTTTTATTTGACAAAAAATTTTGTTGTGGTACTGCTAACGCTCATTTTTTTATAATTAATCTTTTAAGACTATGGCAAGAACAAAAAAAATTGTAATTATTGTAATTACCTGCTTGTTGGCATCAATTTTAATCGGATGCAAAGTTGCAAATACAAATTCAGGCTCATTGGTAAAAAAACACAAAGTTTTTGTGCCGGATACCATTCCCAGTATTCCGCCTCAGGATAAACCGATGAAACCCGTCGCTGAGGTGCCTCCGTTGAAATTGTAACAATACAGATGCAAATTAAAGTCCAACTCTTTGAAAAAGAGCTTGGGCTTTTTTTATAGTCCCAACAATGATTTTGCAAAATCTGACGAATCAAAGGGAATAAGGTCGTCTATTTTTTCTCCGACACCAATATAATATACGGGTAATGGCGCTTCTTTGGCTATTGCAACCAAAATCCCCCCCTTGGCTGTTCCATCAAGTTTATTGATAATCAAACCATCAACACTTGCTATTTCTTTAAAAGTTTTAACTTGATCGAGTGCATTTTGTCCGGTTGTGGCATCTATACACAAAAGAGTAGTATGAGGAGCTGACGGAATAATTTTTTTGATTACTCTTATTATTTTTTTTAATTCTTCCGTTAGATTTGCTTTGTTTTGTAAACGACCTGCAGTATCAATAAATACAAGATCATCTCCTTGTTTTATTGCCTCGGATATACCGTCAAAACAAAGACCGGCTGCATCACATCCTTGTGAACCTGAATATACTCTGATATTGTTTCTTTCACCCCACACTTTTAATTGTTCGACTGCCGCTGCCCGAAAAGTATCGCCGGCAATAAAACTTATTTTTTTGTTTTTAAATTGGTGAGCAAACTTACCGATTGTAGTGGTTTTGCCGGCACCATTAACTCCGACCATTAAGATTATATGAGGCTTTGTTTCTGACAGGATGAGTTCTTTTTGACAAGTTTTGAGAATCGCGGCTATCTCTTCTGACAACGACTGCTTTATTTCATTATCCGTAGCATCTTTATCCATTTTTTTTGTCGTGAAGTTTTTTATAATATGTGATGTTGCTGTAAAACCTACATCCGATGCCAAAAGCAACTCTTCTAACTCGTCAATAGTGTCTGTATCTATTTTGCGCTTGGTAAAAATATCTGAAATACCATCACTTAATTTATTTGATGATTTTTTTAGACCTGTTTTTATACGCTCAAACCAACTAGTCATTTATAATTTCTCCTTCTTGACGCAACAAATTTGCCCTGCGACGACGTTCTTCAACCGGGATTTGAGGCATTAATGCAGCCGGTGTTCCGGAACGTTCGGAATATGGAAATACGTGAAGTTTAGTGATATTTGCCTCTTTGACTAATTTTACGGTATTCATAAATTGTTCTTCTGTTTCGGTTGGAAAACCACAAATAAAATCAGCTCCGAATGTGGCTTCCGGACGTACAGCGCGTATTTTTTGGCACAAAGATATTACATCATCACGACTATGTCGGCGCCTCATTCGCTTTAATATCATATTGTCTCCGGATTGAACCGAAAAGTGAAAGTGAGGCGCTATGTTGGAATATTTTTGTATCAGTAAAATAAAATCATCATCAATAGCCGCCGGATCAAGTGAACCAAACTGTAGTGACGGTAATTGAGGAAAATTAATCAAAATATTTTTTACTAAACCGCTAAATGATGGTTGGTATGAACAAGCATCAACTCCGGTAAGACATATTTCTTTAAATCCCTGTGACAACAACTCTTTTATCTGAGCTAATATTTCATTTTCGGGAACAGATCGATTATTACCTCTCGCATAAGGAACTATGCAATATGTACATCTGTGATTGCATCCCTGTTGTATTTGCACAAAAGCACGCTGCCGTCCTTCAAATCCGGTAATCAAAAAGCTATCATAACCATCATAGTCAAAAATATCCCCCACAATTGTTTTTTCGGATAATGGTTGGGATAATATTTTTACTATATCTGATTTTTCTTTATTGCCTAGTACTAAATCAACCTCAGGCATTGAGGCAAATCGTTCGGATGATACTTGAGCGGCACAACCTGTAACAACAATCTTGGCATTAGGATTTTCCTTGGCAAGTTTCCGGATTGTTTGACGACATTGTCTTTCGGCTTCAGCCGTTACCGCACAAGTATTGATTATGACAACATCGTCTAAATGTGCCAATTTTTCTTTTATTACTTCGGATTCATAGGCGTTTATTCGACACCCTAATGTTATTACTTTTGCCATTATTAAAATCTTTACGGTTAGTTGTTCTGCGACAATATAAGGGTAAATACCTCTTTAAGCAAGATAAAATTATAAATTTATTAAGTTTTAAGGGTTATATTTTGGGTAATAACATACGAAACGAGGAGACTAAAAAATGAATTATAAAACTTTGTTATCAACATTGGCTTTGGCAACATTGGTCACCGGAACAGCAAAAGCCAATGAGGATATTACATCACCCTTCTATTTACCAAGCGATTTGGAAACATTATCTGAAACTTCCGTAAAATATGAACGTACCAATATTGATGATGGCGGAGCTAAAGAAGACTTCATCCTAAGAGAAACAGCTCTGGTTGGATTTGGTGTTGAAAATGCCGTTATGGTTAGTGTCGGGAATCGTTTTAATTTTAAGTACTTAACAAATGAAGATTATAATAACGACCTTAATTTGGACTATGAGTTAGGACTTAAGAAAAATTGGCGTTCAGAAAACGGATGGGTTATGCAAACCGGCGCATCTTATTATACTTATAACCCTCGCAGTTGGTATGGACGCAGCGGTGAAGCAAAAAAAGAAATTCGCAAAGAACACGGAAATACTCGTTGGTATAAAGAACTTAACGGTGAGGTTAAATTAGGAAAAGAACTTGAAGACGGCTTAATGCCTTATGGTTCTGTTGCTTTGTCCGGAAATATTGATGATGCCGATCGCAACCTTTATTATACTGCATTTGCCGGTGTCCATAAGTTGGAAAATAATTTTTCATATGATGCAGGATTGCGCTATGAATTTGAAACTACAGATGACAAAGATGAAACATTATCCGTACAGGGATCCGCTGATTATTTTGTCAACGACACCGTTTCTGTCGGAGGAGTTGTTGATTATCGTTTAACGGGGTCCGAGAATCCGGATTTGGATTATGCATATAGTGCAGAGGCCAGATTAAAAATCTTATTTTAGTTTGATAAAATCCCCGCAAATGCGGGGATTTATCTTATATCATCAACAATGCTTCTTCCGAAAGATGTTTAATTTTTTCGGCGCTGGCCTTTAGAGCCGATGTTTCTTCTGCACTAAGCTCAGGATATAGGACATTATGAATACCTCGTTTGCCGATTATGGTAGGCATTGATATACAAACATCTTTGACACCTGAAATATCCGAATGATGAGATGAAACAGTTAAAATAGCGTATTCATTAGTGGTTATTGCCTGACATATACGACATAATCCGCCGGCAATTCCATAAAAAGTAGCGCCCTTTCCTTCAATAATTTTGTATGCTGCATTGCGAACATCATCATCTATTTGTGATTTAACCTTATCTGTCAGAGGACGTTTTAGGTTATCTGCCAATTTATTTAACGGAATTGTACCACCATCACCGCCTGACCAACACAAGACCTCACTATCGCCGTGTTCTCCCAACACGTTTGCATGCAGTGACTTTGGCGAAACACCTAAATGATACCCTAAATCTGTACGAAAACGAGCCGTATCCAAAATTGTTCCACTGCCAATTACTCGTTCCTTTGGAAAACCTGATAATTTGAGTGCCACTTCGGTCATAACATCAACAGGATTGGTTGCAACCAACAAAGTTGATGTTGGTGCATTTGATACAATTTCAGGAATAATTTTTGCAAATATCTTAACATTGCGTTCCAATAAGTCTGTTCGTGTTTCTCCCGGTTTTTGATTGGCGCCTGCAGTTATCACAACAACTTCACATCCGCATAAATCATCGTAGTCCCCCGATTTTACTTTATTAGCATAGGCAAACGGAGCAGCATGAGCAATATCTGTTGCCTCAGCCCATGCCCGTTCTTTGTTGATATCCACCAAAGTTATTTTTCTGGCAACTCCTCGCATCATTAGAGCAAAGGCGGTTGCCGCTCCCACAGAACCCGCTCCGACAATTCCAACTTTCATATTACTTCTCCTATAATGTAACAACTTTTCAACTAATCATTATCAACAAAAAAACAACCCCTTATCAAATGACAAGAGGTTGTTTTGAACGAAGTAAATCTATTATTCGACTACTGTTTCACCTTCGTCAGCTGTTGTTTCCGGATTTTCTTCAACAACCTCTTCAACAACTTCTGCTTCTGCAGCAACTTCTGCTGTGGCAGGTTCTTGTTCTACAACAACAACCTCTGCCTCTGTTGCTTCAGGAGTTTCAGCAGCAACTGTTTCTTCAGCAACAACAGGTGCCTCAACAACAACTGTTGTTGTTTCATTGTTTTTCAACAACATTGATAAACCTAGTAAAATCAATAAAACGACTACGACGTAAACAACTTTTTTCATCAGCTTTCCCCTTAAATTTAAAATTACAGTTGGTTTTGCTTTAAATCTATGTTTCATATAGCCGTTTGTCAATATTAATTACTTCTTATTAAGCGTTATTTGATTATTTTTACTTTTTTTGCACGATATTATAGACACTTAGCAATAAAAAACACTACTTATTGTGTGTTTTTTTCAAATAATGCTTGATAATTTGTGTAAAATAGTGCTAACTAACAACGAACGACCTTGTAAAAGGTTTTGTTAATTGTTTTAATTTTTTTGAGGTTTACATTATGACTGATACAGCAAATCGCGTTAAGAAAATCGTTGCAGAGCATCTTGGCGTTGAAGAATCTAAAGTTACTGAAACTGCAAGCTTTATTGACGATTTGGGCGCAGATAGTTTGGATACAGTAGAATTGGTTATGGCTTTTGAAGAAGAATTCGGTTGCGAAATTCCTGATGAAGCTGCAGAAAAAATTCTTACTGTTAAAGATGCAATTGACTATCTTTCAAAGAATGCTTAAGTCTGAATGGCTTTAGGAAAGTTAATGAAACTCGCTTGATTTTTCAGCGAGTTTCATTTGTTTTTGAACCACCAAACAAATACGAATCGATTATTATTTGTCATCTAATTAGGTGTGGAAGACGGCTTGTTTATTATGAGAAAATTTAATTTTAAAAATATTTTTGTTCTGGGACTATTTTTTTTAGGGATTGCGGTTTGGCAAATTAAAACTGTGGTTTATGCTCCGGGAAACTTGGCTCAAACAACTTATGTTACGGTCAACAAAGGAAGCGGTAGTTCCGAGGTTGGTTATGCACTGAAAAGTGCCGGCGTTATCAGTAATGTTTGGTTATTTAAACTTTTAGCACGCTCTTTGAGAATCGATAAAACATTAAAAGCCGGCGAATATAGTTTTGAACCCCAAATTTCGTTATACGATACAATCCAAAAGCTGGCCAATGGCGAGGTCGTTTATAGAAAGATAACTATACCGGAAGGGTTAACATCTGCTCAAATATTTCAATTAGTTAATGACGAGCCGTTATTGTCAGGCGAAATTACCATTGAGGTGAAAGAAGGCGAATTGTTACCGGAAACATATTCTTTTGTAAATGGTGACTCCAAAGACAGTATAATAGCACAAGCAAAAAAAGCCATGCGCGAAACTGTTGCATATGCGTGGCAAAATCGAAGTGACGATATCCCTTTAAAAAATGCAACTGACTTGCTTGTATTAGCATCAATTATAGAAAAAGAAACAGCAGTAGATAGTGAACGTAAGCTGGTGGCCTCCGTATTTATAAACAGATTAAAAAAAGGTATGAAATTACAAACAGATCCCACTGTGATTTATGCCATTACTCAGGGCAAAACCGAATTAACCAGAACTTTGACAAGAAAAGATTTGAAGATTGACAGTCCTTATAACACCTATAAATATTATGGGCTTCCGCCATCACCAATATGTAATCCGGGAAAAGCTTCATTAGAGGCGGCAGCAAATCCAGATGTCAGTAGCTATCTTTACTTTGTAGCCAACGGAATCGGAGGACATAATTTTGCTAAATCGCTAAAAGAGCATAACACCAACGTCAGTAATTGGAAAAAAATAAAAAAATAAACATTGATTTTTGCATTTTTAAAGTTATGCTGTATGTAACATTTTTAATTAGTTACAAATCATCTAAAAAATTAGCGTATGAATAAGTTTATGGCAAATTTGTTGGCTTGCATTGGTGCATGCTTGGAGCCTTTTGGTATTCATTATTCTTATGATCACCAAACTTTCGAAAGTAAAGAGAAAAGACGGAAACATCATCCTTCGAATACTAAAAACTCTTTACCTAAGGGTGCAAAACCAAAAATCAGTCGACACGAACAACACAAATAAGACAATTTTTATCAAATCGCATGACATACTATGAAAAAGCCTAGTAGAGAGGACATATTGAATGTTCTGGAAGATGCATTAAGTGTATCTGATTTGAAAGAAGATGACTTTTTGTTTGAGTATATCGACAATCGTTATGCGGAAGACCTCGTACAAGTCATTATCAATGTTGAATTCGGAATTCACTTGAATAATGACTTCATGATATACCGCACAACCTTTGGAGATTTAATTGATGAAATTTTGGAAGCTTAATGAGATAGGTCTTGTACTGTTTTGAGTATGAGACCTATCTTATTTTATGCTTGTCCTATTGTCTCCATCATAAAAGGATAAAGAGCATCTTGAGGTTCCATTCCTTTTGTTAAGACAGCCTTAAATACAGGATAAATGCGTTCACACTCATTAACGGCAATATCAATCATTTGTGAAATCTTGTGTTCAAAATATTCTTCTTCATAATTAAGAAACACCGAATGTTTAAATACAGGCATATTTTGCTCGGTCCAATAAGAAAAATGCCCAACCCACAAATTCTCATTTATCAATGCTAAAAGCTCAAAAACTTTGGAACGATCTGCTATCGTGTTGTTTATATCCATAAGACACGACATATGAAGACATTTCATAGATGATTCCCATGCAAAAAATAACAACATATTAGCCCATTTGCCTTGAACCTCAACAACAACTTCATTAATATTACGTCTTTCTATTTCATATGACTTGGCTGTAAAAATATTTTCAACCATATCAATAGGGTTGCTGTTAAGGGCTAAGTTCTGAGCCGATTGCATTCTTGATACTCCATAAAAAAACTTTTCTGTAACACTTGATAAGTAGCTTGCATTGAACAAATAACAAATGCAACGCCCGAGTCGTTTTTTTCCACCACAATCGCTCTTGTGGATAAAAAAAAGATAAGACAATTATTGTTTTTCAATAAGTTACATGACAATATTTTTTTTTGTTTTTTTAGGTGTGGATATATTTGTGGAAATTAATTATTGTTTAATCAGTTTATCAAAACAACAAGGAAAATGGTTATGACAGGTTTGCCTTATCCCGAAATTTCACCTATTGCAATAAGCTTTGGGCCATTGGATATTCGTTGGTATTCATTGGCATATTTATTTGGTATTTTGATTGCCTGGTTTTTGATTTTGCAAAACAATAAAAAATATAATTTAGGGTATAATAAGCAGCATATCGAAGATTTGGTATTTTATATTACATTAGGGATAATTGTCGGCGGCAGATTAGGTTATGCATTATTTTATGGTGGTTCTGAAATGTGGTTAAAACCGTGGAGACTTTTGGAACTCTGGAAAGGCGGAATGTCTTTTCATGGCGGAATCGTAGGTGTAATTATCGCCTCATACATTTTTGCAAAAAAGTTTAATTTTAAATTTATGGCAATTACCGATTTAATATCTCTTTATGCCCCGATAGGAATGTTTTTGGGTAGAACCGCAAACTTTATAAATGATGAACTTTGGGGACGAGTAACAGATGTTCCTTGGGCCGTACGTTTTCCTAGCGGTGGATATGTTCCCAGACATCCATCACAACTATATGAAGCATTTTTTGAAGGAATTGTTATTTTTATTTTGCTGAATCTTTTATGGATGAATAAAAAAGTTAGAAACATGTACGGAACTGTTTCTGCTTTGTTTATAATTCTTTATGGTTTTTTTAGGATATTAATGGAGCAATTTCGCCAACCTGATGCTCATATGGGGTTTTTCTTTAATTATTTGACTATGGGACAAATGTTGTCAGCACCTCTTATATTGGGCGGTTTTATAATATTAATTAGGAATTTACGAAATAAAAATTAACCTTGCGATGTTACGTTGTGACTAAATTTAAGAGTTTTTCGCATTGCCTTGTCAGCACGCATCAGCACTTCTACCGCACCGGAATCACTACGTTTTTTTTCGGACACACTACAAGAAACCGTAAGTTTTATAGGCTTTTGCTTATCAGACCATGCAAAGCTTAATCCTGCTATGGTGCGGCGTATGCCCTCGAGATTATTAAATGCTTCTTTTTTATCCAATGTTTTATAAAGAACTATAAATTGATCCGGCGCATAGCGAAAAACAGTTTCTTCGGTTATGATTTCTTGTAATACACCGGCTATAAGAGATGTAATAACTTGTTGTTTTTTTACACCAAACGATAGTGCCAATTTATCATAGTTATCAATGCTAATAATGCCCAAACTATATTTTAACGGAAAATGTTTTGATTGCATAAGGTAAGAATTGCGGCTAAAAAAGCCACTCAATTCATCATAAAAATGACGGTATATCAATGAATAGACAAGATGACCACTTAATATTAATTGTGATATAAAGAAAAACAGACTAAGTCCTGATGCATCTGATGAATAATAAAAACCCAAAGATAAGCTTATTGAAGAATACAACACACTATAATCCCATAAACTTCCGGTTCTTACGGCATTAATGCCGGAATAAATTAACAATGATGCAAAGCCTATAACAGCAACGACATTCATTCCATAAAAAGAAAAAACAATATTTATGTTATATTTTCCTAAAAGTTCACATATCCAATATTCAAGCAAAACAATCATTATCATAATAAGCGTTTGAGATGACATAAATTTACGCCCCGGATATATGTAAAAAAATAAAATATTGAAAGGAAATAATGTGCAAAGGTACCCAAACCAAATACTTTGGTTGAACTCTGAATCGAATCTGCTTTTGAGATAATTTATAATTATATATGCTAAACAAGTTACTATTAATATGAAAAGCTGACGACAGATATTAAAGTTAAGTAAAATAATAAAACTCAACAAACAACAAAAATAAAAACACCAATGAAATATTTCTCCGGTATCAAAACTGAAACCTCCATACAGAAGGTAGCAAAATGTTGCTACCGTCGTTATAAACGCGGGAGCTAACATATTACCGATTAATGGTATATATTTTTCGAGAATCAACTGCAAACGCAATATTTTGTACCTATTAATATGTTATATTGACGGATAATATTCTGGCAAAAAAAGGTTAAATTTTATTTACACATTTCAAAATAGAACTATCACCATAGGAATAAAAACGATATTTTTTTTCTATGGCGTGAGCATATGCTCGTTGCATTCTATCTAAGCCGGCAACCGCAGAAACAAGCATAAATAATGTAGACTTAGGTAAGTGAAAGTTGGTTATCAACATATCTATTGCCTTAAATTTGTAACCGGGAGTAATAAAAATATCTGTTTCTCCCGTAAACGGATGAACAACTCCACTTGTATCGGTTGATGTTTCAAGTAATCGTAACGAAGTTGTTCCCACCGCAATTACTCTCCCTCCTTTTTGCTTAGCTTCATTTATAATATCTGCAACTTCAGGTGTTATTATCCCATATTCAGCATGCATTTTATGGTCATCAGTATTATCTGTTTTGATTGGCAAAAATGTTCCTGCTCCAACATGCAAAGTTACAAAAACCATTTTTACGCCTTTATTTTTTATTTTCTGAAGAACTTCAGGTGTAAAGTGAAGCCCGGCAGTAGGAGCGGCAACAGCACCTTCATTATGCGCATAGATTGTTTGATAATTTTCATTATCATCAAATTTGTGCCACATAGAATCTTTTGGATTAGGACGTTCTCTTTTGATGTACGGAGGAAGAGGCATATAACCAAATTGTTGCAAAAAAGGAGATAATTCATCAGAGGAACAATTAAACTTTAATAATACACCATCCTCAGCATCTTTTGTCATAACCGTTGCCGAGAAAGGAGATTGTTCCGATGTGGTAATGTCATTATAAAAGTATATTATATCTTTGGATTTCAAACGCTTTGAATTTTTGATAAAAGCCCACCATGATAGTCCGTCAACGGGATGATAAAGAGTCACCTCGACTTTTGCATCGCCACGTTGTCCGTATAAACGAGCCGGAATAACCTTTGTATCATTACAAACCAAAATATCTCCATCGTTCAGAATATCCGGCAAATCAGAAAAATGGCGATCAAATATTTTATCTTCTTCAGACAAATCCAGTAATCTTGATGAATGTCGCGGATAAACCGGTTGTGCAGCTATAAGTTCACGAGGAAGATTGTAATCAAAAAGTTCAACTTTCATTATCAGCTCTCTTATAATATAAAATTATGTTCATCTTATATTACAAGCTCTGTTTTTTATCAACTGTTTTGTAAATATAGTTTTATACTATGAATTAACTCTGGCTATTGTCAAATTATCAATTGATTTCGGTTTGGCTTTTTTTATTGTGAGCGCACACTCTTTTAGTGTTGAACCGGTTGTCATAACATCATCAATCAACAAAACTCTTTTTCCTCTAATATTTTCAAGCTTTTTAACGGTAAAAGATCCTTTTACATTTTTTAATCTCTCAGCTCCGCTACATTCAACTTGCGGACGAGTCATTTTTGTTTTGACAACACTTGTGTAATCAACCTTTATACCGGTAAGTTTTCCCAGTTCTTTGGCTAAAAGTGCAGATTGATTGTAGCGACGTTTTATAAGACGTGTGTGATGTAGAGGTATCGGAATTATTACATCAATGCCTGATGCAAATAAATCCTTGCCGGCTACATATATAATCTTTGCCAACAATGGTGCTAAATCTGTTCTGTCGTTGAATTTAAAATCAATGATTAACTTTTTTGAAAATTCATCATAAAAATAGGCAGACCGCGAATATCGAAACAAATGACGAGGTTTTCTTAAACATTCTGCGCACAAAATTTTCTTGTTTTCACTTGTAATAATTTCGCCCAATGGTTGACCGCAATGCGCACAGACTGCTCCATTAAGAAAATCTATCTGAGAAATACATTCGTCACATAAACCTTTGTCGACTTCTAAAATCTTTCCACATATTGCACAACGTGGCGGCAAAATAAAATTTATTATATCTTGAAAAAAACTCATTTGAGTTTAGCCAATTCTTTATGTATATCATTAATATGATTAACTACTGTCATACCAGCTGAAGATAATGCATCTTTCTTGTCTTGAACAGAAATATATCCATCTGTAATAATGTCACCGGCATATCCCATTTTATGACCAAAAGGAATTGCATTGCCGGCAACAAAAGCTATAACCGGTTTCTTTATGGTAAGGTTTTTGTACCATTCAGCTGCAATTTCTTCAAATGCTCCGCCTAATTGGCCAATCATAACTATGGCTTTGGTTTTTTTGTCGGAATGAAAATCTCTTAAAACATCTATAAAATCCATACCTATTAAAACATCATCGCCTAAACCGATAACCGTCGATTGTCCCATTTCGGCTCTTTTGGTTTCAAGTACAGCTTCATAAGTTAATGTTGATGAACGGGATATGATTCCTATATTTCCGCTGTTATGTATATTTTCAGGAAAAATACCTAATCTGGCCTCACCGGGTGTTATAATTCCGGGGGTGTTGGGACCTATTAGTTTAGTTTTGCTTCCTTTTAGAATCGCTTTTATTTCCAACATATCTTTTAATGGAACACCATCTGCAATGCTTACTACTAAATCGAGTTCAGCCTCAACAGCCTCCTTAATTGCGGATTTAACAGCCTTGGCAGGTACATACATTACACTGGCGGTTGCTCCTGTTTCTTTAACAGCTTCTTTAACCGTATCAAAAACCGGAAGATTCAGATGAAGGCTATTTCCTTTTCCGGGGGTAACTCCGCCGACTACTTTTGTTCCATAATCTAACGACCTTTGAATATGGAAAGATGCTTGAGTTCCTGTAATTCCTTGGCATATGACTTTTGTGTTTTTATTTACGAGGATAGACATCAGGCTACTTCCTCCATTGCTTGAACTAATTTATCAATAGATTCCTCCATAGTATCGGCCCAAATAATGGGAAGTCTTGAATTTTGTAATATCTCTTTTGCCAAGTCTTTGTTTGTTCCCTCAAAACGTACAACCATCGGCACATTCAATCCCACTTCCGATGCTGCAGAAACAATACCGTCGGCAATCAAGTTACAACGAAGAAATCCTCCTAAAATATTTAGCAAAATACCTTCAACTCGAGGATTGGTCATAATTATTTTTATCCCTGAAGCAATTTTGTCTTTATCAACTCCACCTTTTACATTTATAAAACATGCGGTGCCAATATTCTTATCTCTAAGTAAATCCATTGCGGCTAAAGCCAAACCGTCTCCATTTACAATACAGCCAACCGAACCATCAAATTCACTGTATGTAAATTTATAGCGCGAAGCTTGCAGTTCTCTGTCCGAAACTTCACAATCATCTTTAAGAGGAACAATTTCCGTATGGCGAAACAAAGCATTGTCATCAAATGATATTTTTGCATCCAGAGCTATAAGCTCACCATTTTTCATAACTCCCACAGGATTTATTTCTATCATTGAGGCATCGTTTTCCAGAAAGGCTTTGTGCAACCCGTTGATTAAATTTTCCAAATATTTGGCTGATCTGGGAGGTAATTTTAAAAATTTCACAACCTCGTGTACCTGTTCGGGCTTGGTATCTCCGTTAATATCTAATTTAACTTTTAATATTTTTTCCGGTTTATTTAACGCTATTTTTAAGATATCACTATCTTTAACGGTTGCGACTAATAATGTCAGTTCTGCAACTACTCGATTGATTGCTATGGCTATGTAAAAACAACTTTCAACATTACTGTATGTTTCAACATATATACGGCTGACTTTTTTACCTTGCGGACCTGTTTGCATTGTTACCAATGTTGAACCAAGCATTTGTTCTGCATTTTCATATATTCGGCGTTTTGAATTAATGATACGAATACCGCCTTCTGAACCGGCATCTTTCTCTAAAAAATATCCTTTATTACGCGAACCTGATTGAACTTGAGCTTTTAATACCCAAGGCCCCTTACTCGATACTTTTTCAGCGGCTTCTTTTGCTTCGGTCGGAGTATAGGCGACCATTCCTTTTGGAATTTTTATACCGTAGCGACTTAAAATTTTTTTTGCTTGGTATTCGTGTATATTCATCAGGTCAACCTTTATTTTAAAACGGTAGCGTAATATTTAATTTTTTCAACCATTGATTCAAGCCCGTTGCGACGTGACGGCGACAGGTGTTCTTTTAGTCCCAACGATATAAAAATATCAGTTATATCAATATTGTCAATTTCAGAAGATGTTTTATTGTTATATATCATCAAGACGATAGCTATTAATCCCTTTACAATCATTGCATCACTATCTCCTTGAAAACTTATTTTTCCGTCAGAATGCTTTTGTGGTACAAGCCAAACTTGAGATTGGCATCCTTTTACTTTCCATTCTTGCGTGTAAAATGTTTCAGGTAACGTTTCAAGTTTTTCTCCTAATTCGATAATATATTTGTATTTATCTTCCCAAGAATCCAAAAACTCAAAATTTTCTAATAAATCTTCTATTGTCATAAATCTAACTTTCCGAAAATTGCTATTTTTGAGCCGGTTAATTTAGCCCATAATCTGTCACCAAACGAATAGTGCCACCATTCCGACGGATAATTTACAAAACCGACCTCTTCCAATGCATTTTTGAGTATTAGGCGATTTTTCTTAGCTTCGGCACTTAAAGTCTTACAATTATATTCCGCCGTATTATCAAATCCTCTGACTTTCCCTCCCATATCATATTCTTTTCCGGCACTATCAACCAAAGATACATCTATTGCCGCTCCGGATTGATGACCGCTTCCTTGACGATAAGGATTCGCAACGAATTTATCACACAGAGATACAAACTCTTCAGAATCAATCTTCATATCAGGGTTTTTGATACTTTGTTTGATTACCATTTCATCCCATAGTGCTTTTTGCGAAGCAAGTGGGCGATATGCTTCATAAATCATAAAATAGTAGTCTTTCGGAAGATTGTATCTGGCTTTTAAAAGCATATTATATATAAAACGGCGAATAAGACGAATCGTTGTAAAACAATTATTAAAATATATATTGTCTTTTGGAGATATCTCGATCATCTCAGGTGAGGTTTCTATTTCCTGGATAAGTTTCGGTTCCGGCAACAAAAAATCGCTGAACATTTCACTACCTTTTTTGCTGTCGATTTATCAAAATTGTCAATAACTCGGGCATTTTTTGATTAAATGCACAATTTTGATAAAAGTCTTTTTTATCAACCTCAAAAATAACTCGCGGTTCTGAGTTCCCGTAATGAGATGCTTCTTTGTAACCGACTTCTTTACCGCCAATACGTTTTATCAGATTTTGAGAGAATTTGTTATTTGGATGAGTTGTAACATCCAATTTATTATATTTCTTAAAAAAATGATGAGCAAGCCCCCGTACGGCTTCGGTTGCGTAGCCTTGTGAACCATATTCAGGATTTATAAAATAACCCAAATCACCATAAATCGTTTTGCCATCTTCTTGAATAGGAAGCATATCAATTGTGGTATTACCGATTAAAGTTCCGTCTTTTAATCTTACGGCCATACGATATGTTGATCGAGGTTCAATATCGCGTTCTTTGCTTGCCTTAATAATAAAATCGGCTACCTTTTGACGAATTTTGTTGGCGCGATTTTCCTCCTCTTTGGCAACTTGAAAAGTATAAAAAGGACAATATCCATCGTTAAAATGAGCATCGGCATTATCATTTATCTTAAAAGCTATTTCTTGCAAAGCTTCAAAGTCCGATGTTTTGAACTCATCGATTATTAAGCGCTCGGTTCTTATCGGTATAAAATCTTTTTTTTGCATATGCAGTCCTTATTTTTTAGCTGATATTGACGTTAATAACATTAAATCAGCAAAACTGCAATAAATTTTTCGACAGAAACATAATTAAAAAAGTTCAAACATTTCTTTGGCTTCATCACTTAAATTTTCTAAACTCCATGCGGGTTCCCAAACAATTTTAACCTCTACTTCTCCAACCCCCTCTATTGCAGCTACCGCATCAGCGGCTTGTTGCGGTAAAACGCCTGCTACCGGACACATCGGCGATGTTACTGTCATTTCAATATAAACATCGGCATTTTCTTTTTGTTCAATCTTATAAACCAACCCCATATCCCAAATATTTATCATAATTTCAGGATCTGACACTGTTTTTAAGGCTTCAATAATTGCTTCACGCTCAGTTATTTTAATGCCTTGTTTTAAGGGTAAACCGGCTTTTGCCACATAGTCTTTTTTATAATCATCAAGATTAATATCTTTTATTTCTTCCATTGTAGTCCTTACATTAAAAAAATGTCTTAGCTTTGTTTAAAGCGTTAATAAGATTATCTATATCTTGTTTGTTACTATATAACCCCAAAGAAGCTCTTACAACACTTTCATATCCCATACGACGAACTAAAGGCGCAGCGCAGTGATGTCCGACACGAACCGCAATTCCTTCTTTATCCAGAATAAATGCTAAATCTTGCGGATGAATACCATCAATAATAAACGAAAAGACACCGCCTTTACCCTTTGCCGTTCCGACTTGTATTAAACCATTAACCATTGACAGTTGTTGTAAAGCATAACTTGTTAATTCATCTTCATATGCGGAAATATTGTTCATTCCTATTTTCATCATATATTCCAATGCCTCTCCCAAACCAATAGCTTGTACTATAGCGGGAGTTCCGGCCTCAAAACGAGCCGGCGGAGTATCAAACGTAGTTGAGTGGTAAGTTACGACATTTACCATATCACCACCATATTGATACGGGGGCATTGCTTCAAGTAAATTATATTTTCCATATAAAATACCTATTCCCGTAGGACCATATGTTTTGTGGCCGGAAAATGCCAAAAAATCACAATCCAAATCCTGAACATCAATTTTTCGATGAACCGCTAGTTGGCAAGCATCAACCAAAACCTTAGCCCCTACGCGATGAGATGATGTAACAATTTCTTTTATAGGAAATAACGTTCCAAGAACATTGGACATACCACTGATTGCAACTAATTTTGTATTGCCATTCAATAAACGACAAAATTCATCCCAATTAAAAGAGCCATCATCATTAATTTTACATATTTTCAGTTCAAAACCTATCTCATCTCGCAATACTTGCCAAGGCACCAAATTGGCGTGATGTTCAGCTTCACTAATAATTACTTCGTCCATTTTTGTAAGGAATTTACGTCCCCATGTTGATGCTACTAAATTTATTGATTCCGTGGCATTACGGGTAAACACTATTTCGGATGATGAATTGGCATTTAAAAACTTTTGAACAGTTTTTCGTGCTTTTTCATAGGATTGTGTTATCTCTTCCGATAGTAAATATGAACCACGATGAACGTTAGCATATTCACTTGAATAAACTTTATTTATACGTTCAATAACACACTTAGGCTTTTGTGCTGATGCTGCCGAATCCAAAAAAGTGTTCGGCTTTCCATTAATTGTAACTCCTAAAACAGGAAAATCTTTTCTGATTTCTTCTATATTGTACATAATTTCTATACCCTAAAATTTAATCAGATAAATTGTTGTCTAATAATGATTTAATCCAGTTATAAATGTTTTCATCATCAACTTTAGCAATAACATCATTAAGATAGGCATCAATCAACAATCGTTTAGCATCTTCTTCTTTTATACCACGAGAACGCATATAAAAAAGTTGTTCCGCATCAAGTTGACCGCATGCCGAACCATGTGAACATTTAACATCATCTGCAAATATCTCAAGTTCCGGTTTTACATCTATTTCAGCATCATCAGTTAATAACATTGCTTTGTGCAACTGATATCCTTCGGTTTTGACAGCATTGGGCGCTATGTGTATTTTTCCTTGAAAAATGCCTTTTGCTTGCCCTCCAACAACCCCTTTAACCAGTTGTGATGAGTATGTGTGCGGTTTAAGATGTTCAATATCGGTAGTAGTATCTAACGTTGCCCATCCGTTCATAATGTAGGCCGCATCAACTTCGGTTGATGCATTTTCTGCTGTCAGAAAAACTTTTGTTTCATTACGTGATAAATCTGCACCTTTTTGCAGACAAAAGCTTTTGTAATGTCCTCCAGTCCCTACGCTTACGCTTGTCAAAGATAAATGTCCCGCTTTGTAAGCTTCGTCTTGTATTTTATAATGACTAAGTTTAGCAGATTCGTCGACAAACATTTCATTAACTACATTTGTCAAATATGATGATTTTATATCTCCATCGTAACAAAAATACTCAACAATCTTAACTGAAGATTTTTTTGCAACTTCAATTACATTGCGAATATTGTATAATTCGGAGCTGTTTGAAGCAGAAACATGATAAATAAGAACAATCGGCTTTGTTATATCAACATTTGAGTCTATTCTGATATAAACACCTTCATTGAGGTAGGCCGAATTGAGAGCTGCAAAAGGATGTTTAGATATATCCGTAATTAAACCTATCTTATCTCTTACTTCCGGTTTAAACATTATAGCTTCAATTAAAGGGACAACCTCAACACCTTGAGGAAAATCTGAATTTTGAGGATTAAATACACCATTTTCAAAACAAATTTTATAACAATTAAATGGTAAATCTGTTTTTTTGTTATTTATATTTTGTCCTTGTGAAACAGGAATAAAATCTTGCTCAAGAAAACGATTGGGTTTGGTATATTTCCATTCTTCAGTTTTTGCTGTCGGGATTCCTAAAGATAAAAACACCTTTTGACCTTGGTTTCTAAAATTTTTGAGCCAAGGAATTTCATCTCCGATAAGCTTTATTTCTTTCAAAGAAAGGCTCATTCTCTTTCCTTTACAAATTCAGAATACCCTTTTTCTTCAAGTTCTAATGCCAAATTTTTATTTCCGGTTTTGACAATTTTACCATCAGCATAAATATGAACAAAATCAGGGACAATATAGTTTAGCAATCGTTGATAGTGAGTAATTACCAAAAGACCATTTTCATTGGTATGCAAAGCATTAACACCCTCAGCAACTTCCCTTAAAGCATCAATGTCCAGACCGGAATCGGCCTCATCAAGAATCGCTAACACCGGTTTTAATATTGTCATTTGCAAAGTCTCTAAACGCTTCTTTTCGCCACCGGAAAAACCGACATTAACCGCTCTTTTTATCATATCACTGCTAATGCCTAATTTTTTTCCTTCAGATTTTACCATCTTAATAAATTCCATGGTATCTAATTCCAGTTCTCCACGATATGCTCTGATTGCATTGACAGAATGTTTTAAAAATGACGTGACAGGAACTCCGGGAATCTCTACGGGATGTTGCATTGATAAGAACAAACCTTCGCATGCGCGTTCTTCCGGTGAAAAAGATAACAAATCTTTTCCTTTGAATTTTATCTTGCCGGAAATAATTTCATATCCTGGCTTACCGCAAAGCACATTAGAAAGGGTCGACTTACCGGCACCGTTTGGCCCCATGATAGCATGTACTTCACCTGGATTGATTGTAAGGTTAAACCCTTTGATGATTTCTTTACCCTCAACTCCGGCGTACAAATCTTCTATTTCCAACAATGGTGTGGTCATTATTTTTTATCCCAATCATCTAAACGTTTTTCAATTAACTTTATTTTTTCAGCTTTGTAATTTTCAACAGCATCTGCAATCTGATAATTTTCTTTTAATTGTTCCAACATTATTTCAACATCTGCCGTTTCTTCAATAATTTGAGCTACATTATTTTTGTGACGACTGACATTTTTTAATATCTCCTTCATAAGCTCGGACATTTCTTCAACAACCATAAGCATCTGAGGTTGTTCGCCCCATGTTTCAAGAGCTCTTTTAAGAATCGGATTTATCATTACCCTACACTTCCTTCCAAACTTATGTTGATTAATTTTGCTGCTTCAATAGCGAATTCCATCGGTAAATGTTGCATAACATCTTTACAAAAGCCATTAACTATTAAGCTTATTGCTTCTTCTTCTCCAATACCTCGGCTCATACAATAAAAAAGCTGTTCATCAGATATTTTTGATGTTGTCGCTTCATGTTCCAAATTTGCCGTTTTATTACGATTTTCAATATACGGCACTGTATGAGAGCCGCAATTTTTTCCTATGAGCAAACTATCACACTGAGTATAGTTGCGAGCATTATTTGCTGATTGAGCAACTTTTACCAAACCTCGATATGTCTGATTAGAAAAACCGGCAGATATTCCCTTAGAGATGATTTTTGATTTGGTATTCTTACCAATATGTATCATTTTGGTGCCGGTATCCGCTTGTTGCCTATTATTGGTAATAGCTACGGAATAAAATTCTCCGGATGAATTGTTGCCTTGCAAAATACAAGAAGGATATTTCCATGTTACAGCAGATCCGGTTTCAACCTGCGTCCAAGATACTTTGGCATTATCCCCTCGACAAGCCGCCCTTTTGGTAACAAAGTTATAAACACCGCCCTTTCCTTCCGAATCGCCGGGATACCAATTTTGAACTGTTGAATATTTTACTTCGGCATTATTTAGCACAACAATCTCAACTATTGCGGCGTGAAGTTGATTTTCATCACGCTGAGGTGCGGTACACCCCTCAAGATAAGAAACATAACTGTCATCATCGGCAACAATAAGGGTGCGTTCAAACTGCCCCGTATTTTTAGCATTAATACGAAAGTAAGTTGATAGCTCCATGGGGCATTTAATCCCTTTGGGAATATAAACAAAAGAGCCATCGGTAAATACAGCGGAGTTAAGACACGCAAAAAAGTTATCTGTGTACGGAACTACCGAACCTAAATATTTTTTTACCAACTCCGGATGTTCTTTTACAGCCTCGGAAATCGAACAAAAAATAACACCTTGTTCTGCTAATTTTGCACGATATGTTGTTGCTACGGATACACTGTCAAAAACTGCATCGACGGCCACCACTCCGGCTAATACCTCCTGTTCCTTTAACGGAATTCCCAATTTTTCGTACGTTTTGAGCAGATCTTCATCAACCTCTTCTAAACTTTTGGGTGAGACTTTTTGTTTGGGTGCCGAATAATATGACAGACTTTGATAATCTATCTTGTCATATACTAATTTTGCCCAGTCAGGTTCTTTCATATGGCTCCAAAATTCAAAAGCCTTAAGACGCCATTCAAGCAACCATTCAGGCTCTTCTTTTTTGGATGAAATCATTTTGATTATATCTGCATTTAGTCCGCAAGGAATCGTATCGGCTTCAATATCCGTCACAAAGCCGTATTTATATTTGTCGCCTGATGAATCGGCAACGATTATTTCATTTTCTTCTTTCATCGTGAGTTTGAAATTAGTGTTTTTTTTTACTAAAATCAACCTCTATTTTAAAGAAACAGCCAAGAGAATATTCAATTTAGAAAATATTAAGGGTTAGGTGATAAATATTTATCTCGTAAAGCTTTATAAACAAACGAAAGATATTTAATAATATGCTGCTTAAAAAGCTATTCTTGGGCGTAGTCTTTTTGATACTTGGTGCCTGCTCATCAGATACCAAGATATTTGGTTATACTTTGTGGGGGCGTCCGGAATACACCTCAAGAGCAACCAGCGTACGGGTGCAAAAAGGGGATACATTATACAGCATTGCCAGAGCCAACGACGTACCTATTCGCGAAATTATTGAAGTAAACGGTTTTCGACCGCCATACAACTTAAAAATAGGACAAACAGTTCGGCTGCCAAAAGCTAAATATCACATAGTTGAAAAAGGCGACACCTTATACAACATATCAAGAAGGTATAATGTTGATATGCCCACACTGAGCCGCACCAATAATCTTAAAGCTCCCTTTACTTTGAAAATAGGACAAAAATTGTTGATGCCCGGTTCGATAGTAACAAAAAAACAGCCATACCTAGCGAACAAAACAACAAAGCAAACAAAATATTCAAAGAGCTCTTATTCAAATTCAAACTACGCATACAAACAACCCTCGACCAAACGCAAAGAAAGTTTTGTTTGGCCGGTCAAAGGGCAAATTATTTCAAATTACGGCCCTATTGCCAAAGGACGCAACAATGATGGAATAAACATAAAAGCAGCCAAAGGAACAGCATTCAAAGCGGCAGATTCCGGAACCGTGGCATATGCCGGAAATGAATTAAAAGGTTTTGGCAACCTTATACTAATAAAACATAATGACGGGTGGGTAACAGCCTATGCCCACGCAGATAAAATATATGTAAAAAAAGGACAGAAAATTACTAAGGGCACAACTATCGGAACAGTCGGAACATCTGGCGGGGTTAGCGTACCACAACTCCACTTTGAGACACGTGCCGGTAAAAAAGCAATGAATCCCCGAACATATCTAAAATAACAAAAAAAAAGAGAGCTGATTGCAAGATCAACTCCATCATTTGGGATAAAAAACATTCAAAATTTGAAAATATCTTGTTAAATACTAAAATTTTCCCTATATAAGCAGTAATAAATAGTTTATATTGCTAAATAATTTTAATGTATTGGAGAAAACAAAATGTTTATAAGCCCTGCTTTTGCTCAAGCTACCGGAAATGCGGCTCAAAGTGGATCATTGACCGGTATGATTATTCAATTGTTGCTTATTTTTGCAATTTTTTACATTTTACTGATTCGTCCTCAACAAAAAAGGTTGAAAGAACATGAAGCTAAACTCAGAGCCATAAAACGTGGTGACAATATTATTACCGGTGGCGGAATTTTTGCAAAAGTAATCAGTGTTGATGATGCAAAAGATGAATTGCAAGCAGAAATCGCGAACGGAGTTGTTGTGAGAATTGCTCGTTCAACCGTGCGTGACGTTGTGGCGGAAGAAATTGTTCCTGCTAATAACAACAAAAAAACTAAAAAGAAATAATTTTAAGGTCATAGCTGAAATGTATAAATTATCAAAATCCAGAGTTATTACTATTATTGCCATTTGTTTGGCAGGTGTATTTTTTGCCGTACCGAATATTATGAGCAATAAAAATTCTCTGCCATCTTGGTGGCAGCCGGTTAATTTAGGTTTGGACTTGCAAGGCGGTTCAAATCTGTTGCTTGAAGTTAAGATGGATGAAGTCTTAAAAGAAAGGATGTCGTCCATTGAAGATTCCGCTCGTCAAATTTTGCGTGAAGGTAAAATTCGTTATAAGAGTTTAATTTCTAATGAAAACGCAGTTAGTGTCGTCATTGAAAATGCAGGTTCAAGAAGCAAAGCTTTAAATTTGTTTCGTAAAATTGATAATGGCATTGAAGTCAGCGAATCGGATGATGGAGTAATCAATATTGCGTATAGCGATATAGCATTAAATCAACTAAAAGCAAAAATAGTTGATCAATCAATCGAAATTGTACGTCGCCGTATTGATGAATTGGGAACTAAAGAGCCGGTCATTCAATCGCAAGGAACAAACCGAATCGTTGTGCAATTGCCGGGTTTACAAAATCCTGAATATGTTAAAACCTTGCTTGGAAAAACAGCTAAAATGTCTTTTCATTTGGTTGACAGCGGAGCCAGAGCATCTGATGCAAAACGCGGCAAACTCGGTGCAAAATATAAAATAGCATACGGCGAAATGGGTGAACCTTATGTTATAACACGCAAACCCGTTGTCGGCGGTGAAAATTTGGTTGATGCACAACCTTCATTTCAAGACGGACAAGCTGTGGTGTCTTTCAGATTCAATTCATTGGGTGGCAAAAAATTCGGTGAAGTTACTCGCGACAATATCGGCGAACGTTTAGCTATCGTACTTGATAACGAAGTAATTTCAGCTCCCACCATTCAAAGTGCCATAATGGGCGGTTCGGGTGTGATTACAGGAAACTTTACGGTTAAGTCTGCTAATGATTTGGCTTTGTTGTTACGCTCGGGTGCTTTGCCTGCTCCGTTGGAGGTTTTGGAAGAGCGCACCGTAGGTGCCGGACTTGGAGCAGATTCTATTAAAGCCGGTGTTATTGCCTCAGCTGTCGGATTGATTTTTGTTGTTTTGTTTATGTTAGCCGCTTACGGTTTGTTTGGTGTGTTCACAACAATTGCCGTGTTCACAAACCTTGTTTTGCTACTCGGAATTTTGAGTGCTATGGGTGCTACTCTGACATTGCCGGGTATTGCGGGTATTATCCTAACAATCGGAATGGCTGTTGATGCAAACGTATTGATTTTTGAAAGAATGCGAGAAGAAGTTAAACATGGTCGTTCAACTCGAGATGCTGCTGAAGCCGGCTTTACCGAAGCTTGGACAACTATTGTTGATTCTAACTTAACGACCTTAGTTGCCGCGGTTATATTGTTTTACTTCGGAACTGGCCCCGTAAGAGGATTTGCCGTTACGTTGGCTATCGGTATTGCTACATCGATGTTTACATCGGTTACAGTTACCAGATTAATTATCACGGCTTGGCTTAATAAATATAAGCCGACAAAATTGCCGATTTAGAATTTTTTATAGGGGATTAGATAATCATGATGAAAATTTTTAGTTGGGTAACCAAGGATACTAATTTTAATTTTATGAAGTCGACCAAACTTACCTGCATAATTTCGACAACCTTAATGTTGTTGTCTATAGTATGTATTGCAGTCAAAGGTTTTAATTTCGGAATAGATTTTTCCGGCGGTATATTAATGGAAGTTAAATCACCGGATGTGATAAATGTAGACGAAATGCGTTCAACTCTCAACAAACTGGATATTGATGATTTGAATTTACAAGCAATGGGAGAGGACGGAACAGAAATTGTTATTCGCGCACAAGCTAAAGAGCTGGATGAAAAAGCCCAAATGACAATAGTAAACCAAATCAAAGAAACATTGGGTTCTGACTATGAGTATAGAAGAATTGACTTAGTCGGACCTCAGGTTGGAGGAGAATTGAAAAAAGATGGTGTAATAGCATCCGTTGTAGCTATTTTAGCAATTACACTGTATGTATGGTTTAGATTTGAATGGCAATTTGCTTTGGGTGCCATTATCGGCTTAGTACATGATGTTGTTGTCACTTTAGGATTGTTGTCGTTTTTCGGCTTGGACTTTAGTTTAACAACCGTAGCTGCGATCTTAACTTTGGCGGGATATTCTGTTAATGATACTGTTGTTACATATGATAGAATCCGCGAAAACTTGCGTAAATTCAAAAAAATGAATCAAGTTGATTTATTGAATAAAAGTATCAATGATATTCTATCACGTACTTTTTTGACCGGATTAACAACAATGTTTGCGGCTTTGGCTTTGTTGATTTGGGGTGGAGACACTTTGCGTAGTTTTGCCTTCACAATCTTTTGGGGGGTGATTGTCGGAACATATTCATCAATTTATGTTTCTACAACGTTTTTGTCTGTATTTGATTTGCGTGCAGCTCAAGATGAATCTGCTGTTAACCCTTTTGGTAATGCATAAATAGAGGTGGCTTATGGCTAAAATTGCTTGGAAACCAGGGACAATGCTTTTTCCGGTACCGCCGGTTATGGTTACTTGTGGTACGATGGGTGATGCCAATGTGTTGACTATTGCGTGGACAGGCATAATTAACTCTGAGCCACCAATGACATATATTTCCGTACGTCCAAGTCGACACTCACACAAAATTATTGAACAAACAAAAGAGTTTGTAATAAATATTGCCAACCTTCCATTGGCAAAAGCGTGTGATTTTTGTGGCGTTAAGTCCGGTAAAAATACGAATAAATTCAAAGAAATGGGACTGGAATTAGCACCTGGTGAAAAAATAAAAACACCAATGCTAAAATCAGCACCGGTTTCTTTAGAATGTAAAGTTACCGAGATAAAGCGCTTTGGCACACACGATATGTTTATTGCTGTGATTGTAGGTGTAAATGTTGATGATAAATATATCGAATTTGATGGACGATTGGCTGTAGAAAAAGCAGGACTTTTGGCTTTTGCACATGGCAGATATTATACATTGGGACGAGATCTGGGGGCTTTCGGTTTTTCGGTTGATAAGACCAAAGAAAACAAAACCAAACCTCGCAAATCAAAGTTTATGGAAATATTAAAAGTAGAAGAACAACTTAAAGACGGCACCTTAAAAATAAAAGAAAAAAAACCGTCTCTGCAGAAAGCTTTGGCAAAGAAAAAAGGTATACAAAATCGATCTCAGACACCTAAAGGGCGTGGTTTTTTAGGCCAACGTGGTAAAACTTGGTTTAGAAAAAAGGTAAAGACACCTGAAAAACAATAATAGTACTAAGGGGAAATTTGATGGCTAAAGCAAAAAATAATAAACATATCAATTATGACTTTAATGTTTATGCGTTTGTGTTTAATGCGTTTTATTTTTTGCTAAAAAAATTTCCAGGAACATTTTGTTTGGCAGCTTTTGTTGATTTGTTTTTTGTTTTTGTGTTTTTATATGCGGGTTCTTTCATAACGATTGTTCCTAATATCGTATGGATGTTTTTGGGACTTTTAATACCTCATCTTATTGCCGGTTTTTATGCAAATAAATATATGAAATATTGGAAAAATAAAGAAGCTAAGGTTGTACGCGATGCTTATGCAGAATATTTATCAATTCAACCATTAAGACTTTTGATTTGTTCAATAGTCAGTTTTGGTTTTTATGTGCTGTATTGGATGTATAAAAATTGGGTAGCAATCAAAAAAGCCACAAAAGAACCTATGTTTCCTGTCGTAAGAGCATATATTTTCGGAATCTTTTATATATATCCGTTACTAAGACATATAAAAGTAAATTATGAAAGCGTTTTCCCAAAAGGAAAAAATTTGCGACCGATAATTAATGGTATTATGCTTTGCATATTTGCACCGATATTGGTTGTTGTGCCTCTGTTATTGTTAACTGCGGCAATAGCTCCGTCATCTGCCTTTTTTATGATTATGTTCTGGAGTACTCCTATTGTTTGTATCTTACTTTATTTGGCTTTTTTCATTTTGTTGATGAAAATGCAACAGGCCATCAATACTTATAACGAAAAAATTTTTCCTAAGAATAAATTGCATAAAAAAGTTTCCCTTGGAGAAGCTGTTGTTGTTATAATCGGCATTGTTTTTGCTGTGATTTTATATAACAATAACAGAAATATTACTTCGCAACAAGCTCCTTATCTTACGACTTTATCTGCAGAGCAACAATATGCAATAGGTCAAATGATTGGTGATGCATATCGCAATATATACGGATATAAAGAGGTATGCGAAGAAAATGGTTATCAGATGAATAATTATTCTGACATGTTCAGAGCTGAAATGGCTGAAGAACTGGCTTTGCTGAATAAGATCTTAGCAAAAGATAATTTAGATATTGATACGGCTATTGATATTTTTATTCCGCATCGACACAAACAACAAATAAAAGAGGTTTTATCTGAAGAATTGCAACAGATTACAGGCTCCAGCGAAGGAGCCAAGAAATTAGCTTGTATTGTTTTGGATAATCAGGCAGAGAATATCGTAAAATCGATGGCAACAACATCTAAAGCTATATATCGAGAAATGCTTGATGATTTACTAAAATAAATATCATATTTTATCGCAAAAAAGAAAACTTTTGGAATCAGTTTTAACTGACGAAGAATCCATAAAAAAAGCTCTCTTTTGAAAAGAGAGCTTTTTACGTCCTTACCAATTATAATTAACCCCGAGGTTAAAGTCAGTTGCGTTGTAGTCGGAACCATAGGTATAACCCAGTGAGCCAAATCCGCTCCAACCGTTACCAAAGTTAAAGCTTCCGCCAATCTCTCCTCGGATTAAGGTCTCGTTTTCAAGTCCTTCAACCGTATCAAGCGAGGTTATGTTGACATTACCTTTACCAAAGTTTTGGATAATACTCGGTTTAACATAAATCTTA
>JAZUAM010000012.1:0-38721 GCA_045637985.1 Alphaproteobacteria bacterium
AATAACTACCTTTGTTCTACCCTCAACATCTCCCTCTATTATCAATTTGTCTGATATAGCAGCCACAGGGTCAACATCTATTGTCATCATAGCATTTTTATATGCTTTATAGTTTCCTTTGATTGTGGTTACGTCATCAGCGCTATCGGTATCATCGTCTTTGTGCTTAAATTCAAAATGACCATCATTATTAACCGAACCATCAATGGTTGCAATCAATGGCGAATTACCGGACAAGTTTAAGGTTGAACCGCTAAGAAGATTTACTTTGTGTTGTGTTTCAGCCAAAGCAATATCACCGGCTAATTTAACAGTTGCGTTGTCGGTTACATTAAGTTCTTTCCATCCCGATACTTCTTGAACACCGGAACCGACTTCAAAGTTTCCGCTACTTAATACTAAACTTTTGTTCTCGGAGGTGTTTACTAACGAATCTTGGCTTAAGGCAGCATTAATACCACCCTCTAAAGTTAAAGAGCCGGTTTCTTCAACAATCTCATCAAATATTTTGTTATAATCAAAGTTGCCTTGCAATGTTGCATCGGCAGCAAATTTTACATCGCCGGTTAATACCGTGCCGGCATCCAAGTCAATCAATGCTCCGCCGTTGGCTAACAATCCGTTTATTTTGGCTAAATTTGTTGCATGCAACTCACCGGTATCATCAACGGTGGCATCATTTAAGCTGCCGCCACTTATATTGTAAGCATAACCTTTGATTGTTGAATCGGGGCCAAAATAAACATTGGCTCCTGTTTGGGTAACAGATCCGAGAGATCCGTCTGCTGAAACAACTTCGATCGGTGCATTAAAGATAATTTTACCACTATGGTCTCCATTAATATTCATTGTAGTAATAGCTCCCAGAAGACTTCCTCCCAACTCACTTCCGTCAGAAAGGATAATTCCGTCATCAAAACGAATAGTTCCGTTGTTAACAGCGTTAAGATTGATTGTACCTGCCATAGAATGGATTGCATTAGATTTTTTAGTAAATACACCATCGCCATCAATATCGGTTTCAACATAGTTGCCGGAGAAGATACTTTCGCCATTATCGGCAGTGATGTTTAGAGTTCCGAGTGCATCCAAGATAGCCCCACCTAATGCTATCATGCCTTTGGCGTAGTTGTTGTAGAAAGAGCTGTTGGTGAGGGTGTCCGAACCCTGGTAAGAGTCACTATTCATTGCTATCAATAAATTATCTATGGCGCCTCCAAATGCTACCATGTTTCCGTGAGCATAGTTCCCAATAAAATTGCTATTGTTCAGCGTAATATTTCCTCCTTCGATGGCGCCCCCTGCAGCTTGTTCGCCATAAGCATAGTTGTCGATGAAGTCGCCGGTGATGTCGCCTATAGAAGCATTATGGTCATCACAATTATTTATACCTTCATTAACAATAGCCCCGCCTACTGCAACTTTTTCGCCATAAGCATAGTTTCCGATAAAGTTGCCGGTAATGTCGCCGATGGTGCCGTCATTATAATAAGAAGTATTATTAGAAATAGCCCCGCCGTGGGCATTACCTTGTTCATTATGAGCATAGTTACCAATGAAATCGCCGGTGATGTCGCCGATGGTGCCTCCTTCATTAAGAATAGCCCCGCCATAGGCATTGCGATTTTGACCTGTTGAATAAGCATAGTTGCCGATAAAGTCGCCGGTGATGCTGATGTTGCCACCGTAATTATAAATAGCCCCGCCACCATTATCCCCTAGTCCGCTATAAGCATAGTTTCCTATGAAGTCGCCTGTGATATTGCCGATGGTTGTGTAAATATTATAAATAGCCCCGCCATCTGCACTACCTTGTTCATTATGAGCATAGTTGTTTATAAAGTCGCCGGTGATGTTGCCGATGGTGGCGGCATAATTATAAATAGCCCCGCCATATGCATAATTTCGTTCACTATGAGCATAGTTACCAATGAAGTCGCCGGTAATGTCGCCGATGTTGCCTTCATTATAAATAACCCCGCCATATGCCCTTTGTTCACCATGAGCATAGTTACCGATAAAGTCGCCGGTGATGTCGCCTATAGGAGCATCATCGCAATTAACAATAGCCCCGCCGTAGGTAGAACCATGTTCACTATGAGCATAGTTTCCGATAAAGTTGCCGGTGATATCGCCGATGTTGCCGTCATTATAAATAACCCCGCCATATGCCTGTTTTCCGCTATGAACATAGTTACCGATGAAATCGCCGGTGATGTCGCCGATGGTAGTGTCAAGAATATTATAAATAGCCCCACCATATGCATAATTTTGTTCACTATGAGCATAGTTACCTACAAAATCAGCATTTATAGGTTTATCAAAATTTTGCTCGTTGTAAATAGCTCCACCATAGGAAAGGTCATTACTACCAGTATATGCAATATTCTTAAATACAACGGACTGAGTGTTGGTTTCGTTAAGGTTACCATGTAGTCGAGTACTAGTTTCGCTATAATCATCGGGTTTGTTGTAGGTGTATTTGTAATATGCGCCGTTGATAAGGACAATATCAGAGTCAGATTCAGTAGCCGTTTCCCAAGTTACCTTAGGATCGGTTAATTTGTTTAAATAATCAGTATTAATTTCAGGAGTTGTGGTGTTTGCAAATGCGGGTGTGATAAATAAAAAAGACAAGAATAGGGCGGTGCTAAATCGCTCTACCCCCCCCAATTTTGTTGAGGAATTACAATATGTTAATCGTGTGTTCTTACCCTTTATCATAACAACCTCCTGTCGTCATTTTCATTCAATATACTAATCATTATAACATTTTCTCGATTCGTTGACAAGAGTTTTTTATTTATATTTATCAAAATCAAAAATTTCTCCACCGATAACTTCGCTCATTGCTCCGGTTGTAAACGGAAACGATATCGGCATTTGTTGTATCCGGCGCATTGCCAAAAATGCAAATGCCTGTGCCTCAATTCCCATCGGATCAAAACCGCATTCTTGCGCACTTTCGATTTCAAATCCTTTGGCGCGTTGCCTCAAAAATCTCAACATTGTCGGGTTTTTTGCTCCTCCGCCGCAAACAATAAGTTTTTTGGGTGTTATCGGCACAAAATTATCAATCGCTTTCAGTATAGCCTCGACCACAAAAGCCGTTGCTGTTGCTGCTCCGTCTTCAAGTGTCAGTCCTTCCAAATGTTCCAATTTGTCCTTAAAAGTATGATTGTCTGCCGCTTTTGGCGGATATAATGCCAAAAATTTATGCTTCATCATACTGTTTAATACATTTTCATTAATTTGTCCCATAATCGCCAATTTGCCGTTATAGTCCATGTGCATTGCACCATGGCGATTAACCCACTCATTAATAGCCGCGTTTCCGGGACCGGCATCAAATGCAATTAATTCACCGTTTTGTCCGATAAAAGTAATCGAACTAAGTCCGCCGATATCAACAAAAACAAGAGGTTTTTCCATTTTTTGCGCTAATGCCGCATGATAAATCGCCGACAAAGGAGCTCCTTGTCCTCCTGCCAAAATATCGGCATTTCGAAACTTGCCGACAACTTTTACTCCTAATTCATCGGCAATTCGTTGATTATCACCGATTTGATACAAAATATGTTCTGCCGGTTTATGACAAATCACATGTCCGCCAAATCCGATTAATTCGATTCCTTCATAATCAGCCATAATCTCACGCGCCGCTCCGATATGAAAATCAGTCAATGATTTTTCAATCCGAACTTTTTCATCATCATTCATAGCAACATAGTTTTTTTGCATATGACGCAACGCTTCGCGCAGATTGTCATCATAAGGAATATCAAATGTTTTTCCAAACTCAAAAATATCAACCCCGTCCGTCGTAATAATTGCCGCATTAATTCCGTCCAAAGATGATCCGCTGGTCATCCCCAAAACTTTGGCTGTGTGTATAGAATTCATAAAAAACAAACTCCTTTCTTGCATTGCTGAAATAATATGCTAATATGCGTTAACATTTGGTTAGAAATTAAGTAAAAGAGGAACAAAAGATGGCAGAATTTAAGTCTGAATTTTTAAATATTATGCAAGAACGCGGTTTTTACAATCAATGCACCAATATTGAAGGTTTTGACGACTATTTATATGATTGTGAAAAGACAGGAAAACCTGCCGTCGGTTATCTTGGTTCAGACCCCACCGGTGACAGTCTCCATGTCGGACATATTGTTCCTTTGATGATGTTACGTTGGTTTCAAAAATGCGGACACAAGCCGTTGGCTTTAGTTGGTGGGGCTACTGCACGCATCGGAGATCCTTCCGGCAAAGACAAACTACGTCCGTTTTTGGACGAGGCAACACTGGCTCATAATGTTGAGGGTTTAAAAAAATCTTTTTCCAAGTTTTTAAAATTCGGTAACGACGCTACTGATGCCATAATGGTTGATAACTGGGATTGGTTCAAAGATATAAATTATCTTGAATTTTTGCGCGATGTAGGAACATGTTATTCTGTCAATCGTATGTTGACAATGGATAGTGTCAAAACTCGCTTAGAACGCGAACAACCTATGAGCTTTTTAGAATTTAACTATATGTTGCTCCAAGGTTATGATTTTTGTGTTTTGTTACAAAAATATGGTTGTCGCGCACAAATAGCCGGTTCAGATCAATGGGGTAATATCACTTCCGGTACAGAACTAGGTCGCCGCAAATACAATACCGAGTTGTTTGGTTTTACCTCGCCGATTATTACCGATTCGAATGGTAAAAAAATGGGCAAATCTGAAGGCAATGCTGTCTGGATTAACGAAGAAAAACTCCCGTCATACAATTATTTTCAATATTTCCGCAATATTGGTGATGCTGAAGTTGGCAAATGTTTGCGTATCTACACCGATTTACCTATTGACGAAATAAAACGCCTTGAATCTCTAAAAGATCAAGAAATCAACGAGGCTAAGAAAGTTTTGGCTTTCGAAGCAACCAAAATTTGTCGTGGCGAGGCCGAAGCAATTGCAGCTCGCGATACTGCAATTAAGGCTTTTGAACAAGGACAAGCCGGTGGCGATTTACCGAGTTTAGATGTTGCAGACGGTTGCGGAATCTTAGATGCTTTTGTAAATATCGGTTTTTGCGCTTCCAAAGGCGAAGCACGCCGTTTGATAAAACAAGGTGGCTTAAAACTTAATGATAAAGCAATCTTAGACGAAAACTATCGTTTAAGCTCTGTCGATATGCTTGACGGACAGGCTAAAATAGCCATGGGAAAGAAAAAATTTGGTATTATTAAACTCAGCTAATATTGATATTTTAACTTTTAGACCTTAAATTATCTGAAAGATAGAATAAACTAAGGGGATAAAAATGCCGGACAATTTGCCGGAATTACGTGACATACACCTTCCTGACGGAATATCATTGTTTCCGCCGGCTTACGGATGGTGGGTGATTGTTGCTGTAATCATCGGAAGTGCATTATTTTATCGCTTAATCAGGCTGATGTTGCAAAAATCAAAAAAAAGATATGCGCTAAGGTTGTTAAAAACTTCTACTGATAACAATTTGATACATCGCGCAGCTTCAATGTCGACAATTCTTCGCCGTATATGCATTTATAAATATCCCGAAGCCATTGTTTTGACAGGAAAACAATGGACAGACTTCCTTAATTCAAAATGTAAAGAAAAATTGGATGATAAAACGGCAGAATTATTGCTTAATGCCCCGTATATACCGGACAACAGCAAAGTTTTTTCTGCCGAAGATGTAGATAAATTGCAAACATTTTGTCAAAAATGGATAGGAGAAAATTTATGATTATATTTGCCTATCCCTTAGCATTTGTTTTGTTGTTGCTTCCGTTTGTCTTTTATTACACTTTGCCGGCAATAAAAGGAATGTATGGTGATGCCTTAAAAGTCCCTTTTATTGCAGATTTAAAAAGAATATCAATATCATCAGGCGGTGTATGGAATAGCTCTGTTTCCGATTCTACGCTGTCTAAACGCTTTTGGATGGTTTATATTATATGGTGTTTTTTGTGTTTAGCTATGGCTCGTCCGCAAATAGTCGGTGAACCTATAAGGCTCAAAAACGAGAGCCGAAATATTATGTTGGTTTTGGATATTTCAACCTCAATGCTTGAAAAAGATTTTACTTATTCCGGACGGCGTATCAGCAGGCTTGATGCCGTAAAAGCCGTTGTTTCGGGGTTTGCCGACAAACGAGCAAACGACAGAATAGGGCTTGTTTTGTTTGGAACACGAGCCTATTTGCAATCTCCTTTGACATTTGATAAGGCTGCCGTCAAAGATATTTTATGGACAATGCAAGCCGGTATGGCCGGAGATTCAACCAGTATCGGCGATGCCATAGCATTAGCATTGAAAAATTTGCAGCAAAGTCAGTCTCCTCAAGATAATGTCATAATATTGTTGACGGACGGCGAAAATAATGATGGGTCACTTTCATTGGCAAAAGCAATCAAACTTGCTGCAGATGAAGGAATAAAAACATATACTATAGGTGTCGGTTCCGCTAATACTTTTCTTAAGATGTTTTCACTTGCATCATCAGGTGTTGATGAACAAGGATTAAAACAATTGGCTCAAGCCACTAAAGGAAACTATTTCAGAGCCGAAAGCACATCAGATTTGCAGAAAGTATATCAAATAATTGATACGTTAGAGCCGACATCAAACGATGAACGCTATATAAAAGAAACAACAGAGCTTTTTTATATACCATTGCTTTTGGCTATAATAACAAGCTTTGCTCTTGCCTTTGTATATAGAGGGAGGCACTGATGGAAAACATTATAAATAATTTTCATTTTTTGCGTCCGTGGCTATTGTTATTGTTGATACCATTGTTTTTTATAGGGTACTACATCCGAGAATCAAAATCTCAATCCTCATGGCAAAAAGTTATTGATAAAAAATTGTTAGATTTTTTATTGATTAAAGGAGCTGCCGGAAAACGTCGCCTGTATATATGGATATCTCTTTTGGGCTTGACACTTGCAATCATATCATCGGCAGGACCTTCATTTAATAAAATAGAAATTCCGGCATATAATGTTGAAAATCCTATTATGATAATTCTCAATATGTCTTCGGATATGAACGAAACAGATATTGCTCCATCAAGATTAAACAGAGCAAAATATAAGATTAACGATTTTTTAGGTTTATTAAAGGGCGTACAGGTAGGGTTAGAGATTTATTCAAGCGAGCCGTTTGTTATATCTCCGCTTACTGACGATACCAAGATAATTCAAAATTTGTTACCGGCAATAAATTTTGATATTATGCCGGCTAATGGTGACAGATTGGATAGAGCCATAGCTTTGGGTGTTGAGAAAATAAAATCAGCCGGCTTCAAAAAAGGCAGATTGCTGATTTTTACCCCTGATGTAGGACAAAAATTTGACTTGGCTATTGAGGCAGCCAAAAAAGCACAATCGGAGAATTTTGTAATAGACATAGTAGGAGTAACAACTAAACCCAACGAAAAACTATCGTATATTGCAGATGCCGGTGGTGGAGAATATTGGAATATGCAAACTGATGACAGTCGTATTTTGGCTTTGGCACAAAATATTAATACCTCAATCGGAAATTTAAAAGAAAGCAAAAATTTACGAAGTATATGGTTGGATGCAGGCTGGTATCTGATACCGCTGACGCTAATATGTTGTTTATTGTTTTTCCGTAAAGGGATTCTTTCAATTGTTATTTTATTGATGTGTTCAAATGCATCCGCAGGATTCTTTTTGAACTCTGATCAAGAAGGGTTGCGTTCTTTTAATAATCAAGACTATGCAACAGCAAGCCAGCAATTTTCAGATACAAACTGGCAGGCAGCAAGTTTATATAAATTAGGTGAGTATGAAAAAGCATATGAATTATATCAAAAGGATAATTCAATACAAGGATTGTATAATCAAGGTAATTCATTGGCAAAATCAGGCAAAATTAAAGAAGCTATAGCAAAATATGAAGAAGTTTTAGCTCAAGATCCTAACCACGAAGATGCCAAATTTAATTTGGAATATCTGAAACAACAAGAAAAACAAAATCAAAATAATCAACAAAACCAAAATAACGAAAACAAACAAGAACAACAGCAAGAACAACAAAATCAAGAGCAAAACAATCAACAATCGGACCAAAATGAACAGCAACAAAATCAAGATTCCGAAGGAAATCAAGATTCTGATAACCAACAACAAAAAAATGGTTCACAACAAGATGACGGCCAACAAGACCAAAATTCCGAAAATCAAGAAGATAATGCCGATAAAGAAAAGCAATCATCAATGGATGAATTAAATCTTCAAGACAAACAAAATGACGGAAAAAAACAATCCGGCGCATTATCGGAACAAGGAAATAAAGAAGAACAATATGATGAAAAAATGCAAGCAAAAATACAGCAATATCGTGAAATTCCCGAAGATCCCGGAGGTCTGCTGAAAGCTTTTATTTATCAGGAATATCGTCAAAATCGTTATAACGAACAATAAAACAGGTGAAACACATGAAAAAAGCATATTTTTACATTGTACTATCCTTATTTATGGCATCTAATTTATATGCGCAAAGTTTTGATGCTACGGTAAATCGCAATAGTTTACCTGAAGGCGAGACATTGGTGCTGACCCTAAATCTTCAAGATGTTGATACATCATCAACTCCGGATTTAAGTGCTTTATCCCAAGATTTTACGGTATTATCAGTTTCAAACAGTTATCGTACCAACATTACAAACGGACAGGTTAAAAAATCTCGCCAATGGAATCTGGTTATGATACCTAATTCTTCGGGTGATAAAACTATTCCTGAAATCGAATTAGCCGGCTATAAAACAAAGCCTGTCACAATAAAAGTTATTCCTGCCGGATCGGAAGATAAATTGGTAACAGCTCAACAAAGCGATGCAGCACCAAAATTCAAAATGACCGGTAAAATAAATAATTCTTCGCCATATGTTCAACAACAAATCAATTATCAGCTAAAGATATATGATGCCGGAGGTTTGCAAGGGGCATCGCCGTATTTTGTTACTCAAAATGATGATTGGGTCATTCGAAATCTGGGTGAACCTATAATAGAAACAAAAATAGTCAACGGACAAAGTTTAAGAGAAATAACGTTTAACTATGCGTTATTTCCGCAAAAATCAGGGCAACTTACAATTCCGGCAGTAAAATTTGATGGATATTATCTGACAAAAAACACTCGTAACGATCCGTTTGCACGCTTTTTTGAAGAAGATGAGTTCTTTGCCGGTTTTGGAATGAATACCGTTTTTGCCAACAAAAATCCGGTTATACTAACCGCCAAGCCGATTAATGTAGACGTTAAACCGGCAAAAAACATATCAGGATGGTGGTTGCCGGCTCAAGATATTAAACTATCTGCAGAATTTGATGGTAATAAACATCAGTTTAAGGTTGGTGAACCTATTAGCCGCACCATTTATTTGAAGGCTGTAGGTGTATTAGAGAACAATCTTCCTGAAATTAAATTTGCATCGGTTAATGGGATTAAACAATACCCTGAAAAACCTGTTAATGAAATGACTGTTCAAAATTCGCAAATAGTATCTTTTTCCAAGATTTCCAATGTATATATTCCTGAATATTCCGGTGAAACAGTTCTTCCGGCTATTGAGGTAAAGTGGTTTAATACCAAAACCGATAGCTTTGAAACAGCAATCATTCCGGAACACAAAATAAATGTAACCGGAAATGCTGTGACAAAAAGTATTGAACCTCAACCCCAAGTAACCGTTGAAAAAAATATATCGTCTTTACCTGAAAGAATTACAGACAATAATATTAAATTGCAACAAGCAAACACCAAAGGTTTTGCTATATGGCAGTTGATTGTCGCCTTTGTCGGAGGAATATTAATCACACTATTGTTGTTAAGGGTATTAAAATTTGCATCTTCAAGAAATCCCCACAAAAGATTAATTATTTCTGCCGCAAAAGACAAGGATTTACGTCTCCTTCGTGATGAACTTATAAACTGGGGACAAAGACATTTTCCCAAAAGGAATATAACCAATTTGCAAGATGTTGCAGACATATTTAATAACCAACATTTTAACAAAGAGTTAGATAAAATCAGAGAAGCTTTATATGCTGAAAACGAAAAGGATTGGAATTCAAAAGAATTTTTAGATACATTCTGTAAATTATCCAAGCAAATAAAAAAACATCAAAGGACTGCTCATGAACCACTACCGAAACTATACAAATAAACTGTATCTAAGACAGATAATTTACCCGTGGGATGATAAAATAACTTATTATATAACACAAGATGAGGTTGATGCTGTTTTGGCTAAGGAAAACTTACCAGAGGTAGAGATTAATGATTATACCTTTGCTGACAATGCTCCAAAAATTGCAATCCTTTTAACCAGAGATAAGCACCCTGATAGAGAAAAAGCGGATTATTCCATGCCGGTTTCAACTATCGAAGCAATACAACTTTCCGGTGGTCACCCATATTTTATGACATATGAGCATATTGATAAACAACTTGAAAGAATAAAACCGGCTGGAATTTTTCTTCCCGGAGGTGATTTTGCACTACCGGAGCAATGGTGTATTAACGAAGCAGCTCATCCTATAGAGAAAATTCGAGCACAAGCATATATTCATTGCTTACAATATGCTCAAGACAACAAACTTCCGCTTCTTGGAGTTTGCGCCGGTATGCAAATGTTAGCAGGATTTTTAGGAGCTAAAATTGATAGGGTATCAGGTCATCGCGGAATATTAAAAGAATTTGCTCATTCTATAAATATAAACAAAGGTACATTGCTTTCAGAAATTATTACAACGCAACAAGCTATGGTAAACAGCAACCATTCAGAAGCCGTAAGTTCAGGTAATATTGGTCAGTGTATAATATCTGCAATTTCCAAAGATAATGTAATTGAAGCGATAGAACCAAAAGAGCCGTGGTGTAGCTTTGTCTTAGGGATACAATCCCATCCGGAATATTTTGTTAAGACACAAGATGCCTTTGCCGTAAATTTATTCAACACATTCATAGAAAGGTGTAAATAATGAATCCGAATTTGATAGAAATAAAATCAGACGATTATTTTATAATAGATATGATGTACGCATCACTTAAAAACAATATGACAGGGGTTGCTGTGTACCAAGATATGGGAATTGGCAACAGGGCTTTTGTTCACAAAGATTTGTGGCAAAAATTAAAACAAGTTATTCCTTATCTTAAAGAGAAAAATCTAAAAATGAAAATTTGTGATGCATATCGCCCGCCGTTAGCTCATGCCAAAATGAAAGAGATTATTCCGCAACCGGGTTTTTTTGCATCTTCACCGGAGCGTTCTCAGCACTGTCACGGAACTGCGATAGATGTATGTTTGTGCCATCCGGATGGTAAAGAATTGGTATATCCTACCAATGTTGATGCCTATGATGAAACATATGCCAAACAAGTTCAAAACGGTAATTTAGATCCATTTTTTGAATATTTAAAAAAAGCACGTCACGATTATTTTGATGAAAATAAAGAAGCTTTAGATAATCGTGAAGAACTAAAAAAACTGATGGAAAGTGTAGGTTTAGAAAGTATCTCAAGTGAATGGTGGCACTACGACCTTCCCGAAGGACGTAGTGAAAAGTATCCGATGATAGATGATTTTTAAACCACCCCCATTTTTTGCGCTTTAATAACAGCCTGTGTCCTATTTGTTGCTCCAACAGCTCGCAATAATGCGTTGATATGAAGCTTTACAGTAGCTTCAGACACATTCATTTGGTAGGCAATTTGCTTATTAGACAATCCTTGAGCCAGATATCTTAATACTTCAAATTGACGATTTGTAAGTTTTTTACCATTTACAAGCTGAGCATTATCAGAAGATTGCTCCAAAAGTGTCGATGGAAAATATGTTCCTCCGTTTAATACCAAGCCCAAAGCTGAGTTAAGTACTTTGGTATCTATGCTTTTGGGTAAATAACAACACACACCCAATCCGAGAGCTTTTTTTATATTATAACCATCTTCAGAAGCCGAAATTACTCCGATTCTTGAATTGCCGACAACAGCTTTTTTCATTGCATTAATTCCGTCTTCCCACGGCATTTCCGGCATATCCAAATCAGCCAAAACCAATTCAATATCAGAATTTTGTTTTAACGCATTAATTGCCTGACCAAATGTAGCAGCATCCAAAATTTGAGCATTTGGCAATAAATTATTCAAATTAAGTCTAAGCCCATCTCTATAAAGAGCATGATCGTCCGCAATCAAGATTTTCATTTTGGTCTCCCATCAGAATATAACAACCCGCTAGTCCGATAGTCCAAGAAGTCCAATTGCCAAACATATATTATCAAAAAAATATATTTAAAGACAGCAATTCAATTTTTTATTACAAATATAAACAGGTAATTCCTGCTTCAGCAAACATTTGTTCTGAATAAGTCACTTTATCACGCCAAGTTCCTGCCGGTTGCCCTTCTTTTGGTTCAAATTTATATGTAACCACCATTTTTATTCCCGATTGAATAATTGCTCTGGCACAATCAGGACAAGGCATTGCCGTAACATATATCACACACCCTTTTAACGATGCACCGATTAAACAAGCATTATAGACGGCATTTCTTTCAGCATGTTCAAAAAAGTCATATTTTGTCGGACGCTCAAGGCGCTCAGGAATGTCATCATCAACTCCTCTAACCACACCATTGTAGCCGGTTGAACGAATTTCTCTGTCTGGACCTACCACAATAGCTCCAACTTTGGTAGAAGGATCTTTTGACCATGATGCCACCAACTTAGCCATTTCCATAAAGCGATTATGCCATTTATCAGAAAACATATGCTATTCTCCCAAAATATGATTGACAATATTATAAAAATGAAAGATTTTATATGCAACACTTTTTTATAAATTTATTAGGAGAAAGAAATGAGTGCTATTATCGATATTCATGCTAGAGAAATTTTAGATTCTCGCGGAACCCCGACTGTTGAAGCTGAAGTTGTATTGCAATCAGGCGCATTTGGCCGTGCAGCAGTTCCTTCAGGTGCATCTACCGGTGCTCACGAGGCTGTTGAACTTCGTGATGGAGACAAAAAACGTTTTGGCGGTAAAGGTGTTTTGAAAGCTGTAGAGAACGTAAATGACAAAATTTATGATGCTTTGGCAGGTATGGATGCTGAAGATCAAATCGAAATCGATAACACAATGATTGAACTTGATGGTACAGACAACAAAGGCAAGCTTGGCGCTAATGCTATTTTGGCTGTTTCTATGGCAGTTGCCAAAGCCCAAGCCGAAGAAGCTGAACTTCCATTGTATCGTTATCTTGGTGGCACAATGGCTCGTACATTGCCTGTTCCGATGATGAATATCTTAAACGGTGGTAAGCATGCTGATAACCCGATTGATATTCAAGAATTTATGATTATGCCGGTTTCAGCAACAAGTATTCGCGAAGCAATCCGCATGGGTGCTGAAATCTTCCAAACTTTAAAGAAGAATTTGAAAGCAGCCGGTCATAATACCAATGTTGGTGACGAAGGTGGTTTTGCTCCGAATTTAAAAACAGCTGAAGAAGCTTTGCAATTTATTGTCGATTCTATATCTGATGCCGGTTACAAACCGGGTGAAGATGTTGTTTTGGCTCTTGATGCTGCATCAACAGAATTCTACAAAGACGGCAAATATGAAATGGAAGGCGAGGGCAAATCTTATACTAATGCTCAAATGGTTGATTATTACAAAGATTTGTGCGCTCGTTTCCCGATTTTCTCTATTGAAGATGGTATGGCTGAAGATGATTGGGAAGGTTGGAAGATGTTAACCAATGCTTTGGGTGACAAAGTTCAATTGGTTGGTGATGATTTGTTCGTTACAAATCCGAAACGTCTTGCCCAAGGTATTGAAAAAGGTGTTGCTAATTCAATTTTGGTTAAAGTTAACCAAATTGGAACATTGACAGAAACATTAAAAGCTGTTGATTTGGCTCACCGTAATAAATATTCAGCAGTATTGTCTCACCGTTCCGGCGAAACAGAAGATGCAACAATTGCTGATATTGCCGTTGCTACTAACTGTGGCCAAATTAAGACCGGTTCTATGTCTCGTACAGATCGTATGGCAAAATACAATCAATTAATCCGTATCGAGGAAGAATTGGGCGATATGGCAATTTATGCCGGTAAATCTATTTTGAAAAATAAATAAGATTTAGAATATTTATAAAAACAAAAAAAAGCGGTGGTTTGTTGTTCAAGCCACCGCTTTAGATTTAAAAAATATTTTTTGCACCTATTGACATATGCCGTCGGGTGAGAGTATAAATGTATCTATAGTGAGGAAGTGAAGTTATTTCATTTTTCGCTATTTTTTTATACTAAAATACCAAGAGCCGTTTTCGGCTCTTTTTTTTATGGAGGAAAATAATGCCCACTAATGAAGATATTCAAAAAACACTAAATGATTTTATGAATGGTTTCAAACCGCTTCGTCGCTCTAATCCTAAAACGGGGCAAAGCGAATGGTACTATATGGTGCCTAAAAATCCTAGTGACGAATTTACCGAATATGACTATATTGATGTTCCATCCCCAAATACTCCTAATCCCTTAAAGCCAAAACAAGATTTATTAAATAAAGCTATCATTATTGCCCAAAAAGCTCGCGGAAAAAACTTTATTCCAACATTAGGGGAGGTCGTCGGAAATTTGCATGCCGCAAAAAAAGAAATGGATACAGTTCGAAAAAAAGGATACGACAATTATGCGCATAGATTGGGAATGTGCTTAAACAGTCAGAATGGTTTCGAGCAATCGGTTTATTCATTTGGTGCGGGAGTGTTTAAAGAACTCAAGGATATTGTTGCTAAAATTCCACAAAAAGGTGTAGAAGAAGCATGGAACGATTCTGTCAAAGATATGAAAAATAATATTGAAGGAATAAAATATGGTTTTTCTAATCCTCAATCATCTTGTCGAAAATGGCTAAATAACTTAGATTATGAAAATAACAAATGGAGAAAGTAATTGTAAAAAAATTAAAATACAAGTAATGCATGTTAATATACTAGTATTCAAACGGGTTATAAATATGATGATTAAGAAAATAAGTTTTTATGTGCTTTGCTTAATAACAATAATTACATTATGTTGTGTAATATATTTTTCATATAATAATCCTATATTCAATACACCGGAATATAAAATCGCAACAGCAATGGGACATATTGCATCTCATTTAGTTTGGATTTGGGGATGTATATTCATATGTATACTAGGTAAAAAAGTAACTTCAAAAGCTAATAATAAAAAATGTTTTAGCAAAATACTTTATTGTGTAGCGATGATTTTATTAGCTTTTTCTACTTTGTTTTATATGTTGATAGTTTTTTGGGGTAGCTATTCTGATGGTACATATGACGAATGTATGCAAAAGTGTGTTTTAGCCGATGGCTCAAACTACGAACAGTGTAGTCTGGATACTTGCGATTTTCCTTTATAAAAATCAAAAAAAGCGGTGGCTTGTTGTTCAAGCCACCGCTTTACGTTTCATCAAACTCTAAATCCCATCGGTCAAAGGATTATTTTTTACAACTTTAATCAAAACTTTATAATCTTTTGAAACATCATCTCCGGCTTTGTTCTTTTCTAACACGACAGCCCATCCGCATTTTAGCAAAACGGGTTTTACTTCATCCGGTAAATAATCAAGCAGAACGACATCATGATCATTACGGAACAATGTTGCATGTTTACCTCCGTCATAAAGCAAAATCGGATTTTCCGCACGCAACCGATTATATGGAATCATAATAACAGGGATTCCTTCATCGCTCAAAACTATCTCATAACTTTCAGCATGTTTCATTAATGAATTTTTCCTTTAAGATATTTCTGCATCTTAATTGCTTGGTCTAATCCCCAATTTGTAACTTTTACTCCCGTATCCAACATTTTTTCACCGATTTTTGTCTTAATACCACCGGGAGCAAATTGTTCTGCCAAATCTTTGGCTCCACCAAACATCATCTTAGGAATTTCTACTAATTTCAACCCGTATTTTGCCACGCGAGCAGCGACAATACCGGCGCTTAAAACTCCTCTGACGGTACCTTTTGTAACTTCTTTAGCTGTTACCATATCAATCTCCTTAATCAAAAACTGTCCCTATATTAACACAATTTTAACCTTTTTGCAAGCCCCTTAATATTCCGCAACTATCCTATTGACTCTCCTGTTTTATTGTATTAAATTCAAAGGCGAATTTTATAAAAAAGGTTTTTATATGTACGATTTTTGCATCATATCAATCGTTTCTCGAATTATCCCCTAGGGGGATTTAGTTTGTTGTACATATCAATTTAGTTTTTTGCTTAAATCAATCAATTTAACATTTTAGGATATAAAAAAATGGCTCATTATGCAGATGTAAAGGCAAAGCCTGACTTTGTCGCACTGGAAAAAGAAGTATTAAAATTTTGGGAAGAAAACAAAACTTTTGAAAAATCGGTTCAAAACCGTGATGGCGCAGCTGAGTTTGTATTTTATGACGGCCCTCCGTTTGCTAACGGTACACCTCACTATGGTCATATTATGGTGTCTTATGTAAAAGACGTTGTTGCTCGCTTTCAAACCATGAACGGCAAAAAGGTTGAACGTCGTTTAGGGTGGGACTGTCACGGACTTCCTGCGGAAATGTCTGCCGAAAAACAACTCGGTGTCTCCGGTCGCAAACAAATCGAAGAATACGGAGTTGAAAAATTTAATAATTTTTGTCGTTCCGATGTTTTAAAATATTCCAACATTTGGGTTGATACATTTAAGCGCATTGGCCGATGGGTTGATTTTAATCACGATTACAAAACTATGGACTTGTCGTTTATGGAAAGTGTGATTAACAACTTCAAACAACTTTGGGATAAAGGTCTGGTTTATGAAGATTATCGCGTTTTGCCATATTCTTGGGCAGCTGAAACACCTCTTTCAAACTTTGAAGTAAACCAAGGGTATCAAGATAAAACCGACAATGCAATAACCGTTTTATTCAAACTTGAAAACGGAATGAAAATACTTGTTTGGACAACTACTCCGTGGACTTTGCCGTCAAACCTTATGCTTGCCGTAGGTAACGATATTGACTATGTAGTTATGGAAGAGGACGGGCAAAAATACATACTTGGCAGAGCTTTGCTTGGACGTTATAAGAAACAGCTTGAAAATGCTGTCGAAGTAGGTTCAATGAAAGGTTCTGATTTGGTTGGTCTGAGCTATGAGCCGATGTTCCCATACTTTAAGCATTTGAAAGAAAAGGGGTGCTTTAAGGTATTATCCGGTGAGTTCGTTTCTACCGAAGATGGTACCGGTGTTGTTCACATCGCCCCCGGTTTCGGTCAAGACGACTTTGATGTCTGCCGCGCCTGCAATCCTAATTTTCCGGTTGTTTGTCCTGTTGACGAGGCCGGCAAATTTACTTCAGAAGTTAAAGATTATGAAGGTAAACAGGTTTTTGAAACCAATGAACCGATTATGCAATGGCTCAAAGAAAATGGTCTTTTGGTCAAAAAAGAACAATATACTCACTCTTATCCGTTCTGTTGGCGTACCGATACCCCGCTTATTTACAAAGCAATGTCATCTTGGTTTGTACGTGTAACTGATTTCAGAGATGATATGGTTAAAAACAATCAAGAAATAAATTGGGTACCCGATCACATTAAGGACGGACGTTTTGGCAAATGGTTGGAGGGTGCTCGCGACTGGTCAATTTCGCGTAACCGTTTTTGGGGTACTCCGATTCCGGTATGGAAATCTGACAATCCGGAATTTCCTCGTGTTGATGTATTTGGCTCAGTTGCTGAAATCAAGGAAAAAACCGGTTTTGATGTAGTTGATTTACACAAACCATACATTGATGATGTGGTATACCCCAATCCGGATGACCCATCAGGCAAAACAATGATGCGTCGTGTTGGTGATGTATTTGACTGTTGGTTCGAATCCGGTTCAATGCCCTATGCCCAAGTGCATTATCCTTTTGAAAACAAAGAATGGTTTGAAAATCATTTTCCGGCAGATTTTATTGTTGAAGCAATGGATCAAACTCGTGGTTGGTTTTATACATTAACCGTGTTATCAACAGCACTTCACAATCGTCCGGCGTTCAAAAATTGTATTTGTACCGGTTTATTGATGGCCGAAGGCGGTCAAAAGCTTTCTAAACGCCTGAAAAACTATCCGGATCCTAACGAAGTTTTGGATACCATTGGGTCTGATGCTTTGCGTTGGTTTTTGGTATCATCTCCGGTATTAAAAGGTGGTAACTTGGCTGTCGACAAAGAAGGAAAAGAGATTGCCAAAGCTGCTCGCGAGGCTTTAATTCCGTTATGGAATGCCTTTTACTTCTTTACGCTTTATGCCAATGCCGAAAACTATCAGGCCAAAGAGGTGTATTCTTCAACCGAAGCTACGGATAATTACATATTATCAAAACTCAAAAAGTTGTCGGAAATAGTTCAAAAAGGCATTGATACCTATGATGTTGCGGTTGCTTGCAACGAAATATCTGGTTTTATTGAGGTATTAAACAACTGGTACATTCGCCGCACACGTGATCGTTTCTGGGAAGGCGATACAAAAGCATTTGATGTTCTCTATACCGTGCTTGTAAATTTAAGCAAAATTGCCGCACCATTATTGCCGTTTGTTTCTGAATATATCTTCAAAACATTAACCGGCAAAGAATCAGTTCATTTGGAAGATTATCCCAATCTTTCGGCAATCAATTTTGATGCTTCATTGGTTGATGATATGGATTTCTTGCAAGATTTATGTTCTGCCGGAAAATTCATCCGTGAAGAAAAAAACTTGCGTAACCGTTTGCCGTTGAGTTCATTAACTGTTGTCGGTCGCGAATTGTCAACCGCATATAGCGAAATCATCAAAGATGAATTAAACGTCAAAGAAGTCAAATTTGACAACAATTTGGGCGCCTATGCCGATAAAAAGATTTATCTTTACACTCCGCTTTTGGGTAAGGCATTAGGTAAAGATATGGGTGCAGTAATGGCCGCTTACAAACAAGGACAATGGGAACTTAACAATGATGGTACATTGTCAATCGGCGGACAAAAACTTACGCCGGATTTGTTCGAAGTCCGTCTTGATATGAAAGAAGGTGTCGCCGGTCGCGCCTTTGCCGAAAACAAAGCTTTGGTAACATTAGATACTGTTGTTACCGATGAATTAAAACGCGAAGGAATGGCACGCGACTTTGTTCGTCTGGTTCAAACATTGCGTAAAGATAAAGACTTTAATGTTTCAGACAGAATAGAACTTCATTATTATACATCTGATGCCGAACTGGCCAAAGCACTAAGCGAAAACGAGGCTTATATAGCCGAACAGGTTTTGGCTGTAAAAGTAGATAATATTTGTTCCAGTGGTGTAAATGCCGATATTGAAGGCGCCGGTATCTGTTATGATGCTAACGTAGCCTAAGAGAGAAAGCCCCGTTATCAAAAACGGGGCTTTCTCATTATCCAAAAATTAACCATATTTATGCTACAATCAGGCTTAAAAGCGGGTGTTGTACACATTTTAAAGAAAAAAGTACAAAATTTTGACAAAAAATATCTTGCAACAAGTCCAAAAATAGTGTATTATCTCCCTAACTGCGAATTTAAACCTTATGTTGAAAGGGACTAGAACCATGTGGATGTATGATGAAGAAGAAGAGAATAATTTGAGCTATCGTTATTTGAGAGAAATGCATAATTCATATTATCTTGAGACCAATAATGTTTTTAGCAAACGTGTTGATGAAAGATTAGTTTCCTTTGACGATATAAATGAACAAGAATTAATAAAAAGATGTCATTATTTTCTTTATGATACTTTGAATGAAGATAGTGTAAAATCGTCAATCGAAGATATGGTGCAAGATGATGATTACAAACAATTAGATGACATTTTATCAAAAATGACAGATGAGGAATTATCTGCTGTTGTCAAAGTATATAAGGATGTCGGTGAAAATGCCGGTGAAGATGAAATTGCATTATCATCACATATCAAAGAAATAGCCACTCAACGTATTAAACATTATTTAGAACGCGACATTGACACATGGGGTGAAAGTGACAGAGAATTAGAAGCTATCATAGACATAGTAGAAAATACAGGTGGTATAAAAGAATGGGGTAATGATTATGCCGAAATTAAACGTCAATGTGATCATGGTATGTTGATTAATAAATCAAACAAAATAGCCGCGATAGCTAGAGATATGCGTGAAAATCTTTCCCAAGAAATTGATTTTGGTTCATCAGATATAAGAGATCTTTGGGATAATTTGGATATTTCAGAGTTAGATAACGAAACTCAGTTACCTGTAGAAGGTACATTTGTTTCTCCCACAAAGAAAAATAATTATTTCGATGTGATGTTGGAAACAGCAATTGCCAAAGTTATGCACGATAATTTGCAAGCTTTAGAGCAAGAACGCGTTGTTGAAGAAAATGCCGATGAAAACGATAATTCCGATACTGTTGATATCGAAATTGAAGATACAGCATCTAATGCAAAAGAGGTGCTTAATTTAAATCCGATTTCAAAGAAAGAGTTAAAGACTCAGATACAAGAACAGCTAAAACAAGACATTATGTCACTATATGTGGCTAATGCTGTTGATCAAGTTGCTAAAATGCCGGAACTCTGGGAAACATTAGGGTTAAATGATTTAGAAAATCCCAGTGATGAACCTGTTGCTCCAACAGAAGAAGAATTGGCTGATTTATCAGAAGAAGAAAAAGAAGAAAAGCTAAATGAATATAATAACGATAAACAAGAATATGAAGCCAAAACAGCTGAATTCAGAGAGCAAGTAAAAGAAGCTCTTGGTTCTCTTGATCAAGAAAAAATGGAAGCTATTGTTAAAAAATTACAACAAAAACTTGCTAGTGAAGAGGAAGGTCAAGATAGAGTTGTTATTAATCCGTATCTTATCTTGGACACCGCATCAGAACGTGAAGTTGCTTTAAGTCAATTACGTCATCAAATTAATGACAATTTTAAAGGAAAAGAAACATCCATCGCTAGCAAGCGTGTTAAAGAACAAGAAAATAATTTAGCTCAAGCATCCCGTGGTGTTTTTGGTAAATTGCACGATTTTAGCGTAGGTATTCGTCAGTTGGCAAAGAATGATACAGCCAAAGCAATTGAGATTATAAGCCAATTAGGTGTTGCCGGTGGAAATATGGTATTTGCCGGAATATCTTTATTTGGCGGTAAAGAAGCCCTCGCTGGTGCCGGTGGACAATTGTTTGCCGGAGTTTTAGCCGGAGCAATGGTTGCTAATCAAATCGCAAAAGGTTCGGCATATCCTCTTTACAGAGCATATAAAAACCTTGATGGTAGCAGATTAAGCGGATTTGCCAAATTTAAAGAAGCTTGCAAAGAAGTTAAACGTAAAGAACCGGAAGCTTGGATAAATCTTGCTAGTGGTGTTGTTGCAGCCGGAGCTTGGATTACAGTAAGTGCTGTGGCTTCTCCGTTAGCCGGTAAGATTGTTGCTGGTGGTGTTGTTGCTATTGGTAACTATATTGCTAAGCAAAAAGAATTTAATCGTCGCAAAAAACTATTAAAATTACTTGAAAGTTCTAATAAAAAATCAGCACAAGATATCAAATTGATTGCTGAGTTACGTACAGAGTTGTATGGTGATAAGACACAACCGAAACCAAAAGGTTTATGGGGAAAAATTAAGAATTTTATGCAACCAAAGAAAACTCAAACCACAGTAGCTGCTATTGGTGCCGGATTTGGTGCTTTGGGTATCTTTGGGCAAGTATCTAATGTGATGTCAAATGCTGCTGACACAGCAACTGTTGTCGAAGGTGTCAGCGATACAGGAGTAGAAGGAGGTAATCCTGTAGCAGAGGGAGACAGTACGCTCGTCAGAAATCCTGCAGACAGTACTCTTGTAAGAAATCCTGCAGACAGTACTCTTGTAAGAAATCCTGCAGACAGTACTCTTGTCAGAAATCCTGCAGACAGTACTCTTGTCAGAAATCCTGCGGATAGTACTCTTGTAAGAAATCCTGCAGACAGTACTCTTGTCAGAAATCCTGCGGATAGTACTCTTGTCAACAATCCTGTAGCAGAGGGAGGTAATCCTGTAGCAGAAGGAGGTAATCCTTCAGAATTTACACCTCACACGGATGAAAAAACAGGTATGATTGTTTGGCAAGAGGCTAAGACCAAAGGTGGTGTAACTGAAACTTATTTACAAGATGCCAAAGGTAATAATTTTGTCAGATACGAAGGTCTTAATACAAACCACGTCGTTTCAGAAGCTTCATATGCCAAATTGATAGACACAATCAATTCAAAGGGGAATACCAACTTCGTAATGGAAGACGGTTCAAAATATACATTCCAAGAAGCTGTTGAAATGATGCGTGAAAAGCTCAATGCTAATCCGGACAGGCTTCCTGAAGGAATAGGTACTAACCGAGCCATTTATTTAGCCATGATGCGCGCTCGTTATACCGGAAAGCTTGATATTATAAATGATATCAAATGTAATGATAATGAGTTAACAGCGTTGGTCGCAGAATCCCAAAAATATGCTACCAATCCAGGACACATTGGTCGTTTAATTACAGAACGTCCTTTACCAACACGTGTCGGACCTGCTTCAGCGATTACAGATCCATGCGTTCCGGTAAACAATTTGGGAGTGAACGAAGCTCCGGATGCCGAAATTCTTTCAGCTGAAAATGATGTTAATAAATTAAATATCACAACAGAAAAAGTTGATATGGCAGATCCTTATGCTGAGGTTAGAACGACTTTTGATGGTAATAAAGGTGATTATCTTGTAAACCAAGAATCTGTTGATGGAGAGTACGAAAAAACATTCAAAAAAGATGGTTCTATCTGGGTAGATGATAAAAATGGTGTAACGACAACAACCGGTCTGAAGAGTAATAACCGAGAAGTTCATTATCATGCGCCTGTTGATGCAACTCCGATTATCAACAATTTGCCGGATATTCCGACATCTACCGAAACAGTAGATGGTGTAACAACGATGACTTATAAATTCGAATCAGGAAAAACAATTCAGGTTGTATTAGAGCCTCTCAAAGAAGGCGCCGAAGCACGAACAGGGCATTTCTTTATTGAAGGAAAAGAATATATTATTGATGCCAACTCAAGTAAAGCACTGGGTGAAAAGATAAGCGCACCTTTAGGGGCTGAATACCAGGTGGTTGACGGAGCCGAGCAAGATGTTTCACAACATCTTACAGATAATGTGAAAGACCTTAACAAAGGTATTAGCAAGTTAAATGACTATATTGCTAATATCGCCAACAAACAAGAAGGAGCAATTGCCGGTCAAGATATTTCTGTTGAAGAGTATAATGCAAGATATACTGAAACGGGTGTCGAGAATGTAACATTAACACCAGAGCAAACTGCCGAAATTAGATCAAAAGGTGAGTTCATTTGTACCGGTATAAAAGACGGCAAAGCAACAATGGCTGTAACAGGTGTTGAGGGTGTTGATAGAATATATGTTGCCGAACCGACACACATCAATATGGCAGGTGCTTCGGATGCTGTAGTTGATGTCAAAGACAAAGTCTATACTGCAACTATAACTACTCAAGAAGGAAAAAATTTAGTTGTTTCAATTGATAACAACATAGATCCTAGTACTAATTTGCCTAAAGGAACAAGCATTACCTATGATGGAAAACCGGTTGTTCTTGGCATCAAAACAGCGACCGCTGTTGAGCAATCTGTGGAAAAAGCATTTGGCGGAAATAATTTCCCCGTTGATGTTAAAACGCACACTCCGTTTACGGAAAAATTGGTTAAAGCAGCCGAAGCATGGAAGGCAAAATCTGAAGGTATACCCCAAAACGGAAAAGGTATTTCTGTTACAACATTAAGGAATGCTATCCACGTTGCAGAGAAGTAGTAATATTCTCTAAAATAAAATCCCCTGTTTTTGATAAAACAGGGGATTTTATTACATCATTTTTTTATTGTTTTACAGCTTGTACATTTGCTTTTCTGGCATTATACATTGCCATAAAATCAATCGGGTTCAACATCAACGGCGGTAAACCAGCATTGCTCATAGTATTAGCAACAATTTGGCGAGCAAAAGGATAAATCATATGCGGAATTTCCATCATCAACACCGGTTCACGATGTTCTTCCGGAATATTCAATGATACAACAGCCGCATACGAAAGTTCTAAAATAAATGCTTTTTCTTCCTCAACATCACCATTAACCGCAACATTAAGCATAACATTAAAAGTTTTTTCTTCTTCCAGTTTTTCTACCTCAACATTAACCTCAACATTAACCTTCGGATTTGTCCCCTGCAATTTCTTAAAAATTGCCGGAGCATGAGGTATCTCCATAGATAAATCTTTAATATATTGATTTTGAATTAAAATAGCCGGTTGTTTTTGTTCCATAAATCATTCTCCTAAATTCAAATAACTAATTAACTACATACAACCAAAATTTGTTTAGGTCAAATGATAATAAACAGTTGATAAAAGTTTCCGACGCAGTTATATTGTAAAAATCAGAGTAGGAGATTAAAAACAAATGATGAGTTTAGATATTATCGTTCTTTTAGTTGTTGTTGTGCTTATATTCCAACGTCTGTGGCGTACATTGGGGGCTCGTCCCGAGGTAGAACCCAAAAAAGTCAAACTCAGTCGTGAAGGAGCCGAAAAATTATACAATCTTCTTCGTTCCGAAGCTGAAAAAGAGCTCAAAGAGGCTGCTCGCAATGCCGAAGAGCTTATTCCTGTCGATTCTAAGCCGTTAAACGAAATAGATTCCGTTTTGGTTAATATTCCCGATTTCAAAAAAGACACATTCTTAAATGGTGCCAAAAAAGCCTTTCAGGTTATTACCGAAGCATTCAACAAAGCAGACAGCGAAACATTAAAAATGCTTGTCAGTCCGTCAATTTTTAAAAAGATGCAAGCTGTAATAAAGCAACGTAAACAAGACGAAGTTTCTGCCGAAACAGATTTTATCTGTTTTAACAAAGCCGATATAATCAAAGCCAAGATTGACGATAAGAATAATGCTTATATCAGTGTTGAATTTGTCAGTGAGCAGGTCAATGTTCTTCGTGATAAGGATAATCAAATTATTGAAGGCGATGAAAACTACATCCAAACAATCACCGATGTTTGGACTTTTGAAAAATCGCTAAATGCAAAAACACTTAATTGGGTACTGGTTTCTACTAAAAAATAATGCAAAAATATATATTTTTTATAGTATCATTTCTCTTACTTGTCGGTTGTTCCGAACAACAGCCGGAATCAGACTTGTCGCTGAAAAAAGTGCCTTTTTCTGAATTACAGGATTTTGATGCAGACGATATGTTGGGAGCATATACGGCTTTTCGTCGGAGTTGCGAAGCCGCTTCTTTACAAAGCGGAGAATATTTAGGAAAATCGGCAATCAAAATAAACCGCAATGATTATCTGACAATTTGCGCCAAATCAGCCGGTATTATGCCTGCAAAGTTCAAAGATTTTGTAAAAGACAATTTTGTTCCCTATTTGGTAACCTACAAAAAATCATCAGAAGGAAAATTTACCGCTTATTACGAAGCAGAAATCAAAGCATCTTATCAACGTGATGATGTTTATAAATATCCGGTATATGGACGTCCATATGATTTAATTGAGCTTAATTTACAAGATTTTGATCCGACACTTCCCAACAAAAAGATTGTTGGACGTGTTGATGGCGAAAAACTTGTTCCTTATTATACCCGTGAACATATTTCCAAAAATGGTGCCAATGCTCCGGTAATACTATGGGCCGACAGCAATATAGATATCTATGTTATGCAAATTCAAGGTTCGGCCGTAGCTCATATGAAAGACGGAAGCAAAATCAGAATTTCTTATGCCAACAGCAATGGTCACCCATTTAGAGGAATAGGGTCAATACTTTTATCAAAGGGATTAGTCAAACCGGGGCAAGCATCAATGGGAAATATAAAAAAATGGCTTCGTGAAAATCCGTCTCTTGCCGAAATTAATATGAACGAAAACGAGCGATATATTTTTCATCGTTTAGGAAATCCGGAAGGTCCTTTGGGTGCGCAAGGAGTTCCTCTGACAGCCGGTCGCTCATTGGCTGTTGACCAATCATTTGTTCCATTAGGGGCTTTATTGTGGCTGGAAACATCACTTCCCGGAGGTACTCCGATGAGTAAATTGGTTGTTGCTCAAGATATCGGTTCGGCTATCAAAGGAGCAATTCGCGGTGATTATTTTTGGGGATCCGGCGGTGATAATGTATTAGAAGAAGCAGGCAAAATGAATTCCAAAGGGCAATATTATATTTTAATTCCAAAACATTCGGAGGCAACAAATGGCCAAGAGAATAAATAAAGCAGATGCACTGGTGTTTAAAGCATTACAAAAAGCGATTGCTGAAGACAAACTGCATATTTGTCTTATCAATTCTAAAATAAATGTTCCCGGATCACCTGTATATAATCCATGGGAGCTATTGTTGCCGATTTTGATTCCCGTCTTAATAGGTTTTATTTTAATTGGTTTGGTTGGTATTTTGCTCGGTTTGGCGGTTATGATTGCAGGCATATTGCTGTCATCAAATCTTATAAAAAATAAAATGGAACATCGGTTGCTTGAACGTACTAAAGAACGTTTTATTTCAAACTATGAAGCATGTAACGAACTTTGGGATTTCGGTGGAATTGTTTTGGTAAAAGTCGACGACAAAAAACAGGGATGCATATCTCCGGAAGGCAACTGGAAAGAATTTGTTGTTCTTAATTTTTCGGAATATATGACTGATAAAAAGGCCGAAAAAAAAGACGAAGAACCGGAAACAAACAATGAAAAAGTTGCCTAGCATTAGTACGCCGAAAGATGTTGATGCGTGGAAAGAAGAAGTCCTTGGTATAAAACGCATAAAACAACCGGAAGAAAAACCATCCGCCCCTCTGGTTATAAATGAAGTTGAGCCGTCGTTGCGTACGGAAGGATTGTATAATGCAAATTCTTTTAGTGCATTAACAGTCGGAGCTACAGACAATATTGATCGTAATACTGCAGAAAAATTTATTAAAGGTCAAATGCCGATAGATTCCAGATTGGATTTACACGGACGCACCGAAAAAGAAGCGTTTTCAGCTGTTGAAGAGTTTATTAAAAATTGCTATATCCAAAATAAAAGATGTGTCCTGATTATTACCGGTAAAGGCATAAAAAAAGAAGACACACCATGGTATGAAAGCAAAGGAGTAATAAGAGAAGCTCTCCCCGCTTGGCTCAATCATCCGGACATTCGTCCGTTCATTCTCAGTATATCTTCCGCAAAACAAGAAGACGGTGGTAGCGGGGCATTTTATGTTTTACTTAAAAGACAACGTCAATCAAATCCATCCAAAGAATTTAAGTAAAACATAAATAGCTGCAAATTCCAAAACAATCATAAGTTTGTAGATGTTTTGATAGCTTTTTTTAGATGTTTTGTGTCGGAATACTTTTTGAGCTACATACGCACCTATCCAACCACCCAAAAATTCCAAAGTATGTAAATCTTTTTCAGGAACACGCCAAGCTTTTTTTATTGCGGCACGTTTATCGGCACCATAGGCTATAAAGGTACTTAAATTTATTCCTCCAAGCCAAAAAATTGCAAACAGCAATAGTGTTTTATACGATAAAATATTATTTATTCTGAAATAATTGTTTTCAAAGTAATAAGCCGCTCCTATTATCATTGCGGCATTCAACAAATAAAATTTATTGTAACGCAACATAGGAATTATCGCTGCCATTCCTAAAAGAATTAACATAAACGCAATTGTCATCATTTTGAGTATATTCCTCTTTATTAATCTTAGAACCACATTATCTTAAACAAAATCAAAAAGCAAATAGTGAATAAGTAAAAAATTATATTTTCTATTTTTAAGCAATGTAGTTATATTAAAAGTGGTTATATCTAAAGGGAGCTGAACTATGAAAAAGCATTTATATCTGGGAATTTGCATCTTGGCACTGACTGCTTGCGGCACAGGCAGAGTTGGGCAAAAAAATGCGACTTTAGCCGATATGTTTGTTTGGGGACAAAAAGACAATGCGAATGTTGTTGTTGAAACAACTCCGACGTCAGTTGTTGCTGTTTCCGAAAAAAATAAATATGCCGGAAGAACAGGAAAAAAGAATGCTACGTTGATGGATATATTTGCAAACGAACAAGACAATACTCCCAAGACTGTAGAAGTTAAACATATTGAACAGCCGATGTACGATGCTCCTTATGCTCCCGAAAATGATGGTGTTGAAGTAAAATATGTTGAAGTTCAACCCGATCAGCCCGTTATATCTGAAGGAAGAATTGTTGCCAGTGATTATGACGGATACAGTTTGGCTAAAAGAGGCGAACGTTATGACAGCGCCGAATATACAGTAACACCTCAAGTGTATGGTATAGTTGCATCTCGTGCCGTTAATAAAATGTTGGCAGATGCTCCGGCTATTTTTGCCGACAACAAAGAAGCACCTCTTTTTATAGAAGATACAGTTTATGTCGATCGTTATATGCCTGTTTCTCCCGATGTTGCAGGCAAAACCGCTAAAGAAATTTTGCACGGATCTAAGATGTTTAACATAACGGACGATCGCGAAAAGGCTCAGTATATCCTTAAAGGTATGTTGAATAATGTCAATACTCCGGAGGTTCCCGTATTTTTTTACGAACTAAAACTTTATGACAATACCGGCAAATTACAAGGAAAATGGTCTGATACAATTCGTCAGGTTCAAAATGATGATGGAAGCTGGTGGTAGATGAAATCTTTTTATACAGCTTTATTTTTAACTTTTTTTGCTCCGTCTGCTGTTTTTGCTCAGATATTTGATGCAACAGGGGGAACGCCTGTTGCTTCTCATATATGTGAAAAAATAATCAATGGTGAAAGTAAAGCATCAGCTCGAGTACGGGCTTCTGACAAAGCATCTTTTAAGGCTGTTGAAGATATTTCCGAACTGCGTGATTTTCGCAACACTATGGATGCCCACTATTTCAATTTAAAGATTTATCGTCTTGTCGATAATTATCTTGAAGATATTAAAATTAATGTAATCTCTCAAGATGATAAAGAAGTATGTGTTGAGGTTAATGCATATTTGCCGTACTCGGCAATAAATGAGATGTTTAATGATGCCAACGACAAAGCACAAATTTCATCAGATGAAGATATGATAACTCTTGATATAGAAGATGAAGCACTGGATGATAAGGTAGACATAACAATTCCTCCCAAGCCTGAAATAACAATAAATGAAAATATTGCTTTTGAAAATACTCTTCAAGAAGAAGTTGTTATTGAAGATACATTACCAATCAAAAAAGGAACCAAACCGGTTGTCTATGTCGCCAGAACAGAATTTTATAACGATACATCGACAAATGGATTTTTTCCGGATATCAAACGGCAACTCAGCGAAAACAAACATGTAGCGGTCATAGATACATTAAACAATCCGAATTATATAATAAAAACCAAAGTATTAAAAGCTAAAATTGATAACATAAATTCAGAAACAGGGCGCCTGCAAATTGTTGTTGCGGTTGAGTTAACCGATGTTGCTACATCCAAAATAACCACAGAACATCAAAATCGCTTTGTGTTGTTTAATACCGGTGATGATGCACAAATTACAGCCGCAAATTTAACAAAAAAATTAATATCCGAAGGAATTGCTAAAATACTGCCGTTAATAAAAGATGCAGATTCTCGCAATACTTCAAAATCTATAATTACGCCAAATTAACCAAGCCAAGCAGGATGAAGTTTTATATTTAATGCTTTAATAAAAAAGTCCTTAAGAGGCGGTTGTTGCATACTCATATAATATCCGTCTATTTTTTCAAATAATTTTTCGAGTAATGCATCATTTTGCTCAACGCTTTCCGAAGTATATAATACAAGCTCAACTCCTTTTTCTTTGTACATAACATATTCTATCGAACATATATACTTTCCTATATTATCGGCAATTATTTTCAATATTGCTCTATAATCTTTAACGGATAAATTAAACGCATGATTGCTTGCAAAATCAAAAAGAGTAGGTTCTTGCTCATACACATTAGGATATTCGCCGATTTGTTTTAACAAAGCTAAATTACCTGATAACAAGGCATATTTTACCATAACACTATAAAAATGTGTTAAGTTTTCACCGATATTATTCAAACGCGATTGCAACAAAATACCAACTTTTTCAATTTCTCCGATATTAAGCAGACAATCACTGTAAATAAGCTCAAAAAAAGGTGATAATTCTCCGCCGATACTCCAAATTTTTTCACCTAAACCCACTGCGGTAGAGCGATTTCCCAACATAAGATTGGCAAACATCAATCCAATTAAAGGTTCAATCGAATTTTCGGAATTTTGATATATATTTTTTAACTGTTGTTCCGCCGGCGCAATGTCAAAAATTTGAGCATAAGAATATTTTAAAAGCTCATTTATTATTTCTCGAGTTTGTTTTTTTACTTCATCGTGTTCCATGCTTATTTCCTTTCCAGCATAAAAGTTACCGGCCCGTCATTAATTAAACTTACTTGCATATCAGCCTGAAAAATACCGCAACAAACATCTATTCCATACCCTCTTAAACACTCAACAAAATATTCATACATCGGTTTGGCAATTTCCGGTTTTGCTGCATTTTCAAATCCCGGACGATTTCCGTTAGCTGTATCACCGGCCAATGTAAATTGTGATACTGCCAAAATTTTTCCTTTAATATCTAATATTGATAAATTCATTTTTCCGTTTTCATCTTCGAAAATTCGTAAATTAGCAGTTTTTTTTGCTAAATACTCAACAGTTTGCCTGGTATCGTTTTTTTCAATTCCGACCAACGCCAAAAAACCGGCACCAATAGATGAAATTTCTTTTTTATCAACAACAACGCTTGCTTTGTTTACTCGTTGCAATAAAACTTTCATTACAAATTACTCCTGTCTGTATCAGTTATAAAATACATAAGCTAAAATAACAGCCGTTATAATTCCTGCTAGATCAGCTAATAATGCCAATGGTAACGCTGCTCCGGTTTTGCTTATTTTTACGGCTCCGAAATAAACAGCCAAAACATAAAAAGTTGTTTCGGTAGATCCCTGAATTATAGAAGATGCAAAACCGACAAAACTGTCAACACCATAAGCAGAAAAAGTATCAAGCATCATAGCTCTGGCTCCGCTTCCGGACAAAGGTTTCATTAATGCTGTCGGAATTGCCGCAACAAAATCGGTATTCAATCCGATTTTTTCAAACAATTTAGCTAGCCAATCACATACACAGTCAAACCCACCCGAAGCACGAAAAACACCTATTGCCACCAACATTGCAACCAAATAAGGGATTATTTGAACGGCAATCTTAAATCCGTCTTTAGCTCCTTCAACAAAAAGCTCATAAACATTTAATTTTTTTACCAATCCGGATAGTATAAATAATATAACCAAAGAAAATAAAACAACATTGCTTGCCAAATAAGAAAAATATGTTCGATTAGTTTCATCCAATGATAAAAAAATCCAAGCAATTCCGACAACAAAAGTTATTCCCATTATAAGATAAACACCGACAATGCGATTAAAAATATTGAGTTTTTGCCATAAAGCCGTAGCCAAAAAACCAATCAGAGTCGAAATTGATGTTGCTATCAAAATAGGAATAAAAACGGCAGCCGGAGCGCTTGATCCGGCTTGAAAGCGATACATTAAAATAGTAATGGGAATAAGTGTTACCGAAGATGAATTTATAACCATAAACAACACTTGAGCATCAGATGCTCTATCTTTATGAGGATTTACTTCTTGCAATTGTTCCATTGCTTTCAATCCCATGGGTGTCGCCGCATTATCTAACCCCAATACATTAGCTGCAATATTCATTACAATAGAACCGAATGCAGGCGAATTTTGAGGGACTTCCGGCATAATTTTATAAAACAACGGTTTCAGTAATTTAGCAAGAATGTTGGCTAAACCGGAGGCTTCTGCAATTTTCATCAGTCCCAGCCAAAAACATAAAATTCCTGTCAAATTTATAGCAATTCTAAAACCGCCTTCAGCATTTATAAAAATGCTTTCAACCATTTTAGCCCACACCTCGGTATTACCGGAAAAAGATTGTATTAAAGCTCCGGCAAACGCAAAAATAAAAAATCCAACCCAAATTATGTTCAACATTTATTTTCTGTCTCACTAATCCAATGGCTCAAAATAACGCTCATATACCCGACAACAATTATCAAAACACTCAACATTAAAATAAGATATTTAAGCATATTTGCATCTTGATAAACCGCCGTCAATATAACTAATCCAAACCCCATAATTCGGCCTAGATTTAAAAAGAATTCTCGCAACGCAATATATTCCGCCCTATATGCCGAAGCAACAGATTTACTTTGCGAAACCTTATACATATTAATTGTAGTAACTGTTCTGATAAGCTGTGCAGCACTTGCAAAAACCAAATTGTATATAATAAAAGAAAATTCCGAGGTATTAAACACAAAATACGCTGTCGCAAAGAAAGACAACAAACTGCAAACGATCAACAAAGGTCCAAAGGAAGTAATTTTGCAAAATCTTCCCAATAACGCATTTGCAATCACATTACAAATTGCAAATATAGAAGTTAAAATACCCAGATTAAAATCTGTTTTAAACATATAAATTATATACAAAACAATCAAAGTATCCAAAATATCAAAGGTTATTCCTCTAAAAACCTCAATACCCATAGATATTTTAATTTTTTTCCTTTTAAGAGCCAATACAAACAGTGCTTTAATATTAAAGGGTTTAGAAACAGATTTAATTTTTGTCAGCATACTCGATAATATAAATTCCAATATTGTCAAAGCTAAAACAAATACAGCCGTATTGATGAATGAATCCATGGTAATAAACCATCCCAAAACAATTGGAGCAATAATTCGCAAAAAACCGGTAATAGCCATCTGATATCCGTTAAATTTTACAACTTGTCCGCCCTTGGCTATTTCTGATGTAAGTAAGTTTTGCGGAAAATAAAATAATACTTTTTCGATTCCGATAACAATTCCCAAAAACCATATATAGTCAGTGACATTTTCTTTCATTTGAATAATTAGCAATAATGACAAAGCACTTAATATAAAGCTGGATCTATAAACCTTTATTTTGCCGCCGTTTTTTACAACCGAACCTATCAGTGTAAAACCACACATAAGCATTGCATAGGTAAATATATAAAATATTGCAGTTGGCACAATATTGTTGTTGGTCAAATTCAAAAAATATGACACAAGAAACGTATTTAAAAATAATTCAATAATCGAATGAATAGACGTTATTGCAATTAATAACCATGAATTTTTTGAAAGAGACATAAAACAAAAACCCCCTTATAAACAAATTAAGGGGATTTTATCAAGGTCAATTTAAAATTTATTTAAGAATGTTTTTTTAACTGAGAATTTTTTAGTTTTGTTAATTTTTCACTTACAACGGCAGTATCCCTGCCTGTTTTAGCTAATCTGTCATACATCCTTGCAATTTCTTTTTCAAGATAAGCCTGTTCAATTTCATCTCTTAATTTTTCTTTTTGTTCTTTTGAACCGTTCAATTCAATATCATCCATTTCTGCAATCAAATGCTCTACCCAAACCTTTCCGACTTTCTTTTTAATAAAGTAGGGTAATTCATAAGCAACTTTTCTTGCGTGATAATACGCTTCTTTGAAACTTTCACATTCATTATAGCGTAACTTGAGCAAACGAAACGCGATTTCCAATTCCTCGTTATTATCAACCACAATAAAAGGCACCGGTTCTGCAAATCCCGAACGCACCATTTCTTTAAGATATTCCAAAATATGATGAAAAAAGCCGTTAATGTTATAGATAATAAAAGGTTTTGTTTCGATAAAACCATCTTGCATAGCCACACAGTCATAAGCTAATTCATCAAGTGTGCCAACTCCTCCCGGAGCAAAGACAATAATATCTGCATCAAACAACTTTTTCTTGCGATTTTCAATAGTATCAGTTACGACAACATTAGTAACTTTTTCCAACAATTCATCTTTTTGATAAAGGTTATAATATTCTTGTGTGGTAATACCGACGATTGGACTGACATCTTTATAAAATTCATCTTTATGTTGGTTCCACTCATCCAATACACCTTTTGCCACAGCCCCCATAATTCCGCTGTTTGAAAAACCATAATCAAGCCTAAAACCCAGTTTTGCAATTAGTCGTCCCATTTCATATGTTTCTTGTTCATATATAGGATCATCACCGGAAGAATGTCCTCCGGAAACACAAACTCGCAAATTATTATTTTTAGGTTCACAATTTTCCATAAATCACAACTCCTCTATATCACCGGCTTGCTGTTTGGCATAAAAATCAGCCACAAACTCTTCCAATGTTTCATTTTCGATTGCTGTTCGTAAACCTTGCATCAATCGTTGATAATACCTTATATTATGCCACGACAAAAGCATTACCGCAAGCACTTCATTACATTTCTGCAAATGATGAATATAAGCTCTTGAATAATTTTTGCACAGAGGGCAGTCACACTCTGCCTCCAATGGTCTGGGGTCTTCTCTATGGCGAGCATTTCTGATATTAATTGTTCCATGCGATGTAAATGCTTGCGCAGTTCGTCCCGAACGTGTCGGCATAACACAATCAAACATATCTACTCCACGCAACACCGCGCCGACAATATCATCAGGTCTGCCGACCCCCATTAAATATCTGGGTTTGTCAGCCGGCAACATATCCGGTGCATAATCCAGCACTTTAAACATTATTTCTTGCCCTTCGCCAACGGCCAATCCGCCGATTGCATATCCGTCAAAACCGATTTCTTTAAGCTTTTCTGCCGAATATGCCCTCAAATCTTCATAATCGCCACCTTGTTGAATCCCAAATATTCCGTATCCGTCACGGTCAACAAACGCATCTTTAGAACGTTTTGCCCAACGCATAGACATTTCCATTGATTTTTTTACAACATCATGCTTTGCCGGAAGCTTAACACATTCATCCATACACATCGTAATATTTGAATCAAGTTTATGTTGAATTTTGATTGATTCTTCCGGTGACAAAAAGAATTTTTTTCCATCCACATGAGATGAAAACGCCACCCCATCTTCCGACAATTTTCTTAAACCCGAAAGGCTCATAACCTGAAACCCGCCCGAATCAGTCAAAATAGGCTTGTTCCAATTCATAAATTTGTGCAAGCCTCCCATTTTTTCGACCAAATCAGCTCCCGGTCTCAACATAAGGTGATAGGTGTTCCCAAGCAATATTTCGGCTCCGGTAGCCTCTACCGATTCCGGCATCATTGCTTTTACCGTAGCACAGGTTCCAACGGGCATAAAGGCCGGAGTATTTATAATCCCGTGTTTTGTATATAATTTTCCTCGACGAGCTTTACCCGCTTTTTTCAAAATCTCAAATTTTAATGCCATAATTCAAATTTCCTTATCTTTAACTACTTGAGATAATGCCTTAATTCAAACACAAAAGCAAGAAATTTGATTACTGATTTTCAGATGTCGGGTTTGTATCAATAGCATATCCGGTTGCGCGTACTGTTCTAATATAATCCGGTCCGAATTCATTCAAAGCTCTGCGAAGTCTGCGAATATGAACATCGACTGTTCGAGATTCGACATAAATATTGTTTCCCCAAACATTTTTCAACAAAAATTCACGCGAAAACACTTTTCCCGGAGTTTCCATCAACATTTTTAACAATCTGAATTCTGTTGGTCCCAAATGAATATAATTTTCTCCTCGAAATACCTTTTTTTCCACCATATCCATTTTTATATCTTCAAAAAACAGCTCTTTTTCTGTTTGTGGCTCAGGCGCATGACGCAACTGTGTTTTAACCCTTGCCATCAATTCCGGTATTGAAAAAGGTTTGGTTACATAATCATCGGCACCGGCTGACAATCCTTTTATTTTGTCTTCTTCTTCGCCTTTAGCTGTCAGCATAATTATCGGAATATTTTTGATATCAGGCTTTGAGCGAATAAGTTTACATATTTCCACTCCGGACATTTCAGGCAACATCCAATCAAGCAAAATAACCGACGGCGAATTTTTTTCGACATCTGCCAAAGCACGGCTTCCGCGAGGTTGCACCAAAACATCATATCCTTCTTTTTCAAGGTTATACTTAAGCATAAGCCCCAATGCTTCCTCATCTTCAACAACTAAAATCAAATGTTTCATATTTTTACCAATCTTTTATTATCACAATATACAAACAGCCTAATAATCAGCGGTTAAAATTATCTTAAAGCTTTAATATTCTTGGCAAAATCTCCACCCTCAAATACAGCCGTTCCGGCAACCAACATATCTGCACCGGCTGCAACAGCTTCTGCTGCCGTCATCGGGTTAATCCCGCCATCAACACTCAATATTATATTACGTTTTCCGATAAGCTTGCGGATTTTTGCGATTTTATCTAATTGATTATTCATAAATCTCTGACCGCCAAAACCTGGATTTACGGTCATAACCATAATCAAATCAACTTTATCAATAACATATTCTAACACATTTTCCGAAGTTGACGGATTAAGAGCAACACCAGCTTTCAAGCCGAGTTGATGAATAGCATCGATTGTTTTGTCAAGATGAGGGCAAACTTCAGCATGTACGGTAATCATATCCACTCCGGCCAAAGCAAACCACTCTAACATATCATCAGGATTCTGTACCATCAAATGAGCATCAAACAAAAGTTTTGTATATGGACGAATAGCTTTTATAACACAAGGTCCAAAAGTAAGGTTAGGAACAAAATTTCCATCCATCACATCAAGATGAATCATATCTGCGCCGGCTTCATCAAGGCGAATTATATCGTTTTTCAAATCTGCAAAATTTGCCGATAAAATACTTGGAGCAATTTTAACCATAATAAGCCTCACTTTCGCCGTAATCAATGTATAAGTTAAGCATAAAATGAATAGTCACAAAAAGCAACACCAATCTTGTATTGGCAAATATCATAATTATTTAAATGACTGATTTAATAATATTAAAAAAGGAGAAAACATATGGGTGAAATGTCGCAAAAAATTTCCGGTGTAGACAAAGAAGAATTGCTAAATATTTTGAATGTAGCTTTTGCTGAAGAATGGTTGGCATATTATCAATATTGGTTAGGAGCTTTTGTTGCCGTTGGTCCGCAACGCAAAGCAATTTCAGCCGAGTTTATGGAACACGCCAACGAAGAACTCGACCACGCAACAAAGTTAGCCTCTCGTATCATAGAACTTGGCGGAACACCGATTCTAAATCCGGCAGAATGGCAAAAAACAGCTAAATGTAAATATGATGCTCCTGATAAACCATATGTAATTAATTTGTTGGAACAAAATTTAGTTGCCGAACGTTGTGCCATTGTACGGTATCAAAAAATTTGCGAAATGACCGAAAGCAAAGACTTTGCTACTTACCAAATGTCATTAGACATTCTCAAGGACGAAATTGAACACGAAGAAGAAATCGGAGCTTTCAAGTCTGATATTGAAGCCCAAACAAGGTATCAAGACGGCTTCCAAGGATAACGTATTGAATTTACAGTGTATTGTGTTTCTGTTGTAAATATATGTTGACATATTTTTAAAAATACGTCAAAATTTTGGCAAAATAGAATCGGATAGTGATTAAATAAACGGTTTTATCTGTCGAAAAGGCCTTTATAAACCAACAGACCATAATCACTACTCCAAACAAACTTCAGCGGTCTGTTTTTATAAAAAGATACCTGTAACAGATAAAAGAAGCCTCGTTTTTTATAACGAGGCTTTTTGATTATTATCAAAACTAAACGGTATTTTTTTTAATTTGGTTTATTATGCAAAAAATATCATAGCTCGGAGTTCGGAGTTCGGAGTGAGCGATACCTATCATCTACTTCTATTTTGTCATCCCTCCAAATCGTCAGATTTGGTCACGGGATCTTCCATATTTAAAAACTACAACGTCATGGCTCGGAAGGAGCGACATCAAGACATCTTCTTCTATCAAGTCATCCCTCCAAATCGCCAGATTTGGTCACGGGATCTTCTATATTCAAAAATATTGAAGATCGCTGGTATCGCTCGTTCCTCGCTCAAGCGATGACAATTTTTTTATTTCTTCTGTCATTGCGAAGCGCTTTGCGCTGAAGCAATCCACCTTCACCACCTCAGTCATTCCGAGAAGCGATAGCGACGAAGGAATACATAAAATACAGGATTGCTTCAACAACAAATTACTTCACGATAACAAATAGAAATATCATCCTTTTTTATGAGGCATTATTCATCAAAATCAAGGGAGTTAAAACTTCCCTCAAAAAACAGGCAAAAAAATAGTGCATTTAAACGGTGGTTTAAATGCACTATTCATCACGAGGAGTACTACCCATGAAAAAAGCCTATCTAGCCGCATTAACAATCACATTACTAGCCAGCACTTCAGCTTATGCCGCCATAAATTGTGCTACACCGCCGACTTGCGCAGAACTGGGCTATACCGATACGGTTGCGAGTTGCAGTGATTCTATTAAATGCCCTTTTGATACAACA
>JAZUAM010000013.1:0-98929 GCA_045637985.1 Alphaproteobacteria bacterium
GTCGATTTGAGCGTTATTTATACTACCTCCGGTAGTGTTGATGGTATAAGTAGTTTTTGAATTTTCCCCAAAATAAACATTGCTTCCCGTAATATCCATAGAAGAAAGACCGCTGACTTCATTGTTTAATTCAATTCGTCCCGTGTCATCTCCATCTATGTTGATGGTATAGTTGCTTCCGGATATTCCATCATTAAATTGGATTAAACCATTATCTGTAGAATTCAGGTTTAATGTTCCGCCGGCCATATGGATAGCGTTTGATTCTTCAATATCATTGCCTTCGGTATCTTTGTAAATAATCTTATTACCGCTAAATATTGATTGTTTGCCATCGTTAGCAGAAATATTTAAAGTATTGGTATTATAGATTGCACCGCCTTGGGCATAAGATTTGTCTGTTGAATCTGTTTTAGCATAATTTCCGTAAAATAAACTATTTGTTAAAGTTGTAGTGGATCCTCGTATTGCTCCACCTTTTGCATATCCGGTTTCTGATTGAGCGTAATTATTGTAGAAATTGCTATTGGTTAAAAAGATTTTGTAGTTGTTATAAATTGCGCCACCTTCTGCATAGCGGGTTTCTGCTTGAGCATAGTTACCGATGAAGTTACCTGTTATATTATTGGTAGCACTACTAACAATATAAATAGCACCGCCGGATGCACCTTCACCTTTGGCGTAGTTTTCTACGAAATCTCCTGTAATATCTCCTATAGTAGAGGTATTATAAATAGCTCCACCACTACCAGATAATTCACCATAAGCATAATTACTAATGAAATTTCCTGTTATATAGCCTATAGTGCGAGTATTATAAATAGCTCCGCCATTGGCAGAAGTTCCTGTCGCTTGAATATTGTTGCCGATGAAATCTCCTGTAATATTTCCTATGGTACCCTGATTATTAATAGCTCCGCCATTGGAAGAGGAAAAGGAGTAACCAGATTGAATATAGTTACCGATGAAATCTCCTGTGATGTTGCCTATGGTGCCATTATTAAAAATAACCACGCCAACAGTAGGAGTAGGAGATTGAATATAATTACCTATGAAATTACCCATAATATCGCCTATACTACTGCCACTAGAAGTATAAATAACCGAACTATAGCTAGAACTTGAAGAGTAGTTGCTAATAAAATCAGCTATAATAAGTTTATCATAGCTTGCGTTAACAAAAATTACGCTACCACCAGCAATCTCCTTAAACACCATTTTATTATTAATTTCATCAAGAGAATCTCTCCAGGCTATATTTATCTCAGTATAATCATCGGGTTTGTTGTAGGTGTATTTGTAATAAGCACCGTTGATAAAGACAATATCAGAATCAGATTCAGTTGCAGTTTCCCAAGTTACCTTAGAACCGGTTAATTTGTTTAAATAATCAGTATTAATTTCAGGAGTTGTGGTGGTTGCAAATGCGGGTGTGATAAATAAAAAAGACAAGAATAGGGCGGTGCTAAATCGCTCTACCCCCCCATTTTGTTGAGGAATTACAATATGTTAACCGTGTGTTCTTACCCTTTATCATAACAACCTCCTGTCGTCATTTTCATTCAATATATCGTTTATTGTATCATAATTTTGTTTGTTCTGCAAATCTTTTTTGTTTTTTTTGATGAGATCCCTTGATTTTGATGAGGAATGCCTCATCAAAAAGGGATGACTTTTGTTTTATCCGCCCATATTTTCGATACTTTTAAAATATTCTTGGGTTGAAGATGACAGCTTTTTAGCGGCAGAATTGTCACAAGCAATAATTCCATAGCGATGTGTTTGCAATATTGATGCCGGACACATATGATTGATCGAGCCTTCAATGGTTTGTCTGATAGCTTCGGCTTTGTTTTCGCCGGTAGCCATAATAATCACTTCTTTGGCATCCATAATTGTTCCGATACCAATTGTCAAAGCTTGAGTAGGTACTTTTTTGATATCATTATCAAAGAAACGTGAATTATCTTTTATAGTTGATGGTGCAAGGGTTTTAATGCGAGTACGCGAGTTAAAAGAAGAAAACGGCTCATTAAATGCAATATGTCCGTCTGTGCCGATTCCGCCAAACATCAAATCGATTCCGCCATATGCTTTGATAGCATTTTCGTAGTCTTCGCATTCCTTAGCATAATCTTTGGTTAGTCCGTCAAGAATATGGATGTTTTTGGGTTTGATATTGATGTAGTTAAAAAAGTTTTCGTACATAAAATGATGATAGCTGTTTTTGTCTTCGGGACTTAGGCCGATGTATTCATCCATATTGAATGTAACAACGTGTTCAAAAGAAATCTTTTTATTTTGATATAGCTTAATCAGCTCTTTATAAACTCCCAACGGAGTAGAACCGGTCGGCAAACCTAATACAAACGGTTTTTTGGCTGATGGATGAGCTTTTTTGATTGAATATGCAATGTAGCCGGCCACCCATGTAGAACAGTCTGTCGAATTGTCTTTGATTATTACGCGCATTGTTAAATTCCTTCTATAAATTGTCCGTTAATTATTGTGTGCATCAAGTTAAGGTCTTTGTCCAGAACAATGACATCGGCATCATATCCGGGGATTAGCAAACCTTTGTTTTTTTGTTTCATTATTTGTGCCGGATTGGTCGAAGCCATACGAACAGCTTTTTCAATCGGAACACCCCAAGAAATCAGATTGCGGAAACCATCAAGCATCGAAATGGCCGATCCGTTTATGACGTTGTCTTCTTTGCGATAAAAACATTTGTTTAAATATAATTCCGGAGATTGTGATAAATCGGTTTTGGCCGGATATAGGGCATCGGTTATAAGAACAATTTGGCTTAACGGTTTGCTTTTCAGCAATAAGTCTATCAGATGAGGGTTTATGTGGACACCATCACCGATAATTTCACAAGAAACTTCGGGGTGGATTAATACAGAACCTACAACTCCTGGCTCACGATGGTGCATCGGGCGCATAGCATTAAAAAGGTGAGTTACATGCATAATGTTTGCTTGCATTCCTTCAAGCATTTGTTCATATGTGGCATTAGTATGACCGGCTTGAAGGATTATGCCTTTTTCATTGCAATATAATGCAAGCTCGCGCATTCCTTTTAGTTCCGGTGCAACAGTCATATTTATCAATTTGTTTTTACTGGCTTTGTATAGGCGATGCATAAGCGGGAGGCTGACCGGTGAAATTCCATCGGCAGATTGGGCGCCGATACGTTCGGGAGAAAGAAAAGGACCTTCTAAATGAATGCCTAAGATGTTGGCACCTTTCTCTTTTCCGCATGCTTTTACAATAGCTGTTATCTTTTTTATAAGTTCGGCTTCTTTTGCAGTGCAACAGGTCGGAATAAACGAAGTAACGCCATATTGCGGTAAAACTTTTGACATATGGAGAATCGATTTATAGTCAGCATCATCAGCTCCTTTGCCGCCGATACCATGAATATGAGTATCTATAAAACCGGGCATAACATAAGCACCTTTGACGTCAATTATTTTGACTTTGGGCGCAAATACTTTTTGATTGAAACGTTCTTCGTTGTAAACATCGGCAATTTGATTGTTTTTGATATAGACAGCACAATTATGCATTATGGAAAATCCGGTTAGTACTGTTGCATTGTGCAAGCAAATTGCCGTTTTCATTTGTATGTCCTTGTTGATATATTAAAATTCAATTCTTACGATAACTCTGCGATTTTTGATTCTGTTTTCGGGAATCGGCTCGCCATAAGGATTTTTGTTGGGGTAGGCCGGTGAAATTTCAGCTAGTCCTACAGCTTTGAAACGATTCGTTTCCATAGAATTTGATATCATTTCGCGAGTAACGGCTCCGGCTCTGGCACCCGATAACTCCCAGTTTGAAGGAAGAGTTTCCGATTCATTGGTATCGTCGGTATGTCCTTCGACAACAATGCGATATTTTTTGTATTTGTTTGAATTTAGAAGCAACGAAATCTTTTTGATTACGGGAATTGCTTCCGGCTTTAAGATTACAGAACCTTTGTCAAATAAGTTAATCGATGTCATTTCTAATGTAGCACCATTGGCATCCGAAGATATTACTACACCGTCATCTTCAAGTTTCAGATCTCTGGCATCATTTATAAAATTAATTATCGTACCTTCGTTTTCTTCGGTTACACCTCCGCCAAATGCAGCAGCCAAGGCATATTGAATCTGGGCTGCTTTGTTTTTATCTATACTTGAAGATGCAAACAAAACAATAAACAAAGCCAACAACAATGTAAGCAAATCTGAATATGGTACAAGCCATGTCTCGTCGGCGTGTTCTTCGTGAGGTGGATGTGACGGTTTTTTCTTTACCATTGTTTGTTCCTTTTAATTATTGTTTATTGATCGCGTAAAGATTTGCGCTCAGAAAGAGGTATAAATGCTTGAAGACGTGATTCCATGGCAATTGTTGAAGCTCCTTCTTGAAGAGCTAAGGTTCCTTCTAATACCATGCGTTTAACTTCTACTTCTTCAGCACTGATTTGTTTTAATTTGTTAGAAAAAGGGTGCCAACAAACATAACCGGTAAAAATACCAAGCAAAGTTGCAACAAACGCTGCTGCAATAGAGTGTCCGAGTTGGTCAATATCACTTAAGTTACCTAAAGCGGCAATCAAACCGATAACTGCGCCCAAAACGCCAAGGGTTGGTGCGTACATACCGCATTGAGCAAATACTAATGCTCCGGCACGGTGGCGTTCTTCCATTTGTTTGATTTCGGCATCAAGAACGTTGTAAATAAATTCGCCGTTAAAACCGTCGGCAACCATTGTCATGGCAGAACGAATAAACGGATCTTCAACTTCGTTGGCCTTTTTTTCAATAGCCATAACACCTTCTTGTTTTGAAGCTTTTGCTGCGGCAACAAAAAGTTCTAATACTTCTTGTTTTGGGGTGAAGTGTTTTCCTGTAAACAATAATTTGAATAGTTTAGGAATGCGTTTAATATCTTTCATCGGAAAGGCGTTGAAAATTGCGGCAGCAGTACCTGCAAAAATAATTAAAAATGCGGCCGGATTGATAAGAGCGTGAGGATCAGCACCTTTTAAGGCCATACCGACGGCAACCGAACCAATACCACCAACCATACCAATTACTGTAGACTTTTCCATTTTTTGTTATCCTATAAAATTAGTTTAAGTTAGTATATATGATAGTATTGAGAATTTAATTTTAGGTTAAAATATGTGAGGATTGCTTATGGTTTGTAAAAGAATTATGTTTTTTTATAAACTTGTCTTGACTTTGAGAAAAAAATATGTTTTTTTACACTTCGTCAGTTGGTCTCGTAGCTCAGCTGGATAGAGCAACAGCCTTCTAAGCTGTGGGTCAGAGGTTCGAATCCTCTCGAGATCGCCAATTCGAAAAAGAACTTCGCTTATGCGGAGTTTTTTTTGTGACATCTCTTGAGGTCGAACCTAAAGCAGTTTGTTTTTAGAGAAAAAAAAGTATATTTTGAATGAAAAATAAGTTGCTATTAAGTGTAAGTTGTGGTACATCATCTTCATTAAAAATATAGTTATAGATACTTTGTGTAATTAAAATTATTTATTTATGAAAAAAAACAGTATTAAATCAGTGTTTCCTGTGGTGTACAGAAGGGGAAACGAATTTGAGATCCTACCAGAACTTATTTTGGAGCGAAAAGATGAAGTATGGGGGTATGAAATAATGCCCTGTGTTGTTATTGCCAAAAAATGTGGTGCAGATTCTAATGTTGAAAGTGCCAATTGGTATAACTCAAAAGAAATTGCTCAAACCTTTGTACTTAATGGAGTGCGAGGTTCTTTGCCTTCAAGAGCTATTGTGGCAAAGTTGAAAGCACCGGATTGGAGAGGTTTAAGATGCCGAATTCAGAAAATGGATAGATTCCTTTGTGATAATGGTATTGATGCTGAAACCCGTTCAGTAGAAAATCCTCGTTATGTTGGAGTTGTTTGGTGCGCTGAGGAGAATGATTACAGGACAGCTAATTATTTTAGTTTGGCTACCAGTCGTGGAAATTATGGTCTCAAGGTTGTTTCATCAGCGACCTCTCGTCTTATGGTGGTTTTTGATGTTTCGGTTCCTGCAGCTAAAATGAGACGTGTAGTATTGCGTTAAATTGTTTGCGTTGTTAACCTCTTTTGTTGTGAAAACAGTAAAAGAGGTTAATTGCTAAAAATTGAGGGTTTAAATTCTAACTCTTTACCATAAATAAAAAGCTCCTTAAAAAAGGAGCTTTTTATTTATGGTAGCGGGTGAGGGATTCGAACCCACGACACAAGGATTATGATTCCTCCGCTCTACCGACTGAGCTAACCCGCCATCAAATTCGTTGTCTTTAATAATATTTATATTTGTCTTTGTCAATAAATATTTTTGAAGAGATTGAAAAAAATAAACTTTATTCACAAAAAATATTTTTCTTGTTTTGATAAAGCAAATAACGAAGTAAATTTGGCATATAATCTTACGGGAATTGAGTAGTAGAAAAGCCTACTTTTTAATGAGTAGGCTTTAGTTTTTATCCGACTATTTTTAAGTATGAACTCATAAGTTTTTTGATTCCGCCGGTATCGAAGCATACTTGGACGGTATTGCCATCTTGGGCTACAATTTTGCCATAACCGAATGTTTGATGATATACTCGTTTGCCCAAATTATTGTGTATTTTTTCTTTTACATAACTGTATCTTTTGTCATCGTCATATGTGGTTTCTTCATAAGAATTATAGTTGTTTGATTTGTTATAATCAGGACGATAATAAGATTTGTTGGAGCTAAAATAAGAACATTTGTTTATCAACTCAATGTTTGCTCTGGGGAGTTCATTTATAAAACGAGATGGAAGATTGTTTTGCCATTGTCCGTAGACACGTCGGTTATGCGCCATTGAAATACATAAACGGTGCTTGGCACGAGTTATGGCGACATAAGCTAAGCGGCGTTCTTCTTCTAAAGCATTTTCGCCTTCATCAAGGGCACGTTGATGCGGAAAAAGGTTTTCTTCCCAACCGGGGAGAAAAACGACATCGAATTCCAGTCCTTTGGCAGAGTGAAGAGTAATTAAACGAACTTTGTTTTCATTATTATCGTTATCATTATCCATAACTAAACTGACATGTTCCATAAAAGCAGACAAATCAGGATAGTTTTCCGTATCGCTCATAACATTAATAAGTTCTTTTAGGTTTTCGATACGTCCGGGGGCTTCTGCTGATGAATCGTTTTTTAACATATCATAATAACCGCTGTCTTCAAGAACAGATGTTGCTATGTCGTCAGGAGACAATGCTTGAGAAGCTTGACGCCATTCTTTAAAATTTTGCATTAATTGAGAAAGTGAACTCTTTGATTTTCCGGTGATTGCCCCTTCAGCTAACATTTTTTCTACAGCCATATAAAGGGATATGTGGTTTTGGCGGGCTTCATTTTGAAATTTTTCAATTGACTTTGCGCCAATGCCACGGGTCGGTTTGTTGATTATTCGTTCAAATGCCAAATCATCATTGGGTTGAAGTATAACTCTGAAATAAGCCAGTGCATCGCGAATTTCTGCTCGTTCATAGAATTTTAATCCGCCGATTACCTGATAGGGGATTGCTTCGGAAATAAATTTTTCTTCAAATGCGCGAGTTTGAGCAGCGGTGCGTACTAAAATGGCTATGTCAGAATATGAATATCCGTCGCGATGTGCGTTTTCAACTTCTTCGGTGATATAACCGGCCTCATCGTCGCCGGAATATGTACTTACTACTTTGATTTTAGAATTGTTTACTTTGTTAGCAGGTGAATTTTCGGCAACCTTTAATGTTTTGCCCAGTCTTCCGGAATTGTTGGTAATTAAGGATGAAGCAGCTGCTAAAATATGGGCGGTTGAACGATAATTTCTTTCAAGTCTAATGGTAATAGCATCTTTGAAGTCTTTGTTAAATCGTAAAATGTTTTCAATTTCGGCACCGCGCCAAGAATATATTGATTGGTCATCATCACCAACACAACAAAGGTTGCGATGTTTTTGGCTTAATAATCTTATGAGCATGTATTGGCTTATGTTGGTGTCTTGATATTCGTCAACCATTATGTATTTGAAACGGTTTTGATATTTTTCTAAAATATCTGTGTTATTCATCAAGATTTCTAGTGTATAAAGAATAATATCGCCAAAATCAACGCAATTTAGTTCTTTGAGCCTTTTTTGATATAGTTGATAAAGCTTGGTTAAGATGTTTTGTTTGAAATCTGAATTTATTTTATCAACATTAATTCCTTTGTCTTTCCAAAGGCTTATTTTTTCGATGACCGATTGAGGAGGGTATTTTTTGTCATCAATACCGTTAATTTCGCAAATTTGTTTGATAAGGCGTTTTTGATCATCTTCGCCAAGAATTGTAAAATTGTTGTGAAGTCCGACAAGTTCTGCATGGTTACGTAATATTTTTACACAAATGCTATGAAAAGTTCCGAGCCATACTGACGAAGATGTTTCGCCGATAATATTATATACTCGTTCTTTCATTTCTTTGGCAGCACGATTGGTGAATGTTACAACCAAACATTCCCACGGATTAGCTAAGTGACGTGAGAGAATATATGCAAGACGCGTGGTAAGTACTTTGGTTTTGCCTGTTCCGGCACCGGAAAGTACAAGAATCGGACCATTGGTTGTTTCTACAGCTTGACGCTGTTCCGGATTAAGACCATCCAACCACTCAAAAGAAGGCATCAATTGAGAAATGTTGTCTTTTAGAGAATCATTGTCATCACTTAAATTAAAAATATCATCCATTGCTAATCTTCTTGTTTTTTTAACCTTTAAGCAATATATATAATATATTCTCATATGAAAAGAACAAAATCGGACTTTTTAGCATAAAAAAAGGATTATAAAAATGTCAGAAATACGCTCTAAAATTATTGGTTTGCAAAAATTTATGAATTCAAAAATATTAGGTCAACAAGATTTAATAAATAAGCTTTTGATTACGCTGTTGGCTGATGGAAATGCTCTTGTTGAAGGAGCGCCGGGGTTAGCAAAAACTAAAGCAATAAAAACATTGGCTTCAATGATAAAAGCTGATTATAACAGAATACAATTTACTCCGGATTTATTGCCGTCAGATATAACGGGAAGTGATATTTATGTTGCTTCAAAGGGAGAATTTGAATTTAGAAAAGGCCCCATTTTTGCTAATTTGGTATTAGCTGATGAAATTAATCGTGCGCCGGCTAAAGTGCAATCAGCATTGTTAGAAGCAATGGCAGAACGACAGGTAAGTGTCGGTGGTAAAAGATATCAATTACCAAAACTTTTTATGGTTATGGCCACTCAGAATCCTATTGAACATGAAGGAACATACAATCTGCCGGAAGCTCAGTTGGACAGGTTTTTGATGTATATTAAGATTAATCATCCCGATACGGAAACGGAAAGAAAAATTTTGCATTTGGTCAGAGAAGAAATTGACGGAGAAATTTCAAAGCTGCCAGAAGAAATTACTACAGATGATATTTTGTCAGCCAGAAAAGACGCATTAAAAGTACATATGAGTGATGCTTTGGAAGAATATTTGGTTCAGTTGATTATGGCAACGAGAACTCCGGAAAAATATAACAGTTCGTTGAAAGGGTATGTGACCTATGGAGCCAGTCCGAGAGCAACGTTAGCTTTAGATCGTTGTGCAAAAATTAATGCATGGCTTAAAGGAAAAGATTTTGTTTCTCCGGAAGATATTCATGCCGTTGTTTATGATGTATTGCGTCATCGTATTATTTTGAGTTTTGAAGCTCAGGCCGAAGGAATAACGACAGATGATGTTATTGCATCAATTTTGAAGTTGGTGCCGCTTCCTTAATTGCAGAAAGTTTTGCGATGAGTAAGTTGAAAAAAATAACATCCAAGATTTTTAAATCAAATACAAACATACATCAGGAAGGAAACGGTTTGTATGTTTCTCTTGATGAGTTGATGAATATGCGTAAATATGCTTCATATATTCAAAATCAGGATAAATCCAAAACTTATGCTTATCAGTCAGGAGATGTTAAGTCTGTGTTTAAGGGACGAGGCATGGAGATGGATGAAATTAGAGAGTATCAGTATGCTGATGATGTTCGTGATATTGATTGGCGGGTTACGGCGCGAAAAGAAAAACCTTATACAAAAATATATACGGAAGAAAGAGACCGAGAAGTTTATGTGTGGCTTGATTTATCGTCGATAATGATGTTTGGTTCGGTTAAAGAATTAAAATCTGTTACGGCATCAAAAATAGCAGCGTTGCTTGGTTGGGTTGCTTTGAATAATAAAGATAGATTCGGTTGTGTCATATTTGATGGGGAACGTTCGTGGATATTCAAACCAAGAAATGACAGAGTTTATTTATCTGCGATTTTAAAAAAAATTGCAGAGGTCAGTAAATATTCATTAAATAAACATATTATATCACAAACGGAAAAAATGAAGTCGTTGAAATTACTGCAAACAAATGTGAAAAATAAAGCAGGAGTTTTTATTGTCAGTTCTTTTGGCGGTTGGGATAGTGAGTTTGATGCAGAATTGGCAATGCTTGCTAAAAAAACAAAAATGGTTGTTGTTAATGTTTTTGATAAATTAGAAGAAAAAGCTCCGATTTCCGGGCAATATATGGCTGAATATAATGATGACAAAGTATTGATTGATACAACATCAAAAGTGTATCGAAAAAAATATATTGAATATTTTGAACAAAAGAGAAAATTACGAAAAGATTTTTGCAGAAAGTTTGGTTGTCAGATGATTGATTTTAGTGTGGATAAAAGTTTTATTTCTTTGTTTAAAATTATATAGCTCGAATCTTGACAAAATCTTATGTTTATGGTATGTTTGACAACGTAATTATTTTGGACTTTATAATTGAAAAGAGAGAAAAATGGTCAAATCGAACGATAATACATCATATAAGAGAGGTCAGGAGCTTCTTGACCAAGGAATGTATAAAGAAGCAATTGCACAATTTGATGCAGCGATTGTGGAACAACCGGATTCTTGGAAGTCGTTGAATTCGAAGGGTTTTGCGTATCAAAAACTCAGCAAATATACCGAAGCGGTAGAATGTTTTGATAAGGCTTTGGAAATTAATCCTAATTCGGTTGAAGTATTGAATAATAAAGGCGTAACGCTTAGTATGCGTGGTCTTTACAAAGATGCCATTCAGTGTTTTAACGAGGCTGTTGCTTTGGATAAGACATCTTTAGAGGCTTTGAACGGTAAAGCTATAGCTTTACAGCATATGTTTGCCTATAAAGAAGCTTTGGATGTTTTGGAAGAGGCAATGAAAATAGATAATAAGCACGCACAGACATTGTTGAGTGTTGCGGTTACGTTGCAAAAGTTAAAACAATATGACAGAGCTATCTCTTTTTTCAAAAAAGTTCTTGCTGCCGATAAAAATAATATTAAAGCTTGGAATGGTGTCGGCGTTACCTATCAATTGATGGGAGATAACAATTCGGCAATTAAATGTTTTACGAAAATTTTAAATATAGATAACAGAGAAATTCAAGCATGGATTTCAATCGGTTTTGTGTATCAGAAAATGATGAAATTTAATGATGCGTTGAAATGTTATAAAAAAGCTCAGATGATTGTCGGTAACAGATATCATCATAAATTGTATGACGGATTGGCATCATGTTTAACAAAATTGTCAGAATTTGATCAGGCTTCTGAGGTGTATCAGCAGATTTTCCAACGCGAAGAAGGAAAGAAAAAATGGGATGCTCAGCGTTCTTTGAAGTTTGTTAATAAACTAAAACGGAAAAAAGCTGTCGGTACATTGCAGGCTTTGGTTCCTCAGGATGATAATGCACCAAGGGTACAGATTGATTTACCTAAGCCGGAAGATTTAGACTAGACTTTTATTGATGTGTAAAAAAACCGCTCCAGATGAGCGGTTTTTTTGTTGTTTTGAGATGAAAAATTTTTGCAATGTTTTTCTTTAGTGTAAATTTAAAAAAAGGAAAATATGATGATATATGCATATATTAGGGTTTCAACAATACATCAGTTGCGAGAAAATCAAAAATTTGAAATTAGTACTTATGCCGAAAAAAATAATATTATAATTGATAAATGGGTTGAAGAAACAGTCTCTGCAACCAAGGATTTGGATTCAAGAAAATTGAGCCGATTATTAAAAAAATTAAAAAGAGGTGATGTTTTGATTGCAAGCGAATTATCTCGTTTGGGACGTAATTTGTTGCAGGTTATGAGTATTTTGCATAATTGTATGAATAAAGAATGTCAGGTATGGACTATTAAAGAAAACTATAAACTTGGATCAGATATACAATCAAAAGTTTTAGCATTTGCCTTTGGATTGTCCGCAGAAATTGAACGACAACTTATATCTCAGAGAACAAAAGAAAGTTTGGCGAGAATCAAGGCTGAAGGAAGAAAATTGGGAAGACCATCAGGGGTTAAATATTCTCACCTTAATGGAGAAGAAAATAAGTTAAATGTTTTGATGAAAAATGGAGTTACAAAAGCAGAAATGGCCAGAAAATATCATGTTCATTGGTCAACGATAAATAGATTTATCAAATTAAAGATGAATAAAATTTATTGTAGCCGTCAGGTTTAAAAGACAAAAAGCTGTTATATATATTTTATGATTAAAGTTTATTTAGGAGTAATATCATGGGAACATTTTTTAAGTATTTAATCTATTTGTTGATTTTGATTGTATTGTTTTTTATCGGCAAAGGAATTTATGACGGAAATATAAATAGTCAAACAACAGTAGGTGAGGTGGCAACACAAGTATCTGATGATACCAAAGGTTTGGCTCAAGATGCAGTAAATGCTATGAAATGATGGATTAATCGCTTTTTATACGAGTTCATCAATATCTATAAAATGTTCATTTTTTTCATAGAAATGTTTGAGGTAGCTACGTCCGGTGCGTTCTATTTCTTCATCTTTGATTATTGATTGATTGTTGCTGTAAATATCAACTTTTCGAGTATCTGTCGGGTGGTTTTCATCTTCATTGACAATACTATTTACGGCAAAAGCTTCAAGTCCTCCGGATATGTTTGCTGTTCCGGTATTAAAGGTTGTTTGTTGCTGTTCTTTTTGGGGATGTTGATTGTTGTTGTGGCTTTGGTCGTTGTTATCATCACGAACCAAAACATTATTATTTGTGTCGATATTTTCAACAAACTGAGAGCGATTGTTTGAGGCATAGGAACGTCCGTCTACTTTGGAGCCGGTAGGCGTCGTTGAACTTATTTTACGTGTCGATCCGATGCTCATATGGATTCTCCCATAAACAAAATACCTATTTACTTTAGGTTTATAATTTATAATAACACAAAACCTACTAAAAATCTACATATTTTTAGTAGGTTAGGGTAAAAGAAGTCTTTTTATTGATTATTGGTATCTGTTTTGTTGCTTTCAGATGTTTTTTTATCTTCGTTTGCTTTAAGTTCAGCTACTTTGGACTCGCTCCAATTTTTAGCTTTTTGGGTATATTCACGTATTTGAGGCTCTACTTTGGAAAAAATTGATTTGATCTGTTCAATTTTTATTACTCCGAATATAAGAGCTATAGCAAATGCAATTAAAATCCATGTTAACATTGTGTTTCCTTTTTTTGTAATTTATGTAATACTTCCGTAGCATCGTATGTTTCTTTATATGGTGTAATTTTTTGCATAATTGAATCATACTGAGCTGATTTTGTTTTTATATCCGATATCTCGGTTTTATTATGCAATATTGTTAGCGCTTTGTCCAGACGTTCTGTTGCAACGTCTGATAATTTTGGGCATTGTTCGGCAAGAAAGCCTAGTTCATCAATATTTGCCATACAATAACATACGCAGTCACATCCGGCATCTAAAGAGGTAAGAGTTTTTTCGATAACATTGCCTTTTAGAGCTTTCATATCTATAGCATCTGATATCAATAGTCCGTCAAATCCTATATCTTCACGAATTAATTTTTGGATTCCTGTTTTACTTTGGGTTATAGGATTGTGAGCATCTATTATCGGGAGTAAAATGTGTGCAGTCATTCCTAACGGAGAATTTTTACAATCTTTAAATGGTTGTAATTCCGTTTTTAAGCGTTCGTAACTAATGTCAATAACCGGAAGCCCAAGATGAGGGTCGGTTGTTGCTAATCCGTGTCCCGGCATATGTTTTATACAAGGAATTATTCCATTATCGATATATGTTTGTATCATTGTTTTTCCAAAAGTCGATATTGTCGATAAATCGTTTGAAAAACAACGGCTGCGAAGAGCTTCGCTTGTTTGCGGATAAGCAATATCCAACACCGGCGCAAAATTGACATTTATTCCAATCTCGTTGAGGTCTTGAGCAATTAATTCTGCATGTAATTTTGAGGCTATTATTGCTTCATTGAGAGGTAACTTGCCAATATCGGCTTGTGCAGAATAGGGGCGAAACTCAGGTTCGTGTAAACGGCGAACTCTTCCTCCTTCTTGGTCTACACAAATTAATACATTATCTCGACCGATTGTTTCTTTAATTTCTTTTATTAAATTGATGGTTTGTTGTTTGGTTGATATATTGCGAGCAAATAAAGTTATTCCTAACGGATTAGCTTTAGATAAAATATATTTTTCATCATCTGAAAGAGAAGTGCTTTTGCATGACAGAAGTGCGGCAGAAATAGGATTATTCATAAAAACTCCTTAAATTAATAAGTCAGCAATAAAAATCGTTGCGTTCCTTATTATATACGCCAAAGGGTTAAAATCCAGACCAAATGTTTGCAATATGGTTGGCAGGATAAACAATATGGTAATTATTGCAATTATTCCGTTTTTTTCGGAAGCAAGAAACTTTTTTATCTTGGGGTTATCAGACCATCCCAGTAATATCTTAGATCCATCCAGAGGAGGAATAGGCAAGATGTTGAATACGGCAAAAAGGATATTAAAAAATGTCATATTTAACCAAAACATAGCCATTATTCCGCTAAAGGTGTTGTGGACTATGAATAGTGATATTTTTAAGAAAATTGCAGAAACGCAAGCCAATATTATATTGGTAACAATACCGGCTGAGGCAACAAGAATAATATCTCTTTTTTTGTGTTTAAAAGAATTATAATCTACGGGGACAGGTTTTGCCCAACCAAAAACGAAACCTGATTTTGATAAAAACAAAATAGCAGGTAAAATTATGGTTCCGAATATGTCTATATGTTTTAGAGGATTTAAGGATAATCGTCCTGATATTTTGGCAGTGTTGTCACCAAGACGCCATGCTACATATCCATGAGCTATTTCATGGGCAATAATGGCAATAAATATTGCTATGGTGGATGTAACAATTTGAATTATCATTGTTTTTTCTTTACTAAGCAAGAGCCTCCGGACGATTTAATGGAATTACACAATTTATCGGCTTCACCACGAGTTTTAAATGCCCCGGCTTTTAGACGATAAAATGTACCTTTTGAGCCTAAATCTGCAGATTCAACTTCATGAGAAAGGCCTTTAAGTGCAGAATATTTTTTGGTCATATCAAGCCATGCTTTTTCCATGGCTGCCTTATTGGGAGATGAAATGAGTTGGATTTGCCAACTTCCTGAAGGAGCATCAATCGTTTTATTATCGGGTTGAGTAACAGTTTGAACTACCTGTGTAGGTTGTTCTTTTTTTGGTGTTTCTTTTACAACAACCTTAATTTCTTCTTTGACGGTCGATTGAATTTCTGTTTCTTTCGGAGGCTGAACATTTTTAGTCGGTAAAGATTTATCTTCTTCAGATGCAATTATCTTTTCGGCATTTTTGATGACAGTTTCAGTTTCCGAAACAGCTTGTTCAGCAGTCAAATTTTTATTTTCTATGGCAATGATTTTGGGTTCTTCGGGAGGAGGTAACAAATTTTCAACTTTGATATCCGGAGTGTCTTTTTTCTCAACAATATCATATACGGTTTTGTCTTGATTTAATATCTCCATTCCTCCAGGTTCGGCAGGTTGGACTTTAATTGCCGCTTGAGGACGACGAATTACGGGGATTTCGGCATCAGGAGCGTTTTCATAGTTAGGAGATAACATAAACCAACTTACAACTCCGGCTAATCCGACACCAAGTATTGTTCCTAAAAAAACGTGTTGAGAACGATTTATTTCGTTTTTACGATCTTCAAAATTTTCAATAGGTTGCGAATTTAAGCGCTGACGAAATTCATCCAAGAAATCGCTGTTTTTGGTTTCTTCATTTTCATTCTGAAAGTCATCTAGCATAACCGTACTCCTCCATAATATGATTATTACTATGCTTTTTATCACAAAAAACTTTATAATACATTAACAAAAATCAGTTAAAATCGGTAAGATACATTAAATAATTTTTGGTGTTCTTCCGTGGCAGATGCATCAGTCATATTTGCGATATAAGTGCAAATACATGAGGCTTTATCCGTATCTGAAGATAAATTGTCTATTGTTGGTCTCAATTCCATAGGAAGAAGTTTGTAATTGTTCATAAAGGCATTGAATAAATCTTCTATTATTTTTTGTGATTTCATATCCATACGAGCAATATTGCTGTGAGTGTAAAAATGTTTAGTTAAAAAACGATGTAAATCAAAAATTTGTTGATGCATTTCCTTGGAAAAGTTTGCAACAAAATTTTTATTTTTTCGTATATCATCAGCAGTTTGGATATTGTAATCATTTATATTCTGAGATGTTGTTTTTAACAGATCAAAAACCATAGCACTGATTAAAGATCTGGTTATGGCATAAATGCGTAAGTCGTCACTTAAACCGGGGTTTTCTTGGTCGAATTGTGATACAATTTTGTTGATAAATTCCAGTTCACATAAATCATTTATGGTGAAAAAACCGGCACGAAAACCATCATCAATATCATGATTGTTGTAAGCAATGTCATCAGCGAATGATGCTATTTGAGCTTCAAGTGACGGATAATTTTTTAAATCTAATGAAAATTTTTTGTTAAATTGTTTGAGCCATTTATTTGTTATGTTTTTTATCGGGCCGTTATGTTTTACGGTTCCTTCCAGAGTTTCCCATGTTAAATTTAAACCTTTAAAAGCGGGGTAATGAGTTTCTATTTCAGTCATTATTTTTAGTGAGTTTATGTTGTGATCAAAACCGCCAAACATTTTCATACAGTTGTTTAAACCGCGTTCTCCCGCATGTCCGAATGGAGCATGTCCCAAATCATGTGCTAAAGCAATAGCTTCACCAAGTTCTTCATTTAATTGTAAGTTTTTGCAAAGTGTTCTGGTTATTTGTGCCACTTCAATACTGTGAGTCAGTCTGGTTCGATAATTACGTCCTTCGTGATAAGCAAAAACTTGAGTTTTTCCTTCAAGTCTGCGAAATGCGGCAGAATGTATAAGTCTGTCGCGATCGCGTTGAAAATCTGATCGAATTATATTTGAGTAATCGGGATATAGACGGCCGCGAGAATTTTCATTTGATGTGGCATAACTTGCAAGTTTCATGTTTTTTTGCTTTCATTGTTGATAAAAATGTTATAGTTTAACTTTAGAATAACTAGTTAAATAAAGAGTTAATGTATGAAAATTGCTACGTATAATGTTAATTCCATAAATGCTCGAATCGAAAATTTATCATTATGGCTTCAAAAGGAACAACCGGATATTGTTTTGTTGCAAGAAATTAAATCAGAATTTAATGCTTTTCCTTTTTTTGATTTGCAAGTGTTGGGGTATGAAGCAAAAATTTTGGGACAAAAAAGCTATAACGGTGTGGCGGTTTTGAGTAAACATAAAATTAAGGTAGTTGAGGAAGGATTGCCAAATTTTTCGGATGAAAATTCTCGTTATATTGAGGTTGAGATTGAAGTTGAGGGTGTTGAATACAGAGTTGCATCGGTTTATTTGCCTAACGGAAATCCTCCGTATAATAATCCGGAAGATGAAGCTAAATGGATTTATAAACTTAAGTGGATGGAAGCTTTTTATAATCATGCCAAAAAGTTGTCAGATATCAGAAAGCCTATTATTTTAGGCGGAGATTTTAATGTGATATTGACGGATAATGATGTTTATAATCCTGAAGAGTTCAGAAATAATGCTTTGTTTCGGCCGGAGGTTATTCAGCGTTTGAAGGCATTTCAGTTTTTGGGATATTATGATGCTTTCAGAGAGTATCATCCTGATGAAAACGGATATACTTTTTGGGATTATGCCGGAGCGGCGTTGCAAAATGATATGGGAATGAGGATAGATTATTTGTGGCTTAATTCTTATGCGATGGATAAATTAAACAAAATAAAGGTTGATAAAACTCCGAGACAAAGTATTAAACCTTCGGATCATACGGTTTTAATGGCGGTATTTGATTAAATGAAAAAATTTTTGTTTGTTTTTTTGTTGTTAGTGCCTTCTGTAATTTTTGCAGAGGATGAAATATGGGGCGATTTTTATAAAAAAGTTATTGATGCGTACGTTTATGAAGTTTCAGCAGAAGATTTAACTGTTGCAACATTGAAAGGATTAAATAAAGTCGATAATAAGTTACGTGTAGGAAACGATTCATCCAGAATAACCTTATATTATAACGGAAAGGTGATTAAAACCATTCGAAAACCACAAGAAGCCGATGATGTGACAGAATGGGGAAAATTGACGTATCAAATTATTTATGCAGCCGTAAATAATTCATCTGAAGCATCGCGCAGAGATTTTGAGGTGATGGATATTTTGGCGGCAGAAACGGTAAAGATATTGGATAAAGATTCTAAAGTTTATGCAAATTTTGATGAGGTTAAAGGAATAAGCGGAAGAAATAAGAGAACGTTTGCCGCGAGGTTGGATGATAATATTCTTTATGTTGCGATTAAGGCTTTTAACAAACAAACATTGCACGAATTAACGGAAGCATTGAGGAAATATGAAAATGCGAATGCGTTGGTTTTAGATTTAAGAGGATGTCCGGGAGGAATGCCGGGAGAGGCAATTATGGCTGTAGATTTGTTTTTGGATTCCGGAATTATAATCTCAAGCAAGGGTAAAAATGTTATTGAAGAAACATATTATAATGCTGATGCGGAATTGTTGTGGCAAGAGAAAAAGGTATTTGTTCTAGTGGATGGAGAGACGGCATCAGCAGCAGAGATATTGGCTGTTTCGTTGCAGGAGCAGGGAAGAGCTAAAATAATAGGGACATCTACAAAAGGAAAAGGAAGTATGCAAAAACTTATTGAACTTCCGACCGGAAGTGTTGTTGCAATTACCAATGGCTTCTTTATTACTCCTTCGGGAAATGAGTTAAACGGCAGAGGAGTGCTTCCGGATATATGTACTTTTGAAATGCCTGATGATAAAAATATAGATAATTTGCTAAAACAGCAAGATAGTCAATGTTATGCCGAAAGCAGAAGTGATACCGAACTTGAAATGAATATTGTAAAAACTTTGATGTAAAAAGTATCCCCGAATATCTTATTAAAGGATATTCGGGGATTGGGTTAATGTTTTTTCTTTATGGTATCGATGGTGTCGCAGACTATCATGAATGCACCTATCAGGATGTAGGATATTATGGCAATGGTTGCGGTAATAATCCATCCCAATATCAGCCAAAAGATAATGCCTAAGCCAAGATAGCCGGCAGTAAAGTCTCCAAGCCACCATGCGCTTGCCGCAAGTCCGGTGAAAAACAGAAGAATAAGAAGGCAAACAGACAAAGGTTTATCTTTATCGTCACATCCCCAAAATTCTTTCAAAATCTTTATAAGTCGTTTACCGTAAACAAATAAAATTGTTGATGCGATAATCCAACTTATTGCAGTTATTAACCATGACTGAGGCAAATACCAACCCAAAGGATAGGAAACAAGGGAAGTTCCTATCAAAACAGAATAAATGTACTTTTTCATAATTGTTTGTATTTTATAATTTTAATGGCTAAATTGTAGTTTTTTTTATTAAAAAAGCAAGGAAAATATGTAAAAAAGTGTTTGTTTGGTGCTAAATATAAAAAAATATGGTTGACAGAAAACAAAAAAAATGTATATTACGCTCAAATGTTTTGAATTGTAACCCTTAATTAAGAGTGTAAGAAAATGGCTAAAGCAGTAAAAGTTAAAGTAAAATTGGAAAGTACAGCCGGTACAGGTACATTTTATCTTGCTGAAAAGAATCCCAGAACTCATCCTGAAAAGTTGACTTTGAAAAAATATGATAAAAAGTCAAAGAAACATGAAGAGTTCGTTGAGAAAAAATTGAAGTAAGTTAAAAAGCCGGTTGATAGACCGGCTTTTTTATTGTTTTTTAGTTTGATAGCAAATTAGCTTTGTTATATTCTTTTTTAAGGTGTTCAATCTCTACATCTGTGTAACGTTGGGTTGTCGAGAGGGACGCATGACCCAGAAGTTCTTGAATTGAACGCAAATTTGTTCCCTCTGCCAAAAGGTGAGTAGCAAAAGAATGGCGCAGAGCATGGGGTGTCAAATTATCAGGAAGGCCCAACGATAGTCGTATCTTTTCTAAAGTTCTTTGTACAATACGTGGACTTATACGCTCACCTCTTGCTCCCAGAAATAATGCATCGCCATTTTTTTGATTATAAGGGCAAGCGTTCAGATAGGCGTTGATTTTGTCTTTAACGATAGGGAGTATAGGAACAAGTCGATCTTTGTTTCCTTTGCCTCGTATTTTTAGGAAATCGTTATGGTTAATATCACCAATATTAAGAGCAAGGGCTTCAGAAATTCGCAAACCGCATCCGTAAAGTATTGTTAAAATGGCGACATCTCTGAGTCCTTGCCATGGTTCTTTAGCAAAGTTAGCTGCAACTTCCAACAAATTTAGGGTTTGATCAACATCCAATGATTTTGGTAATATTTTATCTTTTTTTGGTGATGATATTGCGCTTAATGCGCTGTTTTCAATAATTTTGTTGCGATTTAACCAGTTGAAAAAACTTTTTAGGGCAGAAAGTTTGCGGGCAAGGGATGTTTTGCTTATGCCGGATGATTTTTGTTTGCTTAAAAAAGTTCTGAAAGTGCGAACATCTGTTTCTTCAAGATCTTTTATTTGAGGAGAGGTGCAAATGTATTTTTCTAAAAAAGAAAAAAATGCGGAAAGATCACGAGCATATGCATCGACGGTGTGTTGAGAGTATAGTTTTTCTGAAGACAGCCAAATAATCCAGTCTTTGATGACGGATTGAGTTTCGGACGATGCTTTATATTTTATTTCCTGTTTCATAATGATAACCAATATCAGAAAAAGTTTAATTTTTAGTTGAGGAAATAATAGAAAATGTTTCAAAAACAATGTGGTTTGCTATAGCATAAAATTAAGGAATATTATTGACAAAATCCATCTGAATGTATATGTTTTGTGCATTCGAGATATTATGAACATTTATTAAAATTTGCCTATGAAGAAAGTATCAACTTTTTTTGCCGTTGCAATAATTGCGGCCGCATTATCGTTAGGTTTGCCCTCAGTAAACTTTTGGGGTATGGTTATAATCTTTTTGTTAACTGGTTTGTTTGCACTTATACCGGTTGTATTTACTGATAAAAGTCTGAATGATTTTGGAGGTAAAGAATTTGGCATGGTCGTGTGTTCGGCGATTTTTGGGATATGTGCATTACAAGGTTTAATAAACGGTTATGACTTTCCGTTATGGATAACAATTGTTATGGCAACAGTTGTTTTGTGGATTAAGCCGGATAAGTATATGTTGCTTTTTGCAGCATGGATGACCGGTTGTAGTACAACATTTTTTGTACAATCTTGTTTGCATAACGACTTTATTTTTGAAGTTTGTGTAACTGAGATTTGTATTGTAATTTTTGTTGTCAGTACGGTTTTATCATTTTTTGTAAAAAACGATATCAAACAAAATAAGTGTTAGTATTTTCTTTTGTTTGATTAAGAAACTCCTCTTTGTTTTTTGAAGAGGAGTTTTCTTGTATTTAGATGAAGAAAGCCTATTGTGTATAGATTTAATATTTTTTCTTGATGTTAATAATTGGTTGATTTGCATTTTATTTTGTTAATACGGGATGTATTATGGCAACAAGGAGACAGATATGATTGTTGGTGTTTTGTTGCCATTGCCGTTTAATGAGCCGTTTGACTATAAAACGGATGAAACGGTCGAATTGGGTAATATAGTCAGAGTACCGTTTGGGAAAGATATTTTGGTCGGTGTGGTTTGGAAAATTGGAAAAACCAGCAATATTGATGATAAAAAAATAAAAAAAATTATAGAAATTTTACCATATTATCCATTGAAAGACAGTTTAAGAAGATTTGTTGAGTTTGTTGCCGGATATAATATGGCTTTTAGCGGTTTGGTTCTTAAAATGGTTTTGAGTGTCAAGCAAGTTTTTGAAGATCCGAAAATGCACAGGCTTTACAAATTTTCCGGAAAGACACTTGCTGAAGCAAAGTTAAAAAATTCGGATGCCAGATGGCGAGTAATTGAATTTTTAAAAATTGCTCCGTTTACACGGCAGGAAATTATTTCAGGAGCCGGTGTTTCACAATCTGTTGTTAAAACTATGATTGATGCCGGAGTATTGGAAGAAGTTTTGATTGAAAGGAAAAAAGAATATCTAAAACCGGTTTGCGGTTTTCAAAAAGTTAAACTTACAAATGAACAAGAGACTGCATCGACTGATTTGTGCAACAAAATCGGAAAAGGATTTAGTGTTACGTTGCTTAACGGCGTAACAGGTTCGGGCAAGACAGAAGTTTATTTTGAAGCGGTGGAAAAGGCTTTTTCAAATGGTAAACAAGTGTTGATTATGGTGCCGGAAATAGGTTTGACAACACAATGGTTGAAGCGTTTTGAGAAACGATTTGGCGTTGTTCCGGCAGAATGGCATTCTGCCTTAAGTCAAAAAGAGAGAATCGATACATGGCGAGCGGTAATCAGTGGTGAAGCGAAAATTATAATAGGAGCCAGATCAGCATTGTTTTTACCGTATGCAAATTTGGGGTTGATTGTAATTGATGAAAGTCATGATGCGTCGTTTAAACAAGAAGATGTTGTAAATTATCAGGGTAGGGATATGGCTGTTGTTCGAGCAAAATATGAACAAATACCACTGATACTATCTACTGCTACGCCTGATTTGGAAACTATATGTAATGTAGATGAGGAAAAATATAGCGAAGTAAAACTGACTTCCAGATTTGCACAAGCAGAGTTGCCCGAAATAAAGATTATTGATTTGAAAAAAGATAAGCCGATAAAAGGAAGTTGGGGTGTTTCTTGGTTGTCTCCGGTGCTTTGCGAAAAAATTAAAGAAAATTATGAAAAAGGTGAACAGAGTGTATTGTTTTTGAATAGAAGAGGGTATGCACCGTTGATGATTTGCAGAGATTGCGGACACAGAATCCAGTGTCCGAATTGTACTGCTTGGTTGACCGAGCATATGAAAATGGGAAAATTGGTGTGTCATCATTGCGGTTATACTCGCGATATTCCCAAAGAATGTCCGGAGTGTCATTCGGAAAACGGATTAACAGCTTGCGGCCCGGGGGTTGAAAGAATTGCCGAAGAGGTAAAATATAGATTTCCGTTGGCAAAAGTTAAAGTTTTGTCTTCGGATTTTGTTGCTAATTTCAAAGAGATACAGCAAATAGTTAAAGAAATGGAAAATGGTGAAATAGACATTTTAATAGGTACGCAAATTTTAGCAAAGGGGCATAATTTTCCGGAACTTACATTGGTAGGAATAGTTGATGCTGATTTAGGTTTGATGGGAAGTGATCTGCGAGCGTCTGAGCGCACATATCAATTATTGTCGCAGGTTTCGGGCAGAGCAGGACGTGGTAGTAAAAAGGGAATGGTTTATCTGCAGACATTGAATCCTGAGAATATGGTTTTGAATGCTTTGGTGCAAGGAAAAACAGAAGAGTTTTATAATGTTGAAAAGCAAACACGAAAAATATTGAAGATGCCTCCATATGGAAAAATGGCGGCAATTATTGTGTCGGGAATCAAAAAGGATGAGGTAGAAAAAACAGCTTTGCTTTTGGGACAAAATTCTTTCAATGATGACAAGATATCCACATTGGGTCCCGCTCCGGCTCCAATATTTGTGTTGAGAAACAAATACAGATACAGATTGTTGTTGAAAACGGCTAAAAATATAAAAATTCAGGATGTTATAAGAAGGTGGCTAAATAGGGTGAAGATACCTAATTCCGTCAGGGTGGAAGTGGATATTGATCCTTATTCTTTTTATTAGTGTTGTTAATAAAAAAGAAACTAATTAAAATATATAGTAATTGATGTCGGTAAGGTTAGTTGTGGGGTTTGAAAATTGAAAAAGAAATCAAAGACTAAAATAGCAAGAGTATATTCTACGGCGCTTTATGAGGCTGCCACATCCGAAAACTCGGTTGAGGCTATTTGGAACGATGTAAAAAAACTAAAAAAACTTTTAATTGAAAATGCTGATTTTACTTCGTATATGATTAATCCTCTTTGGACGGAAAAAGATAAAGCTGATGTTTTGAGTGATACTGCAAAAATATTGGGATTGAATAAAGATACAAAGAATTGTTTACAGTCGATGATTGAGAATCGAAGAATGGCTGAACTGTCTTTGGTTTTGGATGATTTTGAAGATATGTATTACAAAAAAAGTAATATTGCTAAAGTTAAGGTTGAGACTGTAAAATCGTTGACGGCAATGCAAGAGAGTAAATTATCAAAAGTTTTGGAAAATGTTTTGAAACAGAAGGTTGTTGTCGATTATGAAATTAATCCGTCTATTTTGGGCGGTTTGCGTATACAATGCGGGTCAAAAATGTTTGATGATTGTTTGGCCAGTAAATTAAATTATTTAGAAAACACAATGAAAGGTAAGTAGAAATGTCTGTATCTGCTAGTGAGATATCTTCGATTATCAAAGATAAAATTGTGAAATCTGATGCCAAGATTGATGTGGCTCAGGTTGGTAAGGTTTTGTCTGTCGGTGACGGAGTTGCGCGTGTATATGGTTTGGATGATGTTCAAGCCGGTGAGCTGGTCGAATTTTCCAGTGGCGTTAAAGGAATGGCTCTTAACTTAGAAGAAGATAACGTAGGTGTGGTTATTTTTGGTTCGGATGATGATATCAAAGAAGGTGATGTCGTCAAACGTACAGAGTCTATTGTTAGCGTGCCGGTAGGAAAAGAACTTTTGGGTCGTGTTGTTGATGCTTTGGGAGAGCCTATTGACGGTTTGGGAGCCATAAAAGCTAAGGAATTTAGTCGTTCTGATATTAAGGCGCCGGGTATTATCGCTCGTAAATCGGTTCATGAGCCTATGCAGACAGGGGTTAAGATTATTGACTCTCTTATTCCTATCGGAAGAGGACAGCGTGAGCTTATAATCGGTGACAGACAGACCGGTAAGACAGCTATTATCTTGGATACAATAATAAATCAGAAGAAGATTAATGATGCTGCTAAATCGGAAAAAGATAAGCTTTATTGTGTGTATGTTGCAGTGGGGCAAAAACGTTCTACCGTTGCGCAGGTTGTAAAGACATTAAAAGATTATGGTGCTATGGATTATACGATTGTTGTGGCAGCTACAGCCTCTGATGCTGCTCCGATGCAGTATATTGCACCATATTCCGGTTGTGCAATGGGTGAGTTTTTCCGAGATAACGGAATGCATGCAGTTATTTTTTATGATGACTTATCTAAACAAGCAACGGCATATCGTCAGATGTCTTTGTTGCTCCGTCGTCCACCAGGACGTGAGGCTTATCCCGGAGACGTGTTCTATCTGCATTCTCGCTTGTTGGAACGTGCGGCAAAAATGAGTGATGAGGAAGGTGCCGGTTCGTTAACAGCACTTCCGGTAATTGAAACTCAAGCAGGTGATGTGTCAGCATATATTCCGACTAATGTTATTTCGATTACAGATGGGCAAATATTCTTGGAGACATCATTGTTTTATCAAGGTGTGCGTCCGGCGGTTAATGTGGGTATATCAGTTTCGCGTGTCGGTTCGGCCGCTCAAATTAAGGCAATGAAGCAAGTAGCCGGAACAATGAAACTTGATTTGGCTCAGTATCGTGAAATGGCTGCTTTTGCACAATTTGCGTCTGATTTGGACCAATCTACTAAGAATTTGTTAGCTCGAGGTGCTCGTTTGACAGAAATGTTGAAACAGCCTCAATATCAACCGATGGGAGTTGAGGAAGAGGTGTTTGCAATTTTTGCCGGTGTTAAGGGATTTTTGGATAAAATTCCGGTTGAAAAAGTCAAAGAGTTTGAGACAAGAGCTTTAGCATCTGCAAAAGCTAACCATCCTGAATTTTTTGCCGATATATTAAAAGAGCAAAAAATTACCGATGAGTTAGAAACAAAGATGTTGAAGTTCTACGAAACATTTACCTCGGATTTTTTGTCAACAAATAAAAAGGCAGCTTAATCGATGGCAGGTTTAAAAGAGCTTAGAGTTCGTATTTCATCTATTGCATCGACGAAGAAGATTACTTCGGCGATGAAGATGGTGGCTGCGGCTCGTTTAAGAAAAGCACAAGACTCTCTTGCCAAATCTGTAGAATATCATCAAGGGATACAAACAATTGCCGGCAGACTTTATAATCATGTCAGAAAAGAAGAAAAAGATGGCGGTAAAACAGTTGTGTATCCTTTGATTATGCAGAAAAGACCTGCGCCGGAAAATTATCTTCTGGTGGTTTTTGCTTCAGATAGGGGATTGTGCGGAAGTTATAACAGTTATGTTTTGCGCGAAACAATGTCCCGTATTAATGAACTGCAAAAACAAGGTAAAAATGTAAAGGTTCTGTGTTTGGGTAAAAAAATCGGTGATGCGTTAAAGGTGCGCAAGCCTGATTTGGTTTGGGATATTGTAGTCGGAGTTGGCGGTAAAGGAGCGAAATATAAAGATGCCGAACAATTAGTTGATCCGCTGGTAAAAGAATATTTATCCGGTGGATTTGATGTGTGTGAGATGATTTACACTCATTTTAATTCGGCTATTAATCGTGATGTTAAGAGGCGACAGGTTATGCCGTATGAATTTAATCTTGATTTGGATGATGTTCGATACGACAGTAAGTTTAATGATGCTTTTTATGAGTATGATGCCGCTGAAGAGAAAGTACTTAACGATGTTGTTTATATGTTGTTTATTTCAGAGGTGTTTCAGATGTTGTTAAATTCTCAGGCCAGTGAACAAGGGGCCAGAATGACATCTATGGATAATGCAACACGTAATGCCAGTGATATGATTGCAAAATTGACACTGAAATATAATCGTTTACGTCAGAGTGCAATTACGACCGAATTGGTTGAAATTATATCAGGTGCTGAGGCTTTGTAAGATATTATAAAATATTAGGAGAGTTGGATAATGGTAAAAGAAACCGTAAAGAAAACCGTTAAAAAAACAGAGGGTACTGCCACAAAGAGTAAAGTGGTGAAGAAAACTGTTGCTAAGAAGGTTACTGTTAAAGAAACTTCAAATGTAAAAACAAAAAATATCGACAGTTTAGGGCGCATATTTCAGGTGACCGGAGCTGTTGTTGACGTTAAGTTTGAAAATGTCAGCGAATTGCCGGCGATTTTGACTGCTTTGACTTGTGATAATAATGGTAATAAGTTAGTTTTAGAAGTTGCACAACATTTGGGTGAAAATGTTGTGCGTTGTATTGCTATGGATGCCACGGATGGTTTAGTCAGAGGGCAAGAAGTGGTAAATACCAATAAACCTATTGAAGTTCCTGTCGGACCGGAAATGTTGGGACGTATTATTAATGTTATCGGAAATCCGGTTGATGGAAGAGGGGATGTTAAATCAAAAACATATTATCCGATTCATCGTGATGCTCCGGCGTTTGTTGATCAGTCTACGGAAACGGAAATTCTTGCAACCGGAATTAAAGTTATTGACTTGTTAGAGCCTTATGCAAAGGGTGGTAAAATCGGTTTGTTTGGTGGTGCCGGTGTAGGAAAAACAGTGTTGATTATGGAATTGATTAATAATATTGCCAAAGGTCATGGCGGTTATTCCGTATTTGCCGGTGTCGGTGAACGTACACGTGAAGGTAATGATCTTTATAATGAAATGATTGAATCAGGAGTTATTGACCTTAAAGGTGATAAATCTAAGACAGTGTTGGTGTACGGACAAATGAATGAACCTCCCGGAGCTCGTGCGAGAGTTGCTTTGACAGGTTTGTCTCAAGCTGAATATTTTCGTGATGAAGAGCATCAAGACGTGTTGTTCTTTGTTGATAATATTTTCCGTTTTACACAAGCCGGTTCGGAAGTTTCTGCTTTGTTGGGGCGTATTCCTTCCGCAGTGGGATATCAACCTACATTAGGAACTGATATGGGGGCGATGCAAGAACGAATTACATCAACCAAAAATGGTTCAATTACTTCGGTGCAAGCTGTTTATGTGCCTGCGGATGACTTAACGGATCCGGCACCTGCAACAACTTTTGCACACTTGGATGCAACAACCGTTTTGTCTCGTTCAATTGCTGAATTGGGTATTTATCCGGCAGTTGATCCGCTTGATTCAACATCACGTATTTTGGATCCTGCAATTGTGGGAGATGAGCATTATCAAGTTGCGCGCGGGGTACAAGAAATCTTACAAAAATATAAGTCATTGCAAGATATTATTGCTATTTTGGGTATGGATGAATTGTCTGATGATGACAGACTGGTTGTTTCCAGAGCGCGTAAAATACAACGCTTTTTGTCTCAACCGTTCCATGTTGCTGAGGTATTTACAGGTACACCGGGAGTGTTTGTTAAACTGGAAGATACAATTAAAGGCTTTAAGGGAATATTAGATGGTCTTTATGATGATGTTCCGGAACAAGCTTTTTATATGGTAGGAACAATCGAAGACGTTTTGAAAAAAGCCGAAACGATGAAAAACAGTGCAGCATAACTATTTAAAGTATGAGGAATGGGCTAAATGGGAAAAGAAATAGATTTGTCGATTATCTTGCCGGCTAGAACATATTTGCAAGAAAAAGTTGCAAGTGTAATAATTCCGGCGGTTCGAGCCGATATTGATATTTTGCCGGATAGAGCTCCGAGTGTTTTTGCGCTTGACTTCGGAATGTTGCAGATTCTAAATGCAAACGGTTCGGTAAGAGACAGTTATTTCATTCATTCCGGGATGGCTCAGGTCGTTGCAAACGAATGTAAGGTTATGGTGCAGGGGGTTGCTCCGGCTTCAGAAATGACACCTCATGTTGTAAAGAAGAAATTGGAAGAAGCTCAAACCGAACAAATGAAGCTTTTTTATCAGATGATTTTGGATCATCAAAGGGGTGTACGTCGTCGTTATTTGCGTACATTACAGTTGTATTCAAAGAAACTGAAACAAAGAAAAGGTTTCAAGAAGTTTATATTTGGGGGATTTTCCAAGAAAAATACAACAGATGTAAATACTGAAAATAAGGAGAAATAAATGTTCTTGGAAGCAGGACTTTTAACCAGACGGTCTGTCCGTAAATTTGTAAAAGGACGAAAGATTCCAAATGATGATATTAAGGATTTGCTTAAGATTGCGATGTATGCGCCATCCGGTTATAATCGTCAGCCGTGGCATTTTATAGTGGTTGAAGATGAGGAAACCAAAAATAAGATTACGCAAATACATTCGCATGCATCTTTTTTGAATGATGCTTCGGCGGCAATAATTGTTTGCGGAGATACGGATAAGCAATTAGATAAAAACTTTTGGGTCGTTGATACATCGGCTGCAACCGAGAATTTGCTGTTGGCGATTCACGGTAAAGGATTGGGAGGTTGTTGGTGTGCTATATATCCTTATGAAGATAGGATGAAAGAATTTCAAGAACTTCTTGGTTTACCGGAAAATATTAAGCCTAATGCCTTGATTGTTGTGGGATATCCTGAAAATATTCCTCCGCAGCCTCAAGATAGGTATGATGAAAATAAAATCCATTTTGAAAAATGGTAAATGGGAAAAATATCCTTGGAATGATGCTAAGGATATTTTTTTGTTGAATTTTGTCCAGATAAGTGATATATGAAAACTTATGAAAAAAATATTTATTAATTAATTAGTATACATATGAAAAGAGAAGCAATGAAATCAGCAGAAAAGGTTATAAGCTACTTTGCTGAAGAGGTTTACAGGAAAGATGTCCTTTATACACCTAAGAAAAGGTATGACCGTTTGGTTTGTGTTGATGATGATGTTTTTTCGGCATTTGTGGCGGCATGGTATTATCATCAAATTTTTAAAACGCATGGATATTATCCAAAGATTGATTGTATCGGCGGATACGGTCTTATGTCGACAGCTATTAATCCTAAAATTGAGGGAAATTTGATTTCCGAAGCTGAAATGTTGAAATATACATTGTGGCGTTTAGGGGTTAAGGAAGAAGATATTGAAATTGTATGTTCCGAGGGAACCAATACCGGTCAGAATCTTTCGGCTTATGCTGAGGAATTGTACAATTTTTCGTTTGACAAACAAGAACTTTTGTTTTGTTTGACAAAGCGTTTGGTTGGAAGGTTTTATTTGACACAGATTAAGCAGCAACCGCAAATGCATGCTGATTATGTGTGGAAAAAACAGGAAAGAGAACGAGAATTGTATAATGGCAAAAAGTTTGCCAATAATCTTCCTTATTTGTCTGAAGCGGCAAGTATCTATGACAGGTATGTTCGTTATACGACAGGAAAGCAAGATTTTATGGAAAAGCTTTGTAAACCTTTGCCCGAAGAAATTGATGATGCCGGTAAGTATTTGTGTCGCAAATACAAATTAAAAATGCCGGAATTTTCACTGAAAAAGATTTGGCAGTTTGTGCTGACTTATGGTTATTACCTTATCCATAAAGGGGAAATACACAGGAACTTGGAAAACAATATTATGTCTTGGGAATACAAGTTGATTAAAAATTTTGCTTTAGCAAATAGTCTGAAAAAGGATTATTTGTTTGGTGGCGAATCTTTGATTATAGATTAGTCGTTATTAAGCAGTGAAGGTGTTACTTAAAGTTTTAAGTAACACCTTCTTGTTTTTTAAATGGTTATCAAACCGCGTGCCATGGCGTATATCGCAAATATGGCTATAATTATTAAGATTGTTGCAAACAAACATTCACGATAAGAAAAAACACGTTCATCAGGCTGATTTTGTTTGCGGGCCCAAATATAGCAAGGAATTCCCAGCGCAATAATTATTGCGGCTAACATTAAATATTGCAGACCGGCAGCATAGATTAACCATAATGCATATAATGCACCAAGAATTGAGGTTATTAATGCTCCTGAGCGACGATATATTATGTTGGTCGGGTATTCGCCGTCTTCACAAAGTTTCCACAAATAAGCACAAGATGCAAAGTATGCCGGTAAGACCATAACACTTGTTATTGACAGCATTGTATTCCATGCATTATTTGAAAAATAGACCAGAAGCAAAAATAATTGCATGGCAATAGATGTCACTATCAGAGAAACTGATGGTGCATCGTTTTTGTTTTCTTTAGCAAATGCGCGTGGGAAAGTTCCGTTTTGAGCAGCTGCTTGCGGAATTTGAGCTGTTACCATGGTCCAAGCCAACCAACTGGTGAGTACGGATATAACCAAGCCGATATTCATTATCCAAGCACCCCAAGTGCCAACTGCTTTTTCCAATATTCCGGCTGTAGAGGGATTGGCAATGTTGGCCAGTTCGGCTTGTGACATATAACCGAACGGCAATAATGATAATAGTATATATATACCGAGACAACTTACAAATCCCAGAATTGTTGCAGGACCGATAATTGATGGTGATTTTGCTCTGTTAGACATTACAACAGCGCCTTCAATACCAATGAATGCCCATAATGTAACTAACATAGTACTTTTTATTTGGGTTGATAAACCGCCGATTTTGCTTTTTGTTGCAATGGCTTCACCCCAAAAATTGGAATCAAATTTATCAAATTGGAATAAGAATACCATTATTAAGATAAACAGTAATAAAGGCACAATCTTAATCACTGTACCGACGGTATTTACAATACTGGCTTGTTTAACTCCTTTTAAGACCAAAAAATTAAAAAACCATATAATAACAGATCCGCCGATGATTGATGCCAGATTGTTACCTCCTTCAAAATAACCGGGGAAAAAGTAATTAAGAGCATCCATTGTAATTACTGCGTATCCGACATTACCACATACTTGGCACAACCAATATGACCAACCTATCGTAAAACCTACATAAGGTCCAAAACCCGCACGACTATAGGAATAAATACCCGTAGTTAATTCAGGTTTAGCCATTGAAAGTATTGAGAATGTTCTTGCAATAAAATATATTCCTATACCGGTAATAAGCCAAGCCAACAATACTGCACCGGCAGAAGCACCGGCAGCCATATTTTGCGGAAGAGAATAAATTCCTCCACCAATCATTGAGCTGACAACAATAGCGGCCAAAGCGAAAATGCCCAGGCCATTAGTGTTGGTTTTAGAAGAAGAGGGAGATTTAATATCTTTCATGTTTTGCTCCTCATGTTTGGGATATAGGGGTTTGTTTTTGTTAATTTACAAACCCCTATATTATATAACAACATTAAATTTTGACGATAGGTGCATGTTCAAAGTTTAGGAAACCCATAGCTGTTAAACAATAACCGAATTGTTGTGTAATATTTACGTAATTGTGCCACATTTGAAACTCTGAATGTTGTTCAACACCACGGAGTTCAAGTTCGTGGCGCAATGATTTGTTTAGCCACATTTTTGCGTGTCCGGCAGCAATTTCATCATCAATTTGAGTATCAAAATATTCAACATATTCAGCAGCCCATCCGCCGATTAATTCACCATTTTTGTCTTTACCCCAGCATACGCCGAGACCTGTGGCAATTGCTTTGTGTTCATCTCGATTAGCGCCATTGGCAGACATAATAACTTCTAATACAGCGCCGTGTTTGAATTGGCTGATAATTTTGTCATCTAACGGATGGATGTTGTTATGCAGTTCTTTAGGCAAAACAGAAGTGTAGGGAACGATATTAAAATTTTCGATTCTTGCTTCTTTTAGAGCTGAGTCGTAACAAAATGTTTCAAAAGGTTGGGGCGGAATACCATCATCAGCTTGGCCGGCACCACCGGTTATAAATGCAAAAGTAGGATAACGAACGCCTTCAGTCATGATATAAAACTCCTTTGTTAAAATTAAAAAAATGTTATTTTGTTTAGCTAAAGCTGTATTTATAAGTAATATCGGAAGGCTTTTTTTCAATAAGCAAAAGACCCTATCCGAAAGAATAGGGCCTTTTATAAAAGAGGATAAGTATATTTTAGATTTCGCCGATATACATACCAAGGTCTTTGGCTGCCTTGACATATTTTCCTTTAGGATCAACCAAAGTTGTTCCGGCTTTTACTACATCACTTAGGGAAACTGATGAAACTTCACCGTCTTTCCATACAACCATACGGTTATCTTCGCCATTAGCCAACATTTCAACAGCTTTAGCACCAAATGTTGCAGCAAGCAAGCGGTCAAAAGCAACAGGAACACCTGAACGTTGCAAATGACCTAATGTTGTTACACGGAATTGAAAGTCATTATAACGTTTGCTGATTTCACCGCAAAGATATTGACCAATTCCGCCATAAACAGCTTCTCCAACCATATTTTTATTGCTGGAAACCATGTTGCCGTTTTCGGTTTTGATACCCTCAGAAACAACAATAACAGCGTGATTGCGACCACGAGCTTTGATTTCTTTTAATTTTTTGATGATACCGTCAATGGTATACGGAATTTCCGGAATTAAACAAACATCGGCATTACCGGCCAAAGCTGAATGCAAAGCCAAGTGACCGGCATCGCGTCCCATAACTTCGGTAATCATGGCTCGGTTGTGTGAACGAGCGGTCAATTCAAGGCTGTCAATAGAAGTGGTGCAGTATTGAACAGCAGTTTGAAAACCGACCGAAAATTCGGTAATCGGAGTATCATTATCGATTGTTTTAGGAATTCCGACGATTCTGACTAAAGAACCTTTGCTCATATTAGAAACAATGTTCATACTGCCGTCGCCACCGATAACAACAATGGCATCAAGTCCCAATTCTTTTACACCGATAGAAAAACGTTTGGATACTTCTTCCAATGATTCGATACGAAGTCCTTTGTTTAATGAACCCAAATATGATCCGCTGAGGCGAGGCCATGGAGAATCGCTAAAATTTTTTACGGTAAGTACTTCATAGCGATGGGGTTTTTCGGTAATACCTTCTGTTCCGTCATTAATTCCATACACTTCCCATCCTTTTTTTTCTGCAGACTCAACAACAGCGCTAATAATAGCGTTTAGTCCGGCACAGTCACCTCCAGAGGTAAGAACACCAATTCTTTTAATTTGACTCATTTTTGAAAAGACTCCTCTTTTATAGTTGCAATATTCATCATTTTGTTGTATACTAATACAGGTTTAAGAAATATTTTCCAGTAAAAAATGTATTTTAATAAGATTTTTTGTTGAAAGGACTATTTTGGATGTTTAATCAAAATTCAAACACCCGTTTACAACATCAATTATGTGAGTTAAAATTGGAAGAGCGCCGTGTTTGTTCGGATATTAGGCATTTAGTTAAAAATAATCGCACGATTGATTTTTTTAAGGCAAAACAGCTTAGCAATATGCGTACAGGTGTTAAGCAGAAAATTAAAACTGTTGAAGCCAGAATTATGCCCAACATTATTGCATAGCATGTAGAAATTTTATATTAAAAAAAGGTCTCTTGATTTTGGATAGATATCAAGAGACCTTTTTTGTGGTGTTTTATGGGATAATTGAATATTAGGAGTTTACATTTGTATGTCATTTATTAGTATGAGAGTATGTTTGTGTTTTTTTGTGTTGAAATGGTAATGTAATGACTGAAAAACGTGTTTTAAAAGGTCTTTTTTGGGGTTTGTGCGGGTGCTTTTTAGCTTTTGACGGGGGGGCTACCCCCCCCCATGGAAAATCGACCTTAGAACACTTGCGGTCGAATGCTTTGGAAGTTGCGGGGACTTATGAACTTCATGAATCTGATATAAAATTGTTTTTGTCCACTTGGGGAATTAATCCAGATCCTAATCTTCCAGAAGAAGAAGTGTTTAAGGCATTGGAAGCTGTTGAAAATTTTGCTCAACCATTGGCCGTTGTAATTGATAATAAGGCTTATTTCTTTATGCCTAAAGATCAAGATGAATATTTGAAAATGGCGGCTATGGTAGGAGCATCAAGTGGCCAGGTGGTTGAAGATGAAAATGGTTATTTGCAATTAAATGGCAAAAAATATAGTTTTGATTTAAGTGCTGTTCCGGATGCTATGGTTACTTATAGTCAAGGAACAGCAGATGATTTTGATTATATAACTCAAAAAACAGATGAAAATGGGCAATTGCTTACTTCTTATTATAAATATGAGAAAAAAGCAAATGCGAATAAGCCTGATATTACGTCGATTAATGTAAATAACGGTTTATTGGGTCTGTATGGTTTTATAGATGATGATGAATCTTTTGATTATGTTACAGGAGATATTGTAAGAAAGGTAAACAGCGGTATAGATATTATTGGTCGAGGAATGTATGATTTGGAAAATCCGATGGTTTATGTCGGAGATGTTGTCGGTAATAAATCTAGTTTTGGTGGTGGAATATTTGGAGATTTTCCAGCAGTAATATATGGTAATTTTATTGATAATCAAGCTCTGTTGGGGGGAGGAATGGTTGTCGGTGGTTTCCATGAGGGAAAAGCAGCATATGCGTTGATAAATGGTGGTTTTTATGGAAATAAAACAGTTGATGATAAAGGTTTAGGATTTGGTGGTGGTGGAGCTATTTTAGACTATTTGAATATATATCCTGCGTATATGAATAGTTATATAAAAGCTGTGACTGGAGCAGATATAAAGTTTGTTCCGGGAAGTTTTTCAGTAATTGGTGATTTTGTTGATAATAGTGTTAATACCGATGGTGTAGGCGGAGGGGGAGCTATCTTTTCTCTTTCTAAGATGGGAAATATTGAAGGTAACTTTTATAGTAATACAGTCAAGGGCAAGAATAATGCAGCAGGTGGTGCTATTGCCAATTTGACGGGAGTTGTTACAGAGTATATAACTATGCGAGCTCATGAAGAAACGTCTATAGAAGACCTTGCGAAATTTTTTAATAAAGGTAATATGACTTCGCGCTTGAGTAGTAACTTTATTAACAATAGCGCAGTGAGTGAAAATGGGACAGCTCATGGGGGAGCCATTTTTACCAATCCAATATCTGGTTGTTCGGGTTCTAATGATGATATGTGCATGAATAGGGTGAATTTGTTTAATACCCCATCGTTGGAATTATATACGGAGGGAAAGGATATATTATTCTCTGATAATTATACACAGGATATCAGAGGAAAGATTTATAACGGAATATCTTTAGGACATTGGAGTACCAATGTTTTTATAATGCTTGAAAGGTGGATGTTCGCTGAGCAAGAGAAGGGAACTGTTTTTTCGGAAGATTTTCAGCAACAGTTTGATAAGATTACCGATATTAATGACTTTTTTGTTATTTTATCACATCCAGAAGCAAAATCATTTTGGGAAATTTATGATCCGTCATTAAAATTTAACACCTCCGGTGGAGGTGCAATAGTGTTTAATGATAATATTGATACTTCAATTATGCACATGTTTGGAGATATTACGGATAATGAAATGGAAATGATGCAAACTATTGCAGGTATTAAATTAGAGGCTGATGGCTCATTGCCATATACAATAGATATTGTTGGTGATGCGGTATTTGATGAAGATGGAAAAAGCAATCAGTATGTGGCATTTAATAACGATATTATAGGGGCAAAAGAAGTTAATGTTGAAAATACAACTTTGAAATTCGGTGCTTATCAGCATAAAGATCAAACCGCAATTAATTGGGATGGAAAAGGAGCTTTTGCGGCAGATTCGAATGCAGATGGTACAATCAATACAAGTTTAGCCTCGATAACAGCTCTTAATTTGAAAAATGCGGCGTTTGATACAAATAATGGTTATATGGAAACTGTCGGATTAAAGGGGTATTCGTCTGATAACAGTTTTTGGCATTTGGATATTGATACTAATAATATGACTGCTGATAAATTAGAAATTGATGGAGATGTCGTCGGGCAAACTAAATTGATGATACACGCATCAGGAGATGATGATATCAGAGGAAAAGGAGCTATTACATTTGCGTCGTCAGTTAATGATACAACGGGTAATGTAGATTCATTTAAAGTTGCACGAGTTTATAAAAGTCCATATTTATATGATGTGGTTTATCAAAATGTTGGTGAAAATGCAAATGAATGGGGCGTGGCGATGAACGATACTCAGAATCCCACGATTGGTAATGGAGGTTCATCCGGAACTACCGGAGGAGGAAATAAGATTCCGATGTTTGCTAAGATGAAGGTTGCGCCGGAGGTTATGGCATATCAGAGTTTGAATACTATAACAACTACTCAGACAAGTTCAATGGTTGGAAATGTTATGCGTAAAACAGTTTTGAATCATTTGTACTGTCCGACATGCGGATTTTATGATTATAATTGGAATGGTGATAAATTAAATAATGCGTGGGTTGAGGTTAATGGATTTGAAGCATCTGTTGATAGTCCGTTTAATGTTGAAGCAAAAGTTTGGGGCGTTGAAGCCGGTTTTGATTTGCAGAGTGATTTGAGAAATAAATTGGGATTATTTGTTTCGTATCGCCGAGGTAATTATGAGATGAATGGTGATGGTGAAAAATATTATTCTCCAATATCATCAGAAGTTAATACGGACAGTTATGTCGGTGGTTTGTATTATTTGCACGATAATAATAATTGGTATACTTTTGCAACATTGTATGGAGGTTTGTTGTATTCGGATTTGACAACCAAGGATGGTGTTAGTGCTAAAACTGACGGTATTCAATATGGTGGAAGTTTAGAAATTGGATATCGTAAAATGATTTTTGATAAATTGGGAATTACTCCAAATGTGGGGATATCGTATGTTTCGGCAAATTATGACGATATTGAAGATGAAGTTGGTCGCGTAATCGAATATAGCGATATGAAACAAGCTGAGGTTAAGACAGGTGTTAAGGTCAGTTATGATCAGTTTTGGCAAAGAAATTACAGCAATGTATATATTGAGCCTGGAATCGCTCGTACATTTACTGATGGACACGAGGTTGAAATTACTGAGTTAGGAAAAGTTAAAACTGCCAAAAATCAAACATTAGGTTATGTGGAATTGGGAATTAATTATGGTTTTGAAAACAGTTGGTCTGTTTATGGAACAATAGACTATATGTTTGGTAAAGATTATGAAGCGGTTTCGGTTAATGCCGGAACGAAATACAGTTGGTAGATGTTGCTTTTATTAAAATGAATATTGTTTATTATAGATATTCCAAAGGATGAATTGTATCCCAGAAAATGGATAGTAAGGTGTCTGTTAAGGATACAAACCTTCATGCTAGTTGATATGGAAAAGCTATCTGGTGATATTATTGCATTCGGTTCTTAATAAATTTTTTTGTTAAGCATATAATCAAATAAAAACACCTCTTGCTCATGAAGAACAAGAGGTGTTTTTATAAAGTATGTGTTAGTCTTCAAGTCCTAACAATCTGTATTTGACACGTACATCCATATTTTTGGAGTAGGCATCAATAAGTTCTGCGGCTAATTCCTGTTCAAGATTTTTTTGCATTTTTGCATTTACGGAATCAAGTTGTTTAATATTTGTCGATTGTTTAGGATTTATTACTTTTATCGGAGTGACAATAGTGGTGTCAGCTGACGATGAAAGCAAACGATATTCACCAACAGGTGCTTGATAGGCATCAGCCAATTGCATTTGATTAAGGTTAGCGAATGCTTCGCCACGTTTTAAAGCCGGAGTGGTTCTGAGTTGGAGTTTGAAACGAGTGGCGATATCTTTTAAGCTGTCACCATTATCCAAATCAGCGACAACATCATTTATGATTTCTTGAGCGATAGCTGATTTTTCGTTTTCGGTCCATATTTTTATAATTTCAGATTTTACGGCATCCAATTCTTTGATGTGTGCGTCTTTTATTTCTGAAACACTTGCAATAACAAAACCGTCTTCAGTTTCGATTGTTTGACTGACTTCACCGACATTGTATGAAAAGGCCGTTTCAATAAAATCTGAAGTTGTTATCAAATCTTTGTACTTTTTATCGGTTAAGCTCTTATAAGAAGCATCTTCCTTCAAGTCAGTTATTTTTATTGTTTTGACATTATATTCATCAGCAATATCGTCCAGAGATGCACCGGCACCTATTTTATCTTCAATATCGTTGATGATATTGAGTGCTGTATCATAAGCTTGTTCATTACGTAAGGTTTCAATAATTTTTCCCTTAACTGAAGCTAGCGGTGTTTCTTTTTTAGGAGTAATTTTAGTTGTTTTTAATATATGCCAACCGAATTCTGATTTTATGGGGCCAACGATTTGATTTACTTTGGCATCAAAAACATCGTCGCTGAGTTCCGGAAGCAACGAATCGGATGTTACATCACCAAGTTTGGTCGTTTCGTTATCCTGATTGGCCAAATCTGTTGCAACAGAGTAAAAATCTTTGCCGTTTTGAAGTTCTTTCAAAGCTTTATCGGCAATTTCCTTACTGTCAATGACCATTTGTAAAACATAGCGTTTTTCGGGAATGATATAGTCAGATGAATTATCATTGTAATAGCTTTTGATATCATCTTCCGAAGGGGTTATATTCTTAGCCAAATCTTTTACTTTCAGCTCAATGAAAGAAACATTGCGTTTTTCGGCTTCTTCAAATTGCGGTGCAAAGTCTTGATAATATTGCTCGATTTCTTCATCCGTAATGTCTCGGTCTACTTTTAATTCACCGGGATTAATTTTGATAAAATTGAAAACCTTTTGTTGATTTTCGATTTTTGCCACATATTGATCCATAAAACGAGGAAAAGCAATTTTTTCAACGGGAGAATATACCAAATGACGACTTAAAATATTCTTCTTCAGATCGGCAATGTATTCTTGTTCAGTCATGTCGAAGTATGAGAGCTGACGGCGCAAGGCATCAGGATTGAAGCGTCCCGATGCATCCATAAACTCTGGTTGTGAAGATATTATTTTTTTGATAAGCTCGTCGGAAATACTGACATTTTGTTTAGCAGCTTGTCTGGCTATAATCATATTGGTAAGATCTTCTTTAACAATGTTTGATAAGATGTTTTTACGTGTGTTTTCATCAATTTCAATTGTGTCGCCAAACATATTTTGGGCTTTGCGTATGCTGTTGTTTAGTTTTGCATTCATTTCGTCTTGCAAAATTTCCAAATTGTCAACTTTGATAACAGCTCGATTTTTGTTGGCTGAATTTACATAGCCGGATATTCCAAAAAGAGACATAAAACTTAGTGCTGTTAAAGCCAGAATAGCTTTGGTTAACCATGAATCCTGATATTTTCGTATTTTGCTTATCATTTTAGTATACCTTCGTTTCTTAGAAAAACACTTATAATCGTTGCTGATTATAATCATTTTATTATTTTATACAACACCTCAAATATTGGTGTTGAAAAGTTTTTTTGACTATGGTAGAAAAAGGATAATTTGGTAATTTTGAATATAAAGGAGTGTTGAGTATGGCTCGTAAGATGCTGATTGCCGGTAACTGGAAAATGAATGGTTTAACGGCAGACGGAGTGGCTTTGGCAACAGAAATAAAAGCTGCGGTTAAATCTAAGAAAAGAACTTGTGAGTTTTTGGTTTGTCCTCCGTTTACTTTATTGACTTCGGTAAAAAAAGCATTGAAAGGGACAAGAGTGGCTTTAGGGGCGCAAGATTGTCACTTCAATGAAAAAGGAGCTCATACAGGTGATGTAAGTCCTTTGATGTTGGTTGATGCCGGTTGCAGTTATGTAATATTGGGACACTCTGAACGTAGGGCTGATCACGGCGAATCTAATGAATTGGTATGTAAAAAGGCTGTCGCTGCCAATAAAGCAGGTTTGAAGACAGTTATCTGCATAGGAGAAACATTAGAACAACGTGATAACGGACAAACAATCAGTGTTTGTTCTGATCAAGTTTTGGGTTCCGTTCCGGATACGGCAACAGCAAATGATACGGTTATTGCGTATGAGCCTGTTTGGGCTATTGGTACCGGTAAAACTCCGACCGCTGATGATGTTGAGGAAGTTCATGCTGCTGTGCGTAAAGTATTGGCTAAGAAATTAGGTAAAGCTCAGGCAAACAAAATGCGTATTTTGTATGGCGGTTCGGTTAAACCGTCAAATGCTAAAGAATTTTTATCTTTGTCTGATGTTGATGGTGCTTTGATTGGCGGAGCAAGTTTGAAGTCGGTTGATTTTATGGCTATTGCTGATAATGCCGGTTGTTAGTTGATTAAATTAAGGAATAAAAAAATGGGTACAGTTTTATTAGTTGTTCATTTGATGGTTTGTATTTTTTTGGTTGCTTGTATTTTGATGCAACGTTCGACAGGCGGTGCGTTGGACGGATTGGGTGGAGGATCCGGTGCATCCAGCTTTTTAAGTGCCAGAGGAACCGGTAATTTATTGACAAGAACAACGGCAGTTTTGGCTACGTTGTTGTTTGTTACCAGTATTTCACTTGCTCTTTACTACAGAGGACAAGCAAAACCGAGAGAATCGATAGTTGATAAGGCTGCTGCAGAGCAAACAGTTCCCGTTGCTTCGGAAGCACCGGTCGTTCCAACTGCTGAAAAGTAAAACAAATGGTTGATTGAGTAAAATAAAGGCATCTTCTAAAAAAAGGGAAGGTGCCTTTATTACTTTAAGAATAAACAAAAAAGGATAGGATAGATGTCTGAAAATACTAAATTTATATTTATAACCGGTGGTGTGGTTTCTTCTCTCGGGAAAGGGCTTGCTTCGGCGTCTTTGGCGTCTCTTTTACAAGCCAGAGGATTTAAGGTTAGAATGCGCAAGCTTGATCCGTATTTGAATGTTGATCCGGGAACAATGAGTCCATATCAGCATGGAGAAGTTTTTGTTACAGATGATGGAGCAGAAACAGATTTGGATTTAGGACATTATGAGAGATTTTCGGGGGTAGCTTGTCGAAAGACTGATAGTATTACTACAGGAAAAATTTATCAGCGAGTTATAGATAAAGAACGTCATGGTGATTATTTGGGGGCGACCATTCAAGTTATTCCGCATGTTACCAATGAAATAAAAAGTTTTATTTTATCGGATATAACGGACGAAGATTTTGTTTTGTGTGAAATCGGCGGAACAGTGGGCGATATTGAAGGACAGCCGTATTTAGAAGCAATAAGACAAGTTGCTTATGAGTTGGGCAGGGAACGTTCTATGTTTATTCATGTTACATTGTTACCATATATTCCGACAGCCGGTGAACTAAAAACGAAGCCGACACAACATTCAGTGAAAAAATTGCAAGAATATGGTATTCAGCCGGATATGTTGTTGTGTCGTTCACAAATGGAAATTCCGCAAAACGAAAAACGTAAGATTGCTCTTTTTTGCAATATCAAAGAAGAAAATGTTATTGCGGCTTTAGATGCAAGCAGTATTTATCAGGTTCCTATTGCATATGCTAAAGAAGGTATGGGCAGACAGGTTTGTAAACACTTTGGAATTCAAACGACAGATGAACTTGATTTGAGTAAATGGGAAAATATTTTAGCAAATATACGCCATCCGGAAGGTGAAGTCAGAATAGCCGTGGTAGGAAAATATACACAGTTGTTGGAAGCATATAAATCTTTGAATGAAGCTTTGACACATGGGGGTATTGCTAACAAATATAAAGTTAAGATTAAATGGGTCGATTCCGAATTGTTAGAAAAAGAGAATCCGGAAGAACACTTAAAAGATGTTAGTGCTATTTTGGTACCGGGTGGTTTTGGTCAAAGAGGAACAGAAGGAAAAATTGCCGCTATTAAATTTGCGCGTGAACATAAGATACCGTTTTTGGGTATTTGTTTGGGATTGCAGATGGCTGTTATTGAAACAATGCGTAATGTGGCAGGGATTAAAAATGCAGGAACTACCGAATTTGATCCTAACTGCGAGCCTGTTGTTGGATTGATGACTGAATGGGATAAAGAAGGAGCTAAAGAGATTCGCCATAAAGACGGTGATTTAGGCGGTACAATGCGTTTGGGTGCTTATGATTGTGTATTAGAACCGAATTCTTTGGCTATGAAAGTTTATGGAAAAGAAAAAATTTCAGAACGTCATCGTCACAGATATGAAGTTAATATGAAATATGCAGATACATTACGTCGTTCAGGTATGGATATTTCAGGAAAATCACCGGACGGAAAATTACCTGAGATTGTTGAAATCAAAGATCATCCATGGTTTATGGCTGTTCAGTTCCATCCGGAATTGAAATCAAAACCATTTGATCCTGCTCCGATATTTGTGTCTTTTGTACGAGCTGCTATTGACAAGAGCAGATTGATTTAATACATAAGGTATAGATTAGGTAAGAATAATAAAGAAAAACCGTATGAAAAAAATATTTTTGTTATTTATTGCGAGTTGTATTTTTTGTGTGTCGGCTAAAGCGGCTTCTTTTGAAGAATGGAAAGAACATTATTTGGGAGAAATAGGAGCTATTTGGCGATCTGATCATTATGATATGTATGCTCCGCTTTATGCTTGGCATAACAGATTGGCATATGATGATGAACATATTGCAAAATATAACGAAAATGCTTTCGGTTTCGGTTTGGGCAAGTCCATATATGATGAAAAAGGTAATTGGCATGGTTTATATGCTATGGCTTTTAAGGATTCTAACTATCATATGGAAACAATGTTCGGTTATGCCTATCAAAAAAACTGGAATTTGTGTTGTAATGATGATTGGAAAGTAGGGATTGGGTATACTTTGGGTTTTACGCAACGTCATGAATATGCATATATTCCTGTTCCGTTGCCGTTGCCGATTGTGGGAATAGAATATAAACGATTAGCTTTGCAAATGGCATATGTCCCCGGTTGGACCAATATGGGAAATGTGGCGTTTTTTTGGTTGAGGTTTAATTTAGATTAGGATGTAAAAAAGGTCTGCTTGTTAAGAGCAGACCTTTTTTGATGATGAGTGAGGGAATATTAAAATTTCTCAAACCAATCATCAATTTCTTTGGCTTTTTGCCAAATTTCGTCGCACCAGGCTTGAAGCTCGGGGCTTTTGTTGTTTTGTTGCCAGGTTGTGCGACGCACCTCTTCTAAGAGGTTGTATGGCACTTCAGCAATCATGCCGGTTTCCGGGCCTCGATGACCTCTGAATCCATCGTAGAATTTTCCGTAAACCTGAACTTTTCCGTGAGGGAAAAATTCAATGAATGCTACCGCAATGAGTTCGCCTATATTGTAGAGGTGGCGGCGATCGATTAACCTTGTCTCGTTTGTTGCCATATTTTTTTAGTTTTAATGGCTTTGGGATTTAAAAGGGCTACAATAAATTGTGCCGGAACTAACTCACCCAACTAATAGTTTTCCAATAATTTTTTTTGATACAAAAGATATATCATATTTTTGGAGTGCGTGCAAGGTGTTTTTTTGTCAAAATTGTCAAAAAATATAGAAAGAAATAAAAAAAATATAATAAAGCTAAAAAAAGCTTGATTATTTTTTATTTGTGCTATATCTGTTAGCACAGCTTTATTGGTTTGTGAGCGGCCATGGCGGAATTGGTAGACGCGTAACGTTGAGGTCGTTATGGGAGGTATCCCGTGAAGGTTCAAGTCCTTTTGGCCGCACCATATAAGGCTTTTTTTATGTTTAAAGCGGAGTTGTCTATCGATTTGTTTTAAAATTTTTTTCAATAGTTTATTAGAGGAGGTTAAAGCTTATGTTTAAGATTTGCAGAACAGATGCCAATAAGAAACTCGTTAAACTTAAGAAGAATCGTTTGTACCCCGGATCGTGGATAAATGTAATAAATCCCAGCAATGAAGAAATTGAAAAAATTGCAAACTGGATAGATTGGGATGTTGATATAATAAAAACTTCGTTGGATATTGATGAGCGTTCACGCATCGAATTAGACGGTAAAAATTTTATGGTAATTGTCAATTTGCCGTTGTTGGATGATGAAGGACAGTTTGATACATTGCCATGTTCAATGGTTTTTACTCCGAAAAACTTTGTTACACTTTGTTCCAGAGAGAACAGAATTATCGGTTCTTTTACAAAATCTACGGCAAATACGTTTGATACTAAGGATAAAACTAAGATGATGCTTAATATTTTGTATAAAGCAACGCAGTTTTATTTGAGGTATTTGAAAATTATTAATCGAAAAACCGAATCGATAGAATATAATTTGCGTAACACGACAAATAATAAAGAATTGTTTCAGTTGATGGAAATTCAAAAGTCATTGGTTTATTTTACAACGGCATTGCGTGATAATCAGTTAATTTTACAAAAATTGTTGCGAATGGTACGAGCTAAAACAATAAACCATGTTTTGAATTTTTCGGAAGATGACATTGATTTGCTTGAAGATATTATGATTGAAAACAAACAGGCTATAGAAATGGTTGATATGCATCGTACGATTTTGGAAAGTATGATGGATGGTTTTGCATCTGTGATAAATAATAATGTTAACCAAGTTATGAAATTTTTGGCCGCAATTACAATCATACTCTCAATTCCGACAATGTTGGCAAGTTTTTGGGGAATGAATGTAGGGGTTCCGTTGAGTGATGACAGGTATGGTTTTTGGTATGTTGTTATGGCATCAACAATCTTGACAATATTGGTTATATTGTTTTTCAGAAAAAAGAAGATGTTTTAATAAAAAATCCTTTTTTGTGTGTATCTTATATGGGGCGCTTGAGATGTATTGATTTTTAGCGTAATCTCGTAGATATTTTATATGTTTGAAAGGGTGTTAAAAATTGTTGTTCGGGTTAATAGTTGCTTTTGTAGTTGTGTTGTCTGATCAGATTTCCAAATATTTTGTTTTGCATCATTTTTTAGATGTAACTCCTTATGTTTACGTTAATGATTATTTTAATATTGTTAAGGCTTGGAATACCGGTGTCAGTTTTTCCATGTTGAACAATTATGGAAATCTTGGGGTTTGGTTGTTGTCAGGTTTGGCTATTGCGATAGTCGTTGCTTTGTTTTTTTGGTTAAAAAGTGAAAACAATAAGTTGATACAAGCTTCTTTGGGAATGATTATGGGGGGGGCTATCGGAAATGTTATTGACAGATTAAGATTTGGCGCTGTTTTTGATTTTTTAGATGTTCATATTGCAGATTCTCATTGGCCGGCTTTTAATGTAGCTGACAGTTTTATTTGTATCGGTGCCGGATTGATAATTATTCAGGCTTTGTTCGGTTATTTTGAAAAAAAAGGAGAATAGTATGCGAATTATCTTAGTTTTTTCGTTATTAATTATGATTGCGGCTTGTTCGGGAGTAACCAAAGAAGATTTGGGATTATCCAGAAAATCGCCTGATGAAACGATGGTAGAACAAAGAGAACCTTTGTCTTTGCCACCGGAGTTTGGTGTACGCCCCGGTGTAAAATAATCAGGAAATGATGATGATATTAAAAAAACTCGGTGTTTTGCTGTTTGTGATGTTGTTTGGTTGTTCTTTTGCAGCTGAAGCAAAACTATTTAATGCCGAAGAGTTTTTTTTAGATAACGGGTTACATGTTGTTGTTATTGAAAATCATAAGGCTCCGATAGTCAAACAAATGCTTTTTTACAAAGTCGGTGCTGTTGATGAGATGCCGGGTAAAGGGGGAATAGCTCATTTGTTGGAACATTTGATGTTTCGAGGTACCAAAAGGGTAAAAGGGCAGGAATTTAATCGAATTGCCGAACAAAACGGAATGGAAAGTAATGCGTTTACATCACAGGATGTTACGGCGTATCATCAGTTTGTTGATATATCGAGGCTGGAATTGGCGATGTTTTTAGAAGCTGACAGAATGCAAAATTTAGTTATAAATGACAGTGATTTTATAACAGAAAGAAATATTGTTTTTCAGGAAAGAAAACAAAGAATAGATAATAATCCGACTGCGAAGTTTTTTGAAGTTGTTACCAGGGCTTTGTGGCAAGAACATCCATATGCAAATCCGGTTACGGGGTATGATGCGGAAATTGTGAATCTGACAAAGAAAGATGTGACGGAATTTTATAAGAATCATTATGCTCCGAATAATGCTGTATTGGTTTTGTCCGGCGATATTGACGTTGAAACAGCAAAAAAATTGGCTGATAAATATTATGGCAAATTAAAACCGATGGAAAAAATACAGACAAAATTTGAGTTAAAAGAAGGAATGTACAAAGCAAAAGCGGAGATGAGTGCATCGGATGTAAAAATGGAACGTTTTGTTAAGATGTTGGCGGTACCTTCTTTTGTACAAGACAGGAAACAGGCATATGCATTGGAAATATTATCTGAATATATGGGGGGAAATGAAAATTCGCCATTATACCAAAAAATGGTTGTGAGAGATAAGACGGCTTTGAATATAGGTGTTTATTATGACGGTATGGCAAGAAGTTATGGTAAATTTGTTATTAGTGCAGTTCCGGTGGCGGAACAAAGAGATGTTTTTGAAAAAAAACTTAATAAAGCTTGGAATGAAGCTCTGAAAAATTTTGATGAAAATGATTTGAAAGAGATTAAACAAAGGCTTAAGATTAATTTGGTTTATCTGAAAGATAATCCGGAAAGTTTGGCTCAAACAGTAGGTTGGATGTTGGCTGTCGGTATGAATTTGGATGATTTACAACAATATGTTGAGGAGATAGACAAAGTAAGTTTGTCTGATGTTTTGAGTGTTGCTGATTATCTGTGGAATAAAGCACATCAGGCAATAGGTGTTTTGCATCCAGAGGAGATAAAGCAATGAGCAAAAGACCTATATATATGAGAAATAAGAATCGAACAGGTTTATTGTTTTTGGTGCTGCTTTTGTTTTTAGGTGGAATTGTTTATAATTATAACAGAACATTTTCATATGAGTATTTTGTTGATAATTCGGAGTTAAAAGGACGAACTTTTAAGGGAAATGTTACGGAAATTATTGATGAAAAAACAAATATAAAGGCATATTTTATTGCTGAAAAAAATGCACCGTTGATTGCGTTGAGTTTTATTTTTGCAAAATCGGGGTTTGCTTATGAAGATGGTAGTTTGCAAGGTATATCTAATTTAGTTGCGGCAACTTTGGATGCCGGAGCCGGAAAACGTGATGCAGAAGCTTTGAAAAAAGATATGGATATTAACGGTATTAAAATTTCGTTTAATACCGATAAAGATGCTTTTAACGGAATTATTACTTTTCCAAAGGATGGCTTGAGTAAGGCTGTTGAAATTTTACGATCTGTTTTGATGACACCAAAATTTGAAAACAAGTATGTAGAAACAGCGAAGGCGCAAATATTGAAAAGCTTGGAAGCCGAAAAAGAAAATCCGGCTAATCAATTGAAATTGGCAGTTAATGAGTTTGTTTATGATAATCATAATTATAGTCGTAATATGTTGGGAACTATTGATACCATAAGCAAAATTAAGGGGAGTGATTTAAAAAATTTTGTTAAAACAAATTTAGTTAAAGATGGTTTGTATATCGGAGTTGCCGGAGATTTAACCGATGATGAAGTGAAGAAAACGATTAATGATATTTTTGGAGATTTACCGCAACATTCAAACAATAAAAATTTAGATAATGTTGTAATTGATTGGGATAAAAATGATTTACAAATCGATCGTGTAACCGGACAAAATATTGCAACATACATTATGACCGGAACTTGTCGAAAATGTGGAGATTTTTATCCTTTGTACATTGCTAATTATCTGTTTGGCGGAGCAGGGCTTAATTCGCGATTGAATCAGCAAATAAGGGAAAAAGAAGGGTTAACCTATGGAGCATACTCATCGATGATTTTGTCAGATAAATCTAATTTGGTTATGGCCGGTTTTTCTGCAACTAAAGATAATTTTGCTAAGGCTGAAAAAATGTTTTTTGAAGAACTTAATGAAGCGGCTCAAAAAGGATTTTCATCAGAAGAACTTAAAAATGCTAAGAATTATCTGACAGCATCGTATAATTTGCGTTTTGCATCAACGATAGGTATAGCCGAAATGTTGGCTTATATGCAAAAATATGATTTGGGAAAAGATTTTTTACAAAAACGCAATGAATATGTTATGAATGTTACATTGGAACAACTTAATGCTGTGGCCGAAAAATATTTCGGCAACAGAGTATTAAAAGCGAGTATAGGAAGTTTTTAATAAGGAGGAACTATGTTTAATTTGAATAAGACCATTAATAAAACCAGAGTTTGGAAAAAACTTGAGACTCACGCAAAAAAAATGCGTAAGGTTGAAATGCGAGATATGTTCAGTGAAGACACAAGAAGAGCTGAAAAATATAGTATATCCTTAGAAAATATGTGGCTTGATTATTCGAAAAACAGGATTGATGAAAAAGCTGTTAAATATTTATTGACATTGGCCAGAGAAGCAAAAGTGCAAAAAAAGATAAAACAGATGTTTGCCGGTGATAAAATTAATATTACCGAAAACAGAGCTGTTTTGCATGTGGCATTACGTAACAGAGACAATACACCTATTTATGTTGACGGAAAAGACGTTATGCCGGAAATAAATCAAGTTTTGGCAAAGATTAAAGATTTTTCAGAAGCCGTGCGTTTGGGTAAGTTTAAAGGATATACGGGAAAAAAATTAACAAATATTGTTAATATAGGAATAGGCGGTTCTGATTTGGGACCAAAGATGGCTGTTGAAGCTTTGAAAAAATATATGCCCAAGGATATGAATTGTTATTTTATTTCTAATATTGACGGAACGGCATGTGCCGAAGTTTTGAACAAGTTGGATCCTGAAACCACATTATTTATTGTCTGTTCTAAGACATTTACAACAATTGAAACATTAACTAATGCTAAAACTTGTCGTAAATGGTTGGTTGATGCATTGGGAGAACATGCAACATCAAAACATTTTGTAGCTGTATCAACAAATGCTACAGAGGTGTCAAAATTCGGCATTGATGTTGAAAATATGTTTGAATTTTGGGATTTTGTCGGAGGCAGATATTCAATGTGGTCAGCAATAGGTTTGATTGTTGCTATTGCGGTGGGATATGAAAATTTTGAAAAAATGCTGTCTGGAGCATATGCAATGGATAAGCATTTTAAAACAGCGGATTTGGATAAAAATATTCCGATTATTTTGGCTCTTTTGAGTATTTGGTACAATAATTTCTTTGGTATCCGTAATCATGTAGTTGTACCGTATGATCAATATTTGTCATATTTACCGGCTTATTTGCAACAATTAATAATGGAAAGTAACGGTAAGTTTGTGGATTTGAATAATGAATTTGTCAGATATCAGACATCTCCGGTTATTTTTGGCGGTGCCGGTACGGATGTTCAACATTCGTTTTTCCAGATGTTGCATCAGGGAACATCTTTTGTTCCGTGTGATTTTATTATTCCGGCAATTTCACACAATGAAATAGGCGAACATCATGAGATATTGTTAGCTAATATTTTAGCTCAAAGTGAAGCTTTGATGAAAGGAAAAACGGTTAAAGAAGCTGCAACGGAATTAAAAGCAGCAGGTAAATCAAAGGAAGAAATTGAACGATTGAAAAAATATAAAAGCTTTACCGGAAACAGACCGTCTAATACAATAATATTCAAGAAAATAGATCCGTTTGCTTTGGGGATGTTGGTTGCTATGTATGAACACAAGACATTTGTTGAAGGAATAATTTGGAATATTGATTCATTTGATCAAATGGGAGTTGAATTAGGAAAGCAAATGGCTTTGAAAATTATGCCTGAATTGCAAGGAAACAAAGAAAATGCCAATCATGATTCATCAACAAACAGTTTAATCGCATTAATTAAAAAATTGAGAAAATAATGACAATCAGAATTCTTCCGTCAAACCTGGTTAATCAAATTGCAGCAGGAGAGGTTGTTGAAAGGCCTGCTTCGGTTGTTAAAGAGTTGGTTGAAAATGCTCTTGATGCGGGAGCTTCTTCGATTGAAGTGCATTTAACAGATGGCGGAAAATCATTAATAACGATTGTTGATAACGGTAAGGGAATGTCGCCGGAAGAATTAAGTTTGGCAGTTGAGAGACATGCGACTTCTAAATTGCCGGATGATGATTTGTTTAATATTTGTTTTTTTGGTTTTAGGGGAGAGGCTTTACCTTCAATTTCTTCAGTATCAAGAATGACGATTTCCACACGTCGTAAGAATGATGATAACGGATGGAAGATGGATGTTTGTGGTGGTGAAAAGTCAGATGTTGTGCCTTCGGCTTGTGTTCAAGGTACAAGAATTGAAGTGCGGGATTTATTCTTTTCAGCACCTGCCAGATTGAAATTTTTGAAAGCATCGTCTTCTGAAACGGCAAATTGTGTTGATGTTATTCAACGAATTGCGTTGGCAAATTCTCAAGTTGCTTTTTCGTTATATGCTGATGGTAAGAAAAAGTTGTATTATCCTGTTGCAGTCGGAGATTTGTTTGATGCAAGAATGGAACGATTATCAGCTGTAATGGGAAAAGAATTCAGAGAAAATTCAATTTTAATTGATGCGATGCGAGAAGGCGTTAAGATTAGCGGATATGTGTCTTTACCGACCTTAAATAAAGCAAATTCGTTGTCACAGTTTTTGTTTGTAAATAACAGACCGGTTAGAGATAAGTTATTGTTAGGGGCAATAAGAGGTGCTTATCAGGATGTTTTGGCATCGGGACGATATCCGATGTGTGCTTTGTTTTTTGATGTTAATCCGCAAGATGTTGATGTAAATGTGCATCCGACGAAAGCAGAAGTTAGATTTTATGATAATAATTTGATACGGGGATTGTTAGTTTCGGCAATAAGAAATGCTTTAACCAGATCTTCAGGAAAAACTTCAAATACATTGGATTTGTGTGATATTGTATTACCTCAAACAGAAACATTTTTGAGCCTTAATGAACCGGAACGTGTTTTATCCGATGGTGTCAAAACAGGAAATTATCAAAGTAGTAATTTGGGAAAGCACAAAAGACAGATTGAATTGCCCGATTTGGAATATAAGTTTTCAGTCAAGACGGAAGAAATTGATTATGAAAATGTAAAAGATAATAATTTTGGTCCGTTGGGTATGGCAAAAGCCCAATTTAATGATACTTATATTATATCTCAGACAGAAGACAGTATAATTATTGTTGATCAGCATGCGGCACATGAACGAATTGTAATGGAAAAGCTAAAGTCCGGGCTTGCTGAGAAAAATCCGGTATCTCAGATTTTGTTGTTGCCGGAAATTGTTGATTTGTCATTAGTTGAAAAAGAAAAAATTTTGGAAGCTTCCGAAGAATTGGCTAAATTAGGTTTGGATATAGAAGAATTTGGGACTACAGCCGTTATTGTCAGAGCGACACCGGCGCTTTTGGGAGAAATTGATGTTCAGGAGCTTATCAGAGATTTAGCAGCTCAAGTAACAGAGTGGGGCGGGGCTTTTGATTTGAAAGAAAAATTGCATTTGGTTTGTGCTACGATGGCTTGTCATGGTTCTATAAGAGCGGGACGCAGATTAAAAATAGATGAAATGAATAAATTGTTACGAGATATGGAAAATACGCCACATTCAGGGCAGTGTAATCATGGGCGTCCGACCTATGTAGAGTTGAAGATAAAAGATATTGCTAAGTTGTTTGATAGGTGATAAAGCCTATAAGGCAATAAATCAGTATAAAATTGTCAAGATAATAAGGAATAGTTTATGTTAACAGCTACTTTTGCAGATGGATTCATTGCTTCTTTGATAGCCGGTTTAATTACCGGAATCGGAGGGCTTTGTATTTTTTTGAAAAAAAGATATTTAAAAAATGAAATAAATCAGCTACTTAATTTAGCTGCCGGAGTGATGTTGGCGGCATCATTATTTTCTTTGTTGGTTCCGGCAATGGAAGATATTGTAAAAAACGGCAATAGTTTATACGAAGATGCCTTTAGTTATGTCGGTGCAGTTTTTGTCGGTGTTTTGTTGGTTTGGGTGCTTAATTTTGTTCTTCCGCATGAGCATAATTCAATGGGGCATCATGGTCCGAATTTAAGAGCAAAAAAAGCTTGGTTGTTTATTATCGCCATAACTTTGCATAAATTGCCGGAAGGTTTGGCTGTCGGTGTTGCTTATGGAGCTGATGAGTTGATTAACCCTTTATCATTGGTATTGGGGATTGCCGTTCATAATATTCCGGAGGGGTTAACTATAGCAATTTCTTTGGTGGGAGCCGGTTATTCGAAAATAAAATCGGCTATGATGTCTTTTGTAATAGGATTGATGCAGCCATTGGGGGCCATTATAGGGTTATTGTTGATGGATGTAAGTTTTAAGATTGTGCCGTATGGGATGGCTTTGGCAGGAGGAACATTGTTGTTTGTTGTTATAAATGAAATTTTACCTGAAACTTACGGACAAAAAGAAACCAATAAATCAGCAGCAGCTGTTTTTTTGGGTTTTATTATGATGACATATGTTACGATGATTTTTCATTAATAACGACAAAAAAGTATTGACGAGTATAAAAAGTTAAGTTAAATATGTGTCCGTACCACACGAATGGAGCGTTGGCAGAGTGGTAATGCAGCGGATTGCTAATCCGTCATCGTGAATAGCGATGCATAGGTTCGAGTCCTATACGCTCCGCCACTTAAAAAGCCTTTCTTTTTTAGAAAGGTTTTTTGTTTTTAAAAAATGTTTTATTTTTATAAAAAAAAGTTGACAATATTTTTTTGTTTGTACTATTCTTAAAAAGTTGACAAATTAAGAAGGAAATTGATGTTTAACGTTGTCGGAGATATTTTGAATGTATCGAACGATGCTATAAAAAGCAGCGGCGTTTTGCTTGGTCTTATTTCCTTTATTTTGATTTCTATTTTGCTCTTGATTAGCCTCTGAGTATTTTTACCCCTTAATTAAAAAGTGTGGGTACTCAGAGGGAAAGATAACACACTTTAAGATTTAAGTTTAACATTTTAATATCAAGAGTAGAAGATGAGTAATAATATAGAGAATACGGTTGGAGAAGTCAGATCTGCATTTGCAGATTATTTTGCTATGGTAAAGGGTAAAAAGTTTAAGCAATTTTATTATGATTGGCACATTGATAATATGTTGGCTCCGTTTGCCGGAGTAGTGGAATATTTTCATAAAAATTATGGAAAATATGCGAAAGAAAATTTTCATCGTTTTGTTGAAGATGTTGTACAAAGTGTTGATACTTACAATGAAGATAAACCTCAGTTGAGTGTTTTGTATTCTCAAGAATATATAAAAACAGGAGACGGAAGGTTAGCTTCGTTGGTAGACGGAATAGAGACTTTTGGTTTTGAATTAAGACAATTTATGTATAGTTTTGCATCCAAAAAAGATCATAGTGCCGAATTTGGAAATTGGCCTATAAAGACTAATATGCCATATTCGGGAAAACATGGTTTGATGGTTGGAGCAGATATTTTGCATCATTTAGATAATCATTTTGATGAGATAACGAATGAGGGTGAGGTTTATCAAAAGGCTTTGTTTGCATCAGATAATTATTTACGCAAAAATATGATGAAAGAATATCAATATGAAGAAGGTTATACTTTTGCAGACAGAAAAAGAGAAATAGGGCGGTTGCATGAATTAAGGAATCGTATTAGTAAAGAATATCAAGAAATGTCAACAGATAATCCTGAAATGAATGATTTATTTCAGGTCGAAACCAAGGGAAATGCGTTTTCGAAAGAATATTGGCCCAGTGGTTTTGAATTGGAGTTTTATGTGCCTGAAGAATTTAAGGATTATGATTTGTTGATTGATTATCTTAAGGATAAAAATGGCTGGGAAAAATTGTATTCAACCAATAAAGATGCCAGTGTTTATTTGGATAAAAATTCTGCAGGAGTAATAATGCGTGATGAAAGTCTTGCCAGACACAATAATTTGGCAGCGGTTGAATATGCCAGCAGAATTATGCGAAATAAAGATGATGAAGACAGTTGTTTGAAAATTTTGGATGCGTTTGATGAAGGACATGTTAATGTGCATTGTTCACTGCACCAACACTTATCAGCCGAAGGATTTGATATGGCTGTATATAGACGTTTGGTTAAAAGAATGATGTTGCATGAAAAAGATATTGTTGGAGCATTTGCAGCTCCCGAAAGACGAGATAATAATCTTTTGTATGCGACATATATAAGCAGAAACTTGAGCCAAAACGGAGACAGAGATTATCCTTTTTTGGCGATTATGGTAGACTTATGTGATAACAAAAAAGAATTGGAAGAAATGTCGGCATACGGTAATAAATATAAAACACTGAATGTAATACCAAAACATACAGTAGAAATGCGTTTTATGAATGCCAATTTTAATAAAAAATTTGTTGAAGCATTTTTGCAATTTAACAGAGAATTTGTAATGTCTGCCGTGAATAATAATCCAAATCATATGAACAGGTTTTTACTGAATAAATATACATGGTATAATAATCAGATGACCGATGATAAAACAGTTATGCATGATTTGTCTTATTATTATCAAGTGGCATATGATTCGTATCGTCCGATGAAAAGAGCTGTTTCAAAATCGGCAATTGAGGGTGAGCAAAAATATTCTCGTTTAGTTATGCAGGCATTGAATGAAACAGGAAAGCTTCCTTATGTAAATCCGGGCTATGCTAAAAAAATGCGTGAGGTAAAGGTAAATGCAAGATAATGTTTTTGAAATTATAAATAAAGATTCGGATTGTGAGTTGATTTTAACATGTGAACATGCCGGAAACGATATTCCGGATGAGTATAATAATTTGGGTTTGTCGGAAGATGAGTTGAAACGACATATTGCACGGGATAAGGGCGGAAAAGAAATTACGGAATTGTTGGCAAAAAAACTCGGATGTTTTGCAATTATGGGAAGATATTCCAGATTATTGATTGATCTTAACCGAAGAGAAAATGAAGATGAATTGATAGTTGATGTGAGTGATGGAACAATAATTCATAAAAATATTAATTTGTCGGCAAATGAAACAAAATATCGTTTGAATAAATATTATCGTCCTTATTATGAGGCTGTTGAAAAGCAAATTGCGAGATTGCAATCAAAAGGGAAAAAGCCGGTTATATTTTCAATACACAGTTATACGCCACAATTACGAGGCGGCGATTACAGACCTTGGCAAGCAGGTGTTTTGTGGCATAAACCGACAAAAATGGCTGATTTTATGTATAAAGAATTATCTAAAACGAATAAAATTGTAGGTGAAAATGTTCCTTATGATTTGCGCAAATATAATACCGGAGCAGTTGTTGTTTGCGGCGAGGAAAAAGGATTGGATTATGCTTTGATAGAAATCAGAGACGATGAGTTTGATGATTTGGATAAGGGGGCTAATGAGTGGGCAAATATATTAGCTGAAATATTAAAACAATATATTAACGGTTAATATTTTTGTAAAAGTTGTTAAAAAGGTCTTGCAAAATAAAAAAAGTAAGTTTATAGTCCGGTTCATCATTGATATGGGTGCGTAGCTCAGTTGGTAGAGCAACTGACTCTTAATCAGTGGGTCTGGGGTTCGAACCCCCACGCGCCTACCATAAGAAAACAAAGGCTTTCAAGAGATTTTGAGAGCCTTATTTTTTTATCAAAATACTACAAAAATACTACAAATTTTAAATTTTTTAGATTTTTAAAACTGTGTTTTCTAACATTTTTTTAGAATCGTTTTATAAAATTACATTTTTTAATCAATAACAGATAAATAACTATGACATACCAATCATAGATATTTAATCTATGTCATTAAAACGGGCAAACAGGCTTTTTTATAAGCACTCTCACGCAGAGAACGAACTGAAAACCTACGAAGTCTTATCCATTGGTATAAGCACCGCAAAGAAACCCCTCCAAAGGCGGTCGGCGGAATATAAATAGGACGCGGCTGATGATGTCAGTTAGAAATATGAGGCTCTGTCTGTGCTCATTGACAACCTCGGTATTATAAGACTTGGTTCTTGTTCGGGTTTTATAATATACCAACCGAAAAGCAAGTTGAAGGTTCGCATTGGCGGTGTGCGGATTTTAAGGTATTATACTTAATATAACTGAAACAAGAAAGCAAACTCAACGGAAATGCTATAATTTTTTACCCTTCGTAAGTCGGGTAAAAAGAGCAAATCTAACGGAAATACTGAAATAAATTAAATAATCTAACAATTTAAGTAAAAAGAAATAAAACAAGCAATCTGTGATTGCGAAGTTTAGGTTGAACGAGTGAAACGAGTTCAGCCTCTGTATGATTTATAAAAAATTACACAATTTAATTGATAAAAACAATAAAACAAAAGGTAAAATATGAAATCTCAAATCCAATATATGAAAGATAAAATTGATTCACTAATGAATAGAAACAAACAACTTGATACAGAAATAAAATCAGCACCGACACAAGAAATTAAGAACAGCAAATTGAAGGAAAAAGAAGCAAATAATAACCTATTAAGAAAAGAAAGAACAAATCGCTACGAATTAGAGCAAATAAAAGAAGATATTAGATTTATGAAGAAATCTTGTATGTTATTACAGAAATTAGGACTTATTAAATCGCAATATGAGTTCAGCAGTGAATATTTACGCAGAACAAAACATTACTTATCTATGTTATTAACGGAAAATCGCTTGCCTTCTATTGATAGTATCAGTTGTTTAGTTAAGAAGTTAATGGATATAAGACAACAATATGATGATTTTGAAGATAAAGATGCAATAAATCGCCATTTAGATAACATAATAACCGAAGGGCAACAACTTATCACAAAAAGACTAATTCGCTATTGGTAGGTTAAAAAATGAAGATACAGATAGCATATAACGAACTAATAAAACACAAGAGAAAAGCAACTTATACAACTCGCAACGCAACATTAGTATATGATGAAAATTGGGCTTGGATTGTAGTATTTCAAGCATTTAATAAACGTAACTTTGCTATTGTTAAATATTGCGCTGGTAATTATTCGGTGGTTGAGATGTGATTAGTGTTATTTATTTTCAAATTTTGATTGAAAAATGAAAGATTGATATATAGAGTATTACCGTTAATTCGTCGTGTTAATATTCGTATGGAGGTATTTATATGGACGACAAAAAATATAAATTGGTATCCCTTTTTTCGGGTGCTGGTGGTTTGGATATGGGTTTTGAAAACCAAGGATTTAAAACCATCTGGGCTAATGATATTGATAAGGACGCTTGCGAAACACATAAAAGATGGAGTAGTAGTATAGTTGTTCAAGGAGATATCGGTAAAGTTAATTTTAATGAAATTCCTAATGCTGATGTAATTGCAGGAGGTTTCCCTTGCCAAGGTTTCTCTTTGGCGGGTCCAAGAAAATTAGATGATTCACGAAATATTCTATACAGATACTTTGTAAAATTAGTTGAATTAAAACAACCGAAAGTCTTTGTTGCTGAAAATGTTAAAGGTATTTTGACATTGGGAAATGGAGAAATAATAAAAGCAATAATAAATGATTTTTCAGATAAAGGCTATGATGTTGTTCCAACATTGGTAAATGCAGCTGATTATGGCGTTCCACAAGACCGATATAGAGTTATAATTGTTGGAATAAGAAAAGATTTAAATGTAAAATATCAATTTCCCAAAAAAAAATCAGAAAAAGTATCATTAAAAGATGTTCTATCCAAACTGCCACTACCTAAAAATGATGAAATATGTAATGCTCCATATTCTTCAAGATATATGAGTAGAAATAGAAGAAGAGATTGGAAAGAAGTTTCGTTTACGATACCTGCTATGGCAAAACAAGTTGCCTTGCACCCATCATCTCCAAATATGATAAAAATAGATGCGGATAACTGGATATTTGGAAAGGGAAAAACGAGAAGATTAAGTTATAAAGAAGCAGCTGTTATTCAAACTTTTCCTGAAAATATGTTTTTTTGTGGGGATTTAGTTAGTAAGTATAAACAAATTGGAAATGCGGTTCCTGTAAAATTAGCAGAAGTGGTAGCCAAGTCTATATATAATATATTAGAAGTTGTTGGGGGGTAATATGGCGAAAGCAAAACAAACTATACAAGGAAAGGCTTTTGAATATGCTTGTTTAAATGCCATATCTCATAAATTAGAGAAAGAAAATAAAATTATAAATAAAACTGAAAATAAAGCATATTTTACAGCACTTAAATCTTATGAAGAATTATCTGAACAAGATAAAGAAAAATATAAATTAGCTGCTGAAACAGCTGTTAAAATCATATTTCCATTAGAACCAAAGTTATTAAATGAAGATAATGATATACCTTTATTACTTTCAATAAGCAGTGATACAATAGCAAAGGGGTGTGATGGAGATGTAAGAGATATTATTTGTATTAGGTTTAAATCTAATTGGGAAGTTGGTTTTAGTTGTAAACATAACCATCAAGCACTTAAACATCCACGAATCACGGAAGCCAAAGATTTTGGTAAAGTATGGTTAGGTTATCCTTGTAGTGATGAATATATTAACAATATGGATAATATTTTAAAACCCATAACTGAATTGCAGAGAAAAGGTATATGTTGGAGAGATGTTCCAAATAAAATAGATGATTTTTATGTTCCTATTCTTAAAGAAATAATGAAAGAGTTTCAAAATATTTGTAATCAATATTCGGATGCTCCTAAAAAATTGCTATCCTATTTCTTTGGTAGTAAAGATTTTTATAAAATAATTTCATTGGAAAAAGATAAACAAACAAAAGTTGTTGCTTTTAATATGAACGGAACATTAAATACACCATCAAAAAATGAAAAATCCATATATAAAGTTAAAAGAATACATTATCCAACAAGATTAGTAGATATAAGATTTAAGCAGAATGCTGATACACAATCAAAAACAACCATTTCAATTATATTTGATGGTGGTTGGCAAATAGATATGAGATTACACAATGCAGATAGTAAAGTAAAAATTACAGGATTAAAATTTGATGTTCAATTAGCAGGACAACCAAACGATATATATCAACAACAACGAAGTTGGTTTGAATAAACAAATAGCTAAAAGGCGGAATAAATCCGCCTTTTATATTACACTCCATAATTTTCTCTATATCTGTAATATGTTGGTTTAGTTATCTTATATTTCTTTAATATCTCACAAACTCTAACTTTATTCTCAACATCTTTCTTAAATTCTTCAATTTGAGATAATGACAATTTTTTACATCTTTCTTTGCTATAAACACCTTTTTGTTTGGCGATAGCAATTCCTTCGGCTTGTCGCATTTTAATCATATTACGCTCAAATTCGGCTATGCTTCCTATAATTTGAAGTGTTAATTTATTAAATGGATTGTTAGTATCATCAGTAAAACGCAAATTTTCTTTTATGAAATATATTTCTGCATTTCTTTCTTCGGTAATTGTTTTTACAATCTGTAAAAGGTCGTTGATATTACGAGCCAAGCGGTCAATAGAATGAACTTCAACAACATCTCCTTTTCTAACCCATTTTAACATCTCTTGTAATTTAGGGCGATTAGTTGAACCACCGCTTGCATAATCTATAAAAACTTCATCATATTGTTCTGCACTGATTGTCTGTCTATCAATATGTTGTGTTCCGTCATTAGTTGATACTCTTGCGTATAAAAATTTCATTATCTTAAATCCCTCAAAAGTAATATTATAGTTTAAGAATATCATTTACTTTTAATAAGTCAAGCATAATATTACCTTATTATTACTATTTTTGTATGTTTTTTGCGGGTATTGTAAGGTATAACTAAATATTACTCATTATTGCTTGGATTTGCTAATTTTTGCTTCAATAACCTTTCTATTTCTTTCTGTCCTTCCTCTAAACTCGGTAATTCTATCTTTACATCGGGTTTTGCTCCAAGCATAAGCATATCCTTAACATCTTGCTTGGCAATATTGCCTTTTTCTAAATTTTTCAACGGGATTTTTGACAACATCTTATCAATAGTATCATTTACATTGTCGCTTATATGTTCTTTTACAAGATTTACATATATCTCACTTGATTGGAGAGAGTTATGCCCTAATGCTATTTTTATTTTATAAGCATTGCCCGTTAATTCTGCCATCATAGTTGCGAATGTATGGCGAAAATCGTGAAGTCTTACACGTCCTTCAAGTTGCGCTTCTTTCTTTACGATATTCCACGATTTTTTTACATCAACCATATGTCCGCTTTGGCTATCTTTGGAATAAAAAACATATTCGCTATCAATTTGTCTTGCTTTTGCTTCTTCTTTTAGTTTCTTTAATATTGGTATAATAGCATTAGGTAAATTAACAAGAAGGTTTCTTTTGTTTTTTGTTGTTGGAACAATCCATGTCTTTTTTTGCATTTTAATATCTTGCCACCGCATACTTAATAGTGCTGATTTTCTTACGGGAATTAACAAGAGGCACAATATAGCATAATATGATAGATTAAACCTAATATTCAGCAATCTGTTAATTGCACTAATAACTCTGCCAATCTCATCGCTATCTAATGCCCTTATACAAGGTGTTTCTGTAAATGTTTCAACTCCATTAGCGGGATTTGTTATGTTGTATGATTTTTTGTTTATTAGATAGTTATATACAGCCTTAATCAAACCAATACATCTGTTTGTTTGGTATGGTGTTTCTGCATTTTTATTTCTAAATGCTTCTAATGTTTCAACATTTATACTTAAAACTCGCATATTACCGATTTCATTTTTTATTTTTGTATTCCATAACCTATGATATTCAGCGGTGGTCTTATTTCCTAAACCAATTTTTGAATTCATATATAAAGTAAAGACATCGTTTAAAGTTGTTCTTGCAAGTTTATCATTACTATTAAAATAAACATTTTCATACATAGCATTTTTAAGACGACTTGCTATTTCTCTTGCTTGTGCAACATTTATATCTCCAAAATTTCCTAACTTTTGATGTTTAGGAATTCCGTTAATCCTTTTATATAAACAGAAGGTTTTTGTTCCTTTGGGATAAACCAACACTTCTAAACAATCTTCTTTACCATCCATTACAGAATAACGCTTTGCTTTAATTTCTAACGAACGGATTTTGTTATCTGTAAAATTAAACTTTACCATTAAAAACCTCAAATAAAATACTACTAAAATACTACAAATTTTAGTAAAAATTACCTTATTTTTTAACCGTTGTCAAGCCCATCTTAAAGATTTTATTGCGCATTTTCAATAAATTAAATTTTTTATAAATTTGAGCCTTTCAATCTCTTAATCAGTGGGTCTGGGGTTCGAACCCCCACGCGCCTACCATAACAAAAAACTCTCCCTAGCGGAGAGTTTTTTTGTTATGAATAGAAGTATGAGGGGTTTGACCCCCAGAGGAGGGGTTCGACTACAAGCGAAAGGCGGACGGAAGTATGCCGGTCGGTGAAACCGATGAGCGCCAGTGTAACTCAAGCAAAGCGCAGAGTAGCCCCCCACGCGCCTACCATTGTAATAAGCCGGCAAAAAGCCGGCTTTTTTGTGCGTGGGTGGTGCTTTCGTTTGTCGTTCAAAAACAACATTTAGAGGTTGTTTTGTTCATTTAGCTCTAAAGATATGAGATAAAGCTAGGAGCAACAATTGATGTCATATCAAGATACAACGATATTATATTGATTATCGCTATAAAGAATTACTGTTATCTTTTTTCTGATATCTTCTCGTTACTAAACGGTTTTCGTCATAATTTCTTCCCTGTAATTTTTTCATAAGATCTGGGGATATTGGTTTTAGACTTCTATCTATAGCTTCAACTACAGAACAACCTTCTTTTTTTGCCTCGGCATATTTGGTATATTTATCAATACCTGCCTTAGTTAAAAGTGAAGTTCCGCAAGCTACCATGGCAACACCTCCACAACCAGAAGTAAATAATGCGCTTGCCCAACATACAGCTCCAACAGTTTTAACTGTCGATAATAGCGGTTTATTTTTCCATTCATTCAAAGAACATCTTAAAAATTTAGGATACAAAACATTATCAATAACATTAGTAAATTTAACAGCTGCTTGACATAATTTTGAACTTACAGATTTATTAGACATTTTATTTCTCCAATTGTTAATATTGTTTTTTATTGTACCATTTTTTTCAATCATTTGCAACAAATTTAAATGCTGTAAAAACAGGCTGTTATAATCACAAAAATATATTGAAAAAAATGGTACTTTTTTTCACTAAAATGAATGTGTATTAAACTCATCTTTTTTAATAAATAGGTTAAAAGGATGCGTTATGATTTATGGATACATCAGAATATCAACGGATAAACAACATCAAGAAAATCAGAAATATGAGATAGAACAATTTGCGAATACCAATAATCTTGATATAGATAAATGGGTGGAAGAAACAATTTCATCAAAAAAGCCATTGGAAGAACGAAAATTAGGTAAGTTAATTAAGAAATTAAAAGCTGATGACATACTAATCACAAGTGAAATAAGCCGTATCGGTCGCAATTTATTGCAAATAATGTCTATATTGCATCATTGTATGAAAATCGGATGTCAAGTATGGACGATTAAAGATAATTATAGATTGGGATCAGATATACAATCTAAGATTTTGGCTTTTGCTTTCGGATTATCAGCAGAAATAGAACGAAACTTAATTTCTCAACGCACTAAACAATGTTTAGCAAGATTAAAAGCTGAAAACAAACATATAGGACGTCCTGTGGGAAGTAAAAGCAGTATAACTAAACTTACCGGAAAAGAAGAAATAATAAATAGTCTGTTGTCACAACATATTAAAAAAACTAAAATAGCAGAGATATTAAAAGTTAATTATACAACTCTTTATAAGTATTTGAAACAAAAGAAATAATAGAGCGGAGCTAATTATTTGAAATGTTGTTTTGTGGTATAGGATAGGAAAAGCTGATAAAAAATAGGAAAAGATTATTTGGGATTTAAATGTTTGATATTTTGAACAAGATGAGACAGTTTAGAAATGTGCCGTTTTTTTTATTAAAAACTTGCTTTAATCATATTTTGATATATAAATATAAGGACAAACGTTTTTATGAGGAGAGTTTATAGTATGAAAATTGTTAAATATGTTTTGCTAGCATTGTTGCTTTTGATTGTCGGTGCTATTGTTGCCGGTTGGTTGTATATGGAGCCTTTGGTAAAAGGGATTGTTCATAAATACGGTACTCAGATTGTCGGTACAGAGGTTAATTTGGCTAAGTTTAAATTTAATCCGTTTGCAGGTGAAGTTGAAGTTGGCGGTTTAACTGTTGCTAATCCGACAGGATATTCAGCTCCTAATTTGTTAAGTTTGGGAGATATCAAGGTTAAGGTTGATGTAAACAGTCTTATGACAAATACAATAATTGTTGAAGATATTACTGTTTTGAAACCGGAAATTACTTATGAAATGCCTGATTTTTCTACAAGTAATGTTATGCAAATTCAGCAGAATATTGCAAAAAATACCGCTTCAGATAATAAGGTTGAAGTTGTTGAAGAAGAAAAATCTGCAGAACCCAAAACAGAAAAGGCATCTAAGAATGTTATAATTAAAAAGGTTTTGGTTGAAGGAGGCGCTTTGAGTGCTATTACTCCGTTGCAAAGTAATGATACTGCTTTGACATTGGCTTTGCCTGCTATTGAATTAGAAGGTATCGGTGAAGGTAAAGAAAAAATGTCAATTCGCGAATCGATTACAACAATCTTTAACAAGATTTTGTTTAATGCTACATCCATAGTTACTAAGGCTTTGGGGAGTGCATCGGATATGGCAAAAAAAGCTGCATCAGCAACTTTGGATACAGCTAAAAATGCAGTGTCTGAAAAAACAGATGGTTTGCTTGATAAGGTTAAATTTTGGGATTAGTTCTTCAAAATTTCAGTATTTAAGGCTCCGAAATTTGTTTCGGAGCTTTTTTTGTAATTAAAAGAGATTATTTATAATAATTATTAGGGAGAAAAATTATGCATCGTTTTTGGGTTTTCTTTGGAATATTTTTGCTTTTTGCCTGCAAAAGTGTTGATAATAATTCATATTCGGATGTCTTACAAAGATGGGTAGGGCATTCTGAATACCAATTGTTTAGTGTTTGGGGAAATCCGGATAATGTTTTTTTTATAACTCCTGATAAGAAAATAGTTAGCTATATTAAAATAAATTCATCCGGAAAAAGGGATGTTTATTCAAATGAACTGTATTATCAGGGAATGGGAGAAAGAGGATGGTGGAACGATTTGTTTGGCCCTCCAAAAGAAAGAGAGAGAAATATATTTTATTGTAAAACAAATTTTGTTATTCAAGGGGGTGTGATTATCGGATATAATTTTAACGGAGATGATTGTGTTTTTTAGTATAAATAAGCACTTTGTCTGTTATTGACAAAGTGCTTTGGATACTGTGAAAGTTCACAGTAATTTCACTACGGGGAAGAAAATTTGCCCATTGTAATTAGCGGCAACGTTAACTTTTTTCCATTGCGGCTTACAATCATACAATATTGCAATCTCTTCGCCGTTATCTAACTCACACCACCCTTGGTCATTTTGTTCGTTTACGAACACAGGACGTACGCTCATATTGTGTTTATATGACGCGGGGGTGCATTCTGATACAGGTATGGTCGTAGATGAAACTTTCCCGATGAATTCCGGCACAGCAGGAGCATCAGATTTGCTCATAAGACCAACAATTTGCCCGTTAAGGTTGGCAACGACAACGTAATTTCCGACTGTCGCCATGACCTTCAATTCCTTGTAACCTCGCAAAGAATTGATAATTTTCATTAGCTTCATAATATCTTATATTTAAATCTGTGGTCGGAATGTACTATTAATTTTTTTGATTTGCAAATAAAAAATAGGCTTGTGTAAAAAAAATATAAAATATATAAAAAAATTCTTGACCTTTAGAAAAGTTTAAGATAAAAGACATCTCATGAATCGCGATGATATTTCGAGGAGAGGTACTCGAAAAGGTTTAATGCAGCGGTCTTGGAATCGTAAGATGGCTGAAAGCCCAAACCGTCGAGGGTAAACGAAGTTTACGACGGTTTTCTCCGAGAATTATTTTGAAATTTAGTCATTGTATGGAGAGGTGGCAGAGCGGTTTAATGCAGCGGTCTTGAAAACCGTCGAGGGTGCGAGCCCTCCGTGAGTTCGAATCTCACCCTCTCCGCCAATTAAAAAAAGCACACACTGGAAAGTGTGTGCTTTTTTTGTATCAAGAAACCCGGTTCATCGTTAAAATATGGGGCAAAAGCAAAAAATTATAAAAAGTATTAATCATCAGTAAGAAAAAACTATCAGCAGAGCAAATAAAAGAAATACAAAGTAGAATGAATGATGGAAGCACCAATGCCTTAGCGTTAGCAAAAGAATTTGGAATTAGCAGAGCTTTATTATATCAAATATTGAAAGCGTAATGTTTTAGATAAAGTTTCACCCTCACAACAATAAAATTGTGAGGGGGTTAAGACTTTTTTGCAACTGATAGATAGTATAAAAATGTTTCGGAAAAATGTTGCATTTCTAAGCATTTGCCACCGTGTATGAATCATTATAATACTTCACGTACTTTATTAATTAAGCCAAGTTTATACTTTGTAAAATTTATAGATTAATGGTGTTGTTTTTGGAGGTAATTTGTGATATATATATTGCGAGTGGTTTTTAGATTTGTGAGGTGATATTATGGAAAATAAAATAGCAATAATGGGAATAATCGTTGAGGATAATAAATCGGCAGAAAGAATAAATTCAATTTTACATGACTATTCTCAATATATTATCGGTAGAATGGGGCTGCCATACAGAACAAAGGGGCTTTATATAATCAGTATTGCGTTTGATGCTCCGGAAAATATAGTTAAAGAAGTTGCCGGTCAAATTGAAAAATTGGATGGTGTCAGTGTAAAAACGTTGTGTTCATAACAGATTGATTTTAAAAATGAAGCCACCTTTTGAAAAAAAGGTGGCTTTGATGTTTTTTTAGAGGCTATTTGCGCGCTGAGTGTGCAAGATAATTGCCTACTAAAATCAGAGCGATAAGAACAACATAGTTAATCCATGATGCTACTTTTCCTAACATAGGGACATAAACAAGGAATGTAAATATCCATATGAAGAGAAATTTGAAGTAGTTAGCAAGCAGTTTGTTTGACCACTTAGCGTTTTTTTGACCTTTGTTGTTTTTTATAAAAATACGAAGAAATAACAAGGTGATAATAATCGCTACAATGCACAACCAAACGAGGTCTTGTACTACGTCACCAAATAAAACAGGATTGTTCATAGTATTTCAGTTTTTTGTTTTATTCAAAAGGTACTTTTTCTGTATAAGTTTCTACAAGTTTTTGAGTTCTTTTGTTGTAGGCAATTCCTCGATTTTGTTTATTTAAATCGGGATTTTTTTGTTGTTTCCAAAGTGCCAACAAATTGAACCAGACTTCAATTAGTTTTTTGATACTCCAACAAGCAATTGTCGTCAGTATTGCCATCAAACATGCAATAAAAAACAGATTTTGCCCCGGAGTTAATCCGTTTGTAAGATGTTCCAGTAATTCCTTCATAGGCTTTAATTTTTAAGTTATTGTATAAGTAATATTTTTGTTTAGCGGTATTTTAACCAAATTGATTTATTATGCAAATAAATTTTACATACGAAGGTAAAAATATAATGTTTTCAAAAAAAATGTCGGTAGTTTCTTTAGCAATATTGTTAGGCACAACAGCTTGTGCATCAGCAAGTGTTACGTCTTTAGCTCCAAAGGAGTATCTGGAGTGGTTGGATTGTTTGAAAAAAGAAATGGTTGAGAAAGGAATTTCTCAAAAAACAATAGATAAGGTTTATGCTTTTGATTATTATCATCCGGAACCGGAAGCTGTAAAAAAAGACAGAAAACAATTAGAATTTTTGCTTACATCAAATGATTATTTAAATCGTGTCGTTAATAAGACAAGAGTCGAAAAGGGACAGAATAATTATCGTGATTTAAAGCCTTTGATGAAAAAAATTGAAACTCAATATGCTTTACCCGGAGAATATATTGTAGCATTTTGGGGGATAGAAACTAATTTTGGAACTAATTTTGGCGGGCATAATGTAATAGATGCATTAACTGAAATGAGTTACGATAAAAGGAGACCTCAATTTTTCAGAAAAGAACTTTATCAAGCCTTAAAGATTATTGATGATTGGAATGTTGATTTTACAAAAATGCAAGGTTCATGGGCCGGAGCAATGGGACATTTTCAGTTTATGCCGTCAACATTTAATACATATGCGGTTGATTTTAACAAAGATGGAAAAATAGATATTTGGTCAAGTTTTGAAGATGCAGCGGCTTCTGCAGCCAATTATTTGACAACAATCGGATGGAAAAAAGATATTCCTTGGGGTATGGAAGTGTCTTTGCCTTGGAATTTTGATTATGCTTTGACCGGAAGAAATAAGGATATTAGTGTTGAAAGATGGAATAAAGTAGGGGTTAGGACAATTAGTGGTAAGAAAATTGTTTTGCCGAAAGATTTAAAAACATCAATTATTACTCCGGAAGGAAAAAAAGGACGAGCTTACCTGATAACAGATAATTTTTATAAAATAATGCATTGGAATCGTTCTGAAAATTATGCATTGGCTGTAGGAATATTGTCTGATTATATTAAGACAGGAAAAAAATGGCAAAAAATTCCGGAAAGTTCGGCGCAAAGAGTAAAAACGGACGATGTTGTTAAGATACAGTCTTTTATAAATAAACTAGGTTGGTTCAAGCTTGATGAAGATGGACAATTGGGTTCTAAGACCAGAGAAGCGATAAAAAAGGTGCAAAAAGAAGCCAGATTGCCTCAAGACGGGTATCCGGATTATCAGTTGTTGCATAAAATTAACAGTTATAACAGCAATGTGGGGTTTGCCATTCCTGTTCCGGAAAGAAAATTACACAAGGTAAAATAATCGCTTTACGTCACTTAAAAAAGATTATAGATTGATAGCAATTAAAAATGTTGTTTAATTGCAGGATTTGGTATGTTTGGAACTAAATATTTTTATTTGGCGACGGTGTTGTTTTTAACTGCTTGTGCGTATGGTAGTGTTGATTTGGGAAATGGAAAACACACTCAGGCTTCGGCAATTACCGGACAAGGAGGAGTGTATAAAGTCGGAAATCCTTATAAAATTATGGGTAAATGGTATTATCCTAAAGAAGATTATGATTATTCCGAAGTAGGAATTGCATCGTGGTATGGCGAAGATTTTCATGCAAAAAGAACCGCAAATGGTGAAAAATATGATATGTATTCTTTAACAGCAGCTCATCGAACACTGCCGTTGCCTTCGATTGTTAAGGTTACCAATTTAGAAAATGGAAGATCGTTGGTTTTGCGAATAAATGATCGAGGTCCTTATGCAAAAAACAGGATAATAGATGTTTCTAAAAGAGCTGCTCAGCTTTTGGGTTTTCAAACACAAGGAACAACCAAAGTGCGTGTTGAGGTTATGGAAAAGGAAAGTAAGGCTTTGAAAGCGGCGCTTACCGGTGAAAAATGTGATGATGTTTATACTGTTCAAAAAAACGCTCCGGTTTCGAGTTCAAAAAGCTTGGCCGTTGATTCGTATCCGAAGGGAAGCTATTTTGTTCAGGTGGGTTCATACTCTATGGAAAGCGGTGCGCAAAATATGGCGGCTCAGCTAGATGTAGAAAGTAATATTTATTATGTTAATGTTAACGGAGAAAATTTTTATCGTGTCAGAGTCGGTCCGTTTGCAAATGAAAAAGAGGCGGTTGTGATGTTAGCACGATTGAAAAATGGCGGAATTTATGATGCGAAGATTGTTTCAGATTAATAAGGTTGGTTGAAAGGCTGAAAAATTATGAAAAAGAAGAATATTTTATTGAGTGGTATTGCTGCTGTTGTGTTTATGACTTCTACAAGTGCATCGGCTATTGATACAAAAGCAAAAAATATGATTTTGATGGATTATACTACAGGTAAATATTTGTATGAAAAGGATATTTTTGAGCCTATACCTCCGGCATCGATGAGTAAGTTGATGACTGTTTATATGATTTTTGATAAGCTTCGTGATGGCAGTTTATCTTTGGAGGATACTTTTAAGGTTAGTGAAAATGCTTGGAGAAAGGGCGGAGCAGCCAGCGGCGGATCAACGATGTTTTTGGCAATAGGTGATGAAGTATCGGTTGATCAGATTTTGAAAGGTATAATTATTCAATCGGGAAATGATGCTTGTATTGTAGCTGCGGAAAATATTGCCGGTGATGAGGATTCTTTTGTTGAAAAGATGAATGAAAAAGCTAAAGAAATAGGATTAAAAAATTCTAATTTTGCTAATGTAACAGGTTTACCTCATCCGGATCATAAAATGTCGGTTGAGGATTTGGCTATTTTGGCTCGTAAATTGATAGAAGAGTTTCCTCAGTTTTATCATTTGTTTTCTCAAAAAGAATTTGTTTATAACAATATTCGTCAAGGCAACAGAAATCCTTTGTTGTATTCGATGTCATATGCCGATGGTTTGAAAACAGGGCATACGGATGAAGCAGGTTTTTGTTTGACGGCTTCGGCCAAGAAGGGAGAACGCAGAATTATCGGTGTTATGACCGGATTGACATCAAATAAAGAACGTTCGGACGAGGCTGATAAAATGATGTCGTGGGGATTTAGAGAGTATGATAACTATACATTAAAGAATAAAGGCGATAAGATTGCAGATGTGCCTGTTTGGTATGGCGTTGATAAAACGGTTCCTATGGTTGTCGGAAGTGATATAATTGAAACAATGAAAAAAAGTTATCGTAATCAAGTTAAGATGACAGCTATATATGATCGTCCGATTAAGGCTCCTGTTAATATCGGTCAAAAAATAGGTGTCTTAAAAATAGAATTGCCTGATGAAAATGCAAAAGAAGTGGATTTGTTGGCAGGACAAACGATTAATAAAGTTGGTTTGTGGGGCAAAATTAAGCTTAATATCAAATATTTGTTGTCGGGAGAGCAATAATAATGAAGGGAATATTTATCACTTTTGAAGGTGGTGAAGGAACGGGAAAATCAACACAAATCAAACTATTAGCGGAGTATCTTAAACAAAAAAATAAAGATATTGTCGTCACAAAAGAACCCGGCGGTACAGAGGTCGGATTGGAAATAAGAAAGTTGTTGGTTTGTGGTGATAAAGATAAGTTTGATGCGGTAGCAGAAGCTTTGTTGTATTTTGCAGACAGGCATATTCATTTGGTTAAAAAAATTTGGCCGGCTATGGAAAAAGGTGCGGTAGTATTAAGCGATAGGTTTGCTGATTCTACGTTTGCTTATCAATATTACGGTTACAATAAAAGAGTCAGCAAGGAAGTGTTGGATGAATTGTATAAAATTGCGGTGGGGACTTTTAAACCTGATTTGACAATAATATTGGATATTGATCCGGAAAAAGGTTTGGCTCGTTCTTTTAATAAAGCGAAAACGATGGATGTTAAAGAATTGCGTTTTGAAGGTCGAGAGTTAGAATTTCATCAAAATTTGCGTAAAGGTTTTTTGGAAATTGCAAAGATTGAATCAGACAGATGTGTTGTGTTGGATGCGGATAAAACAATAGAAGAATTGCATAACGACATTGTAAAAGTTGTTGAAAAAAAATTGGGATTGTAGGTAATGATTGAGGGGCAAACATCTTTTTATCCTAAAGATAATGCGTATTTGCTTGGTTGTGAAGATGCAGAAAAGATGTTTTTGGATGCTTGGAAAAAAGGGACATTACATCAATCATGGCTTATTTCCGGCAAAAAAGGTATCGGTAAAGCAACGTTTGCGTACAGATTGGCAAGATTTTTGTTGGAAGCAGATGAAAATAAAAAAGATATTTATACATTATTGGAAATTGCTCCGGATACTCAGACTTTTAAGCAAATAAGCAATGGTTCTCATCCTGACTTTAAATTAATTGAGCGAGGATATTTAAAAACAGAGCGACAAAAAATAGTTAAGGCTATTAAAGACGGTAATTATATGACGGATGAAGAATTAGGAGAATTAAAGAAGTCAAGTGTTATTACTGTTGATGATGTTCGCACAATCAATGAGTTTTTATCGAAAAAATCAGCGGATGGGCGATGGAGAGTTGTTTTGATTGACAGTGCTGATGAGATGAATACTAATTCGGCCAACGCTGTTTTAAAAATTTTGGAAGAACCACCGCAAAAGACGTTGATGTTGTTGGTTTCGCATAATCCAAGTCGATTATTGCCCACAATACGGTCTCGTTGTGCAAAATTAGAATTGCGTCCGTTAAAAGATAATGAGGTAGCAAGTTTATTAAGACGATATCGTTCAGAAATTTCGGAAGAGCAAATAAAGAAAACTGTGGCAATATCAGGCGGAAGTATAGGTAAGGCGATAGCTTATGTTGATGGTAATGCTGTTCAGTTTTATGATAAAATTTATGCTTTGGCAACATCGGGACAAAATTTTAAGACTTCGGATATGTTAAAGTTTTGTGATGAGGCAACTGTTTCTGAAGATAATTATAATTTGTTTAGAGAGCTGATTTTGAAGTTTTTGAGTGAACAGGTAAAATCTCTTAATAAAATTGAAGAAAGTGCCGATATTTTTGATAAAGCTACAAAAATTTTTTTGGAAACAGATAGTCTAAATTTAGATAAACGGCAAGCTGTTATGAACATTATGGTTAGTGTTTGTAGGATTTATTAAAAAAGATGTTAGCTGATAGTCATTGTCATTTAGAAAATAATAATGAATTGCCTGAGTTGATAAAAAGAGCAAAAGAAGCGGGTGTTGTTTATATTTTGGATGCGGGAAGTAATCTGGATAATATAAAAAATCATATAGCGATTTGTGAAAAATATGATGGAGTTTATACTGCTGCGGGGGCTCATCCGCACGAAGCAAAAAAATTTGTTGATTTGAAAGTTTCTGATATCGTAAAGGCGGCGGATAATAAAAAAGTTAAAGCTATTGGTGAAGCAGGACTTGATTATTTTTATGATTTTGCGCCTAAAGATTTGCAAATAGAATTATTTAAAAAAAATATTGAAGCTGCGCAAATAACGCAAAAACCATTGATTATTCATAATAGAGAATCTGATGATGATATGATGGTTATTTTACAAAAAGCTTATGAAAAAAAAGAATTTAAGGCTGTAATTCATTGTTATTCATCAAGTTGGAGATTGGCTGAAACAGCTTTAGATTTGGGATTTTATATTTCTGCTTCCGGAATGATTACGTTTCCTAAATTGACAGATATCAGAGATAATTTTGCAAATATTCCGTTAGATAGGTTGTTGATTGAAACAGATGCGCCGTATTTGGCTCCGGTACCTAAAAGAGGACAGGTTAATGAATCTGCCAATGTGGTGTTTACAGCACAAAAATTAGCGGAAATTAAAAATGTCAGTTTTGATAAAATAGCAGAAGTTACGACAATTAATTTTAAGAGGTTGTTTGAGATATGACAGAGGTTGTTTTTTTAGGGGCGGGTGCATCGCCGGGTGTTCCTTCAATAAGTTGCGGTTTTGGTGCGTGTAATCCGAACAATCCTAAAAATATCAGAAGACGTACATCTACATTGTATAAAATAAACGGTGTTGATATTTTGGTTGATACATCTCCTGATTTGCGTGCCCAAATGCTGGATAATAAGATATATAATATTGATGCGGTTCTTTATACTCATGCGCATTTTGATCATATTTCCGGAATTGATGAGTTAAGAGAAATAAACAGAAGAACGTGCAGGCCTTTGGATATTTATGCGCCGGCGGTAGTTATGAAGGAGATAAAAAGACGTTACGGATATATGATAATAAAAAATGGTGAGCCGGATTTTTATTTGTCCAGAGGAGGAATGATTACTAATATTGTTAAGCCTAATAAAGAATTTTATATAAAGGGAATTAAAATAATTCCGATAAAGTTGTTAGGGCATAATATAGTGTCATACGGTTATATTATTAATGATGAAATTGTTCATATCGGAGATTTCAGATATTTTGCAGATTCGGCAAAAAAGCAGATTGCAAAAATAAAGCCTAAACTTATGGTTATGCCTTTGACGGTAGTTAAACAACACAAACATCATGTGGGATTAAAAGAAGCATTGGAATATGTTGATATGTTTAGTCCTGAGAAGGTTGTATTTAACCATATGGCAAGTGAATGTGATTATGATTTTGTAAATGAACATACACCGGATTTTGTACAACCGGCGTATGATAATTTGAAAGTGGAGTGGTAGGAGATGCTTTGTATTTATCATTTGGCGGATCATGACGGAAAGGGATCTGCAGCGATTGTAGGAAAAAAGTATAAAAATGTTGAATTTTTCGGGCTTAATCACGATATGGAGGCTCCGAATGATTTAATAGAAAAACATGATAAGATTGTTATATGCGATATATCTTTGCCGATGGATACAATGTTCAGGCTCAATGAAACAAAAGATCTGATATGGATAGATCATCATGTTTCGATGATTGAAGAGTATGAAAACAGGATAAAAAACGGAGCTAAGGAAATTAAAGGATTAAGGAGAAACGGAACGGCTGCAATTATGTTGGCTTGGGAATATTTCTTTCCTGATGAAGAGGTGCCTGAAGGAGTTAAGCTGTTGGCTTTGAATGATTTGTTTGATTTACGCGATAAGCGAGTACGTCCTTTTGAATATGCTTTTCAGTCATTGGGGGTTAATAAGCCTACGGATAAAAATTGGAAAGATTTGTTTTCCGGAAAAATTAATGTAAATGAAATGGTAAAAAAAGGCGAGGCGATATTATCGTATATTAAAAATCGCAATCATCGTTTGTGTAAAGCAATGTCATTTGATAGTACTTATATGGGGTATAAGTGTATTTGTGCCAATATGCCGCAGGGATATTCAGAATTTTATGACGGAGTTAAAAATATTAAAGACTACGATTTTATGTGTAATTTTTTTATGAATGGTAAAAATGCGTGGAATTTGTCTTTTTATACGGCTAAAGATGATGTTGATGTATCTAAGATAGCGGCAACTTTTGGCGGTGGTGGACATAAAAAAGCTGCCGGAGCTTCGGGATTGAAAAAATTGCCGGAGTTTTTGAAAAATAAAATGTAAAAAAGGTGTCTGACAAAAGTCAGACACCTTTTTTTTGATAAACAAATTATCCTTACTCGAAGAACAACTTGTTTGGTGTTTTTTTGCACCACTCTAGGAATTCATCTTCAGTGGTGCCGTTGAAATAACCTGCGCCACAAAGTGACATTTTGTGCAGGTAATACTCAACGTCTTTTTTGATACCTTCGTCATAGGTGTTGGCGTTGAAGCTCTTTAGGGCAAACAGATGCGCCATAAAAACTTCCGCCATAGCCTCGTCGTGAGGTCTGTTGTACAACAATTTGGAATAGTCAGGCCATCCCATGTTGTTATAATTGCTGAACACCTCTTTGAAAACAGACCAGTTTACACTTTTCGCACATGGCATTAGGTATCGTTCCGGTCTGTCGGACTTTGTTTGTCCGGTGAAAGTCATTGTGTCTTTTGTTAAAGGACCCAGACTGGCCACTACATAGCCAAGGCTGATTTCGCTTATGGAAGTGTCCGGTGTGTGACCTTTGAGCCAAATCGGACAATGTACCATGACGAGATTTATCTTAATCTCGGCGAACTCAGCTCTATTCAACATGAACATCCATTCTGCTAAGATACGTGCATCATACCAAGGCTGTCCGGTTACAAGAATATAGGATACTTCCTGCAAACATTGTTCCTTAGCAAAGCGGTAAAGCTCTCGCAGATTTCCTTCTGTATCCATATCGTTAAAAGTTTGCTGATACTTACGGACGTAAGTTTCAGGTGCCATCATTGACATTATATTACAGTATGCTTCAGCTTCAGAGCCGATAACGATACCCTCAGAGCGGTTGTAGACTTTTTCAAAAAGTCCTTTGTTGCCGCTTTTACCGATAGCCAGGAAGGGGAGTAGTTTTCCGTATTTCTTTGCATAGAAGCGAATAGCTTCCATTGCAAAGAGCGGAGCACCCATATGTCCGCTGAAACAAACCAGAAACGGATTTACCATTTCAGGAATGTTCATTAAAGAACATGTCTGAGCTATTTGGTATCCGAAGGGTGTCGGATATTCAAATGCTTCACCGGGAAGAAGACCTCCGAGTTTTTCGGCAGTCTCAAAAAAACGTTGAGAATTGTTTTTTGATAAAGGGCGTTGTTCCTTTACCTTGACACGATGTGTCATTTCCTGTCTTCCGGCAGCACCGCAACCATACTTCTCTGATACTCTTTTGCTTTCAAGCATAAATTTAGCCTTGCTAACATTCATGCGGTCAAAATTGTTTTTTGCCATATCCATATGTTTAAATGGTTAATAATATTTTTTTATGAGGGGGATTGTAGCATAAAATCAGTACTGTTGCAATACAAAAATTGACAAAAAATTTTCGATAAATTTTCAAACATATAAAAAGACTAAATTTTTGCTTGAGAATTGCTGAGAATGTAGTAGATTGGAGGGGTTAAAATGATAACAAATAAATAGGAGTTTTTAAAAATGTCTAAAATCTTGGTTACATCTGCATTGCCTTATATCAACGGCGTGCCGCATCTTGGTCATATGGTTGGGTGTTTGTTGCCCTCGGATACTTATGCCAGATTTATGCGAATGATGGGACATGAGGTTTTATATGTTTGCGGAACAGATGAACATGGTACTACATCAGAAGTAGGGGCTTTGAAGGCAGGAATGGATGTCCAAGCATATTGTGATATGAATCATGCGCGTCATGCTCAGACTTATAAAGATTTTAACTTGTCGTTTGATTTCTTTGGTCGTACGTCAACCGAACAAAACAAAGAGATGACTTATCATATATTTGAACAATTGGATAAAAACGGATTTATTGAAGAAAAGACTATTAAACAGGTTTATTCGATTGATGATAAGATGTTTTTGGCTGACAGATATATTACCGGTACTTGTCCTTATTGCGGATATGATAAGGCGAGGGGAGATCAATGTGAAAATTGTACCAAAGTTTTGGAGCCGACAGAACTTGTTGATGCAAGAAGTTCAATTTCCGATTCTAAAAATTTAGAGGTTAGAGAAACAAAGCATTTGTTCCTTAATTTGCCAAAGATTGAAACGGAATTAGCAAGTTGGCTTAAAACTAAAGAACCGTTTTGGCCGGATGTTGCTTATACCATTGCACAAAAATGGTTGAAAGAAGGTTTGCAGGAACGTTGTATTACACGTGATTTAAAATGGGGATTTTCTGTAAATAAACCCGGTTATGAGGATAAAGTTTTTTATGTTTGGTTTGATGCCCCGATAGGATATATCGGTATTACCAAACAATGGGCAGATGAAAATCCGAATGAACGTGATTGGAAAGATTGGTGGCAGAATCCTGAAAGTGTTCGACATGTCGAATTTATGGGCAAAGATAATGTGCCGTATCATTCGATTACTTTTCCGGCAACTCTTTTGGGTACAAGAGAAAATTGGACACAGGTTGATTTCTTAAAGGGTTTAAGTTATCTGACTTATGAGGGAGGAAAATTTTCTAAGTCTGAAAACAGAGGTATTTTTGCTGAAGATGCCGTTAAAGAATTTCCGGCGGATTATTGGAGATATTGGTTGATGGCAAATGCTCCGGAGGGTTCGGATTCTTCGTTTGATTGGGATTTGTTTGCCGGAGCGGTAAATAAAGATCTTAACGGGGTGTTGGGAAATTTTGTATCGCGAGTGTTAAAAATGACGGCTTCAAAGCTAGGAAATACAGTACCTGAGGGAGGAGAATATACTCAAGTTGAAGAAGAGTTATTTGCAACTTTGCAGACAAGAGTTAATGATTATATCAAATATATGAATGAAATGGAATTTCGTAAGGCTTTGGGTGAATTGAGAGCTATTTGGGTAGAAGGAAATAATTATATTTCGGTTACCGAGCCGTGGACGGTAATTAAGACAGATGAACAGCGTGCAAAAGTTATTTTGCGGGTGTGCATTAATTTAATCCGTATTTTTGCTATATTAACAGCTCCTATTATGCCGACGGTGGCTCAGAATATGCTTGATAAATTAGGGCAAAAAATGTGCGGTTTGAACAATTTTGATGTGAAAAAAGAAATGAATGTACTACAAGGTGGTGAAAATTTTGAAATTGGAGATATGTTGTTTGAGCGTATTGCTCCTGAAAAAATTGAAGAACTGAAAACAAAATATGGGAGTTCTAAATAAATGTTCGGTCGTAGAAAAAAAAATGATGACAGGTTAGGTCCCAGTACCGGTTGGGTAAAATGGGCTACTAAGTTTTTCAGATTTATTTTATATCCCTTTATTCATCCTTTGTGGTTTTTTGTCGGGGTTATTGTTGTGTTGGTTGCATTGATTGCATTACCTTCATATAACGGGGTTGAATTTTCGGATATACCGGAGTGGTATAAAAAACATATTATAGCTTATTATGAAAAAGCACAAAAGACCGTTGAAAACGGGTTGATTTCGCCTTTAAAAGATAAAACAAGTCAAAAATTGTCTGAAATTATCGGTCAAAATGTTAATGTAAAATCTGTTGATAAGAAACCCGGAAAAAATGAGATGATTTCTTATGATTCTCCGCGAGCTTTAAATCGAAAAGTTTTTGAGGCAGCACAGGATGTTCCTGTTGATGTTAAGGCCACATTGGAGCAGACAGATAAGTTAGTCAGAAATGATATTTTTAAGTTTAGGCGAGATGATAATCTCGGATTAATATATATGGAGAATCCTGAGGATTTGACAGATATTGCAGAGATTGTTAATGCAAATGAAATAAAAATCGGAGCAAAAGTTTTGTTTTTATATGGTATATATGCAGAGCCGTCATCACAAGAAGGTATTGCCGCTATGCAATATTTGCAGAATGAGATTGCAGGGAAAACGATTAAGTGTCGAATTGTTGCATATACTCAAGATGCTACAGCGACGGGAATATGCATATACGATGGTGTAAATATTAATCAACGATTGGTTGATTTAGGATATTCTAAAGACGTAAGTTTAAATTAACAAGGATTGCAGCCTATGTGGCAACCGGTTTTGATGATCTGCGGTTATTTTATCACTGTGTTAGGAGTTGCGATGTTGATTCCGGCAGCAGTTGATATTTATTACAGCGGTGTTAATTGGTCGATTTTCATAAACTCGTCTATAGTGGCGATTTTTATAGGATTATCTTTGTTTTTGGCAAATCGTGGTAAAATTAAAGAAATAACGATACGACAGGCGTATTTGCTGACAGTTTTGAGTTGGGGAGCCGTAGCTTTGTTGGCGGCAGTTCCTTTTGTTTTTTACGGAACGCCGATTGCAGATGCTATTTTTGAGGCTTCTTCAGGTATTTCAACAACAGGAGCTTCCATATATAAAGATGTTGAAAAATTGCCCAAATCCATTTTGTTGTGGAGAGCATTGTTGAGTGGTATGGGAGGTGTTGGTATTGTTATTTTTGCGATTGCAATGTTGCCTTTTTTGGGGATTGGCGGAATGCAAATTTTTCAACGGGAAAATTCTGATGTTAATGAAAAATTTATGCCTAAAATAAGCTATATTGCAAAACAAATTATAGTTGTATATTTAATTTTGATGATAGCTTGTATTGTTTCATTGAAATCGGCTGGAATGGGGTTGTTTGATGCAATTTGTCATGCTTTGACGACTATTTCAACAGGTGGTTTTTCTACAAAAAATGCATCAATAGGATATTTTAACAGTTCCACAATTGAATGGATTATAACAGTATTTATGTTTTTGGGAGCGATTCCTTTAACATTGTACCATAGTTTGATTGTTACCAGAGATATACATTCTTTACGTTCTAACCAAGTTTCGGTTTTTGTTGGTGTTTTGGCCGTTTATATTACTTTGATGACCATTTGGTTGGTTTATAAAGATATTTATCAACCGTTTGATGCTTTGCGAAATGCTACATTTAATATTGTTGCAGTGGTTACTTCAACAGGATATAATTCAGCCAATTGGTTAGATTGGGGGGCTTTTGCCGCAACGGCATTTGTTGTATTTGCGTTGACAGGGGGGTGTACCGGTTCGACTTCCGGAGGTGTAAAAATTTTCAGATGGCAAGTGGTGGCTGCTCAATTAAAACGTTCTTTTATTATGACGACAGAACCGAATCGACTGGTTCCGTTGAAAATCGGCGGAACAACAATAGGATATGATGTTGCAAATTCAATATTTGTATTTTTTATTGCATATGTTTTTAGTGTAACGGTTATAAGCTTGTTGGTGGCTCTTAGCGGAGTTGATTTTGCGACATCTTTTAGTGCAACGATTGCATGTATTACTAATTCCGGTCCAGGTAATACTCCGTTGATAGGTCCGATGGGAAATTATGGAAGTTTAGCTGATTCGGTTAAGTGTCTTTTGGCTTTTACGATGATATTGGGACGATTGGAAGTTCTTACCGTTTTGGTGTTATTTACAAGAAGTTTTTGGAGATAAAAAATAAACCGCCAATGATTTTGGCGGTTTATTTTTTTTGATAGAACGTTATTCGGTGATTATTATGGTTTCGTAGCTACCTTCATCTTCACCGTTGTTTGTATCGGTATTGGCAGTTTCAAGTTTATCAGTTTCTGTAATCAGTTCTTCTCCTTCAGAAACAAAATCTTCGCTGTCGGATATTTTTTCATCAATTTCAGAATTTGAGTCGACATCAAGTTTTATAATATCAGTTTCGTTTGAGATTGTCTCATCACTGTGATTTTGAGAAGGCATATTATTTTCTGTTGCAGATAAACTTTCTTCGTTTTTGTCCGTAATAGTCAAATGGATATTTTGTTCAATTTTTTGTGAACGTATCATAGGGATATCATCACGAATTGCCAGTTGTTCGGTTGTGAGGATTCGAGAACTGTCGTGTTTTTGATTGTAGCATTCAAGCAACCAAATATCATAAATCGGATGTTCAACAGCATTGAGTGCCGGTGTTGAAGAAAACATCCATCCTTTAAAAATATTCATAGGTTTAGATGAAGTATAATTGTCCACTACATCAACAAAAGCTGTATTTTCAGGGGTTTCTTCAGGTGATTTTGAAACACATTTTCTGACAAGTATCGAAAATGTTCCAAAATTTGCCAAACCATTAACCGGTACATTAATCTCACTAACTTTACCTGTTATTTTATCCATAGCTTGCATTCTGGCCGTATTCATTACTATATCCGAAGCATATAGCTTACCATATGCTAGGCAGAGTGCAGATGTAAGAAGGATAGTTGTAAATTTGTTATTCATCACCGGTAACCATAAAAATAACTTCGCCAACCAAATCTTCAATAGTTTTGAAATCTTTGGTATTTTGTACAACATCGCCATCTTTTAAGAAATCTTTTGAATGACCCGGATCAATTTTGATAAATTTATTTCCCATAAGTCCGTCAGAAACAATAGATGCTGTACTGTCGGAAGGAAGCTTAATATCTGAAGATAAGCTCATTACAACATTAGCAGTGTAATCCTCATCATTTAGTTTTTGGCTGACAACCGTTCCGATTTTGATTCCGTTGATACGTACATCAGATCCGGTATTAAGTCCGCCAACTTTTAAAAATTTGGCAGACACATTGTAGCCTTTAACAACCTGTAAATCAGATACGCTGTATGCAAAATAACAAAATAGGGCAGCTACGACCAAAACCAGAATACCCATAATTGTTTCTACAGGGCGTTTATATATTAAAATGTCTTTACTCATTATTTATTGTCTCCTTTGTTGTTTTGGCGTTTAGCTTTACCAATACCGATAATTCTCTCAATAAGTTCTTCAAGAACCATTGCATCTTGCGTATATGAAAATTCATCACCTTTATTTATAAAATCTTCTGATCCGCCCGGTTCTATCTCTATATATTTATTACCCATAATTCCCGAACTTACTATAGCTGCAGAACTATCATCGGGTATTTTTATGGCATCATTAATTTCAAGAGTAAGAATTGCTTTGAAATTATCATCAAGTTTGGCATCTACAACACGTCCGATATCCATTCCGGCAAGGCGAACCAAATCTCCGACCAAAAGTCCGTCAGTTCGGTTAAAACGAGCATATACTTGGTAGTAGTGGCCGCCGTCTTTGTGTGAAATATCGTTTCTGGTGTATAAAACCGCAAAAAATATTAGCAAAATAAGAGCGATAACACTTAGTCCCATCCGTAAATTTTTGGTTTCGTCTTTGCTGTATATTTCAATAATTTTCATGTCTTTAGGTTTCTTTCCGATATTAAAGTTATCATATATATAAAATAAAATTAGTTGTTTGTCATCAAAGATTTTGAAAAATGAAAATAATTGTTAAAATTTTAAAATTATCTGTTAGTATGATTGTAAAAGTCAGAAGTTATGTTTGGAAAAAAAGATGTTGGTTGTAAAAAATATTACAAAATTTTTGAGCGGTAAGTGTATTTTACATAATATAAATTTTTGCTTGAAAAAAGGAGAGGTGGTTGCTCTTGTCGGACCGAACGGAGCCGGAAAAACAACTTTGATGCGTTGTATTGCGGGATTTTATGAGCCTGATGAAGGTGAAATCTTGCAAGATAAAAAGAATTTATCGGATAATAGAGTTGATGTATTGAAAAATATTGCTTATGTTCCGGAAACCGGTGGAATTTACCCTGATATGACTGTTTATGAATATATTAAGTTTATGTCTGATATAAAAAAAATATCGAAAGCATCATTTGAACAGAGATTTGTCGGCATTATAAAAAAACTTGATTTAGAATCGGTAATAAATAAGAAGTGTGATATATTGTCAAAGGGATATAAAAGACGTGTGGCAATTGCCGGAGCAATTATTTCTGAACCAAAGGTACTGATTTTGGATGAGCCTACGGAGGGTTTGGATCCGAATCAAAAAATTAATTTACGAGATTTTTTGATAAGTTATGCCAAAAAAAATATTGTTTTGATTTCTACACATATTATGGAAGAGGTTGAAGCAATGGCAGACAGAATTTTGATAATTAATGATGGTAAATTGGTGTGTGATACAACGCCGAATGATTTGAAAAGAATAACATTAAAAGATAGAATAGAACAATCATTTTATACTATTATAGGAAACTCGGTCGGAGATAAAAATGATTAATAATACTACATTTGTATGTTTTTGTAAGGATTTTAGGTTCTTTTTTCAAAGTAAGATGGTTTATTTGCTGTTGTTTATATATACATCTTTAGTTTTTGCCATTACTTTTTACACGACAGATGTTTTTACGAATCCGACAACAAATATGTATCAATTTTTTAAATTTCAGCCCGGCGTTATGGCTATGATTATTCCTGCGCTTACTATGAGATTGTGGGCAGATGAGGTAAAACATAATACTTTAGAGGTTTTGTTGTCACAACCTATATGGTATCAGGATGTTGTTATCGGAAAATTTTTGGCTACGTGGAGCGTGATTGGAATTATGTTGTTGTTGTCAACACCGTTTTGGTTTGTTGCGGAATATTTTTCTTCTACGAATATATTGTGGGTTTTAGTAAATTATTTTGTTGTTTTTCTTATGAGCGGAGTTCTTTGTGCTATCAGCTTGTTGGGAGCAACAATATTTTATAATGTAATAGGTGCTTTTTTTGCCGGATTGATTGCTTGTGTTATTATGGTATCAGTTCCGTTGGGGCAATTAGTATTTAAGTTTTTGCCGTCGGAGGTGTTTTTGTACAGAATAGCTGAAGCTTTTGATTTTGGAAAGCAATATAATGACATGATAATGGGACAAATAGGTTTGATACCGCTGATATATTTTTGTTTGTTAATAATAGCATCATTGTGGATTACGGTTGTTGTTGTTGAATACAAGAGGAGTTAAACAATATGAAAATCCATAAATTTAAGGTTTTGTTGATTTTGGTTATGAGCATATCTGTTTTGGCAGTAATGTTTAATATATTGGCTGCTCTTTTGTTGGATGGCGTGACTGTAGATTTAACGCCGGATAAAACATACAGCTTAAGTGATGTATCAAGGAATATGTTGAAAAATAATAAAGAAAATATTGTAATCAGATTTTATGTTTCGGATAATTTGTATGAAACAAAATCTGAATTGGGACAATATGCAAGGTATTTACATAAGTTGTTATCCGAATATGTAAGAAAATCTGATGGTAAAATATCCTTAACGACGATTAATGTTAAACCTTTTACCAATTCTCAGGCTGAAGCAGAAAAGTCGGGAATAAAAGAATTTGAGACGGTAGAAGGAAAAAATTATTTATATTTGGGAGCTAGTTTTTCAAATGCTAAAGGTAAGACAAAAGCAATAGATAGATTTTTGCTTGAAAGAAAAAGATTTGTAGAGGATGATATAACCAGAATGTTGTCGGTGTTGACACAAAATGAAAATATAAAAATAGGTATGCTTTCTCCTTTTTTTCAGGTTACTAATACAACAAATCCAATGATTGCTTTTAATAATTGGCCTTTTGTAGAACAATTAAATGTTTTGGGATATAATGTTGTCGGATTAAGAGAAACAACACCGATAATTGATGATAGTTTTGATGCCGTTTTAGTTTTTTATCCGTTGGGTTTGGATAAAATGGCGCTGTATGCTCTTGAACAATATTTGTTAAGAGGCGGTAATGTTATTGTGATGTTGGATAGTTTTGCAGAGGAGCGTTTTATAGGGAAAAATAAATATTTTTCATATAATAGCGGTATGCAAAGTTTTTTTGCTGCTAATAATTTGGGGTATGTTGAAAATGTTTTGGTGGGAGACAATGTAAATAACCGAAATATTGTGTTGGAAGGTCGGTTAACTCAGTATCCTTTTAATCTTACATTGACCGGTGATTTAATAAAAAAGCATGATATTACTGAAGGAATTGGTGCTTTATTGTTGAATCATAGCGGATTTTTTGAATATGAAAATAAACAAGATTTAAGGACAACGGTATTGGCAGAAACATCATTAGCCAGTGGTGTTATGTTAGCAAGAGATTTGACTAATTTAAGTTATGAAACTCTTATAAAAGATTATCAGGTTACTAATAACAATTATCCGTTGGTTTTATTGGTGGAAGGAAAATTTACTTCATCCTTTGATCATACGATAGTATTTGATGAAAATATCTTAAAAAAAATGCCTGTTTTTTTGAAAAAGTCGAAAAAAGAAGGTAAAATGTTGCTTGTTGCGGATATTGATATGTTGAGTGACAGATTGTGGAAAACAAATGTTCAAGACGAAAACGGGTATGGTTTTGTTTATTTATCGGATAATATTCACTTTATTCGTAATGCGATAGATTATATGACAAACTCACAATTAGCTCATTATATCAATAAATATAAAGTTGATAATAATGTCAGTATCGCAAATTCAATTATGAAAATGGTTGACGGATATTTTGCAGATAAAATAAAAAACGCTTCGGATGATTTAATTGCTGTCAGAAGAGATATAAGTGTATATAAAGATGAGATTAGCAGTAGAGAAATTAAGTCTATAAATAGTGCAAAAGAAGTCGAAAAATTGACCAGAAAAGAAATCAAGGCAGAAAAGAAATTAAGAAAATTGATATATCAAAGTAATAAAATGTATAATTTTGCGGTATCTTTTTTAGGTATGTTCATAGTTTTTGTTGTTCCTTTGATGGAAATTTTTATAGTATGGATGGTTTACAAATGTTTTTGTATGCGAAACAAAAAGAAGATAAGGATTTTGTTAAATGAATAAAAAATATTTGTTTAGATTAGTTGCGGCGGTTGCTGTTGTTTTTGTTGTTACCGTTGTGACAACAATATCCGTGATTATGATGAAATCAAATAATTTGCAAGGAAAATTGGTTTTTGCATCTACGTATGATAATGGTGAAAATGTGGATAAAATAGTTATAATCACAGCGGAAGATGTTATAGAACTTAATCAAAATGACAGTTTTTGGACGGTGAAAAATAAAGACGGATATTTTGCGGATTTTACATATATTCATAAGTTGCTTACATCTATAAATACTAGCGTTTATTCGATTAAATTGCCGTTTGATGATGATTTGGTTAAAGAAAAATATCTGGTTAATCCCGAAGTTGAAAAAGAAAATTCGGGAATGCTTATAAAAACGTATGTCGGAGATGAATTATTGGACGAGCTTCTGGTCGGATTATCAGATGATGAAAAACGTTATTTTTATGCCAGAACAATGCAAGATGATATTTGGTTGATTGACGGACAATTTGATTTACCGATAACGAGTGAAGGGTGGTTGTTAAAACCGATATTGTCAATATCGAAAGGGTCTGTAGAAAGTATAAATATAGGTGAAAATTATATCAGACGAAGCGTTAAAAATGGTGATTTTTTTGACGAAAAAGGAGTAAAAGTTTCGACATTGATGTTGGAAAATTTATTATCCGGAATTAATGCGTTTTCAGCAATGAAAGAAGAAAATTTTAAAAAGCAAAATTTGACAATAAAAAAAGAGAAGATAATTGAAGTAGAAACTTTTTACGGATTAAAATTTATCTTAAATTTTTATGTTGATGAAAATAATATCGGATGGATTAATATAAAATTATCTAAAACACCTCTACCAATAGCATTAGTTAATGACTATATCAGAGATAACAGTTTTTTGTATGACGGATGGTTTTTTGCTTTGTATCCAACTCATACAAGAATTTTGGAAAATTTTAATCTGATATGAGACATTAGATGGTAGATGAGCAGTATAAAAGATAAGACAATAAAAATAATTGCAGATATTTCAAATTGTATAATGCTGGAATTGGCAAAATCCGGTGTCGTTTTGTTTTTTAATCAAAAAGCATGTTGTGTATTCGGTAATGTTGCTTCGGCAAAAAAAATTAATGACATTATACCTTTTGATGATGCTGACGTTTTGTTAAAAAATATGGAAATTGCTTTTTATCATAGCCATCCTCATCATTTTTATTGGAGTTTTCAACAAAGGTTTTATTTGGTATATGTATATCCGGAAAATAAAAGTGTTTGGTTAGTTTTTGATGATATTACCGAAAAAAGACAATTAGCTCATTTGTTGCAGGTAAATAATCAAAGAATAAGTTTTGTTGAAAGGATAGCTAAGACCGGTTATTGGGAATTGGATTTAATAAAAAAACAATTTTATTGGTCTGATGAGATGTATAAAATATTCGGTATAGATAAAGACAAAGGAATTTATCGTTCGAACTTGATTCGCGAATTAATACATAGAGATGATTTATATATTTATAAACAAAAAATAAAAGAATTAATTTGTCAAAAAAATGATATAGAAGGGCAGGTGAGAATTGTAAGTAAAAACAATGTGTTAAAGTATTGTCGTTTTATGGCTGGAATTATTTATGAAAACGGAGAAGAAAAAATTGCAGGTGTTTTTCAAGATGTGAGTGAATTAATCAGAATTCAATCGGAATTGACAGATGCAAAAGTAAAAGCTGAAGAAGCCAGTTTGGCAAAAACTTATTTTTTGGCACAGGCCGGTCATGATATAAGACAACCGTTGCAAGCAATAAATTTATTTGCGGAAGGATTAAAGACGGCACCGGTTTCAAAATATGCTGAAATAGCAGATAAGATATTATTATTGAGCAATAATTTATCGGCAATGCTTAATAATCTGTTGGATTTTGCAAAATTTGATTCGAGTGATATGATTTGTGACTATCAATATTTTGATTTGGCGGAATTATTGAGAAAAATTGCTGATGAGTATAAACAAACTACAGAAAAAAATATAATATTCAGGTTAAAAACAGCGACAGTTTATCAGGATGTTTTTTTACTTGAAAGAATCATTCGTAATTTGTTGAGCAATGCCGTTAAATATGCAAAGACGAAAATAGTTATAGGAAATGATGAAAATTGTTTTTGGATTATTGATAATGGTATAGGAATAGATGAATGTGCAAAAAAACATATTTTTGAGGCTTTTTATCAATGTAATGAAAAAGATGATCGTAAAAAAGGCGGCATCGGAATAGGGTTAAATATTGTTAAAAAAACGGCTTTGGCTATAGGTGCCAAGATTTTTGTAAGATCGGGTGTTAATAAATATACTGTTTTTAAGATTTGTTTATAAGTTCGGGAATATCTTTTCGAAAGCATTTGCATTTGAAACAATTTTACCATAGACTGTGGTCTGATTGTTAATTTTTAACGGTGAACTTATGTTTAAGAAAATCAGAAGCAATATTAAAAATGGTCAAATGGTAAAAAATTATTCCAAAATGTGGAAATATGTAAAACCATATTGGGGACGTGCGCTTTTGGCTATATTGGTTACAATTCCTATCGGCGCTATGGATGCCGTGATTGCATGGGCGTTAAAGCCTTATATGGATGTTATTATGATTGAAAGCAATAGCAATTATAATACGGCATATATTCCTCTTTTAATAATATTGTTTACTTTAATTCAAAGTATTTTTAACTATTCTGCTACCTATTTAAATACATGGGTGGGGCAAAAAGTTTCTATGGGATTGAAATCTGATTTGTTTAAGAAACTTTTGCGATTTGATGCGTCTTTTTTTGATAAACGTAATTCAGGTGAGATAGTTTATCGTTTCAGCAAGGATGTTGATACAAGTTGTAACGGGTTGCTTTCTAATTTGAAACTTTTTACAACCAGATTGTTTTCATCATTATCTTTGATAGCAGTATTGTTTTATAATTCGTGGCAACTTGCTATTGTTGCCGTTATTGTTTTGCTTGGAGCATTGTATCCGTTAACAACGGTAAAGAAAAAAATTAAATCGATTATGGATAAGACAGTTTTTTCGGGTGCTGCGGTTGTTACACATTTTAATGAAACTTTTAGCGGTAACAGAATCGTTACATCATATAATTTGTATGATCATCAGGCGCATAAATTTGATAATACGTTAAAACAATGTTTTAAGCTCGGAATTAAAATGACACAAAGAACCGGTATTATGTCGCCAATGATGCATTTTATTGTTTCAATCGGTATTGCAGCGGTTATTTGGCTTGGAAGTTATTTGATTGTAACTGATGCAATTACACCGGGTAATTTTGTTTCATTTATTGCTGCATTGATTATGCTTTATACGCCGATTAAAGCTATCGGTAACAATTATAATGCTGTTCAAACGGCATTGATGGCAATGGAAAGAGTGTTTGAATTATTGGACAGTAAACCAGAAATTGTTAATAAGAAAAAAGCTCAAAAAATGTCCAAAGTGAAAAAGGAAATAGAATATAAGGATGTTTGTTTTGAGTATGAAGCCGATAAACCTGTTCTGAAGAATATAAATTTGAAAATTAAAAAAGGCGAAACGGTTGCTTTTGTAGGTAATTCAGGTGGCGGAAAAACGACCATGGTTAATTTGTTGCCAAGGTTTTATGATGTAAAATCGGGTGCTTTATTGTTTGATGGTGTTGATGTTCGTGATTTGGATTTAGATTCTGTCAGGGATAATATTGCGGTTGTTTTTCAGGATAATTTTTTGTTTTCCGGTACAATCAGAGAAAATATAATGTTAGGAAATCAAAATGCAACGGAAAAGGAAGTGAATACAGCCATAAAAAATGCTTGTTTGGATGAGTTTATTGCAAGCTTAGATAAAGGATTGGATACGCAAATAGGTGAAAGAGGAGCTTTGCTTTCCGGCGGGCAAAAACAAAGAATTGCCATTGCAAGAGCTTTTTTGAAAAACGCGCCGATTGTTATTTTGGATGAAGCTACATCGGCATTAGATAATAAATCTGAGGCTGTTGTTCAGAAAGCCGTTGATAATCTGATGAAAGACAGAACAGTGTTTATTATAGCACATCGTTTGTCTACGGTCAGGAATGCGGATAAAATAGCTGTTATTAATTATGGTGAATTGGTAGAATTGGGGTCGCATGAAGAATTATTGAAAAAAGAAAATTCTGTTTATGCATCATTGTATCAAGCTCAGCTTAAATAATTTATAAAAAAAGAAAAAGGTTTATCGTTGTGCGGTAAACCTTTTTTAATAATTGAAATGTATAATTTAATGTTGTGGTAAAATTTTATATGAGGTCTGATAATGGCAAATAAAGAAGTTAAAACGGTAAAAGATTTGGAAGCCTTGATAAAAAAAGTCAAAGAGGCTCAAAAGCTTTTTGCAACGTTTGATCAAGATAAAATTAATCGAATATTTAAGGCTGCGGCGACTGCTGCAGACAAAGCTCGTATTCCTTTAGCTAAAATGGCTGCTAATGATACAGGAATGGGCGTTGTAGAAGATAAGATTATTAAAAACCATTTTGCATCGGAATATATCTATAATAAGTATAAGAACGAAAAAACATGTGGTATCATAAAATCCGATAAAACAAATGGTATAAAAATTGTGGCAGAACCATTGGGGATTGTTGCCGGAGTTATACCGACAACAAATCCGACATCTACGGCCATATTCAAATCTCTTATTTGTTTGAAGACACGTAATGCTATTATTTTTTCACCGCATCCGCGAGCTAAAAAATCAACAATTGAGGCAGCTAAAGTTGTTTATGAAGCTGCTGTAAAAGCCGGAGCTCCTGAAAATATTATAGGTTGGATTGATGAGCCTTCTTTGGAGCTTACAGATGTGTTGATGAAGCATCCTGATGTTCATGGAATTTTAGCAACAGGTGGCCCGGGGATGGTTAAGGCCGCATATTCATCCGGAAAACCGGCGTTGGGAGTTGGTGCGGGAAATACACCGGCTGTTATTGATGAAACAGCGGATTTGGAAATGGCTGTTTCTTATATTTTGATGTCTAAAACTTTTGATAACGGTATGATTTGTGCATCTGAACAGTCTGTTATTGCCATAAAATCTGTTTATGAAAAAGTTAAGCAAGAATTTGTTCGCCGCGGTGCATATTTGTTGACGGCAAAAGAAGCTGATAAGTTGGCTAAAATTATATTGACTCCTAAAGGTGTTAATCCGGAAATAGTAGGTCAATCTGCCGTAAAAATCGCAAAGATGGCAGGAATTTCCGTTCCGGAACATTCAAAGATTTTGTTGGCAGAACAGACATCCGTCGATGTAACAAATCCGTTTGCTCATGAAAAACTGTCTCCGATTTTGACCTTGTATAAGGCGGATGATTTTGAAAAAGCAGTTGATAAAGCATTGGCTTTGGTAGAACTCGGCGGAATGGGGCATACATCCGTGCTTTATACGGATACCAGAAAACAAGACAGAGTTGATTATTTTGCAACCAAATTGCCTACAGGGCGTTTGTTAATAAATTCTCCGTCATCTCAAGGCGGAATAGGTGATTTGTTTAACTTTAGGTTGGAACCGTCATTGACATTGGGTTGTGGTTCTTGGGGTGGTAACTCCGTGAGTGAAAATGTGGGGGTAAAACATTTGTTAAACTATAAAACCGTTGCTGAGAGGAGAGAAAATATGTTGTGGTTCAGAGTTCCACCAAAAATTTATTTTAAACGCGGAGCAACGGATGTTGCTTTAAGAGAGTTAGAAGGTAAAAAAAGAGCTTTTATTGTTACGGATCGTTATTTGTTTGATTCCGGAATGGTTAATGCTATTACAAATGTATTGGAAGAAATGGATATCGAATATCAAATTTTCTTTGATGTTAAACCTGATCCGACAATTGCTACCATTGAAGAAGCACTTGTAATGGTAAATGTTTTCAAGCCGGATGTGTTTATTTCGTTCGGTGGCGGTTCACCTATGGATGCTGCTAAAATTATGTGGCTTAAATATGAAAGACCGGATATTGAATTTGAAGATGTTGCAATGCGATTTATGGATATCAGAAAACGTATTTGTACTATCGGTGATTTAGGTAAAAAAGCTTCGATGGTCGCAATACCTACGACATCGGGAACCGGGTCTGAAGTTACACCTTTTGCGGTAATTACAGATGACGAAACGCATGTAAAATATGCGTTGGCAGATTATGCTTTAACACCGAATATGGCTATTATTGATGCAAATTTTGTAGATAATATGCCCAAAGGTTTGACATCGGCAGGCGGAATTGATGCATTGGTTCATGCTATTGAAGCTTATGTATCAGTGATGGCGACAAACTTTACAAATTCGACAGCTTTAGAAGCAATAAAACAAGTGTTCAGATACTTGCCACGTTCATACAAAGAAGGAGCAAATGATCCGAAAGCCAGAGAAAAAATGCATCATGCCGCAACAATTGCCGGTATGGCTTTTGCCAATTCTTTCTTGGGATTATGCCATTCAATGGCGCATAAACTCGGAGCAGCATTTAATATTCCTCACGGAATTGCCAATGCTTTGCTGATAAGTCATGTTATTAAGTATAATGCGACTGATTGTCCGAGAAAACAGGCTATATTCCCGCAATATAAAATGCCGGAAGCTAAAAGGCGCTATGCTCAAATCGCCAGCAACTTGAAATTAAAAGGAAAAACAGATGATGAAAAAGTTGTTGCATTAATTGAGGCTATTGAGGAATTGAAAAAAGAAATTGAAATTCCTGCATCAATTAAGGATTGGGGTATAAGTAAAAAAGATTTTGAAGCCAAGTTGGATTGGTTGGTTGAAAATGCTTTTGACGATCAATGCACCGGTGCGAACCCTGTTTATCCGTTAATGGAAGATATCAGAAAAATTTATCTTGATGCTTTTAACGGAAAAATATAGGATGATTATATAAAATAACCCCTTTAATCGGAGGAGTAAGGTTTGATGTCTAAAAAGATACAAATTTGTATGGGAAGTTCTTGTTTTGCAAGAGGAAACAACCGGAATTTACAACTTATAACAAAGTATCTTAAAGATAATAACTTAGAGGCGGAAATAGAACTAAGCGGATTAAGATGTTGTGATTTGTGTTCTAAAGGGCCTAATCTGACGATTGAAGGGGGTGAATATAATAATGTTGATTCAGGAACACTTATAGATATTCTTGATAAAGTTTTTAAGGGGTAATTTTCAATGTCCAGCAGAAGTCATCCGTTGTTTACGGTTAAAAATAATTGTCAGGATTGTTATAAGTGTGTGAGAAGGTGTCCGGTAAAAGCAATAAAAATTGAAGATAATTCGGCGCAAATAGTACCGGAATTATGTGTTGCTTGCGGCACGTGTTATAAGGTTTGTCCGGTCAGAGCCAAACAAGATAGAGATGATGTTGCCAGAGTTAAAAATATGTTGGCAACGGGGGAGAAAATTTATGTATCATTGGCGCCTTCATGGATAGCAGAATTTGATAATGTAACCAAAGAACAACTGCTTACGGCTATTGAAAAGTTGGGTTTTGCAGGTGTTAGTGAAACAGCTGTAGGGGCAGAAGAAGTTTCGGCACATTTGGCTGAATTTTTGTCTGGTAAAACAAATGGCGTGTATCTTTCTACAGCTTGTCCGTCATTTGTAGAATATATTAATAAATATATGCCGGAGTTAACTAAAAATTTGACACCGGTTATGTCGCCTTTGTTGGCTCATTGTAAGTTAATGAGGCAAAAATTCGGAAAAGATATAAAAATCGTTTTTGTCGGTCCGTGCATTGCAAAGAAATTTGAAGCAGACAGAAACAGTAGTTTGTTAAATTTGAGTATATCATTCAGGGATTTACGTCGTTGGTTTCGTGAAGTAGGAATTAATTATCATAACATTACTCCTCGAAAAGGAATTGATTTTGTTTATAAAAATGCGGAAGAGGGGCGTTATTATCCTGTTGAAGGAGGAATGATAGAAACAATAAAACGTTATAAAAAAACAGATAATGTTTATATGATGCAGTTAACAGGATTGGATAACATTCAACGAGAATTATCTGATATAAAAGGAACGTCTCCCGAAAGACCTGTGTTTATAGAATGCTTGGCTTGTGAAGGAGGGTGTGTAAACGGTCCTTGTACGAGAGGTCATAAGTCGGGATTTGAAAAAAGAGTAAGAGTATTAAATGATGTCAAGATTTCTAAAAATACCGGAAAAAGAAAAAATGAAATTGATATAACTTGTGAATATAAAGATGCGCCTGTTGTCAGCAAAACGCATGATGAAGAACAGATAAAAAGAGTGTTGAAAATTTTGGGCAAACATACAATAGAAGATGAGATAAATTGTAATGCCTGCGGATATGATAATTGCAGAAATTTTGCAAAGGCTATTTTGGATGGAAAAGCTGAAATTGATATGTGTGTGTCGCATATTAAGCATCAAGCTCAGCGTAAGGCAAACGCGTTGTTAAAATGTATTCCGTCGCCGATTGTGATTGTAAATTCAAAGCTTTCAATTATAGAATATAATGAACAGTTTTTGGATGCTTTTTGGAATGATGAAGTGCATGCCGATATATATGACAGAGGAAATTTAATCGGAGCTAATTTACGCGATTTTGTCAGCTTTACTAATCTGTTTTCAGCTTCGTTAGATTTGGGAGAAGATGTAAAACGCGAAAATGCTCATCATAATGATAAAGTTTATGATGTTATGGTGTTTAATATTGAGCAAAAACAGGTTGTCGGCGGAGTAATTGAAGATGTTACCAATGTTGAAATTAAACGCGAAAAAATAGCAGAAAAGGCTAAAGAAGTTATTGAAAAGAATTTGGCCACGGTACAACAGATTGCTTGTACATTGGGTGAACATATGGCAGAAACAGAGGTTTTGTTGCGTTCTATAGCAAAAGATTATGCCGGAGGCGCTACAGACAGACCTAATATAACGATTCGAAACAGAAGGAATAGTTGATGAGCGATTCTCTTTATATTGAAATAGGCTCACATCAAGAACATAAATATAGTGAGAATTGTTTTGGGGATTCGGTGGCTTCAAAAAAGTTACCTGAAGAACAACGTATAATATCTGTTTTATCTGATGGTTTGGGAAGCGGAGTAAAGGCAAATATTTTATCGTCAATGACATCAAGAATGGCAATTAAGTTTGTTGAGAGTGATTTGGATTTGGTTCGTTCTGCCGAAGTGATGATGCAAGCTTTACCGGTTTGTCAAATAAGAAAAATAAGCTATGCAACTTTTTCGATAATTGATGCAATGCTTGAGGGAAAGACAAGAATTTATGAAATGGATAATCCGGGGTGTTTTATTGTTAGAGATTTTCAGCAATATTGTCTGGCTCATCATGAAATTACGGCAGAAAATTGGAAAGACAGAATTATAAATGTTTATCAGTTTTTGGCTCAAGAAGAAGACAGAATCATAATTATGTCTGATGGAGTTACACAAGCAGGACTGGGGAATCCTAAGTATCCTCTGGGGTGGCAAAGAGAAGGTGTGTGGAAATTTATTGAAAATCAAATCCGACGCCATCCGTATATTTCTGCGACAGACTTAGCCGAGGCTATTGTTCATGAGGCACTTTCAAAAGAGCCGGAAGGAAAGGCCGGAGATGATATAAGCTGTACGGTTGTTTATTTCAGAAAGCCCAGAAAATTGTTGTTGTTGAGTGGCCCGCCGTTTGATGAGGAAAAAGATAAAGAAATAGCGGAGATGATAGATTATTATGACGGAAAAACGGCAATTTGCGGCGGTACTACGGCAAATATTATTGAAAGAGAGCTTTGTCTGAAGTGTGAAATGGATAAAACAACCTTTGATCCCAATATACCTATGGCATCGATAATGCCAGGGATTGATTTGGTAACAGAGGGGATTCTTACTTTAACAGATGTTTATCGGATGTTAAAAGAAGGGCTTGATGAAGATAAGGATAATGCAGCAACCAGATTAACCAGATTGTTGTTGGATTCGGATAAAATTGATTTTGTTGTCGGAACAAAAATAAATGAAGCTCATCAGGATCCAAATTTGCCGATGGAGCTTGACATTCGCAGAAATATTGTTAAAAAGATTTTTAGAATTCTGCAAAGCAAATTCTTAAAAGAAATAAGCGTTAAATATGTTTAATAAAAAAGGATAAAAGCAGATGGAAAAAGTAAAAGTAAAAATTTGTGCCGGAACAGCTTGTTTTGTAATGGGGGCGCCCCAAGTGCAGGCTTTAGAGTTTTCGGCTCCGGAAGATTTGGCCGATAAAATTGAGATTATAGAGGTCAGATGTATGAACCATTGTAACAAAGGCGGTTATAACAAAGGACCTTTTGTTGAGGTTAACGGAGAATTAATTGAAGAAGCAACATTAGAAAAAGTTGTATCTAAGATCAGAGAAGTAATTGCAAAAGAGGAAGAAGAGAATTGTTAATACCTAAGAATTATGCAAACCAGATGCGTACAAGAATTCTGGTTAAGGTTGTTGAAAGTTTTTATAAAGATCGTTTTGAAACAGCGGATGAGATTCCTATAGAGATGCGTCCTAAGGATTATGATTCAAGCAGATGCTGTATTTATAAAGACAGGGCTATTTTGAAATATCGTCTTATGGCTGCTATGGGGGTTACACCTCAAGAGGAAGTTAGCGAAGTTACAACATTGCGTGAATATGGTAAACAGGCATTGAAACGTCAAAATCATGCAAAAAGTTGTTTGTCGGTAATTGATATTGCATGTTCGGCATGTGTTAAGTCTCAATATATGGTGACGGATGCGTGCAGGGGATGTTTTGCTCGTCCGTGTGTTATGAATTGTCCAAAGCAGGCTATTTCGTTTGTAAACGGAAAATCTCATATAGATCCGGATATGTGTGTTTCTTGCGGCAAATGTATGGAAGTTTGTCCGTATCATGCGATTGTTAAATTGCCGGTTCCTTGTGAAGAAGCTTGTCCGGTAAGCGCAATCAGAAAAGATGAAAACGGTGTTGAACATATTGACGAAGAAGCTTGTATTTCTTGCGGTAAATGTTTGCAATCTTGTCCTTTTGGGGCAATTGTTGAGCGTTCGCAATTGGTTGATGTATTAAATTTGATACACAATAGCGATAAAAAAGTTGTGGCAATGCTTGCTCCGGCAGTTGTCGGACAGTTTCCGTTTGAATTGAAACAAGTTGTCGGAGCTTTGAAAAAAGCCGGATTTGCTGATGTTGTTGAAGTTGCAGCCGGTGCGGATATTACATCGACTAATGAGTCGGCAGAATTTATTGAGCGTATGGAAGAAGGTGCTAAATTTATGACAACTTCTTGTTGTCCGGCTTATTACAGAGCGGCACAAGTTCATATTCCGGAATTAAAAGAGTATGTATCAAATACGAAAACGCCGATGTATTATACGGCTGAGATGCTTAAAAAAGAGCAACCGGATTGTATTTCCGTGTTTGTAGGTCCTTGTTTGGCAAAACGTACAGAGGCCGAATATGATCCTAATGTTGATTATGTTTTGACATTTGAAGAAATCGGAGCAATGTTTGTCGGTGCCGGAATCGAAATCGGTGATTGTGAACCGACAGAATTTGCAAAAGTTTCGTCAGCACAAGCACGTAAATATCCGCTGTCCGGCGGTGTTGCTGCTGCGGTTGGTAATTTGGTTGAAGGAAAGGTTGATTTCAGACCGGAAAGAATCGATGGTTTGAGCAAAGAAAATATCAAATTATTGAAACGCTATGCTACAAAAGGGTGTGAAAATAATATGATTGAAGTTATGTGTTGTGAGGGCGGTTGTATTGCCGGTCCGGGATGCATAGCTTTGGCCAAAAAAGCAGCTCGTCAGGTTGAAACCTATGTCGAACAGGGACAAAACCAAAAAGATATGAAATAATATAATATGATAAAAAAGGAAAAGGGCGGAAATTCATTTCCGCCCTTGTTTTGTTTTAATTCTAGTAGTTGTAGGAAGAACAATCAAACAAGCATTTGCTGAATATTTTGCTAATTCCAACGGATGGATTGAAGACGGCAAACCGGCAACGATGGACGTTCTTTATGCCAGAAGTTATTAATCAACATCTCAAACAAAAGCCTCTCTTTTCAGAGAGGCTTTTTTAGTAGTGTATTTTTTAATATACCCAATCAAGCATACAATCTTGCGTACTTTGTGTTGTATCAAAAGTACACCCTTCCGAAGGATTTTCTTGTCCGTTACAGGTTACCTTAAATTCACTATAACAACTTCCGTTACAAGAAGGAGAGCTTTGGCTTCCCATATAACCGCATACTGTAACTTCGTGAGATGAGTTCATAGATGTTGCATTAATATTACAATATGCAGGAGACCAATTACTGCTACTGCCTCCTTCACAAACTACTTTTACTATACTTTTGGCTTCAACAGGTCCGTAGGTACTATAAGATCCAAACCAAGGGGAAAATTGATTCGACCAAACGGTATCAGCATGATAACGAACTTTAATACGTGTATTACCGTAAAATTGTGCGTTAAAATCATTCTGAGGATAAAAGTCCATATCATTAATAGTAACATCCACATAAAAACTTCCGCCATTAATTGTTGCATAATCTAAAACAAGTTTAGCTCTTTTACCGCCCATTTCGGATTCACAGGCACTATAAAACAATCCGGCATCATAAACAGTAACTTGTGTAAATTCAGGATAACTACTAGAATAATACGCTGTTGGATTTGTAACAGTTCCTTTTAAGCAAATGTTGCCAGTAACCGTACCTGAAATAGTAGCTCCATGATTATATACCTTACTACCACATTGTTTTTGCAAAGCCTCAGAACAAGTCATTGGTCTTTTTTCAACACAAATATTTTTATCATCAGCACAATATTCTGTACATTTTTCAAAACCACCAACACTAACCGATTTACAATTGTTTGTTGAACAGAAGTAAGCATCTCCGAATGGGCATTTCAACTTTTTTAAGCTTCCGCATTCGG
>JAZUAM010000014.1:0-33059 GCA_045637985.1 Alphaproteobacteria bacterium
TTTTTGTGGCTCAAAAACCAATCCCGCTTCAATACTTCCGCCAAACTGTATACCGTCAGTATCAGAACTTACTCCGTCATCAGTACTCATATCAACTTTTTGGATACCGCCATAAATTGGTGACATAGTCCATAATCTGCCATAATCATAACGATGATACAAACCAAGTATCCAACTGTCGATATCGATATCAGCCCCTTCTTTGGCATAATAGTCTTCGCCGCCGCCGGATAGCTCATATTCGCCTTGGCGATATGATGCAAATATACCTAAACGATTATGCAAGTCTTTTTGAATATCAAATCCTAAATCGACGGCATTTATCTTAGCCTCAACCGATACCGGAGCATCAATCTCAGATTTTTTATGTCCCAAATCTATCCATGCTCCGTTTACGGCTTGTCCGTCATAGTTACATTCGCCCATTCCGCAACGTCCGCTCATGATTTTAGATGCTGCAACTTTGTTGGAAACAACTCTCATAAGGTCTTTAGTTTGTTCCAAACCAATTCTCGGCAGGCTCATATAAGCAATTGCTTCGGATACAACTTGAGGTTTGGGTTGGGTTATATTAACAGTATTATCATTATTTCCGCTATTGTTACCACCTAACACCAGCTCTTCATCATCATCGGTATTACCATAACCGCTTTGTGAATTAGCAATAACGTTACTTGTTCCTACGTACCATTTGTTATTTTCGTACAAACTGTTCCAAACTCGTGCATCGCCGGCCATTCTGAACACATCAAAATAAGCACCGGTCGAAGTATCGTCGTTTGGAGCTTCTACAAACAAAGCTTTGTCTGTCATAAGAGCTGTTCCGCCATTGTCATTAATCGGATTAATAACCACCCTGGTACGACCGACAACATCTCCCTCAATAGTCAAAACATCGGCAGTATTGTTGGCAACATCAACATCTATGGTCATTGCCGCATTTTTATAAGCGCGGTAGTTACCTTTGATTGTAACATGGTCGTCGGCACCGTCGGTTGCATGAGTAAATGTCATTTCGCCGTCATTATTGACCGAACTGTCAATTGTTGCAATAAGCGGCGAGTTACCGGCCAAATCAAACACAGATTCTTTTAACAAATTGAGCTTTTCTGAATGGATATAAGATTCATTGTTGGCATCGCCCACAAGTTTAACCATGGCATTATCAACAACGTTGAGCTCTTTCCAACCCGAAACATCTTGTGTTCCGGTTCCGATTTCAAAATCACCATTACTCAACACAAGGTTTTTATCTTCGGCGGTATTTACCAATGAATTTTGATTCAATGCTGTGTTAATACCGCCTTCTAAGGTTAAAGAACCGGTTTCTTCAATAATCTCATCAAATATTTTGCTATAATCATATCCACCTTGCAAGGTTGCATCAATGTCAAATTTAACATCGCCGGTTAATACCGTGCCTGCATCCAAATCTATCAACGCGCCGCCGTTAGCTAAAAGATTGTTAATTTTAGCCGAATTTGTTGCGTGCAATTCACCGTCATCATCAATAACGGCATCATTAAGGCTACCGCCGCTGATATTATAAGCATAACCTTTGATTGTTGAATCGACCCCGAAATAAACATTCGTTCCTGTTTGATTAACGACAGAATCTGTTGCTTCTATCAATCCGTTAAATGTAACGCTACCGCTATCATCGCCACCGATATTTAATTCCACGTCATCCAGTATAATTCCGTCATCAAAACGAACAACACCATCATTAACAGCATACAAATTAACTGTTCCGCCATAAGCATCAATAGCATTAGATTTCTTAGTAAAAGTACCGTTTCCGTTGGCATATTCTACATAGTTGCCTGAGAAGATACTTTCGCCGTTGTCGGCAGTAATATATAGATCACTGCCATCGACAGCGATAGCTCCGCCATAAGCCTCGCTACCTTTGGCGTAGTTATTATAAAAACTGCTGTTCAGCAAAGAAATAACATTGTCATAACCGGAAATAGCTCCTCCACCGGCTCCTCCATTATTACCTGTTGCTAAGGCATAGTTATCGCTAAATACGCCGGTAATATCATCAATATTACCGCCATCCCCAAAAATAACACCTCCTGCAGCCCATCCATTATTACCTGTTGCTAAAGCATAGTTACCGGCAAAATTACCGCTGATATCATCAATATTGCTAAAATTAGCAATCACGCCTCCTGTAGCCTCGCTACCAGCTTGAACATAGTTTTCTCTAAAATCACCACTAATATCATCCGCATTACCACCAGTATTATACAGAACACCACCGGCAGCACGACCGTCCATTGTTGTAGACAAAGCATGGTTACCGCTAAAATTACCGCTCAAATCACCAAGATAACTGTAGTTATAAATTGCACCGCCCATTGCTTCGTCACCAGAGGCATAGTTATCATTAAAATCACCGGTAACATCGCCAAGAAGATTCTCGTTATGAATGGCTCCACCAGACGCATAATCAACACCTTGAGCATAATTACCGCTAAAGTCGCCGGTAACATCGTCAATATTTATTCCCTGATTGTAAATAGCCCCACCGGAAGCCTCATAACCTTGAGCATAGTTTTCGGTAAAGTCGCCAACGATATCATCAATAACACCACCACTATTAACAATCGCGCCACCAGCGGCAAAACTGTTGCTTTTAGAATAGTTTTCGCTAAAATCACCGATAATGTCGTTGATATTACCGCCGGCATTAAAAATTGCACCACCACCGGACGAGTTTCCGCCTTCAGCAATATTTGCAACAAAATCTCCCTTTAAATCACCTAAATAATTTTGGTTATAAACAGCACCGCCCAATGCAGAACTGCCATAAACAACGTTGCCATAAAAATCACCTTCAATCAAAGGCATCTCACCATTATTATAAACAGCACCACCGACTGCATTATCAGCTTCAACATAGTTACCCGTAAAGTTGCCGGTAACATTATCAATTTTACTATTATTGTAAATGGCACCGCCGGAACCGCTATTGCTACCATAAACAGCATTGTAACTGAAATTACCGCTAATATCATCTACGTTTCCGCTCTCACTATAAAAAGCACCACCGGCTGCGTTATTGCCTTGAGCCTGGTTACCGATAAAATCACCGCTGATATCGTCAATATTATGGACATTATAAATAGCGCCACCATATGCCGAACTACTTCCATTAACACCATTATCAATAAAGTCACTGGTAATCTTTCCTAAAAGACCGTTATAATCATTATAAATTGCACCACCGCGAGCATTATTAGCACTGGCATAATTGCCGATGAAATTGCCAGTAACATCGTCTATATTTGAGATCCCATAATTATAAATCGCTCCACCATATGCATTATTATTTCCCTCAACATAGTTAGCAACAAAATTGCCGGTAATATCATCAATAACACCCATACTGTTATAAATTGCACCACCATAAGCATAACTTCCATAAACGGAATTTCCGGTAAAATTGCCGGTAATATCATCAATATTATAACTGTTGTAAATAGCACCACCACGAGCATCAGAACTGCCACTATCAACATAATTACCCACAAAATCCCCAGTAACATCACTAGTGTAATTGTAGTTACTGAGTGCGCCGCCCTCGATACCTACAAAATCAGCTTTTCCGTTTCCGGCTACGGAATCCTCATTATAATCCTCCGGAGTATTGTATGTATATTTGTAATAAGAACCGCCAATAAAAACAACATCGGAACCGGAGTCATCATCGGTTGCCGTTTCCCAAGTAACTTTAGGACTTGTAAGATTATTTAAATATTGTGTATCAATTTCGGGAACAGATGTTTCGGCAAAAGCCAAAGGAACAATACTCGATGATAATAGCAAAGCAATGTTAAACCGCTTTACCCCCCCCCCTCAATTTATTGTGTAAATTCAAATTGCTAACTCTTACCATGACGACACCTCAACAAATAGATAAATTACAAGTATACACTCGCTTCCGAATCCCAGTTACCCCGATTCTATATCTCGATTCGTTAACAAAAAGTTATCGATTCCCGTGAGTCAATCCGCCGATTCTCGACAAATCAAGACTCAGATTCGCTTTGAGTCACTTCAAAAAAAATTTTTACATCATCTCAAGAATCGCAAAAATAAATATGTTGCACCAAAGAACAAAATAAGTTAACTTGCACAGAATTGGCTTAACTTGTATAAAAACAGATGATCAAACGTACCAAAAGACAAAGCAAATATTTCGCTCCGCAAAATGACAATACTCGTCATTCTTGCGATCATCCGGGCTGTACCAAAGCCGGTGAATATCGTGCGCCCAAAGATCGCAAACTAAAAGAATATTATTGGTTTTGTCTTGAACATGTCCAAGAATATAATTCAAAATGGAATTACTATGGTGATGACATATTTGCCGAAACCGAAGAAGAAACCAAACGTCAACATTTTCGCTTTTCATCACATATAAAATACAATTTTGGATTTGATTTAAACGGAAACTATAATTTTTTTGATGGTTTTTCTTCATCCCAATCGTCAGTTGACATTAGGTTAACTCCCGACGAAAGACAGGGGCTTAAAATGATGGAACTCGAAATAGAGGATTTGGATATTCAAACACTAAAAAAAGCCTACAAAAAAGCCGTCAAAAAATATCATCCGGATATAAACAAATCTGACTCGGCGGCAGAAGATAAATTCAAAATCTTAAGCACCGCATACAAGTCTCTTTCTGCCAAAATAAAAATATCCTAGCGAGATTTACCTTTTTGTTTGATTGCTTCTTTAATCTTTTGTTGTTGTCTGGCTTTTTCTTTTGCTGTTTTGTTTTTAACCGATGATTCTTTTCTTCCTGATTTTTCCAAAATCATTTTGGCTGTTTTTTTGTCATCTTGCGCTTTGCCGATCTTAACAAGTTCTTCAGCTTTCATTGTTTCAAGAATATTTACTTTTATCTCATCACTTTGAGCAGCCGCCATTTTTACCTTGCGCAAACCCTTAACCATATCGGATGTTTCTTTTGATGACAGTCCTTCGGTTTTTATCTTGGTTTTAAGTGCTATATCTTCGGCTATTGTTTTATCAAAAAGCTGAGCATTTACAGCAACATCATTTACCTTTGTATTTATGATTTTTTTCTTTAAACCTTTTAGCCCAAGCTGTTTCGACATCCGATCTGCAGCCATAATAGCTTCCATTTTTCCGGCAGTTTGTTGCATTTTTTGATTATCGATAGTTTGCTTTATCTGAAGTTTTGCTTTTTCTTCATCTTTAAGCGCACTCAACAATGACGAACCTGTATCTTCCGGTCCGAAATGAAACACAACTTCATTTTCTTCATCGTCTTCATCATCGTCATAAACATCACGAATCTTTGTTCGTAATCTTTTTAAATTAGGTGAGATATGTTTAAGTTTCTTTGCACCGGATTTAAAACTGGTGCGCTCATTGTTTTCGGCAACAAGAGCCTTTTTTAAATCCAAACGACGAGAAACTCGAGTGTTTTTCGAAAAACCTTTATCTTGTTCCCATTCTATATTTGACGAGTCATCTTCTTCAACCATCACTATTCTGCCAAAATATAATCAAACAACACTTTCATTGTTTCATAAATTTAAGATTATGTCAATTTTTCAATCAATATTTCGATAAACAATCAGCAAAGCTCCATCCGATAAATTTGCAACTCCCAATTGCAGGTTTCCGCCATGTGTTCTTTGAAGGGTCATTTTTTTTGATGTCATACTCAAAATATTGGCACTGATTCCTTGTTTTAAGGTTTCCCAATTTTCTTCTTTTGCAAAGAAAGAGCGTTGACTGTCCAAAACATCATCAAAAGTCGGTTCACTTTGCAAAAATCTTTTATCAGCATCCCATTGTGTTATATAAGCATCATTAAAAAAGCTTAAACGTCCGTTTGCTCCAAAAATCAAGATTCCGTCAAACATAGTTGTTAAAATTTCGTTTTGGACGGATATCAAAGCATTATAAGCCGATGTTGCAGCCAATCTGTCAGATATATCTTCATAAGCAAAAACAGTTCCGCCCATAGGATAGGGTGCTCTCATTCGGCGCAATGTTTTACCGTTTGGCAAGTGCAACAAATCACTTATCGGTTCAATTATTTGATTGAATTTTTTAAGCTCATCATTTCTAAAAGCCTTATAATCAGGAACTTCAGGCAACAATCTTTTTTCGCGCAAAACATCCAAAAATGCGCCATAGGTCGCTTGAGAATTTAGCCAATCTTTTTCCAATTTCCACAATTTTTCAAACGCAAGATTGTTAAACTGCAAAACCATATTTTGATTAAACACGGCAAATGCCGTCCCCAGCATACCCAATATTTCAAGCTGAGCATCTTGGTATTGTTTAAGATTACGCTTAAGTTCATCAAGTTCGTTAATATTTATCAAACATCCTGCACTATAAGTTTTATCCAGCTTTTGTTCCGCATAAAAAGGAACTTCGTGTGCTTCCATAGCTAATCTTGCACCCTTAACCACAACACCGGTTGTTGTTTTTGCCGGTCGTTTGCTGTTATGAGTTTTAACCGCCAAACTTCGCGATATACTTTCTCCGCCGGTTCCGCTTATTTCAAGATGAGAATCAATAACTTCATCTCGGGTTTTTCCGGGAATAAATTCAACAAATTTTTTATTACAATAAGCTATATCCAAATTATCATCACGCAACCACACCGCAAAAGGCAAATTATCCAACAAATCCTGTTGAAGCAAAAATTTTTCTTCAATACTGTTTTTTTCTTTTTCTAAAGATTTTATTCGGTTTGTTGCAAAACTGACATCTCTGAACCAAATCATATCACAATAGATGTTTCCGTCGGCGCCATTGATTCTAACACCTTCAAGTCGTATATATTTATTTGATGTTTTCAGCAAAAAATAATCTTCAAAAGCAACGCCTTCTTCTTTAAGCAATCCTACATATTTGCTGATTTTTTTTACATCATCTTTATAAAAGTTTTTCAGAATTTCATTAAAATCAGATTTTATACCTTTTTCTAATCCCAATATAACAGCCAACCGACGAGAACACCTTTCAACAATAGCTTTTCGCGGATCATTAACTTTATCATCGGGATAAATAAATGCAAAATATCCGTCATGAGAAGCATAAAGAGTTTCGGCATAACGTTCTCGGTCACGTCTTAAAAAATAGGCTTTTTGTTTTACTTTTAACAGCCAAAAACTTAAGACCAAAACAGCTAAAATCAATAGAAATGTTGTAGCACCGATACCATACCATAATTCCGGTGCTGCATCATACATATTTTGTAAAAGATCTAAATCCATATCGTCAGACTTTGTCGGCAATAAAAAAACAATTGTTTATTTGTAGATTTTATTATATAAAAAGCATTATTAAAACTCAAATTTTTAGATAAGTGGAAAAATGTATACGATTGTTTTTGACACATCTGCTTCCGGTTGTAATATTGCCCTGATTAAAGGAACAGAAATAATTTCATCTTTTTCAAAATTAATGGATTTTGGGCAATCAGAACTGTTAATGCCGGAAATAAAAAATATCTTAGAGCAAAATTCGATTGATTTTGATTGTTTATCGGCGTTGTTTGTCTGTGTCGGACCGGGATCTTTTACCGGTGTTCGTTCTTCTATTTCGGCCGCCAGAGTTTTTGCGTTTGCCAAACCAAATTTAAAAGTCGGCGGAATATCAGCCTTTGATGCATATATTAACACTTTTGAAGAGCAAGAAATTGCTGATATTAATGCGGTTATCATAGAAACACGTCGAGAAGATTTTTATGTGCAATTCTTTGACAAACACCTTCAAAAAATATCTGAACCGGAAGCAATGATGAGGGATAAAATCATCGAAATTCTTAAAAACAAAGGATGTATGGTTTCAATAGTCGGAGACGGTGTCGAAAGATTTTTGTCTTCACCCAGCGGACTATGTTTGCATTCAATCAAAATGTTTGACACCCTGCCTATTACTTCTTTAGCTAAGGCGGGATTAAAAATGTTAAAAGACAAAAAACTTAATTATCCCAAGCCGTTATATTTACGCGCACCGGACGTAACTTTGCCCAAAGCGTGAGTTTTTTCACATCCGGAACTTAATACTTCAAGACTGTTGCATATTTCAACGTTTTTGCAAGCTTCTTCTAAAGATATCTTGGGTTTTGATCCTGTTTGTACCATGTTTAAAAAATCTTGAATTTCAGATTGTAATGAGTCGCCGACACATGGGATTAATTTCCCGTTTCTTTTCAGTTTTCTGTCATAAAAAGAAATTTCATACATATCATTATTATTATCAATAATATTCATATTTCTTTTTACGGTCACATCAGCTCTTGTTGCTTCTAAATATACTTTAGTACCGGATGCATATTCCATTTCAACAATAGCATGCTCATCCCATCGATATTTTGAATCTTTGCGTATTGAGCTTTTTGTTGGAGCATCGGACATTAACGAATTTACAATTGCCAAATCATGTATCATTAGTTCTGATACTATATGGGTCTCCTTAAATCCGGGGTTACATGAAGTTCTTATAGCTTTTATGCTTTTTACCGGGCGTTGAATCATGTTTAACATTTTTTCAACAGCCGGATTATAATTTTCGGTATGTCCCACAAGCAGAGGAACATTATTATCTTCAGCCGTTTTTCTTAATATATTGCATTCGTCAACATTTGAAGCAAATGGTTTTTCAACCAATGTAGGTATTTGTTTTTCCAATAATTTCATTGTGGTTGAATAATGGTTTTCAGCAGGAGTTGCAACAATAACCGCATCAACATTTTCTTTTGTTATGCAATCTGGTGATTCAAACGCCGTAACCCCAAGCTCTGAAGCTGTTCGTTCGGTTGACTCTTTTGATGAATTTAATATTCCGACAACATCCGCTTGGTCATTAAAATATGTTTTTATGACATTAAAATGCTTGCGCCCCATATTTTTACAACCGATAATAGCTATTCTAATCATCAGATAATTTACCTTTTTAAAGAGATTTCGTAACCGTTGTTTCCGTCAATTATAGAATTTGCAAAAGCAAAATCACCGGAATTCATTGAATGGATTCTATACAATGGCTCACCTCGCTCAACAGTGTCACCGACTTTTTTTAGCAAATCAAGTCCGGCACCGGCATATTGTGAAGCTCCTGCCAACACTCCGATACGATTAATCATCTGGTTATCAATTGCTTCAACCACTCCGGAATATTGAGCGACAATATCTCTGGTTAGGTGTCCCAGCTGAGCTTGAGGAGCTTTTCCCTGAGAATATATTATCTTGTTCATCGTCTCCAAAGCTCGACCGGATGTCAGAATTTCTTTTGCTACGCGATATCCTTGTCCGCCACGCAAACTAGGATCAAACTCTAAAATTCTGCCGGCAAGAAACAGTGATTTTTCTAACAAATCCTGAGGCGCATCTTCTTTATTTCGCAATACTTTCATTATATCGCGAGCTTCCAAAACAGCCCCGATTCCGTTTCCGATAGGTTCGCTTCCGTCTGTAATAACCGCATCAATTTCTATAGATAACATATCGCCGACATATTCAACCAATTTGCGTATATGCATTGCTTCAATTGTTGATTTTATTCGAGCTGTCGGACCGACAGGAATATCCAATACCAAGTGTGTCACTCCGGCGGCGAGTTTTATTGCTAAAATTGAAGCTATAATATGATGTTGTTGAGTTATACCTAGCGAGCGTTCCACAGAAGAAATGATTTTGCTGGCATTTGCAATAGGCATGCTGTCATAGTCAAAAATAGCTCCTCGGGTTTCTTTTATAAGTTGCTGAACTTTATTCTCATCAAGATCAACGTTGGCCAAAACGGCAAACGTATCGGCAACTCCGGAGCATGATGTCAGAGATTTTGAGGCGCTTTTGGGCATCGCTAATCCGTAAGCGGCTACTATTGCCGTTATTATGATATCCGTTTTGTTTCCCGGAACTCCCCCCAAACAATGATGATCTACTACCAAATTTTCATTGTCCCAACGTAAAACATTGTCTCCGACCAAGGCTTCGGTTAAGGCAAGAACTTCTTGTGCAGTCATAAAAGATCCTGTGGCTACCAAAAAAGATGTGATATCCATATTGGAATAACGTTTGCTGACAATGTCTTTTATAATAGCCGAGTATTCTCCATCCGTTAAAATATTGCCTTGCATTTTTCTTTTTATTGACGCAATGGAAGTAGATGAAGATGCTAAACTCAGCGTAACATTAGCACCTTCGGGTAAGTTAATTTGTTCAAAAGCACATTGATTTAGGCCAAGCTCATTAGGTGCGACAATATTATCATCATCGACTACTTCTAAAAAAGCATATAAAGAAGAAGCTCCTCCGTGAACCTCAATTCGTGTAATGTTTTTTATATCATCAATTCCATAAGCTTCACAGTCTCGGTGAAGATAAACAATATTTTCATTAAACGAATTAATCGGAACATATTTTAAAGATAACATCATTAACTCCGAACTTTAAATTCAAGAACAAAGACTTTTGAAGTATAATCGTAAAATGAAAAAAAGTTAAGCTTTTTTATTAAGTAAAAGTTTTAAAACTTTTACTATTTTATCTCTCATTTCGGAACGCTCAACCACAATGTCAACCATTCCGTGATCTCGCAAATATTCAGCTCTTTGAAAACCTTCCGGTAAGGTTTCTCTAATGGTTTGTTCAATAACTCTGGCACCGGCAAAACCTATGATGCATCCTTTTTCAGCAATATGAATATCTCCAAGCATTGCAAACGATGCCGAAACACCTCCGGTTGTCGGATCAGTCATAACCGATATGTATGGCAAACCTTTTTCCTTTAAAAGATTTATAGCTGCGGTGGTCCTTGCCATTTGCATCAATGACAAAATACCTTCTTGCATTCTGGCACCACCCGAAGCTGAAATAACAATTAAAGGAGCCGAAGTTTTCATTGCAAATTCCGCAGCTTTTACAATTCCTTCGCCAACAGCCGTACCCATTGAACCTCCCATAAAAGAAAAGTCAAGAGCTGCCACAACAGTCTTTATTTTTCCTATTTCACCATATGCCACCAAAACAGCATCATCATTTTTTGTTATACGGCGATATGCTTTTAATCTGTCACAATATTTCTTAGAGTCCTTAAAGTTTAAAGGGTCATCTTGTAGTTTTGGGAGGTTTAGAAGCTTATATTTCTTATCGTCAAAAAGCATATTAAACCGCAATTTGATGGGAAGTCTCAAGTGATGATTACAAAAAGAACACACAAAATCATCTTTTTCCAACTCTTTATTAAACAACATCTGTCCGCAATTAGGGCATTTAGTCCATAAATTATCGGCAATTTCTTTTGTCGATGTTTTTTTTATTTTAGGTCTGACAAAATCAGAAATCCAATTCATCTTACTTCAACTCCCTTTATGCCGATTCGCCGGTTTTAAAACCAAACATCTTTCTCAGCTTATCGCTTTTTGTAGTCGTCGGTAAGGGTTGTGCAGATGCTTTAAGATTTTCAATGCTTCCATGTAGTCCCTCAACCTCTTTAACAAGCCGTTCCTGTTCTTTTGATAGTTTTTTATTTTGTTTTCTGTGAGAACGCAAAGAACTTCTTATGGGAGCATAGGACAGCCATGTAAAAAGCCATCCTGCAATATATCCGACTAAGACCAAGAAAACAATCGCAACACTCAAGGATACGGTAATTTCTATTCCCGTCGGCCACAAGCTAAACGTAGCCATATCATTGTTCACAAAGGCAAAAACCAACAAAACCAAAACTAAAGGCAGTCCTATAATAAACTTAACAAATCCCATAAGCTTGCTCCTTATCTTTAAGGACTAAAATAAATCCTTATTTTTTGTTTAAAGATTCAAATAACTGTTTTCCTGTTTTAAAATGAGGGATTTTTCTTTCATCAACTTTAACCTGTTCTCCTGTGCGAGGATTCTTTGCTACGCGAGGAGAGCGAGTTCTGACAGAAAAAGCTCCAAATCCGCGAAATTCAACTCTATCACCATTCGCTAACGATGCGGTAATTGTGTCAAACACGACAGATACAATACGCTCAACATCCTTAAGCATCAAATGAGGGTTTTTAGCAGCAATTTTTTCAATTAATTCAGATTTAGTCATTTCATATCCTTTTATACTATACTTAATTAAACAATACAAACTACCTTATCAATATAACAAATTTATAAAAAGCCAAGACATTATTTTTTATTTATCCAAAATATTTACTCATTAGCGGCAATGTAGGTTATTGATTGGTTGTTATTATCTCCTACTTCTATAGCTTCAATTTTTTCGATTCTGCGGTTTATTTTTCCCGAAGAAATTTTAATGGCTTCAATATCATCACCGGCTTGTTTAAAGTGGCGTCCTAAATTATCAATTCTTTCATCTAATCTGGTAATATCATCAATCAGCATTCCGACTTCTTTCTGAATCACTCCTGCTTGTTCACGCATATGAGCATCTTTCAATATTGCTCGAATAGTGTTCAGGGTAGCCATTAAGGTTGTTGGAGATACAATCCAAACTTTTGCTTTATAGGATATCTCCACCACATCAACGAAATTAGCATGTAATTCAGCATAAATAGCTTCACTGGGCAGAAACATCAATGCGGATTCTGCTGTTTCACCGCTTAGAATATACTTTTCAGAAATATCTTTAATATGTTTTATGACGGAAGATTTAAAAAATCTTTCAGCTTCAATTCGTTCACGATCATTTTTTGCTTTGCGTAATTCTTGATAGCTTTCAAGAGGAAATTTTGCATCAACAACAATTGCTCCGGGAGGGTTTGGAAGTTTTAACAGGCAATCAGCTTTTTTCCCGTTGCTCAAAGTTGTTTGAAAAGAATATGCATTTGGGGGTAATATCGATGAAACCAAATCATTTAATTGGATTTCTCCGAAAGCTCCTCGCGATTGTTTATTTGATAAAACTTCTTGCAAAGAGACAACCTGCTCGGATAACGACGATATTTTTTGTTGAGCAACATCAATTTTTGCCAAACGTTCTCTTAAATCTGTAAGTGTCTGATTAGTTTTTGCGGCGTTTTGTTGTAAACCGTCTCCGACACTTTTGGTTACGGCAAGCAGTCTTTCGTCCATAATTTTTAATACGGCGGTTTTTTGTTCATTAAGCGCTGCAAATAACCGATTCTGCTCCTGTAAATTTGACTCGTTAAGAGCTGCAATTCTGCCGGAAAGCTCTCCTTGTGATTGAAGCAGTATTTCTTTAATATTGCTGTTTTTTTGTTTTATAAACAGAAAAACAAACAAAATTAAAGTTGTTGCCAACAAGCCAAAAGAGAATAACCCTAGATTGGCTATTATAAAATCATTCAGGTTTTGCAAGATGTCGTCCCATTTTCAAAAATTTATCGGTTCTTTTTCTTTTCAATTCGTCGCTTGTTTGTGATAATAGTTCCTTAAGGTGTCTTGAAATTACCTCGCCAACTCGACTGATCATTTCTTTGTGATGTCTGTGTGCGCCACCTATCGGTTCTGAAATAATCTCATCAATAACACCGAGTTTTCTCAGATCCTGGGCGGTAAGACACAAAGCTTCTGTGGCTTCTTTTACTTTGTCGGAAGACCTCCACAAAATAGAGGCGCATCCTTCCGGTGAAATTACGGAATAAACAGAATGTTCCAACATCATAATTCTGTTAGCCGTAGCAATTGCAATAGCTCCGCCGGACCCGCCTTCGCCTATGACTATAGAAATAAAAGGGACTCTGAGATTAAGACAGCGTTCTATGCTTGATGCAATTGCTTGAGCTTGTCCGCGTTCCTCCGCTTCTACTCCCGGAAAAGCACCTGACGTATCAACAAAAGCAATTACCGGAAGCTTAAATTTGTCGGCAATATCCATCAATCTTTGAGCTTTTCGATATCCTTCCGGCTTTGCCATGCCGAAATTATATTTTACACGCGATTCCAAATCACAGCCCTTTTCTTGCCCAATAACAACAACAGATTGCCCTTTAAACTTTCCGATGCCTCCTACCATAGCAAGATCGTCAGCAAAAACTCTATCTCCGCACAAAGGTTCAAAATCATCAATCAAACCTCTGATATAGTCAAGACAATGCGGACGATTAGGGTGTCTTGCTACTAAAGTTTTTTGCCAAGGATTAAGTTTCGAGTATAATTGTTTAAATAGGCGCTCAGATTTTTGTTGTAACCGAGTAACTTCATTTTGAATGCTGATGCCTTCTCCTTCCTCAAGCTGTTTTAATCGCTTAATTTTTTCTTCTACATCAACAATATTTTTTTCAAAATCAAGAGGTGTTATTTCTGTTTCTTCCATTTTTACAAATCTTTTCATTTAATTTTTTTACTAACCAGTTTATAGCACAGCTTTTTTCAAAAATCCAAACTATTTTTCTTTTTGTGTAAGATGTAATAATTTTGTTTAAAAAAACTAATTGTTTGATATCATAATAACAACAATAGCAAAGTATAGGAGTTTTTCAATGTTGGCGACGGCGCTGTTTGGTGCGGTTTTCTCCTCAATTATATGGGGTGTGTACTCATACCGATTTGTTGCATCATCCTTAAGCGGAATGTCTTTGTTTGATGCCGGAATACTTAACGTTATTTTGTATACGTTTTTTATCTGCTTGCCTATATTTATAATTTGGGCCGTTTTTGGTTTTGTCAGTCAATATATTAATAATCGGGTGATAGGACGCCAAATGTTTCGTCTTTTTTCTCAAATGAAAAAAAATCAAGAATATTCAGATTTGTTGGCTCGCATAATGCTTGAGACAGAACAAAATATAAAAAATTCTTTTGTTTTAAGCCGGTTTGATTTGTTGATTGGCGATATGAATGAGCTGCTAAGTGAGCTTTTGCAACGAGAAAGAATGGCCTCTTCCGAGCAGATAGAACATTTATGGATAAAGGTGCAAAATGGAGGAAAGTGGTCTTTTGGTAAGGTTTTGCTTGAAAATTATAATCGTCAACCGACTTTTCAAAAGAAAATATTTGCGGATGCATCATCAGACACTCTTCTTGCCGGAACTATAATGGAATTTTGTGCGCGTTATCAGACATTGCTGGCGCTGTTAGAAAAACATGACAAAGAAAAGATTTTTTTGAATATTGTCGAAACAGGCATATTTGGTAAAGTTTTTGCGATTTTAGCTCCTGTTTCTGATGAAATTCGCCGCACCAGAGAAAACTTTGCGCCTCAGACATCCGATTTTTCAAATAAAAGCGAAGAAACAGTAGCTGCATCCAGACAATATTTCACGGCAGAAACAAATACATCTAAGGGATTTTTAAACAAGATTTTGCCAGTGAAGAAAAAAACAGACGACATAATTCCTCAAAAAGATGCTTTTTCTTTGGCTTTAGAACGTAGTTTTAAGGATGATGAGGCGGTCAAAAAAAACAATGAGGAAGTGAGCTTTGATATTGAAACATCTGATGATGATGTATCCGAAATAAGGGCATATCCACGGGATAAAATTGAGCCTGCGATTTCAGGAACTCAAGAAGCGCTTGATTCGTTGAAGAAAGAGTGGCAAGAAATCGAACCGCATCTAAACACTCCCGGCGATGAAGATCTGGCATATCCTTTCAGTGGTTGGACAGATGCTGATAAATATCAGAAATAGTCTGATTCTTGGGTTTTGTTTATTTTTCAGCTTTGTGTCTGAGGCTAAAGTTGTTGTTTCAGATTCTGTTTCTATTTATGGAGTTCCAAAGTATAAAAATTTTACATCATTTGCATATGTAAATCCAAATGCGCCTAAAGGAGGAAAAATTACTCTGCCGGCATATGGAAGTTTTGACAATTTTAATCCTTTTATATTCAAAGGAATAGCGTTTTCCGATGGCGCAGAATTGAGTTTGGAAAGTTTAGGTGTTGTACCTATCGATGATCAGACAACGGTCTATCCGCTGATTGCCAAAAAATTTGAAATGCCGGATGACAAGAATTTTATTGGATATATTTTAGACGAACAAGCTCGTTTTTCCGATGGTTCACCATTAACTGCAGATGATGTTGTTTTTTCATTTAATTCGCTGATAAAAAAAGGCGCTCCCATCTATCGCATATACTATGCTGATGTTGAAAAAGTTGAAAAACTTAATAAACATCATGTCAGATTCTATTTTAAAGAAGGTACAAACAATCGAGAACTCCCGTTAATCTTATCTCAGTTTAAAATTTTTTCTAAAGAACATTTTAAAAATCGTGATTTTTCAACGCCTGAGCTGGTTCCAATCTTAGGGAGTGGCCCATATATCATAAATTCGTTTGAACCAAACAAATTTGTAGAGTTAAAGCGCAATAAAAACTATTGGGCAAAAGAGTTACCTTCACGTAGAGGCTTTTTTAATTTTGATACAATACGTTTTGAATTTTATCAGGATACTACGGTTACTCTTCAAGCGTTATTTGCCGGAGCAATAGATGCCAGAGAAGAATATATCGCCAAAAATTGGATTTCGGGATATAACAACAAACTTGTAGACGAGGGAAAAATTATAAAAGAGGCAATTCCTCACAATAATCCTGCAGTTTTACAATTTTTTGGATTCAACACGCGACTTGCAAAGTTTTCAGACAGACGAGTGCGAGAAGCAATAGGATTAGCTTTTAACTTTGAGTGGGCCAATGATAAGCTGTTTTATAATCAATACAAAAGAATATATAGTTTGTTCAGTAATACCGATTTGGCCTCAACATCCGTTCCTCAAGGAATAGAAAAACACATTTTACAAAAATACTCATCAAAAATCCCCTCTCGACTTTTTACAACTCCTTATAAATTACCGGATAATTCAACACCCGAAAAACAACGGGATAATTTAAAAAAGGCCGTAAAATTACTAAATGAAGCCGGTTATGACTTTGTAAATGGGCAAATGACAAATTTGAAAACAGGGGAAGTTTTAACTATTGAAGTTCTTAGCAATTCGGCAAATGGTTCATCTTTTACTCGTGTTATGTTGCCTTTTATCAATAATCTGCAAAAAATAGGTATAAAAATGACTTTTCGTAATTTAGAAGTCAACATATTCAAGAACAGATTGGACAATTTTGAATTTGAAATGGCGATTCTATCATTTCGTTTAAGCAACCTTCCCGGAAATGAACAAAAAGAAATTTGGGGTTCTCAATCCGCAGACATAAAAGGATCTTACAATATGATGGGGATTAAAAATGTTGTTATAGATGATTTAATTCAAGGTGTTATTAATGCTCCTGATAAAGAAAAATATATTGCATATATTAAAGCTCTCGACAGAGTTATTTTGAACGAACACTATTTTATTCCCCAATGGTATTCTCCGGCAGACAGAATTGCCTATCATAACAAATTAGCCAGACCGCAGACGAGTATAAAAACCGGTGTTGATTTATATACTTGGTGGCTTAAGGAGTAACAAAATGCAAAATTATGTAATAAAAAGATTGCTGTTAATACCTATAACACTTTTAGGAATTTTATTGCTTAATTTTATAATAATTCAGTTCGCTCCTGGGGGACCTGTTGAGCATGTTTTAGCTCAATATCAGGGGTTAAATACCGATTCAACATCATCTCTGTCAGGAAAAGGCTCTGCTCAACTGGAGGCATCTTCAAACAAATACCAAGGGGCTTCAGGTGTTCCGGAAGATTTAATTAAAGAGGTGGAAAAGCAGTTTGGTTTTGACAAACCGGCTTACTATCGTTTTTTCAAAATGGTCAAAGATTATGCTCTATTTGATTTTGGAAAAAGCTTCTATCAAGATAAAACTGTGTGGCAACTTATTTTAGAAAGAATGCCGGTTTCAATTTCTTTGGGGCTATGGTCAACACTTATAATTTATTTTATTGCTATACCTTTAGGTATAAAAAAAGCAATCTATGATGGAACACGGTTTGATTTTGTAACGTCGTTTCTTGTGGTGTTAGGATCGGCAATACCGGTATTTTTATTTGCTGTTTTTTTGATAGTTTTTTTCGCCGGTGGAACATATTTCAGTTGGTTTCCTCTCCATGGGCTGACATCTGATAATTGGTCGGAATTATCGATAATCGGTAAAATAAAAGACTATTTTTGGCACATAGCTCTACCCGTAACAGCGATGGTTATAGGAGGTTTTGCTTCTTTAACAATGCTTACAAAAAATTCGTTTCTTGATGAAATAAATAAACAATATGTTCTTACCGCAAAAGCCAAAGGCTTAAGTCAAAATCAGATCTTATATAAACACATTTTCAGAAATGCAATGCTTATCGTTATAGCAGGCTTTCCGTCTCTTTTAATTAAGATGCTTTTTACCGGCTCTTTATTAATTGAAGTTATTTTTTCCTTAAACGGAATAGGTTTATTGGGATACCAAGCTGTTATGACCAGAGACTATCCTGTAATCTTCGGAACAATGTATATCTTTGCTTTACTGGGTTTGGTTTTAAAATTGATATCAGATATAACATATTGTCTTATTGATCCCCGAATAAATTTCGATGCCAACAGATAATAATTTTTATTTTTTTTATTTTTTTTATTTTTTTTATTTTTACTCTTGCACCTGATGATTATGATTCCTATATAAGCAAATAGAAAGATAAAAAAGAACGTATTTTAATAAACAAAAGGAAAATAATATGAGCAATAAAGTTATTGGTATTGACTTAGGTACAACAAACTCCTGCTTTTCAATTATGGAAGGCAGCGAGGCTAAAGTTTTAGAGAATTCCGAAGGCGCTCGCACAACACCTTCAATGGTTGCTTTTACAGACACAGAACGCTTGGTCGGCTTTCCTGCAAAACGCCAGGCTGTAACCAATCCGGAAAATACATTGTTTGCAATTAAACGTCTTATCGGCCGTCGATTTGATTCTCCGGAAGTTACAAAGGATAAAGCTCTTGTTCCTTTCAAGATAGTAGATGGTGATAATGGTGATGCTTGGGTAGAGGTTAAGGGGCAAAAATATGCTCCATCGCAAATATCTGCAATTGTTTTGCAAAAAATTAAAGAATATGCTGAAAGTTATCTTGGAGAAAAAATTGAAAAAGCCGTTATCACGGTTCCGGCATATTTTAACGATTCTCAACGCCAAGCAACCAAAGATGCCGGTAAAATTGCAGGATTAGAGGTTTTGCGCATCATTAACGAACCTACAGCAGCAGCACTTGCTTATGGTATGGATAAAAAAACCAGCGGAACTATAGCTGTATATGACCTTGGTGGTGGTACTTTTGATATCTCAATTCTTGAAATTGGCGATGGTGTGTTTGAAGTAAAATCAACCAATGGTGACACATTCCTCGGTGGTGAAGATTTTGATCAACGCTTGGTTAACTACTTGGCTGATGAGTTTAAAAAAGAATCTGGTATTGATTTGAAAAATGACAGATTAGCTTTACAGCGCTTAAAAGAAGCTGCCGAAAAAGCTAAGATTGAATTATCTTCTACTACACAAACAGAAGTTAATTTGCCGTTTATTACTGCTGATGCAACTGGTCCGAAACATTTGAATATAAAATTGACACGCGCCAAATTAGAATCAATTGTCGAAGATTTAATTGACCGTACGGTTGAACCTTGTAAAAAGGCTATGGCTGATGCTGGTGTATCTGCAAATGATATCAGCGAAGTAATTTTGGTTGGTGGTATGACACGTATGCCAAAGGTTCAAGAAAAAGTTAAAGAAATTTTTGGAAAAGAGCCTCACAAAGGTGTAAATCCTGATGAAGTTGTCGCTGTTGGCGCAGCAATTCAAGGCGGTGTTTTGGTTGGTGATGTAAAAGATGTATTATTGCTTGATGTTACACCTTTATCATTAGGTATTGAAACATTAGGAGGTGTATTTACTCGCCTTATTGATCGCAACACAACCATTCCGACACGTAAATCTCAAGTTTTCTCAACAGCTGAAGATGGACAAACTGCTGTTACCATCAGAGTATTTCAAGGTGAGCGAGAAATGGCTGCTGACAACAAGCTCTTGGGTCAATTTGATTTGGTCGGTATTCCTCCGGCACCTCGTGGTATGCCTCAAATTGAAGTAACATTCGATATTGATGCCAATGGTATTGTAAATGTTTCAGCAAAAGATAAAGCTACTAACAAAGAACAAGCTATTCGTATTCAAGCCAGCGGTGGTTTGTCTGATGCCGATATCGAAAAAATGGTAAAAGATGCCGAAGCAAATGCAGAAGCTGATAAGAAGAAGAAAGAAGTTGTTGAAGCTAAAAACCAAGCAGAAGCCTTAGTTCATTCAACCGAAAAGACACTAAAAGAACACGGAGATAAGATTTCGGCAGCAGAAAAAGAAGCTATAGAAAAAGAAATTAATGCTCTGAAAACAGCTCTGGAAGCAGATGATTTGTCGGTAATTAAAGAAAAAACCGAAAGCTTGATGCAAGCTTCAATGAAATTAGGTGAGGCTATGTACAAAGCTCAAGCCGAAGCAGCGCAAGCGCAAGGTACAACTCAAGGTGCCGACACCGGAGCCGAACAACCAAAAGACGAAAAGGTTGTTGACGCTGACTTTGAAGAAGTTAAATAATCGGTATTGAATATAAACAAAGCCCCTGTTTCTCATTAGATACAGGGGCTTTGTTGTATATATTACAAAACGCGAGAGTGTTCGCGAATATCTTTTTCCGACAAAAACTTATTGAAATTACTTGCATTTTGACTTTATTTTCCCTAAATAAAAAACAAATATAGATAAAAGGGCAAACAATTGTTATGACAAAAAGAGACTATTACGAAATTCTTGGCGTCAATAAAGGCGCTTCTTCAGATGAGATAAAAAAATCATTTCGCAAAATGGCAATGCAATATCATCCGGACAGAAATCCTGGAGATTCAGAGGCTGAAGCCAAGTTCAAAGAAATTAATGAAGCTTATGAAGTATTAAAAGATGACCAAAAGCGTGCCGCTTATGACAGATTTGGCCATCAAGCTTTCTCCGGTGGAACCGGAGGGGGAAATCCGTTTGGCGGTTTCAATTTTGATTTTGGTGGCGGAGCAAGCGGTTTTGCTGATATCTTTTCAGAGGTCTTTTCAGAATTTATGGGGGGAGGCCGAGGTCGTCGGCAATCTTATGCTCAGCGAGGACAAGATGTTCGCTATAATCTGACCATAACACTTGAAGAAGCTTTTAGCGGTATAGAGAAAGAAATAACCATTCCATCAACGGATACATGTGAGAAATGTCACGGACACGGCACAAAAGATGGGAGTGAAGCGCCGGTATGTCAACATTGCGGCGGCTCAGGAAAAGTTCGCATACAACAAGGTTTTTTTGTTGTTGAACAATCTTGTCCTCATTGCAAAGGAACAGGTCGTTTAGTTAAAGAAACATGTTCTGATTGCAAAGGAAAAGGTTTTATTAACAAACAAAAAACCATTAAAGTTAAAATTCCTGCCGGAATAGAAGATGATACACGCATGCGAGTTGCCGGCGGCGGAGAAGCCGGAATACGCGGTGGCGAGAATGGTGATTTGTATGTCTTTATAACAGTAAAACAACATAAATTATACGAGCGAGACGGCGCAAACCTCTATACTCGAATTCCCATATCAATGTGTTGTGCCGCACTTGGCGGAAAAGTGGATATTCCATCAATTGATGGTTCAAAAATAGAGTTAAAGATTGAAGCCGGTTCGCAGTCAGACCAAGTTGTAAAAATAAAAGGGCAAGGAATGACTTTTGTTCGCTCAGACAGAAGAGGCGATTTATTTGTTAAATTAAGGATTGAAACACCGGTTAATTTATCTGCGCGCCAAAAAGAATTATTGGAGGAATTTCGAGCCATCAGTAAAGATGAAAACTGTCAACCTGAAGCTAAAAGTTTCTTTGATAAAATCAAAGATTTGTTCGTTGCGTGAAAAATATATTTTAATTGTTTTTTAGCATAATTTATGTTATCATAAAAACATAAGATGAGTTTTTTTAGGAGAAACCCATGCCTTTAGTTAGTGTTAGCAATAAAGTAGATGGTGTTGCCGGTTGGGATAAGGCCGTAGTTGACGTTAACAATGTTGACGAAAACTTTGCTAACGCCCGCGATCTTGGCTATTCAAGATTAAACAGAACCCGTGTTTCCGTAATTGGTAAAATGGGAAAATACGATTCTTCTGATATGTATAAAATTCAAGTCCAATCAAACGGAAAACTTTTTGTGAATCTTCGTACAGGTAGTGACGAAGATGAAAAGGTTTTGGACCTTAGCGCTCACGAACAGCGCCTTAATGAAATAAAATCTCAGCTTGAGGCAATGGGGGTTAAAACAGAAGAAGATAAAATAGACACTACTCCTAAAACACCGGTGGATATAGCCAAAGCTGAAATAGCTAAAATGAAAGAGGAAAGAGAAAAAGAAAAAGCCGGTCTTTTAGACGATATAGCTCCCGGTATGACTATAAAGGTTTATATGCAAAAAGGAAATAGGACGGTTTGCATAGGTGACTCGACATCAGATAAAAACTCTAAAGAGTACGCCACAATGAAATCTATCTTATCCGGTGAATACAAGGCCAAAAAAGGAATGTATTATATAGAGGTAAGTTCTGAAGAAAATTTGCGAAAAGAAACCGGATATGTTATGCAAATTAAGCAAGGTGATAAGTACACTGACGACTATCTGGTAACTGAAGGTGAATCGCAAGATACAAAAAACGAAACAATATCAATGACATCATCAACTTCGTCATCAGAGCAAATATCATCTGCTTATGCCGCACAAATTCAAGCTATGAAGTATGATTCAACCGCAAATATGATGGCAGATGCATACAAAAATCTTGCATCAATAAATAACAAAAAATCCAGTACCGTGAAATTATTTTCAAGCTTGATAAATACTAACGCATAAAATCGTTAAAAAACTTATACTGAATATTCTTTTCCTAACAGTTTGTATATCATCTCAGGCAACGATGCAGAATGGTTGCTTTCGATGATGTCTATAATTTCAAGCTCTTGCTTATCCAGACGGCGATTAATACCCAAAGAATCATAGTATTGTTTTGCACTATTATATAGCTTTGCTGCTTGTAAACTGTTTCCTTCGGCATACAAATGTTCGGACAAGTGTTTATTGGCATTTGATATTTGAGCAACATCAATCTCTTCATCGGCAAAGTCAAGAACATTTTGATAAGCCCACATTGCTTTTGGCGTAGAACTTGCTGCTTTGTACACATCTCCAAGTCTGCTCCAAGCAACAACATTTGTTGATTGCAATTCAATAGCCAGTTCATAAGCAGAAGTTGCTAACATTATATCATTTAATTCAGCCAAAGCACCAAAACAACAAGCAAATTCCGATATTTCAGAATAAAGGCGTTGTCTCTTATCCTCAGAAGTGCTGGCATTTGCTTTATCTATATACGTATCCATCAAATTTTCAAGTAAAGCCAAAGCTAAAGATGAATCCCCGTTTGCTAAATGAAGTAATGCCTGTTCTTCGCTCGGCAAAGAGCCATATTCTGCCAGTTTTGCAAATTTGCCGCTAAGGGATAGATTTATAAATGATTTTAAGGCATCAATAGCTTTTAGAATATCATTTTCCTCACTCATGCCTTGATTTTTAAAATTAAGTGTTTGAGCTATTTTTAAATCGTCTACACCGCGTCCGAGCATATCAATAGCCAATCCCATTAATTGATTAAGTTCTTGTCGGCTTTGTTTGTAAGAAAATGATATTGAAGGCAATTCTTCTAATCCTTTTATTTCTGTTGTAGGAATTTTTCCTTTTTTCCAGTCAAAGTCGAGTTTTGGCTCCTTAGCCTTTTCACGCAATCTCTGTTCGCTTTTTTCTTGTTCTTCTTTTTCCAGAATTTCCTTTTCCAGTTTTTCTTTTTTTTGTTTTTTCTGTTCAGCCTTAATTTCTTTTGCGCGTTGTTTTTCTTGTTGTTCTTGCAATTCACGTTGTTCAATAGCCTGCCTGTCAGCCAAAGCCATTTCAAGCTCTCGTTGCAATTCTCTTTCTAATTCCTGTTGTTCTTCATCGTCAAAAATCCTCAAATTTTCTTCATCAGATTCATCTTTTATATTTTTTGCGGGATTATTATTGCGAACAAAGAAAATAATATTTCTTACATAAATAATAACTATTAAGAACAAAAATAAAACAATCGCTAACATCATCAAAATAAAAGACACAAGTCGAAGGTTGTTTGTCCCGGCCATATATGTATCTATTGCATGTGTCAAAAATTCAAATTTCATTGACAATGCGGACAAAAAATCAAAAGACATAAGTTGTTCTATCATTTATTTTCAACCATTTACAAAAACAATTTTTATCATATAATAACAACAGTGGCAATGTTAAACTTAATACAAACAAATTAAAAATGGGTTACTTAAGTCAAAAAAAACATCAAATAAGAGAAAATATTTTTTTATATGTGATGGCTCTATTGTTTGCGGGATTAAGCATCTTTTCAATAAGTTGCCCCGGTTTCAAAATAGCTTTTTTTAACTTGTTTCACTTATACCTTTTTTCTTTTGCTCTTATGGTATATGCTTTAATTGTTAAAAAGTATAAACCGGCCATAATTTTTTGTTTGGTATTTATTATCAGTTATACAACACTAAGTTCATCTGTTAATTTATTCGTATCTGATAAGTTTCAAGGGTTTAATAACATTAATCTTGTGTACGATTCAAAAAAGAGTCTTGCAGAAGAATTTTCAAAAGAAATTGTATCTTCCGGTGCAATTATTCTCGCAGATAAATTTATCTCTCCTTATGTTACAATTGATAAAAATTCCCCTGTAACCATAATTAAAGTTAATCTTAATAATGCAAAACATAAACAATATCCTGTTATTTTTAAACATTTGCGCCAATTTATCATAAAACAGGATAATCCGGTAATAATATATGGAGAATTTGGGATTCCTGCATGGCACAAAATTTTCAGAAAATTCTTACGTTCAACCGGGTTGAGTGTAAAGAATAAGCTTATTTTTACCAAATCGGCAAAATATAACATTTTTACCGATCCTACATTTTATGTTCTGGGTTTTCATGAGATGGGGATTTCAGATATAACAATATCAACAAAAGACAATCATAAAGTTATACGAACCGACATTTCGTTTAATCCAGCGCATCTTTAATTTTATTATATAAATCTTTATCGATATTTTCGGCGTATTTCAAAGCTGTTTCCAAATTTTTTCTGGCATCAGACATATTTCCGCATTTTTTTTCAACAGTAGCCAAATTTGCATAATCGATAGCAACACCAATTTTACGATCATTATAAAGTTCTTGTTTTAGTGCCAAATTAAAAATAGCTTTGGCTCGAGCAAATTCATTTTTTTGTATCAGAATTATCCCCAAAAGGGTTAATGCATTAGCGACATGAAAGCATGTTTTATGGTATTTTTCTTTTTCAATCAAATTTCGCAATATATTTTCGGCTTCATCAAATTTATTTGCATTAAAAAGAGCTTCTGCTGCTAAGTAGTCACAATCAAACTCGGCGGCAAAATTACGTTTTTTATAATAAATCAAACTTGCTTTTTTAGAATATTTTGCGGTTGCCTGATATTTCTTTTGTCTCATCTTTATTCTGGCTAAGACATCACAAGACATTGCTTCAACATTTAATGTTAAACGTTTTTGTAATATATTTTTTATAATTTTTTCAGCATCTTTCAGATTATTTTGCAAAAGGTTTAATATTGCATTTTGACAGTCTGCAAAAGCACACAGTTCCTGATAGTTTGCTTTTTGAGCTAAATCGCGAGCTTTCTTGAAATAATAGGTAGCTTCAACAAATCTCTCTTGAACACTCATCAATAAACCTAAAGCTCCCAAAACTTCAATTTCTCGGTGTAAACAACCGACAGCACGGAATAAGTCTAATGATGACCGCAACATAAAATCGGCGCTATCATATATTCCGCTGACACGATAAAGCGTTCCCAAAACAAAATAAGTTTCGGCTTCTTCAAAAAACATATTTGTTTTGTGCAAAATTTTAAGGGCAACAGCAGCATCTTCAGAAGCACTTAAAAAATCGCCTTCAAACAAAGCTATTTTAGCTGAACACAATTTCCAAACAGCCTTATTTGCAGAATACATTTTTTTGGGGTTTAGATTAAACAATATTTCACTTGCTTTTTGGTGTTTATTTTTTTGAAGTAAACAACATACTTTCATCAATTCATATATATGATCTGATTTTTTCAAAGTTGATATTTTTCCATTTAAAATCAAATTTAGTTTTGCTTCCATCAAAGGATAGTTCAGAGATTTTGCCAAATTTGCAAAATTATCATCAGATATATATTGCAACATTTGCTTTTTTACGTGTTTCTTTTTTTGTAATATGTGCGCTGACAAATCTTTAATCGGCAAAGTTGAAAAAAAAGAGCAGTTAATCAACTTTTTTATAAGAATCTTTTGCAAAAAAAACTGCTTTAATCCGATTATTTTGACAACAGGCAAAATAATTGCAGTTATAAATACGCAAAACAAAATAAACAAACTCAAATATTGCATCAATTTTTTATTTCTTTACTCAAAATTAGCTTTTACCGGTATAATATCAATAATAACTTACTAAATTTTTAATATATAGGGGTTTTATTATGAGCATCAGCAAATTGACACCAAACCAATTATATACCAAGTGTGATCCGCAAAAATTCAATTTCAGTTCTACGGCAGAATTAGAAGAAAGGCTTTCTGCTCTTGGGCAAGATAGAGCTTTGGCAGCAGTTGAGATTGGTATTAATATTCAATCAAAAGGCTACAACTTATTTTGCTTAGGTCCTGAAGGTACCGGAAAAAGCTCATTGGTAAAAAGAGTATTGGCAAAGGAAGCTCAAAATCGTCCAACTCCGAATGATTGGGCTTATGTTTACAACTTTGATGAACCATATAAACCGAATGCAATATCTTTTCCTGCAGGAACAGCAACAGAATTCGCCAAAGATGTTGATAAATTGATAGAAAATTTTTCTTCATCAATTCCGGCTGTTTTTGAAAGTGACGAATACAAGGCCGGTGTCAATATTATTCAAGAAAAATATAAACACTCCAAAGAAAAATACATTAAAATGTTGCAAAAGAAAGCCAAAGGAAAAAGTGTTTCTTTATTGCATATGCCTGTCGGACTAGTTGTTGCTCCTGTAAAAAACGGTGAAGTTTTAAGTCCTGAAGCTTTTGATGAATTGCCGGAAGATGAAAAAAAACAATTGATAGAAGATTTAAACCAAATGCAGGCAGAGATAGAGAATTCAGCTCAAGATTTACCGGCATGGGAAGATAAACAAAGAGATGAAATAAATCGTCTTCGTTCAAAGTTTTTGAAAGAAACAGTCAAAGGTCCGGTTGATGAATTGCATACTAAATATAAAGGATTGCGCCAAGCAAATGACTTTTTGCGCCAAGTCCGACATTATATTTTGGATAATGTTGAAGAATTTTTGCCATCAACTGATGCACAGGTACCCGCTGATGGCGAAGATCCATTAGGAGCTTTGCTATCAAAAATAAAGCAACCGGAAGAAGATAAATACGCAAAATTTAAAGTTAATGTAATTGTTAAAAACGAACCCGATTCCGGCGCACCTATAATTCATTTAGATCATCCGACACAAGGAAATCTGGTTGGAAAAGTTGAGCGTATTCAACAATATGGTGCATTATTGACCGACTTTAGTTTAATCAAAGCCGGAGCTTTGCATCAGGCTAATGGCGGATTTTTATTGATTGATGCGCGCAAGATGCTGATGCAACCGTTTGCATGGGATTCCCTAAAAAGAGCTATTGCTTCTAAGTTGATAAAAATTGAAGCTCCAAGCGAAGAAACATCATTTACAACTATCTCTCTTGATCCTGAACCAATCCCTCTTAATGTAAAAATAATTTTAACGGGAGATGCCGAACTTTACGAACTTTTAAGTGAAAGAGATCCTGATTTTTCAGATTATTTCAAGGTTGAAGCTGATTTTGGTGTTTTAATGGATAGAACCGAAGAAAATGAGATTGAATACGCAAAGCTCATAGGATCTTTATCTAAAAAGAAAAAATTAAGATCCTTAAATAAACAAGCAGTTGCCAAGATAATCGAACATTCATCTCGTTTGGCCGAAAGTTCGGAAAAACTTACAGCTCATATTGCATCAATAGGAGATTTGCTCCGTGAAGCCGATTATTGGGCGCGTAAGTCAAAATCTAATCATATCGGCAAAAACCATATAGATCAGGCCATTGATGCTCAAATATATCGAGGTGGGCGTATAAAAGAAGCAGTGCTTGAACAAATCGATAAAGGAACGATTCTTATTGATATCAAAGGCAAAAAAGTCGGTCAGATAAATGGTCTTGTTGTTTACAATTTTTCTCGCAACAGCTTTGGAAAGCCCTCCAGAATTACGACTCAAGTTCGTATAGGCAAAGGAGAATTTGTTAATATAGAGCGAGAGGTTGAAATGAGTGGTCCCATTCATTCCAAAGGCGTTCTTATTCTTGAAAGCTTGCTGGCTAACCGATTTGCCAAATTCTGTCCTTTATCTTTAAATGCCTCTATTGTTTTTGAGCAATCATATGGTGGAGTAGATGGTGACAGTGCATCTTCAACAGAATACTACTGCTTACTGTCCGCAATTTCGGGAATACCTATCAAACAAAATATTGCCGTAACAGGTTCGATTAATCAATTTGGCGAAATTCAGCCGATTGGTGGTGTCAACGAAAAAATTGAAGGTTTCTTTGATGTTTGCGTACATCAAGGACTAACCGGTGATCAAGGTGTTATTATTCCGCGTACCAATGTCGCAGATTTAATGCTTCGAGAAGACATTTGCCAAGCCGTAGAAGATGGCAAGTTTAGCGTATGGGCGATTGATAATGTTGATGATGGTATCGAAATCCTAACAGGACTCAAAGCAGGCGCTATGGATAAAAGCGGTAAATATCCGCGCAAATCCGTAAATTATGCTGTTCAACAAGGGTTGGCGCATTTTTACAAGTGTTATGCGCGATATGCTAAAGAAACGCATGGTTGTTTAGGAAAATAAACCTAAAGAAATTAAACTAAAGCTTCTATCCGAAAATATAGGAGCTTTAGTTTAATGCATAACTTGACTTTTATTAAATGTTTATCTTATTATATACCCCACAGGGGTATTTTTTGTGAAAGGAAAAAATAATGGCTAAATGTTCAAATCCAAATTGCAAATGCGAAAACTGTCAATGTGGTGATAATTGTCAATGCGATGGCACAACCTGCAAATGCGGTGAAAAATGTCAATGCGACGAAAATAAATCTAAATAATTGTTCGAGACAAAATATGCATCACCATCATCATAATCATGAACCAAGTGCAAAGACAATAAGTTATCTGATATGTTCTTTTATTATCAATATCATATTAAGCATTGTTGAGCTTATTGCCGGTATTATAGGCGGAAGCGTCGCGCTTATAGGGGATGCTTTGCATAATACATCTGATGCTTTTTCAATTTTAATAGCTATTTTAGCTTATAAAATAGGGTTAAAAAAATCAAATGAACAATACACTTTCGGTTTTAAAAGAGCCGAAATAATAGGGGCTTTTGTTAATTTAATTTTATTGTTTATATCTGCGCTTTATTTGGTTATTGAAGGGATTGAAAAAATTATATCTCCGCAAAGTATTGACGGCAGATTGATTATCTATGTTTCAATAATAGCCCTAATCATTGATGGAATAACCGCTAAATTATCACATCATGAATCTCATCATAATACAAATATGAAAATGTTGTTTTTGCATAATTTGGCTGATGCTTTAGGTTCTATAGGTGTCATTATATCAGGACTTTGCGTTGTTTATTTTGATTGGTATTTTGTTGATAGCATTGTTGCCTTAATGATTGCCGGATATATGATATTCCATTCAGTAATAGCCTTTCCTAAGATTATAAAAATTTTGATGAATGCAACACCTGAAAATATCGATATTGGTGAAATAAAAAAGAAATTGCTTAAACTTAAAAATGTTTCTGATGTTCATCATATTCATGTTTGGAATATTGACGAACATCACATCTCTTTAGAGTGCCATATTGTTTCTGAAGATATAAATGTAATTGCAAAAGCCAAAAAACTTTTAGCAAAAGATTTTGAAATCGAACACTCAAACATTCAAGTAGAGACAAAAGAAAACAATTGTAAAAATTGTTGTATGTAAAAGGATAAAAATGGAACATTTCGATAACTTACCCCGACTAAACCGCATAATAGGGCAGGTCGAAGGCATAAAAAAAATGATTGAGAACAAGCGTTATTGTACCGATATTTTAATGCAACTTCGTGCGGTTCGTTCTGCTGTCAAATCTGTTGAATCCAACATATTACAAAAGCATCTCCAACATTGTGTTGCGCAATCATTCATCACTCAAGAAGACAGTTCCCAAAAAATTGAAGAGTTGAAAGCTCTTTTTGACAAATACAATGATTAAAAAAATAAGCTCCTCTTAAAATAAAAGGAGCTTATTTTGAAGTAAATCACTTAAAGATTAAGCGTTTTTCTTCAAAGCTTCGCCGAGAGCATCTCCGAGAGCAGAATTTCCGGTATTAGAAGAATATTCTTCCAAAGCCTTTTTCTCTTCATCGATTTCCAAAGCCTTAATTGACAAGTTAACTTTAGAGTTTTTCTTATCAACAGTAGTAACTTTAGCTTCAACTACATCGCCTTCTTTGAAGTTAGCAGTATCTTGCAAAGCTTTATCCTTAGATAAATCAGCTTTTTTGATGCTGGCGCTCAAACCATTAACATCAACTGTGATTGTTTTTTCATCAACAGCAGTAACGGTTGCTTTAACAACATCACCTTTTTTAATACCTTCCAAAGCGGCAGAAACAGTATCTTCGGTAAGTTGTTTAATACCCAAGCTGATGCGTTCTTTTTCAACATCAACATCAATAATCTTAGCTTCGATATCTTGGCCTTTGCTATAATCTTTAACAGCTTCTTCGCCTGCTTTATCCCAAGAGATATCAGACAAGTGAATCATACCGTCGATTTCATCAGACAATCCGACGAACAAGCCGAATTCGGTAATGTTTTTGATTTTTCCTTCAATTACGGAACCGAGCGGATGTTCTTCAATGTAAGCAGCCCAAGGATTTGGTGTACATTGCTTGATACCCAAGCTGATACGACGTTTTTCAGCATCAACTTCCAAAACCTTAACTTCAACTTCTTGCGAAGTAGAAACGATTTTGCCCGGATGTACGTTTTTGCGTGTCCAGCTCATTTCAGAAACATGCACCAAACCTTCGATACCATCTTCAAGTTCAACAAATGCACCATAATCAGTGATATTTGTAACTTTACCGGTATAAACATCACCAACATTGTATTTACCTTCAACTTTAGCCCAAGGATCAGATTCAAGTTGTTTCATACCCAAGCTGATACGTTGATTATCTTCATTGAATTTGATAACCTGAACTTTAATTGTTTGACCGACGGCCAAAACTTCAGCAGGATGATTGATACGGCGCCAAGAAATATCTGTAACGTGCAACAAACCGTCAACACCGCCCAAATCAATAAATGCACCATAATCAGTGATGTTTTTAACAACACCTTCAAGGATAGAACCTTCTTTAAGGTCGCTGATGAGTTCAGCGCGAGCTTCAGCCCTTGTTTCTTCCAAAACAACGCGGCGAGAAACAACGATATTTCCTCTAACCTTATCCATTTTCAAGATTTGGAAAGGTTGAACAACACCCATCAAAGGTGTGATATCGCGAATTGGACGAATATCGATTTGCGAACCCGGCAAGAAAGCAATTGCACCATTAAGGTCAACTGTAAATCCGCCTTTAACGCGTCCAAAGATAACACCATTAACTCTTTCGCCGGCATTAAGAGATTTTTCCAAATCAACCCAAGCTTCTTCACGGCGAGCTTTTTCACGAGACAATACAATATTGCCGTCACGATCTTCATAACGATCAACATAAACTTCGACAACATCGCCGACATTGAGTTCAGAGTTTTGGCCAAATTCACGCAAAGGAATACGACCTTCAGATTTCAAACCGACATCAACAGTTGCAAAGTCATTTGTTAAACGAATGATTGTTCCCTTAACAACCGAACCTGTAATACCATTGTCACCGAATTGTTCGTTCAACAATGCTTCAAAATTTTCATTAGTTTCAGGGATTTTAAATTCAGTATTTGTCATTAAATAAAATTTCAAAAATGCCAGACCCGATGGATAAAAAATGTTTCGGCGGACTTGTGCGAAGTTAAAAATTGGCAAAACAAGCGCACCCTTGCTTTTCCAAGTGACCTATTTATACATCCGAATATTTATTTTTCAAGTAAAAAGTGATAAAAATTATGGCCTTATCTGTTATTGCCTCCGAACGAAGTGAGGTCAGGGTATCTTCTTTACTGATAAAAATATTGAAGATCGCCGGTCTCGCTCGTTCCTCGCTCAAGCGATGACAAATTCCAATTTCCTCCGCGAATTGTGAGAAACTTCTTAGCTTTTGAAAGAAAAGTCTCAGAATAATAACGATTATGCCGTTATTCTGTTTGAGGCTTTAGCCGAGTTATAACGGCCTAAGCACATTCTTTCAAAAGCTTAGAAATCGAACCTGAGCGGTAATTTTTGGTTACTTTTTGTTAGCAAAAAGTAACATAAAGAAAAAACAGAAAATGGACTACTTCAACTTTAGTTGACGAAGCAATCCAACAAAAAAGCTCTCTTTCCAAAAGAGAGCTTTTTTACTTTCTTACCAATTATAATTGATACCTATATTAAAGTCAGTAGCGTTGTAATCAGAACCATAGGTGTAACCGACAGCGCCAAATCCGCTCCATCCGTTGCCAAAGTTAAAGGTTCCGCCAATCTCGCCTCGGAGCAATCTGTCGTTTTCAAGTCCTTCCACCGTATCAAGCGAGGTTATGTTGACATCACCTTTACCAAAGTTTTGTATAATACTCGGTTTAACATAAATCTTACTGATTACACGGCGGTTGTCGTGGAAGAAGGTCTTCTCAACCTTAACACCGGCCTCAGCCTCGATATTTTGAACATTGTCAAACTCAGCGGTTTTGCCATAAGCATCAGACATATC
>JAZUAM010000015.1:0-38871 GCA_045637985.1 Alphaproteobacteria bacterium
ATCTGCATGGTGGAAGTTTAGGGTACCATCATTATTAACCGAACCGATTATAGTTGTAACCAAAGGGGAGTGACCTGCTAAATCCAGAGTAGAGTTAGAAGTAATATTGATAACCTTAGAAGCTTCGGCCATATCAATAACACCTTCGACTTTGACCGTTGCATCGGATATAGTTAAACTATCCCAACCGGAAACAGCTTGAGTACCGGCACCGAGTGCATAATCACCGGAAGTAAGGTTTAGTCTTTTGTCGGCGGTATTATTGATTAAAGTATCCTCGTTTATAGCATCATTAAGCCCGCCAACGAGGGTTAGGGAACCGGAATCGGTGACTTCGTCTTTGAATATTTTTGAATAATCATAAGTACCGCCCATCTCGGCATTGGCATCGATGATGATATTACCGGTTAATACCGAACCGGCATCGATATCAAGAATGGCTCCGCCATTGGCGAGAAGGTTGTTTAATTTGGAATCAACCTCAGATTCAAGCATACCGCCACGGTTAACGGTTGTATCGTTGGCAACAGCATTACTGTCAATATGTAATTTACCTCCGGAGAATACGACAGTATTATCAGCTTCGCCACCACTTTGAACTGATAATGTACCGCTATCGGCAACCATAGTTGATAAAGCTTTGGCGCCTTCTTTTATTTTTAATAAAGAAGATGAATTAATGATTGTATCCTTAACCACAGCACCGCCGCCGACATTAACAACAGAACCGTCTTTAAGGTTAGCCCTATCAAAACCTTGGGCATTAACATCGACTTCAGCATTAGAAACAGTAATTGTGCCATCGTGTTCGATATCATCGTTGAATACGACTTTACCTGTTCCGTCACCGGTAATGTTGAAAGTAACATTATTAACCATATCACCATGAAATAATACATCACCATTGTCATCTTGATAGAAAACTCCGCTTTCGCCGGCATATAATTTAGGAGAAATAGTCACTACACCATCAACTATACTAACTTCATTACCATTTGCTTTAGCATCAGCAAACATTTGTTCTGCTTGTTCTTTTTCGATATAACTACCGTTTTCATCCGTATAACCATCTGTAGATACTTTTACCAAAACATCACCATCAACAAAATAGTAATAACCGTCTTTTTCTATATAACTGATATTGTTGTCTGCAAAATATGTGTCTATATCTCCACCATAATCTTCTAATGAAACCATGTCAGACCAACCGGGAGTATCAACAAATTCATATATTTCCCAAGCGCCGCCAGCATCAATATCTTCTTTGAGAGTTAATGTTGCGGTTTCTGATAATTTTATGTAATAAGCTCCATCTTTAAACTCATAATCATTACCAAATGCAATTTCAATAAAAGCTTGCAAATCCCCATCATAAACATCTGAAGGAGCAAAAGATGCGTTTTCACCTCGGATTTCTTGAATATATCCGTTTAATTCATCGGAATAGGTTAATTCTGTTGTATAAGCATTATAACCATAATCATCGCCATATTTTTTTGTAAGAATATATTTATCATCCTTTTGTTCCCACGAAGCTTCATTGGCACCATATTGAACGGCCTCTGCAACTGTAGCGTCCAAGAAATCCTCTATATCGCCACCATATTGATCAGAACTTAAGAAATATTTTTCACCGATAAATGATGCTCCCAAACCATCTATGTTAGTGTATACATTATCATAAGAAGGTTCCGTATTTTCGCTTCCTGCATTAGCGGTTATTTTATCATCAAATATAATCTGTCCGCCATCAACAGCTGACAAATTTAATCTTCCGCCGGCCATATGGATAGCGTTTGATTCTTCTATATCATTGCCGCTATCATCTTTATAAATAATCTTATTACCGCTAAATATAGATTGTTTGCCATCGTTGGCAGAAATGTTCAGAGTTCCTTCATTATAAATTGCACCACCTTGGGCATTTGATTTGTCTGTTGAACCAGTTTTAGCGTAATTTCCGTAAAATGAACTATTTGTTAAAGTTATGTTAGCTCCTGAATTATAAATAGCTCCACCCATTGCTTTGCCGGTTTCTGATAGAGTATAGTTACCTATAAAATTTCCAGTTATGTTTTCTATAATATAACGGTAGGTATAAATAGCACCACCGTGTGCTCCTGATGTTCCTGTTTTAGCATAATTACCTATAAAATCTCCGCTTACAATTATGCTATCGTTATCTTTAACTCCGTAAGCATAAATAACGCCACCGTTAGCTGTTCTTTCAGGAGTTTGAGCAGAGTTGTTTATAAAAGCTCCTGTAAACGTACTGGTATACCCATATGTAGTTGGGGAGAGAAATACAACGCCTCCAAAAACATCTGAATATCCGACAATAGTACCATCTTGTCTATAATAAATTGGTGACATTAGTCCATAGCCAACAGTATCATCTACTATATTTATTCCCGAATAACCTCCGGTATGGTAATAAAGTCCTCCTTGGCTAGCATTTTTTAGAGAACCTAAAGTCGCCGTACCATTATAAGTGTACTTATAATAAGCACCGTTGATAAGGACAATATCAGAATCAGATTCAGTCGCGGTTTCCCAAGTTACCTTAGGACCGGTGAGGGAGTTTAGATAATCGGCATTGATTTCGGGAGTTGTGGTGGTTGCAAATGATGAAGAAACAAAGAATAATGACAAAAGCAGGGTAAGGCTAAATTGTTCTACCCCCCCCCCATTTTTATCGAGGAATTACAATGTGTTATCGGTCTATTCTTACTATTTATCATAACAACCTCCTGTCGTCATTTTTACTCAATATATCGTTTATTGTATCATAATTTTGTTTGTTCTGCAAATCTTTTTTGTTTTTTGATGAAATCCCTTGACCTCACTTCGTTCGGAGGCATGACCGCAGATGATGTCAGAGCCTAAAGGAATCGTGATTTGGGCTATATAGACTCATCTAGTTTATATCCTTAGCAGATAAATTGTTAAAATATGTTTAACGAGGGGAATTTTGTTTGTTAGTTTATTCAAAAATGTATTTTTTCAAAATGCGTTTTCAATATGCTCAATTGTAAAAGGAAGTTTTACCAAAACAGCATCAAAACGAATATCAAAAGAAGAAAATTCCGGATGATGAGCAAGAAATACTTCGGCGGCACGACGAATTCGCATTTGTTGTTTCGGTAAAATTGAATATGCGGCGGTTGAAATATCTTTGCGCTTTTTTACTTCGATAAAGACAAGAGATGTTTGATTTTTGACAATGATGTCAACTTCGCCGGCGCCGGTTCCTCTTCCGGTTTTGTAATTGCAGGCAACCAAAGCATAGCCTTTTAAGCGCAAATGCTGCAAAGCCATAAATTCAGCCAGTTTTCCGGAATTATCATTGACCATTTTTTATACCTAAGGCTGTTTGATAAACATCATTTTTGTTTGCGCCAAATTTTTCGACAATGGTTTTTACCGCGGTTTTTAAGCTGGATGTTTGCAGTTCTTTTTTTAATTCCGGAATAAAGTCAATCTGTTGGGGGACTTCGTTGTTTGGAGCAACAACTAAAACAATTTCACCTTTGGGCGGATTTTCGGTAAAATGGTTTAGTAAGTCTTCGGATGTTCCTGTTTGACATTCTTCGTGGAGTTTGGTTATTTCTCGAATTACGGAAATTTGGCGATTCTTAAATACTTGACTTGCAACGGAAAGAGTTTTGGTTAAACGATTGGCTGTTTCATAAAAAATCAGCGTGGTATCAAAAGAGGCGTATTTTGAAAAAAGATCTTGGCGTGCTTTGTCTTTGTTTGGGATAAATCCGGCAAACAAAAAAGTGTTGGTCGGAAGCCCCGAAAGTTGAAGAGCGGATATTGCAGCGCACGCTCCGGGGACAGTGGTGAGATATATGTTTTGTTCGCGACAACGTTGTGCAAGTTTGAAGCCCGGATCGGAAATCAGAGGAGAACCGGCATCGGAAACATAGGCGACAACAGCTCCTTCAGAAGCAAGATTTATTAAATTTTGTGCTACATCGTTTTCGTTGTGATCGTGCATCGGTATAAATTTTTTGCTACCGGTTGAAATCCCTAAAAGTGAAAAAAGTTTTTTTGTTACGCGGGTATCTTCGCAGGCAATGATATCAGCTGTTTTTAATGTTTCGATGGCTCTTAGTGTTATGTCTGCAATATTGCCGATTGGGGTAGCGACAAGATAAATACCGTTTTTCATTAATAGCTCTCTTTACAATCAAAATTTTTTAATCTAAAACTAATATCAAGATTGTTTTATATTTTGGGATAAAATGCAAGTGTTAAAAAAAATTAGTTTGGCTTTATGTTGTTTGATAATTGCTTCTTGTGGTACTACAAATGTAAGAGATGAAGGTGGAGTAGACAGCGTTAATACGGATATTGCAGAAATAGGAATATCCGATTCAGACAGTTTTAGAGTCGGAATGTTGTTGCCTTTGACAGGAACAGATGCAAAATACGGAACAGGGCTAAAAAATGCTTCGATGTTAGCTCTGCAAGATGTTAATAATCCAAAGCTTGTTTTGCAATACTATGACACCCAAAGTACTCCGGCCGGCGCCAGAATAGCAGTTCAAAATGCAATTAATCAAAGGTCAAATTTGATTATCGGACCATTGAAAAGTTCGGAAGTTCAAGCAATCAGTAATGAAACTATTTATCAGGGAGTGCCAGTAATTGCTTTTTCGACAGCTCAAGAAGTTTTGCAACCGACGGTTTATACTATGGGGCTTCTTATTGAAGAACAGGTTGACAGAATAATAACTTATGCCACAGAAAAGGGAAGAAAAAGATTTGCTTTGTTGTTGCCGGACAATCCTACGGGAGGAGCTGTTGCCAGAGCGGCGGTTAAATCTGCCCAAAAAAACGGCGTTGAAATCACTGTTATAGGTTTTTATGTTCCGGGGACATCTAATTTTTCAGACATAGCAAAAGAGATGACTAGTTATCAGCGTCGACATGATCGTGTTCTCGGACTTAGGAACAGGTTGCAATCGCAAGCAGATAATGGCGATGTTCATGCTCAAAAGGCTTTGAAAAAATTAGAGACCAGAGAAGGCTTGGGTGATGTCGGGTTTGATGCATTGTTGATACCTGAAAGCGGAGCAAAGTTAACAGCCGCAATTTCGATGTTTGCGTATTATGATGCGGCATATCCTACTGTTCAATTTTTGGGAACATCGGTTTGGGATGCCGGCAGGTTGAATAATGAGGCAACTATTTCAAAAAGTTTGTATCCGACAGTAAGCAAAGCTAATACAGGGGCTTTCGCCAGTCAGTATTATATGGTTTTTAATGAAAAACCAAGCAGTTTGTATACATTAGCATATGATGCCATTGGTATTGCTAATCGTTTGTCTATGGAAGAAAATTTGAATATTAATGAAAATATTACTACAACAAACGGTTTTTCGGGGTTGAACGGAAAAGTCAGATTTTTTAAAGACGGGTCTAATCAACATTCGCTGGATGTGGTTGAGGTTTTGCCTAGCGGTAATATCGTGGTTGATAGAGGAGATGTTCGTTTTGAAACAATAAATGATGTGTTGCCGGATGTTGAGATAGGCGCAGATTATCGTATGCCAAAGATTTTTGGAAAAGACAGTACATTGGCTCAGATTCTTATTTACGGACAGCCGTTGTCGGTCGAAAATCAAATAAATTCCGCAACCAACAATGAAAACGATAATGAAATTGTTGCAGAACAACTTCGAAATATGGGAATTTATATAAATTAGCCTATAATTGCTAATTTTAGCTTGAAAAAAAACAAGTGTTTTGCTAGTTATCTTTATTGGAGAGATGCGGGTTAACGTTTCGCCAACCCGGTCAGGTTCGGAAGGAAGCAGCCGTAACGAAATCTGTTAAGGTCGTTTTCTCTCCACCATTTTTTTGAAAGCAGGTATGCATGGCTGAAGAAAATAGCAAAAATTATGTTGTTTTGGCAAGAAAGTATCGCCCTCAAAGTTTTAATGAACTTTTGGGACAGGATGCTTTGGTGCGTACAATTACAAATGCTATTAAGAACAATCGGTTGCATCATGCATATATTTTGACGGGTATTAGAGGGGTTGGTAAAACAACAACAGCCCGTATTATAGCAAAGGCGCTAAATTGTACCGGAAAAGATGCTACAGCCGGTGCAACTGTTAATCCCTGCGGAATTTGTGAAAATTGTAAGGCTATTAGCGAATCCAGACATATTGATGTTTTGGAATTGGATGCGGCATCTCGTACCGGAGTTGATGATATTAGAGAAATTTTGGACGGTGTGCGTTATAAGCCAACCAACGGGCGTTATAAGGTTTATGTTATCGACGAAGTTCATATGTTGTCAAAATCGGCGTTTAATGCGCTTTTAAAAACATTGGAAGAGCCGCCTTCACACGTAATTTTTGTGTTTGCAACAACCGAAATAAGAAAAGTTCCGGTTACGGTTTTATCCAGATGTCAAAGGTTTGATTTGCAACGTTTAAGTATTGAAACGTTGGTTGAACATTTTAAAAATATTGCCGGAAAAGAAGGTTTTAATTTTGAAGAAGAAGCACTGCACTTGATTGCAAAGGCTGCAGACGGTTCGTGTCGAGATGGGTTGTCTTTGCTTGATCAAGCTATTTCTTTGGGAAGCGGTGAAGTTAAAACCGATGTTGTAAAAAACATGATCGGTTTGGCTGATAGAAATATGACTTTTGAATTGTTCGAAAGTTTGGTTGCCGGCAAGATTGAAGATGTTATAGCTAATTTGGGTAAGCAACATCATGATGGAGCGAATCCTATTACCGTTTTGCAGGATTTGATTAATATTACTCATTTGTTGGCAAAAGTAAAAATTGTTCCGGAAGTTTTGAATGATGCGTCTTTGTCAGAAAATGAGCGTGATTTCTGTACCAGAGTAGCTCCAAATGTGCCAATAGCAATTTTATCAAAAATATGGCAAATGTTGATAAAAGGATTGCAGGAAATAAATATTGCTCCACTACAGACAGATGCTTTGGAAATGGTGCTTATCAGAATTGCTTATTCTGCAAATCTTCCGACCCCAAGCGAGATATTGGATGGCTTAAAAAAAAACTCTGATTTAGGAAAATTGGTCGTTTGCACAACAGTTGATAATGTTGCGAAAACAGAGGCTGATGCTGAAAAAACGACAGTTGTTTTTGAAAAGCCCGAAGATTTTGTCGCATATCTGATTGCTAATAAAAAAATGATGATGGCCTATAGCATTAAAAACGATATTTCATTTACAGATTTTAAAAATGGCATGATGACAATTACAGTAGCTGAAAAAATAAATAGTGACTTTTTGCTGTCAATGCAAAACGTTTTGAAAGAAGCTACCGGAATAAAGTGGGTTGTTGATGTTGTGCGGGGGCATTTGGGTGAGACATTAGCGGATAAAGAGGCTGTCAGAGATAGAGAAGAAAAAAAAGATGTAATGGATTTGCCCTTGGTTAAGGCTATTATGGCTGAATTTCGAGGAGCTAAGATAGAGAGTTTAACCAGAAAAATTGTTGAAAATATAAACGAAACAGGTGATGAACCATTTTTTGGGGATGATGCTGTTTATATGGAAGAGGATAATTAAAATGATGAATATTCAAGGTTTAATGAAACAAGCTCAAATGATGCAGAAAAAAATGCAAGAAGAGCAGGAGCGTTTGGAAAAAGAAGAATTTGAAGGTGTGTCAGGTGGCGGAATGGTTAAAGTTGTTCTTAACGGAAAATTAGGGATGGTTCGTATTGCTATTGATAAATCTATGGCTGATCCTGAGGAGGTTGAGGTTTTAGAAGATTTAATAGTTGCGGCTCATAATGATGCAAAAGAAAAAGCAGAAAGCAAAATGAGCGAAAGTATGGGAGCTATAACCGGTGGTTTGAATCTTGGCGGAATGAAGTTGCCTTTTTAAGCAGAGGTTGGATATGGCCGGCAAAGATATTGAAACACTAGTAAAGCATATGGCAAAATTGCCGTCGTTGGGGGCGCGGTCGGCACGAAGAATTGTGTTGCATTTGCTTAACAAAAGAGAAAGTGCTTTTTTACCGTTGATAGATGCTTTGAATAATGTAGCGACAAATATTAAAACTTGTGAAATATGCGGTAATTTTGATACGGTAAGTCCTTGCCCGATTTGTACATCATCGGCAAGAGATGATACTTTGATTTGCGTCGTAAGAGATGTAGCTGATTTGTGGGCTATGGAAAGAGTTTCTCTTTTTAAGGGGAAATATCATATTTTAGGTGGTGTGTTATCGGCTATGGAGGGAATTGTTCCGGAAGACTTAAATATTGAATCTTTAGAAAACAGAATAAATTCAGGAAATATCAAAGAACTTGTTTTGGCTTTGCCGGCTACAATTGATGGGCAAATTACCTCACATTATTTGGTTTCACGATTTAAGGATAAAGGCATTAATATAACAACTCTTGCCCAGGGTATTCCTATGGGAGCAGAGCTTGATTATATGGATGAAGGAACAATACAGTTGGCTTTATCTTCTCGTATAAAGCTAGGATAAAGAAATATCTTTCATATTTATTTTAGTAAAAAGCCTTTTTATTGTTGCTTGCTGACAACGACCATTGCTTCGCGCAGTATTCTATCGTTTATCATATATCCGGTTTGCACTTCTGCCAAAATAGTTCCTGCCGGTTTATCGGTATCAACAACTTCTTGAATAACTTGATGATAATTAGGGTCAAAAATAGTCCCTAATATATCCATTTTATGAATGTTAAATTTGTTGAAAACCTTAATCAGCTCATTTTGTGTCAGCTCAATTCCTTTGAGTAAGCTTTGGCAAGCACTGTTGTCTGTTTCCGATGAGGCCGCATCAATTGCTCTTTGTAAATTATCCGCAACGCCTAATAGCGATTTAGCAAAAGAAGCTATTGCATATTTGTTGTTTTTTTCAATTTCTTGTTGGCATCTCTTTTTGGTATTCTCTGCATCTGCAAAAGCTCTAAGATAATCTTCTTTTAATCTTTTATTTTCCTCCAGAAGAGCCTCCAAAACATCTGCTTCTGTTCTTTCGGTTGTTGTTTCCGGATTGTTTTCCGGTTTACTGTCTTGAAGGTTTTGTTCTAATACTTCATTTTCAGACTTTTTTTGTTCTTCTTTTTTGTTTTTACTCATCTCTTTTCTCTTTAATTGCATTAAAAGCTGTTTATATTTTATCATATATATCCAAATTTAGTGACTAAAGCTTGACAAGTCAAGAGCAATGGATATTAATTAGAATATAATAATCATTATTTTGATTGAAAATCAGAAAGAATACTTATGTCCAAATCAAAACTCAATTCGGATATATTGCAAAGCACTGCTTTATTACCGTCAAAATTTAATAAGAAAAAATTTACCCTAAACTATACTGTTCCGGTGAATCCGTTTGCGTTGGAAATTCAAAACCTAGGCAAACAGCAATGTTTTGGAAAAACGCCTTGGCCAAAAATCGAAAAGGTAAATGGTTGGATGCTTTCCGCAGAAACGGCGACCTTTATGAAAGCCGGCGGATTGGGAATGATAGCATCTGAACTGCCGGAAGCTTTCAATCGTTGCTACTCTGCGGAAAATGAAAAAATTGCGGTTGTTACTCCGATGTATCTTGGTGATACAAAAAAGAAAAAAGCTTCTTTTGATGGTAAAACATATCTTGGGGCAGAACAAATAGCAATTGATTTAATAAAAGCCAAAGAGTTAACCGTTTCATTTATGGATGATAATGAACACTTTAAAAATTATGTTGTAGAAGTGTATTTTGGTACACATGATAATACACCTTACTTTTTCTTATCTAATGAGCGTTTTTTTAATATTGACCCTCATGAAAAAAATCCTCCGGCTCAAGATGGCTGTTATATAATGAACAAATATAACGTAAATGAAGTTGAAAGATTTGCTTTCTTTTCTAAAGCTGTATTTGAGTTAATAAAATCATCCGTAAACACTTCTGATGAACCGAATATTATCATTGCAAATGATTGGCACTCAGGAGCTTTGTCCGGTTTGACCAAATATCTTCCGGTGGCTTTAATCCGTCAAAATCAAATGTCTGAAACTGTTGCTGATAAAATACGTTCAATACCTATAATTCATATTGCTCATCATCTCGGATATCAGGGGTGGGATTATGAAAATACGGCTCGTATACTAAATTCTCTTTACGGTAAACAAACAGCATTTGTTTTCAAAAATGCGAAACCTATAAAAAATTCAAACCGCCGAACAACCAATACTCTTATTGTGCACGACTGCTATAATCAGGCTTCTTGCAATTTTCATTTGGCCGATCGTATTGTTACCGTGTCTAAAAATTATTTGGAAGAGGTTTCTAAAGAATTAGGTTTTGGTTTTGACTTTCGTGATATATTAAAAATTCGCAAAGATCATCGCACATTCTTCGGGATTGTTAACGGATATGACAAGAATCTTATTTCTTCAAATGAAAAAAAGATTAACGCTATAAATACCTTTTTTGGGTGTACATCTTTTAAGGTTTTTGATGAAAATTCTATTGAAAATAAGCATCACAATAAAGAAGAGTTTATAAAATTAGTTTCAAAAATAGCCAAGGAACCGGAATACAAGAATAAAGTTATACCATTGATTGATACATATAAATTTGATAATATTATAGATGAAATTAAGGATATCAATAGGGTGCCGGTTATTTGTGCAACATCTCGTCTTGTTGAACAAAAAGGTTATGATATCGCAGCTCAATCAATTCTTTCATGGATAAAGAAAAATGCACAAAAAAATATTGAAATGCCCATCTTTGTCCTTGGTGGTGCCGGTAGTGTTGAGCTATTTAAAATGCTTACAAAACTTAAAGATAAAGTGGCACAAATAAGCCCTGAGGCTGCTCGACGTATTTTTGTTTTTCACGGCTATAAAGATCAATTTGCGTATGCTATTCAATTAGCATCAGATTTTTATATGATGCCATGTCGTTTTGAACCTTGCGGCTTAACACAAATGGAAGCTATGGCTAAAGGAGCGCTTCCTTTGGCAATGTCAACAGGCGGGTTGGTTGATACTATTGATGATAAAATTGACGGTTTTCGCACAGAAGTATTCTTTAGCGAAAATCGCCACGTCTATGGTAATAATATTACAGCCAGACGTTTGCGCAATAACGAAAATGCATATACCGAAACACTGAAAAACGCATTGCAAACTTTTTATGATATGCCTAATTTTATAACATCTATGCAACGTCGAGCCATGAAAAAAGATTTTAGTTGGGATACTCCTAAAGGATCTTTAGAGAAATATCATACTCTTTTTCATACTGGACATCTATAAAGGTTATTCCGTAATTTGAGATAATAAACTTGATGTTTTAGCGATACTTGATGTTAAGCGTTTTGCACTATCATCAAGCTCCATATTTTCAAAAATATAAAGAGCATCGTGATAGTACTCCAGACTCTCTTCCAGCATATCTTTATCTTCTGTCTCTCGTCCTAAACGATAATATACGTTACCGATATTTTCTTGAATGCCTGCCCACATAAAGGGATCACGTTTTTCGGTAATAATTTTTTGTTGATTTTTATATGCTCCTACAGACATTTCAGCAATTGCATTATTCTTTGTCAGAGAACTTAAAACATTTAATCGGTGGCCTAAAATACCTTCAATATTAGCCCAAAACTCCGGAAATAAAGCATAGGTAAATATCTTTTCTGCTTCACGCAAATTAAATACAGAATCTCGCAACGCTTGCAAATCATCTTTCTGTTTCCAAAAATCATATAACAAATTTGAAAGAGAAAATGATATAAACCCATAATCATAGGGATAAACATATTTACCAAGATATTTTTGCGCTCTTTGGAAGTTACTTATTGCTCCTTTGTAGTGTTTAGCGGAATTCCTTTTTAAACGCTCTATCGCTACTGTATGAAGTTGTCCTAAATGATTATAAATACATCCTAAATGAAGAGGATTCTTTATTAAATCTTGATGCTGAATTGCCGTATCCAATAAATTTTTTACGGTTTTAAACTCTTTTTCGTTTTCACCTCTGCAACAATATGTCATATATACCAATGCCAAAAAGTTCATTATATATGGCAAATATTCTACCCCCATATTTTTTGCAGAATTATCACCAGATAAAACTTTGATAATTTTTTTTAAAACAAACTTTTGTTGTATAATTCTTTGTTTGTCCGTAATTCCTAGACTTGAAACAATAGCTCCGACAATTAAATAGAGTAATGATGAGGGAAAAGAGTTTGTGCTATCAAATACTGTTGTCGGTAAATATAAGCTGTCGAGTAATGAGACAAAGGACATATTGTCTTTTTCATACTGCATAGGAGTTTGAAAATTAAGTCTTATTTTATCGCCTTCTCGACACCCCCAAACCAAAACATCTGCTTTAGTTTTATCTAAAATTGCTTGTCCTTTATCTATAAAGTCAAAAAAAGTTCGTCCTTCCAGATTAAGAAAACTTTTATTAAACGGCTCATTAAAATAGCTGACACTAAGATAGTTTTGAGTGCGTAACAGGGCGGTTAAAATCTCTCCGGCAGAACTTTCAACATTTTCCGCAAATTCTATTACCACTACATTAAAATTGATTCCCAAAACATCATCTTCAGACAGCGTTTCAACTTCCGAAGATTGGGGTTTAAGGAAAGTATTTTTAAGAAATTCCAAAACTTGCATCATTCTTTATCCGCATCATTGTTTGAATTAAATATATTATTAATTGATTTTTTTATATCCGTTACTAATTCTCGATTAACCTCTTTTAATGTCTTATTCTCATGTTGCCAATTTATCATTCGATAAAATTGCCAAACTACTATCAGTACTACAAAAACAGGAATTGAGTAAGTATTGTTGCTGTTTATCTGAAAAGCCCCCATAACAATAAGAACAATATTGGTAAACCAAACCGTTTTTATTATTTCGTGCGGAGAGATGCCGTCAACGAAAACTTGAACAGAAATAGAATTATAATGAAAATCTTTATAGTCAGATAACATCAAAACTTTTCTTATGGCACATACAGTTAATTCAACCAAATAGAACATCACAAAAATAATAAAAGATGGTAATAAATATTCACCATATGATAATACTCCAAACCATCCTATAATATATCCTAATATCGGTACGGAAATTATTCCAAAAGGCAATCCCCCTCGATGAATGTAGCTGATTAATAGAATCGCTAATAATGATATTGCCATAACTTCCAACATAAAGGGAACAACCCCTAACAAATATAATAAACAAAAACCGACAGAAACCGTAATTCCTTCACATTGAGGTAATGGATTCAATCCGGCCAATGCCCTGTATCCTAATGCAAAAAAACTCCATACAATAACCGTGAGAAGCTGATTTATTATTCTTGAGGCTTCAGCAAAAAATACTATTTCGAGACCACCGCCAAATACACTCATTAGTGTAGACACCAAAACAGCTGCCGATACTGAATATTTGATATTTGTAAACATGGCTCCGCATATCAGCACAACTCCTGTCAAAGGAATTAAAAAAGACCGATAATCAATGTTATTTACAAAATCAAATTGATACCAAAAAAGCAAAACAGATATCAGAACAACACCGAAAAAAACACTTGATAGAACCAATGCCGGAACTACCATTTTTTCGCGCATTTTTTCTATTTTCCCGATTAAAGAAAAAGAAACAGCAGCCAAAACTAAACTGATTAAAAAAATGCCGGCAAGGATTAATGCATGCTTTTCCATATTTTCAGTCCTCCTTAGCAATTGTTTATGATTATAGAGGATTAAAATATATCTTCAAGCGTGTTATCAATTTTATTCTAGCAATTCTTAGACAGTTTTAACAACATTTCATATAATATCGGAAATTCATTTTTGGTGACAGATTTCAATATATCAGACACGAACAAAAAGGCATTTTTGTTCAAAAAATCAGATGTTAATCCGTCAGGTGCGGCATAAATATCTGTTAACACCTTTGATGAATCGATTTCTATCTTCTTTTTTATTGCTATTTTTTTCATTTCTTTGATTGTGTCGTCGGTAACTTTTCGAGTGTCCGTATTTGACAATAATACTGAAATATCTTTGTTATAAACAGCAGTTAGCAAGTTAACCAATGTGTATGATATAAATTTTTGTTCAAAAAACACATCCCCGTTTTTTACAAAATCAATGCCAGATTTAGGTCTTCCGATTAAGGACCTTAAATCTTGTTCTAGAACATTATCTGTAGCGTTTATTTTAAAATCATAGTTACGAGACAATAGCTGAACAGTGTTTTTATTTTTTTGTAAATAGCCATCAAAAAAGGCTTTTATTTCTTGTGTTTTACCTAATTCTTTCAGAATATTGGTATTATATAAGTATGCAAAATTGATAATCAAAACATTTTTTAAAAAGCTATCTGACAATAGGATTAAGTCTGTTTTGTACTCATTTACACTTGAGGCCAAAAAGCAATATTCAACTTTTTTTGTTAAAAATTTAGATGCCGATAAATTAACGAAACGACTTTGAAAGGATGTGTTTTTGACGATGAAAGGTTCATTGTCTTTATTTTTTTTTGTGGCTCCTGACATCCACGTCACGTCAATATTGTTTTGCTGTAAAAGGTCAATCAAAAAAATAGCCAAAGGTGATGTTCCTACTACTGCCACATGTCTTTTTGTTATATCAATCTTATTTTTTTTATCAAAAAACATCTTAATTTTCCTTCTGCAAACAAGCAACAAAAAAACCATCTGCACCACCGTATGTCATCAGGTGATGCGGTAAAATTCTTATAAAACCTTCTTCCGTAACAATATTATTAAGGTCATCGGGAATCATATTATTAAGTCGTATTATTTTATAATCATTATTATTTTGTAAAAAGTCTTTTATTTGGTTTTCGCCTTCTTCTTTACATAAAGAACAGGTACAATAAAGAAGAGTCCCCCCTTTTTTCAAGACATTGCTTATTTTGCTTAAAAATTGCTTTTGCAAAGCAGCTTGGCGCAAGACATCTTTTTCTTTTTTTAAATGAACTATTTCCGGATGTCTTCTTAAAGTTCCTGTTGCCGAACACGGCGCATCCAAAACAACAATATCATATTTTTTTGTTTCTTCATCCAAAAAAACTAATCCGTCTGCACAGATGACTTTTTCTGCAGACAAACCCAATCGTTTTAAATTCTCGTGTAAAACATTTAATCTTTCTTTTGAAACATCTAAAGATGTTACCTTTGCGCCTGCTGATATGAGTTGTGCTGTTTTTCCTCCCGGTGCCGCACATAATTCTAAGACATTTTTTCCGGTAATATCACCTAACATTTTTACGGCAATTGCCGAAGAAAAGTCTTGAATCCACCAAGTGCCTTTTTTGTAATCAGGTAAATCTGTTACTTTTCCCTTGTAATTAATTCGGATTGTTCCCAACGGCAATTTGATTATATCAAATGAATCAAATATTTTATGGTTTTTGCATGTTATATCCAATAATGGCTGTTCCTGAGATGTTTTTTCAATTTTTGCTATCGTTTTTGTCGAATAGTCTTTTCTCAACATTCTTCTAAAATCTTGAGGAAAATACTCGCCATTATCTAATTTTAAAAAAACTTCTTTTTGTTTGCTGAATTTACGCAAGATAGCGTTAACAAAACCCGCAACATATTTGTCTGTTTTTTCTTTAACCAAGTTCACATAAGAATTAATCACCGCATAATCAGGCGTTTGCATATATAATAGTTCAACTGCGCCCAAAACAATTGCACATTGCGCAATGATATTTTGATTAGAGAGTTTTTTTGAGCTTAATTTTTTTAATATTTTTCGAATAAAAACCCATTTTCTGAATGCTGTTAATGTTAACATTGTAACAAAAGCATTATCATCGTCATTGTTTGATAATTTGTTACCGGAATGTTTTTTTTCATCCATTACATTAAGCAGTATCTGAAATGCGTTTTCGCGTAAATCGGTCATTATTATTACCTCATAAAAACAGAATAGTTTCATTTTATTTAATTGGCAAATAAATACAAGGTAAAAAAATGCTCTTGTCAAATTTGTTTAATTACGTTATTTTCAAAGACAATAAATTTTTAATTAGGATAGAATAAAATGAACAAAAGATATAATGGTAAAAGCAGTTGGGAAGAATGGTCAAAAGATTGGAAAATAGAAGATAGATACAACTTCAAAACAATTGAAAAAAAATGGCAAGAAATTTGGGATGATGAGAAAGCTTATAAGGTAGAACTCGACAACTCAAAAGAAAAGTTTTATGCACTTGTTGAGTTTCCGTATCCGTCAGGAGCAGGGCTTCATGTCGGTCATCCTCGTTCATATACAGCTCTTGATGTTATATCTCGTAAAAAACGAATGCAGGGTTTTAATGTTTTGTATCCTATGGGTTTTGATGCTTTTGGTTTGCCCGCAGAGAATTATGCTATTAAAACCGGTGTCCATCCAGCCGTTTCAACAAAGGCCAATATCGAAAACTTTACTCGCCAACTAAAATCTATAGGTTTTAGCTTTGATTGGGACAGATGTTTCAATACCTGTGATCCGGAATACTATAAATGGACACAATGGATGTTTATTAAGTTCTTTGAAAAAGGTCTTGCCTATAAAGACAAAATTGCTATCAACTGGTGTCCGGCATGTAAAGTCGGTTTGGCAAATGAAGAAGTTATTAATGGGCATTGTGAACGTTGTGGGGCTGAAGTTGTAAGAAAAGACAAAGAGCAGTGGATGATTGCTATTACCAAATATGCAGATCGCTTAATTAATGATTTGGGAGAACTTGATTTTATAGATCGAGTTAAAGCGCAGCAGATAAATTGGATTGGTCGCTCTGAAGGTGCTGAGCTTGATTTTGATTTTGGTGAAGACAAACTTACGGTATTTACTACTCGTCCGGATACGGCTTTTGGTGTTACTTATATGGTTATGGCTCCGGAACATGAATTTGTTCAAAAATATATGTCACGTTTTGAAAATCCTGAAGAAATAAAAGCATATGTATCAGAAACCGCAAAAAAATCTGATTTGCAACGTTCTATGAATGAAGAAAAGACCGGTGTTGAACTAAAGGGTATCAAAGCCAAAAATCCATATACAGGTGATATGATTCCTGTATTTATTTCAGATTATGTTCTGACCGGATATGGAACAGGGGCCATTATGGCCGTGCCTGCTCATGACCAAAGAGACTATGATTTTGCAAAGGTTTTTAATCTTCCCATAATCCAAGTTCTTGCCGGTGGGGATATATCGGAAAAAGCGTGGGAAGAGGATGGCGAACACATTAATTCCGGTTTTTTAAACGGATTAAATAAAGAAGAAGCCATGAAACAGTCTATTGAATATGCTGTAAAAAATAATTTTGGCAAATCAAAAGTTAATTTCAAATTACGCGATTGGGTATTTTCTCGCCAACGTTATTGGGGTGAACCAATTCCTATGGTATTCTGTGAAAAATGTGGATGGCAACCGATTCCGGAATCTGAACTGCCATTAAAATTGCCTGATGTGCCGGATTATCATCCGAATGATGAGGGCGAATCCCCTCTTTCTAAAGCAGGTGAATGGCTGAACACCTCATGTCCGAAATGTGGCGGACATGCACGTCGCGAAACAGATACAATGCCTAACTGGGCAGGGTCTTCTTGGTATTTCCTTCGTTATTGCGATCCTCACAATGATAAAGAATTTGCTTCAAAAGAAGCTCTTGAATATTGGATGAACGTAGACTGGTATAATGGAGGAATGGAACATACAACCCTTCACTTGTTGTATTCTCGTTTTTGGCACAAATTCCTTTATGATTGCGGATTGGTTCCAACTAAAGAGCCATACAATCGTCGCACATCTCACGGAATGATTTTGGCCGAAAACGGAGAAAAAATGTCAAAATCTCGAGGTAATGTTGTGAATCCTGACGATATAATTGATTCTTACGGAGCCGATACATTTCGTCTTTACGAAATGTTTATAGGGCCTTTCGATCAAACAGCGATGTGGTCTGAAGAAAGCCTTATGGGTGTTTACAGATTTACTTGCAAAGTATATAACCTTTTCAAAAAAGTGTTTAAAATTGATGCATCTGATGATGATTTGCGAGCAATGCATAAATGCATTTTAGAAGTTACGGATCGTATAGATCAAATGCGTTTTAATACGGCAGTATCATCACTTATGACATATGTAAATTATCTTTCAACAAAAGATAAGATACCGTGTGAACTTTATGCTAATCTGCTTAAACTGATGTCTCCTTTTACTCCTCATATTGCTGAAGAAATGTGGGCTCGTCTTGGAAATAACACATTGATAGTTGCTGAAAGTTGGCCTGTGGGAGATGTCAAATTGGCCGAGGATAATTCTGTAACAATTGCTGTTCAAATTTGCGGAAAGGTTCGCGGAACAATAACGTTACCTAAAAACTCTGCAAATGAAGAGGTCGAAAGACAAGCTTTAAGTCTTGAAAATGTTAAAAGACAATTAGAAGGTAAGGAAGTTAAGAAGATAATTGTTGTTCCAAACAAAATTGTTAACATTGTTGCCTAAAGGGAGAAACAGTATGAAGAGAATATCAGCTGTGTTTTTGGGGTTGTTTTTAGCATCTTGTGGTTTTCAGCCTCTTTATGTTCAGCACAAAAGCGGCAGCTGGTATTCTAATAAAAATTACGACACATCAATAACCGATGAAATGTCGCAGATAAAAATATCTTCAATTAAGGATCGTTTCGGACAACAACTGAGAAATGAACTCTTGGACTTAATAACCCCTAAGGGTGTTCCTCAAAATCCTAAATATCGACTTGATGCAAAGTTAGCCAAAAAAAATGTTGTACAACAAGCAATGCGTGATGATGTTACGGCGACGAATGAAAGAATTGAATATATTGTAGAATATCAATTATATTCCGGAAGCGAAAAACTTATATCCGGAAACTCAATTGCTTTTGTCAGTTATGATATTTTATCAAATCCCTATTCTACAACAATTGCGCAGAAAAAAGCAGAAACAGATGCTTCTAAGATAATTGCTAATGACATTGCTTTGCGTATTGGTGCTTATTTTCACTCTCAGACTGTTAATAAATAATGATCTATAAACAAGCTCAAATAGATACCTATATAAAAAAACCGGATTCTCGAATTAAGGCATTTTTACTTTATGGGCAAAATGAAGGATTGATAGCCGAGTATTCAAAAAAGCTTGTTTTAACAGTGTCTAAAGACCTTTACGATCCTTTTTCCGTTGTGTATCTGAATTGGGATGAAATAAAAAATGATATTGGCGCATTGTCAGCTGAATACAATAGTCGTTCATTGATGGGAGATCGCAGAGTTATTGTTTTAAGAGATGCTGATAACAATCTGACGAAACCATTGTTTGAAATTATTGAAAAAAGCACTTCGGATTCCCTCTTGATTGTTTGTGGAAATGCCGGTTTAAATAAAAGTTCTTCCTTAATAAATATGTCAAACAACTCTGATTATGTTGCCTCTTTTGCTTGCTATGAAGATCGTGACGAAAATATATCAAGCTCAACTCGCACATATTTGATTGAAAGAGGTATAACATTCACCAATGATGCTTTTATGATGCTTTGTTCTAGGCTTTCAAATGACCGCAAATTTAATATTAACGAGCTTGAAAAGCTGATAACTTATGTCGGTTCCAAAAAACATTTTGAAGCATCGGACATAAAAGCCGTTGTTTTCGATCAAGCAGTTTCAGGAATTGATGATCTTTGTTTTTATGTTTTCTCAGGTATAAAAACAAAGGCTCTTAACAGTTTAAAACATTTACTGAACGAAGATGTGGAAGAAATTTCAATTATACGAGCATTGACTCGTCATACTAACAAGCTTCTTGAAGGTAAATCATTAATGGAAAATGGTGAAACATCGTCAAGTGCTATAAAAAAAATCTTAGCAAAAAATATGTTTTATCGTTATGATATGGGGGCAAACCAATTAGAAAAATGGTCTAAACAGCGTCTTTTTGATATAATAGAATTATTGTATAAAACAGAAAAAGACTGTAAAACAACCCATATGCCAACATCTCAAGTTCTGACATATACTATACTAACACTGCTTTCTGCAGCTTCAAAACTAAAATAAAACGCTTTTGTATAAAAACAAAAGCGTTTTATTTTATTATGATTGTCTCATTTTATCTGCGGTCGCCTAAGAAACGAAGCAAGTATAAAAACAAGTTAATGAAATCAAGATACAATGATAAAGCTCCGGTTAAAGCTTTTTTTGTTATCAATTCTTCGCCATCAGCGTACATATACATTGAACGAATTTTTTGTGAATCATAAGCGGTTAATGCGCTGAAAATTCCTACACCAATAAAAGAAAGAGCCCAATCCAAACCGGAACTTTTTAAAAACATATTTACAATAGATGCGATAATAAGTCCAAACAGCCCCATAATCAAAAAAGATCTCATCCCGCTTAAATCACGTTTAGTCGAGTATCCGTAAAGTGATAACGCCCCAAAAGCACCCGCCGTAATTAAAAACACTCTTACTAAACTACTTTGTGTGTATAATAAAAATATTGGAGCAAATCCGATACCGTTTATAGCGGCATATGTCCAAAACAACAATTTGACTTGCGATGAAGTTCCGGAGTTAACAACCCATCCGAAAGCAAAAACCAAAATCAAAGGAGCAATTAAAGCCAACCATCCGAATCCGGATAGTCCTACACCTTGCGGAGTAACAGAAAAGAATACATTTATTAATGGAGTATTAAGAACTAACCAAGCACTAAGAGCTGTTAAGCATAAACCTCCAGCCATAAAGTTGTAGACTTTTAGCATATAACTGCGCAATCCTTCATCAACTGTTGTTGAGCCAACTTGAGAATAAATATTATTTTGCATATCTGTCTTCCTTTTTTAATTGTTATTAATTTAAATATAGGGAAATAGTATTAAAAAATCAATAAAAACGCTTATTAAATGTATTTATAAAGATCTTTTCCTTTTATTTTCAACCATTTGCGACCATTTACATAATCCGGACATAATGTTTTCATTTCCTGCCAAAATTCTTTAGAGTGATTGGGGTGCTTTAAATGGCAAACTTCATGACAGACCAGATAATCAACAACATACAATGGAGCCATAACTACTCGCCAATTATAATTTATATTTCCTAAAGTTGAACAACTTCCCCATCTGGTTTTTGTATCTTTTATCGTTATATTTCGTACTTTACAACCAAGCACCTCTGCTTTTTCGATTGTCATATCTGCAAGTTTTTTTAGGGCTTGGTCTTTCAAAAAATCACAAACACGTCGATGTAAAAACTCCTTGTTTCCACCAACCATCAATTTGCTTTTTTCAAATATGGTTCCTCTTATTTTTTCAGAATGTTCAATTGTGTAATTGTCACCTAAAAAACAAACACTATCCCCTTCTTCAAAATATTTTTTGCAAGGTAGTTTGGCTAACATATTTATTATCCAATCATGGTTGCTTTTGACAAAAGCTAAAGCTTTTTTTGGGCTGCAAAATTTTGGAAGCGTTAATACCGGAATTCGCTCTTTTTCATCAATTCTTAGGGTTAATTTTTTTGCTGAAAGAGAGGAAACAACCTTTATATTAATGCCTAATTCTTTTGATAAATCAAAGGTCTGTCCAGTCAACAACATAATCTTCATAATTGCCAACCTCCGTCTCAGATATCATTTTTCTTCCCTTAACAGACATTTTTGCTTTATGAACCGAATCAGTATTACCGCTTACCAAAGGATGCCATTCCGGCAAGCTTTTGCCTTCAGCCAACAATCTATATGCACAAGTTTTAGGTAAAATTTCCGGTTCGGCTAAAACGGTTTGCAAATCAATATCCCTACAGTCATCAACTTTTTCAAATCTATGTTCATAAATTTTGCATAAACAACTGTTTTCATCCAAAAAGCGACACCGAGCATTTGTAAAACAAACTTTTCCGCGAATTTCTATTTTGTTTAGGCAACATTTACCGCAACCGTCACACAAAAGTTCCCATTCTTCTTTTGAAAGGTCTTTAAGTTCTTTTTTTAACCAAAATTTCTCATCCAAATTATCCAAATTTTTATATCTGTCTTTGGGTTCAAAAATTGTTTCAGGCCAATTAAAAACTTTCATCAAAAATCCTCATCATCTAAAATATAATCTTCCAAATCGTTATCACTAACATATATGTCATCAACTAAATCGTTTGGAAGTTTTGGTAATTTTTCACTTCCCTTTAACGGGTGCCATTCCGGCAAATTGCCTGTTTCATTTAAAATTCTATAAGAACATTTTTTAGGCATCCAAGAAATATTATCTATATTTTTCGGTGTTATTTTTAAACACTCAGGAACCAATTCACAGCGTTTATTATATTTTGTACAAAGTCTTTTGTTTTTATCAAACAAGTGACAAATAACTCTTGTATAGAAAACATCATCCGTTTCGTCGTCTTGCACTTTTATCAGACAACAAAGGCCGCAACGACAACAAATTTTCTCCCATTCATCATCCGACAATTTATCAATACTTTTTTCCAGCCAAAAAGGTTTGTTTTCTTTCACCCTAATCTCCTATTCTTTCTGGCAGATATTCTTCCCTTGCCAAATTTCCGAATTGAGCAAAATCTCCATTCCAAAACAATTGAACGGTTCCGGTTGGTCCATGGCGTTGTTTTCCGATGATTACTTCGCCGATATTTTTTGTGGCTCTTACACGGGCTTCCCATTCATCCATACGTTTTTGCAAATGTTCCGGCGTTTCGCCTGACTTTGGTTTAGGTTCTTCATTTTGAATATAATAGTTTTCTCTGAATACAAACATAACAATATCGGCATCTTGTTCAATTGATCCGGATTCACGCAAATCTGACATCAACGGACGTTTATCATCTCGGCTTTCAACACCACGGTTTAATTGTGAAAGAGCAATAACCGGAACTTGTAATTCTTTAGCTAAAATTTTCAACCCGCGAGAAATTTCCGACAATTCTTGAACTCTGTTTCCTTCTGATTTTTTATTTCCGGTTCCGTTAATCAATTGGATATAATCTATAACAATCAATCCTAATCCTTTGTTTCTTTTTAATCTTCTGGCACGTGTTCTGATAGCATTAATATTAAGCCCCGGAGTGTCATCAATATATAATGGTATTTGCTCTAATTCACGGACGGCTGCCGCAATACGTGTAAATTCAGCATTATCGAGTTCGCCTGTTCTCATTTTATGTCCGTTTGTTTGGGTCACTGTTGATAGTATGCGCGAAGCTAACTGATCTGCAGACATTTCAAGAGAAAAGAAAGCAACTCCTTTGTTTTTTGTCGGTGTATTTTTGTCATGTGCAAAAAATTCGGCAACATTATACGCTATATTTGTCGCCAACGCAGTTTTTCCCATAGCCGGACGACCAGCCAAAATAATTAAGTCTGAATCATTTAATCCGCCTGTTTTAGCATCTAACGCATCCAATCCTGTCGGAACTCCTGAAATTTTTCCTTCTTTTTGATAGGCAGATTCTATACGCTCTAAAGAACCTTGCAATGCATTGGCAAAATCAACAAATCCTGTTTGGGTTTCTCCTTGATTTGCTAAATCAAATAATCTTTTTTCTGCTGTTTCAATTTGTTCGGATGCATCAGAATCAATATCCTCTCGACTGGCATTGTTTACAATCTCAAATCCTGTTGCAATCAGTTCACGACGCAAAAACTTATCATAAATAAATTGGGCATAATATTCGGCATTTGTTAAAGGTGTTGCCGAATCTGCCAATTTAATTAAATATTTATATCCCCCGACATCATCTAAGGAGCCGTCTTGTTCAAAGTAATTTTTTAAAGTAATTATATCTGCAACATGCCCTTTTGTAATCAGTTTTGCGATAATGTCATAAACTTTGGCATGCACCGGATCGGCAAAATGTTCTGCACGTAAGAATTCTGAGACTTTTTCAAATGTCTTATTATTAGCTAAAACAGCGCCTAACAGTGCTTGTTCAGCTTCAATATTTTTAGGTAATTGATCCGGATGCAGTTTTTCCATTTTTATCGTCCTTATATAATTTTTGGATTTGCATTTTTTATATCAATAATCTTACAAAAAACAACCGCTTTTAAATTCTTATTGTGTTAAGGGTTGTGGATATCGGGGATAATGGGGATAACAAAAGCCCCGTCATTGTTTGTGACGGGGCTTTTGTACATATAAATAAACTATTTTGCAGAAGCTTTTTTCTTTGCAATTGCTTTTTTTATTTTTTTAGCTTCATCTGTCAATTTAGCATTTGATGTAGATTCAAGATATGCATCCAAACCACCATTATGCTCAATTGAACGCAAAGTTTTAGAACAAACTTTTAATTTAAAAGCTTTACCCAAAACGTCGCTCAACAAAGAAACGATTTGTAAATTTGGCAAAAAGCGACGACGAGTACGATTGTTAGCGTGGCTAACATTATTACCACTCATAGCGCCTGTGCCTGAAATATCACATTTTCTAGCCATTGTATAATCCCTTTTCATAAAAACTCGTTGCCTTTTAATACATATTATTCTTTGAATAGTCAAGTAAAATTTTGGCTAAAAATCCGTTTTTATGGTGATTCGTATAAAATTTCACTGGAATTTTATATAAAAACATTGTAGTTAATGATTGTTTTTGTTTTGCGTACCCGTAGCTCAGCTGGATAGAGTGTCAGCTTCCGACGCTGAAGGTCGTGGGTTCGACTCCCTCCGGGTACGCCATTTTTCTTGTTCTTATCACTTTTTGGTTATTGCCGTATAAAACATAGAACTGTGTTAACGAATGAGCTGATACACACGAGATTTGATAGAAAGAAGTTTGTTCTTTTGTAAGAATAATTTTGAGGTGATGAACAAACGGATGAATTTTTAATCGTTAATTTCGGCTTCATAAGCGTAGACAATTTGTGTGTCTTTTTCATCGCTGGTTGTGTTTAGTTCGCAGATAAGAAGTTTGTCTGTTTCTTGCAGAGAATCTAATATTTCGTCGGGAATTTCCTTTAGCTGTATTCCGTCGGAAGAATTGCGTTGCAACATAGCGCTTTTGTCGTCAAAATCTATTGTGATGCAAGGGTTTTGAGGAGTTGTTTCGCGAGCATAAAGCAGTAACATAACTTCGTCATCTTCATTTATTATGAAATCAAATTTATCAAAATCGCTATCAGTCATAGATTTTTCCTTAAGAACACATTTATGGTAGAAGCCTAACAGATAAGTGTTGAAGAAGTCTTAATATTATGTATAATGCGCCTATATTGTTATAATGTTTTTTTGAGTTTGGTCTATGAGTAATCTTTTGGATAAATTTATTAATTTGGTTAAGTGGCCGGTTGCGTTGTGGTTATTTTTTTCATTGCCGGCTTTTTTGAAATCGTTGGATTATTTTCGTTTTGCAGATTGGAAATATCTGGCGATGTTTGGAGGTTTTTTTTGCTTTTTTATTGCACGTTCGTTTATGGATTCTTCGGCAAAAACCGGAATGGAGATTTTGGCCCATGAGTTTACACATGCATTTTTTGCGCTTTTGACTTTTCATAAAGTTAAAGGAATAAGTCTTAATCCTGATGATAGCGGCGGAAGTATGTCGTTTGAAGGCGAAGGAAACTGGTTGATTGTAATTGCTCCGTATTTTTTTCCGTTGTTTGGTTTAATAGCGATGATTTCAGTTAGCGTGTATACAATGTTTGCTCCAATGAATCTGATTTTAAACGGGGTTATAGGTTTTATGATCGGGTATCATTTTGATACGGTAGGTTCACAAATTCATGAAAAACAAACAGATTTGCCAAAAGTCGGATATTATTTTTGTGCAGTGTTTTTATTGCCGGCGAATTTGTGGATGATAGGTTCAATGTTGGCTTTTAACTCAAAGGGCTGGCAGGGGGTTTGGACCTACCAGCGCCTTATATCGCATTTAAATGCTAAAAATTTTGATTATGTGTTGAATTTTTTGGGCTTTTAGCAAGCAATTTGAGATAATATCTCGCGGCTGAAATCAGCCAGAGAATTGTCGTGTGCGCCCATAATTACAATGCGGTCGCCTTGGCGAACGTTTTCCAGTACAAATTTACGGGTATCGTCTTTGTAGGGGAGAAATAGAGCTTGTTCGTGACCGTTTTTCTTGATTTCTTTGACAATATTATCTGACGTTATGCCAATGTCTTGTGGCGTCAGTTCATAGATTTCTTGCAAAATCATAATATCGTCTTTATCTAAAACTTTGGCTATAGCGGCAGCCATTTCGTTGCCGGTGTTGACGGCAGAGAACGGAGTGTGTGGTTGGTACATGGCTATTACACGACCGGGGTAGCTTTTGAGTGCAGATAAAGAGGCTTCTATTTTGCTCGGGTTGTGAGCAAAATCGTTGTAAACCGTTACATTGTTTTTGGTACCGATTTTCTCTAAGCGAGTTTTTATGCCGGTGAATGATTCGAGCGCTTTGGCCGTATCGGAAACAGAGATTCCAAGTATGGAACAAGCCGCAATAGTGGCAAGGGCGTTAGAAACATTGAAAGCCCCAAGTAATTGTAGCTGATAAGTTTGTCCGTCGATTGTGTATTCAACGCCGTCGGCGATAGTCGAAATATTTGAAGCATAAAAATCAGCATCAGGATTTTGGGTTGAAAATGTTTTGCGCGACGGATGGTTTATTTGTGATGCGTTCGGACAATCGAGATTGACAACTAGGTTTTCAGAATGAGATGCAAAGTTGTTGAAATATTCAAAGAGCTTTTCCATTGATGTATGATCATGCGAAATATTGTTAACTATACCAATAAACGGATGGTATTTTTGAATTGATCCGTCGCTTTCGTCGGCTTCGATAACACAAATATCTTCTTCATTATATATGTAGTTAGGAATGCCTTTACGGTTGGTAAAATTGCACAAAGCACCACCATTTACCATACACGGTTTTTTACCCAAGATATCCAGAACATAGCCAATCATAGCTGTGGTAGTGGTTTTGCCGGCTGTTCCGCCAACAGCAATACCATATTTGTATTCAGATAAAATCTCTTGAAGAAGATCTGAGCGATATTTTATAGGTATGTTTTTGGCGCGAGCAACCTTTATATCCGGATTGTTTTCGTTGATTGCAGCAGAAACACAAAGGTATTCAATATCGTCAGTAATTCCGGAACCATCCTGTGGAATAATGGTAATGCCGACATCTTGTAATGCTTGCTTGCGATCGGCATCTTTACCGATATCGAAACTGTAGTCCGAACCATAAACTTTGTAACCTTTTAGAGACATAATTTGTTCAAGCGGGCTAATACCATTACCGGCAGCACCACTAAAAGCAATCTTTTTCATAGTGTATAAAGTCCTTTTTATTTATAAAGCATCTAATGTTTGTGCTTCTTGTTCTTTCAAAATTTGTATGTTTTTATAGTCGATAACTATATAGCTTTTTTTGTTGCCGTCAACCCCTATACTTAGTGCTGCGGCTACGCTATCATTGTGATAGGTTGAAAATAAGGTAGCAGAGCCGGTTTCAAGTTGGGATAAAAATTCGGGATTGCCTATGGGGAGTTTTTCTTCAATTGTTTCGTTTTGTCCACGAGAGTTTTTAATGGTTTTTGATATGATTGTCGGCGTAAAAAACTCTTGTTTGTTGCCGTATTTTTTATTGAGTAATTCTGAAAAAGTATTGTATTGTTTGAGTGCTTTTGAAGCAGAATCATCATCGTCAATAAATTGACTGTATGCCAGAATACGGTATAGTTCATCATCTTTTCCGAATACAACGTAAACTCTATCAAAGAATGAAATAGGTTTTGGCAGACGCGTTGCTAAAAAACTGTTGGAATAATCTTTCATATCAACGGATGCCAGAATAACACCTTGGTTTTTTGTGTCGGCAATGGTTGATTGCCAGATGAGTCCGAAAGGAGCCTCTTTTAGCACATGAACATCAGAAGTAGATGTTGATGCTACTACTTTTTTTTGTGATGATGTTTTTGTTTTAGGTATAGAAATACTCTCAAGTTTGATGGGCTTTTTACCTAGTAATTTGCGGGCTTGAGATATTGCTTCGGCTTTGTCAGAATCGGAATATTCTATTTTTTTTGCGGTGTTTGAAGATGTTGTCGGAGCGGTTATTATGATGTCGGAATCATCGAATAAAAAATCCTGCGGTAAAGTATTGTTTTGAGCAAAAACAGGTGTTGATATAATGATAAGAAAAAGTAAGGTCGTAATGTGTAATTTCATGATAAAATATCCTTAAAATGTCGCAAAATTAAATTGAAACATGATGAGAGTTGTGTTTAGTATAAATATATATTTGCAAATTTTTTATTAAAGATACGGGTTGTTGCATGACTAGTCTTAAGGATATACGTTTAAAAGCATTTGTTAAAGATAAAATGAAAAAAGCGTTATTGAGTGTAGGCAGAAAACTTGTTGCTGAAAAGGGAATCGATGCGCTTAGCGCAAGAAAATTGGCTCAAACTGCAAATTCATCGGTGGGAATGATTTATAATATATTCGGAACCATGGATAATTATGTTGCCGAACAAAATGTTTTGACGTTGCAAGAGCTTTATTTGCAAATGAAATCTGTGGTGTTGGGAAAAAATTACTTTAATAATCTTAATCGATATATGGATGTTTTGTCAGCATATATAGAATCGAATCCTAATTTGTGGTATTTACTTTATAGCAATCATTTGGCTGCTAATGCCGGCAAGAGTACGTTGGCAGAAGCAAGAATTATAAAAAAAATAGATGTATTGATATCTCTTCAAGCTGCCGGATTAATTGGGGGAATCGGGGTAAAAGAAAAGAGATTGGCTATTAAAGTTTTGGAAATGAGTTTGTTTGCTTTGAGCGGATATTTATTGGGAAGTAAACTTAATCCTAAATCAGGATTGAACAGAGGCAACTTATGCAAGCTTTTGATGAATACGTATATGGCCGGATTGATTTGTCTGAAAAAAGGGTAAGGAAATGGTGGATCAAATTTATTATAAATTTTTACTTTTGCTTGATAAGCTTAATTCGTATACTTTTTTGCAGTCTTTTTTTGACAATAGGTTTTATCTTATATTATTGGTGATTGTTTTGGTGCATTTGAAAAATGCAACATATCGTTCATTGTTTATGAGCGCATTGATAAATATTCCGGGAACATTATTGCATGAGTTGATGCATTTTATAGTAGGGCTTGTGTTGAATGCCAAACCACGAAATTTTACGATTATTCCTCGACGTGGAGAAGGGGGTGATTATGTTATGGGAAGTGTAGGTTTTACGAATGTTACTTTTTATAATGCTGTTCCGGCTTCAATGGCTCCGCTTTTGTTGTTGCCGATAGGGTTTTATGTTAACAGATATGTTTTGCCGATGATGACACCTACTTTTACAAATTATGTTTTGTATGTGTTGTTGCAAACCATTATTATTGAGAATGCAATGCCGTCGGCGGCTGATTTTAAAGTTGCAAGAATGTATTTTTTGGGAATCGTTATGTATGCAGTGTTGGCGGTTTCTTTAATCACGATGTTGTAGAAAAGAATCAGTACGATATTGCTTTTGGTTAACCTATTGTTTAGACTCTAGCCATTATGCTTAGGTCATAATATGACGAATCGATAAGCCTTTGTTTTAAAGGTTTGTTTGGTTGTATTTTTAATTTGGATTAACTTGATTTTTGGGAATCGAACATGTTGAATTTGAAAAAAATTAAGAGCTTGAGCTTTTTAGCGATGGCAGCAGTTTTTGCTGTGTGCGGAGAAGCTTTTGCTTCGGAAATTGATTTGAAAATTCCGTCATTGGATGTAGCTTATGATGTATTTGGCTATAGTGTGACGGGATCTCAGATTTTATTGTATGGTTTGGTAATCTGTGCATTTGGTCTTTTGTTCGGGTTATGCGAATTTTTCGGAATAAAGAAGTTGCCGGCTCATAAGGCTATGTTGGATGTGTCTCATACTATCTATGAAACATGTAAAACATATATGAAACAACAAGCTAAATTGTTGGTTGTTTTAGAGGTGTTTATTGCCGCATGTATTTTCTATTACTTTTATTATCTTAATGCAACACCGTTGCCAAAAGTTATGACTGTTTTGGCTTGGTCAATTTTGGGGATTTTGGGATCATATGCGGTTGCGTGGTTTGGTATGAGAATTAATACATATGCAAACTCAAGAACAGCTTTCTTATCATTGAAAGGAAAACCTTTTCCGGTAATGAGCTTGCCTCTTCGTTCCGGTATGTCTATCGGGGTTTTGCTTATCTGTGTCGAGCTTGTAATGATGATTTCAATTCTTTTGTTTGTTGATAAGGAAAATGCCGGAGCTTGTTTTATCGGTTTTGCAATCGGTGAATCTTTGGGCGCATCAGCTTTACGTATTTGTGGTGGTATTTTTACCAAAATTGCAGATATCGGTGCGGATTTGATGAAAATTATTTTCAAAATTGATGAAGATGATGCAAGAAATCCGGGAGTTATTGCTGATTGTACCGGTGATAATGCCGGCGATAGTGTCGGCCCTACAGCTGATGGTTTTGAAACATATGGCGTTACCGGTGTTGCGTTGATTTCATTTATCGTTTTGGGTGCAGGTATGATGTATGCCAATAACGGTGATTTGGTAATGATGGCAAACGGAATCGATATCCAAGCTCGTTTAATTGTTTGGATTTTTGCAATGAGATTGTTGATGATTTTGACATCAGTTGTATCATATTGGATTAATAACGGTATTGCCAAAGTTTTGTTCGGAAACAAAAAGTCATTTAATTTTGAAACTCCGTTAACAAGTCTTATTTGGTTAACATCTGTTGTATCAATTTTGGTAACGTTTGGCGTATCGTATGTAATGATTGGCGATATGGATAAGGATTTGTGGTGGAAACTTTCGGTAATTATTTCTTGCGGTACTTTGGCTGCAGCATTAATTCCTGAGTTTACAAAAATCTTTACTTCGGCAAAATCAAAGCATGTTGAGGAAGTTGTTAATGCTTCTCGTGAGGCAGGTGCTTCATTGAACATTATTTCCGGTATTATTGCCGGTAATTTCTCAGCATTTTGGCAGGGGTTGGTAATGGTCGGTTTGATGGCTGTTGCTTTCTTTACCGCAAGAACAGGTTTGGATGGGTTTATGGTATATCCTACGGTGTTCGCTTTTGGTCTAGTGGCTTTTGGTATGTTGGGAATGGGGCCGGTAACAATTGCGGTAGACAGTTATGGTCCTGTTACTGATAATGCTCAATCTGTATTTGAATTGTCTCAGATTGAAAATATTAAAGGAATCAGTAAAGAGATTGAAAAAGAGCATGGTTTTAAGCCTGATTTTGAAGGTGGCAAGCATTTCTTGGAAGAAAATGATTCTGCCGGAAATACATTTAAGGCGACAGCCAAACCGGTTTTGATCGGTACGGCGGTTATTGGTGCAACCACCATGATCTTTTCGATAATTTTGCTTTTGAATTTGCAGTTGAACCTTTTGGATCCGCAAGTGTTGTTTGGAATTATCTTGGGTGGTGCGGTAATATTCTGGTTTTCCGGTGCATCTATGCAAGCGGTTTCGACAGGTGCTTATCGTGCCGTGAATTATATCAAGAAACATATTAAACTTGATACGGCAAAAGCGGCTTCGATTGAAGATTCTAAAAAGGTTGTACAAATTTGTACAGTGTACGCGCAAAAAGGTATGTTTAATATTTTTATTGTAATCTTCTCTTTTACAATTGCGTTTGCATGTTTTGATGCGAGTTTGTTTGCAAGTTATTTGATTTCGATTGCTGTTTTCGGTTTGTTCCAAGCATTGTATATGGCAAATGCCGGCGGTGCATGGGATAATGCCAAAAAAGTAGTTGAAGTGGATCTTAATGAGAAAGGAACTCCTTTACATGATGCATCGGTTGTCGGTGATACCGTAGGTGACCCGTATAAAGATACATCATCTGTTGCGCTGAATCCGATTATTAAATTTACAACATTGTTTGGTTTGTTGGCGGTTGAGATGGCTGTTGCAGCACCAAAATGTGTATCCTTAGGATTGGGCATAGGGTTCTTTATTCTTGGTCTTGTGTTTGTATGGCGTTCGTTCTATTCAATGAGAATTGAGCCGGCAGATAAAGATTAGGAATATTTATTTTGAGAAAACCCCGTTTGTATAAACGGGGTTTTTCGTTAGTTGTTGATTGATATGTATTGTTTTGTCTGAAAAAAGTTTTTATAATTAAGTAAGATATTTTTGGTGTGGTGTTGGAGTTGTTTGGTTATGCCGGAATTGCCTGAAGTTGAAACGATAAAAAATGCAATTGCGAAGGGAATCGGTAATGCAATAATAGAAAACGTTGAGGTTAGGAATCGTCGTTTGCGTGTTTTGGTGCCGAATGATTTAGAAGATAATATAACCGGTGCCGGTATTTTGGATTACAGAAGAGTTGCCAAATATATAGTTGTTGATCTTGATAATGGTTTCAGTATCTTGTGGCATATGGGGATGAGCGGTAAAGTTAAAATTTCGGATGATAAACCTGAGGTTTTAGACAAGCATGATCATGTTATAATGAAAACGTCAAAAGGGTATGTTGTTTATAATGATCCGCGAAGGTTCGGTTTATTTACCTATTATAAAACAGATGATTTGCATAAATGTAGTTTTTTAGAGCGGGTCGGGCTAGATCCGTTTGATGAGATGCTGATGAAAGAATATTTATATGCTTGTTTGCAAAAAAGGAAAAAGACGCCGATTAAAATAGTGTTATTAAATCAAGAAATTGTTGTTGGAATCGGAAATATTTATGCATCAGAGATTTTGTATGAATCAAGGGTATTACCGACAAGAGAATCCGGACAGATAAGTCTTGATGAGTGTGATATTTTGATACAAAATATGCGTAAGGTTCTGAAAAAAGCAATTAGCGCGGGTGGGTCTACGTTGCGAGATTATAAAAAGCCTGACGGAAGTCTGGGGTATTTTCAAAATATGCATTGTGTTTATAATAAAACAGGGCAAAAATGTCCTGATTGTGTTTGCGATGTCGCTATGACAGGAGGTATTAAAAAATCCGTAATGGGAGGTCGTTCAACGTTTTATTGTGAAAGGTTGCAAAAATGAAAAAAATATTTTTTGCGTTTGTTTTTGGTGTGTGGTGTTTTTTGTTATTACCGGCAAAAGCGGCTTTTGTTGAAGGATTGGAAGATATTCCTTTACTTGACGGACTTAGCCAAATTGATAATGGTTCGTTGAGTTTCGGAAACGAAGAGATACGACTTGTAGAATCTTATATGACATCTAAGACATTAAGTTTTGATGATGTGATTGTTTTTTATAACAATACATTGCCTCAATTAGGGTGGAATAAGAAACATGATAACAACAAAAATATTTTGTTTGAACGTGATGGTGAAACTTTAGAAATAAGTGGGGAATCGGAAAATCCGTTGGTAATCAGACTTACCGTAAAAAGCAAAATTCAATAAAGGAAAAAACGATGGAAGAAAATAATACAATTTTGGTAAAAGTTGACGGAAGTGTCGGGATTATTACTCTTAATCGTCAAAATGAGATGAATGCCGTCAATTTGGAAATGTTGAATGAAATTGCATATCAAGTTCAGGAATGGGAATATAGCGATTTTATCAGATGTATCGTTATAAAAGGCAAGGATGATGTTTTTGCTGCGGGAATCGATGTTAAGGCATTGAGTATGGAAGTTTCGCAACAAAGTTTAGCATTGAAAGCATGGCAGGATGAATTTAATAAAATTGCCAATTGCACTAAGCCGATTGTGGTTGCTCTTTCCGGATATGCGCTCGGTTTAGGGTGTGATTTAGCATTGGCAGGGGATATTGTTTTGGCTGCAGAATCGACACAAATAGGATATCCGGAGGTATCTATCGGTACAATACCTTGTTTTGGGGGGTGTTCTCGGTTGATGCACAGAGTAGGTAGAGCTAAAGCAATGGAAATGATTTTGACCGGCAAAGCTATGAGTGCTGAAGAAGCATCTCTTGGAGGTTTGGTAAGCAGGGTTGTTCCTTTGAAGGATTTATTTGAAGAGGCTTTGCGCGTTGCAAATCGAATCGCCTCTTTGCCGTATCAAGCCGTGTTGCAAGCGAAAGAGACTCTGCGTCAGGTTGAAAATATGAATTTGCAAAACGGATTGGAATTGGAGTTGAAAAGTTGTCGATTAAGTATGAACACCCCTGAATTTAGAGAAATTTTGAGTAATTTTAGCTAAAAAAACATAAGAATCGGCTTTTGGAGCAAAATTGTTGTTGACTTCTTTAGCTGTTCAAGTTTATAAAACAGTACATTTGTAAAAAATTGGAATAACTTTTTTAATTGAAACGGAAGAAAAAAATGGCCAATCATAAGTCTGCAAAAAGCAGAATCGTAAGAAACAATAAGAGAGCTGTTATTAATGGAGCTCGCAGAAGCCGTGTTCGTACTTTCATCAAGAAAGTTGAAGCCGCTATTTTAGCCGGTGATAAAGAATTGGCAAATACTGCTTTCAGAGCAGCCGAATCTGAAATGATGCGCGCTGTCAGAAAGGGCGTATTTAAAATGAATACAATGTCTCGTAAAGTTTCTCGTCTTTCTCATAAGATTAAAGCTCTTTAATAGCGAGATTTTTGTTTGAATTTTTTTACACAAACCGTTGCTCTGATCGGGTGTTCAGAGCTTTTGCGGTTTGTGTTTTTTTGTTTGAAAATCAACAGAATCCGGTCGACTCCTTCAAAAAGCAGTGTCAAGTAATTTAATTACAATGTTCGGTAAAAGTTCTGTTGTTTTTATATTTTTTTGCTCCTAATATCCGAATCACTTTGATAGAGAAATTTTTGATTTGAAAAAGTTTTCTTGAAGTTGGTAAATATCTTTCTTTAGGTGTTTTTGTTGTGACAAAAATAATTTGTTTTGAGAAAGAGAGAGCTTTTTTCAAGTCTAAGATTTTTGATAGAATCTAAAAAAAGCAGACAGTAGCGTCTTAATATTAGTAGTCAGTTTTTAATATTTGTATTTTTTATAACTTGCGTTCGTAGAATTCGGAACCTATATGAGCAGAAGCATATAAAGTTGTTTAGATGTTTGTGGCGGAAATTTTAAGGGGAATAAAATTTTTGCGCAAAAAGGAGAAAGGGATATAACTTCTTTTTGAAAATTGCCGGATGTTTTTTGGCAAAAGAGCATCGATAAAATGGCTTATATAAAGGTTTTAGCGAATATAGAAACTGAACTGGGGTTTAATTTTTTTGAGATATAAATTGGGGAGTAGAAATGGCTGAAGAAGCAATTGTTAATGATACATCTGTTTTGGATCAATGGGGACAGATTTGCGACCAACTCAAAGTTGAAATAGGAGAAATAGCTTTTGACAGTTGGGTAAAGCCTTTAACAATCGGTTCATTTAACGAAGGAACAATGAATATTTGTGTTCCGACACGTTTTATGAGAAATTGGGTTATTACTAATTATAGCGATAGAATTCATAAGATTTGGGAAAAGAAAAATCCGGCAATAAAAAACATTAACTTTGTTGTTCAGTCTGCTCAAGAGGCTGCTTCGGGAACATCGACTAAGGGGTTGTATAATCCGACGTGTCGTTCACTTTTGAAGAAAATAAGTTCATCACCGATGCCACAAAACATTTATCAATCTGGGATTAATTCTGTTGTGGCTAATACAAATGAAGGATCTTTGAATGATTCGTTATCTGTGCCGTTAAATCCTCAATATACATTTGATAATTTTGTTGTCGGTAAGACTAATGAGTTTGCATATGCAGCAGCTCGTAAAGTTGCCGAATCTCGCAATATTTCATTTAATCCGTTGTTTTTGTATTCGGGTGTAGGTTTAGGTAAGACACACTTGATGCATGCGATTGCATGGCATATTAAACAACAAGATCCAAGTCGTAACATTGTTTATTTGTCTGCTGAAAAATTTATGTATAAATTTGTTAGAGCTTTGCGTTATAAAGACACAACAGCTTTCAAAGAGCAGTTTCGTTCGGTTGATGTTTTGATGGTTGATGATGTTCAGTTTATGGGCGGAAAAGACACCACACAAGAAGAGTTTTTCTATACATTTAATTCATTAATTGAAGAAGGTCGTCAGATTATTATTTCGGCAGATAAATCTCCGGCAGATTTGGAGGGAATCGAAGCAAGATTAAAATCTCGTTTGGGTTGTGGTTTGGTTGCAGATATTCATCCTACGGATTTTGATTTGAGAATGGATATATTAAACAGCAAAGCAAGACAGCTTGGTTTGGAATTACCTCAAAAGGTTGCTGAGTTTTTGGCAACAAAGATTACATCCAATATCAGAGAGTTGGAAGGGGCTTTGCGTCGTGTTATTGCTCATTCTCAATTGTTGAGCAACCATGAAATTACTTTGGATATGACACAAGATATTTTGAAAGATATGTTGCGCTCATTTGACAAACGCACAACAATTGATGAGATTCAGAAGAAAGTTGCTGAACATTTTAATATATCGGTTAAGGAAATGCAATCTTCTCGCAGAGCTCGTACGGTTGCTCGTCCTCGTCAAATTGCAATGTATCTGGCAAAGCAATTAACATCACGTTCTTTGCCGGAAATCGGTCGTAAATTTGATCGTGACCACACAACGGTTATGCATGCTGTTCGTAAGGTTGAGGAGCTTATATTGGAAGATGTTTCTTTAGCCGAAAATGTTGAAACATTGCGTCGTGTGTTGGAAGCATAGATTTGTATTAAATTTATATCTCAAGCCCCGCTGTTTATGCGGGGCTTTTTTACGTTCTTACCAATTATAATTAACCCCGAGATTAAAGTCTGTTGCGTTGTAGTCAGAGCCATAGGTATAACCGATGGCGCCAAATCCGCTCCAACCGTTTCCAAAGTTAAAGCTTCCGCCAACTTCTCCTCGGATTAAGGTCTCGTTTTCAAGCCCTTCAACCGTATCAAGCGAGGTTATGTTGACATTACCTTTACCAAAGTTTTGGATAATACTCGGTTTAACATAAATCTTACTGATTACACGACGGTTGTTGTGGAAGAAGGTCTTTTCAACCTTAACACCTGCCTCAGTCTCGATATTTTGAACATAGTCAAACTCAGCCGTTTTGCCATAACTATCAGACATATCATCATATTTAATAAAGTTATAGCCTAATCTGATACTCGGTTCGATTGTTAATCGTTTTTGCGGTTCAAATACCAATCCCGCTTCAACACTTCCGCCAAACTGTACGCCGTCAGTATCAGAACTTACTCCGTCATCGGTATGCATATCAACTTTTTGGATGCCGCCATAAATTGATGACATAGTCCATAATCTGCCTCTATCATAACGATGGTATAAGCCTAATATCCAACTGTCGATATCTATATCGGCACCTTTTTTGGCATAATAGTCTTCGCCGTCACCGGACAGTTCATATTCGCCTTGGCGATATGATGCAAATATACCTAAACGATTATGCAGGTCTTTTTGAATATCAAATCCCAAATCAACGGCATTTATCTTAGCCTCAACCGCTACCGGCGCATCAATCTCAGATTTTTTGTGTCCCAAATCAATCCATACTCCGTTTACGGCTTGTCCGTCATAGTTACATTCGCCCATTCCGCAACGTCCGCTCTTAATTTTGGTTGATGTAACTTTGTTGGAAACAACCCTCATAAGGTCTTTAGTTTGTTCTAAACCTATTCTCGGCAAACTCATATAAGCAATTGCTTCGGATACAACTTGCGGTTTTCCGGTTGTAATGTTAATGGTATTACCACCACTTTCGGTGTTATCAGTTTCACCTAAAATAAGTTCTTTGTCATCATCGGTTGTGCCATATCCGCTTTGTGAATTGGCAATAACATTGCTTGTTCCTACGTACCATTTGTTGTTTTCGTAATAACTGTTCCAAACACGAGCATCAGCTACCATACGATAAACATCAAAATAAGCACCGGTTGATGTGTCATCATTTGGAGCTTCAACAAATAGAGCTTTGTCTGTCATTGTTGCCGTACCGCCATTATCATTAATAGGATTGATAACTACACGAGTACGTCCTACAACGTCTCCTTCGATTGTTAAAATATCAGCAGTATTATTGGCAACATCTACATCAATAGTCATAGATGCATTCTTAAATGCGGTATAATTGCCTTTTATAGTGATGTGGTCATCAGCGCCATCTGTTGCGTGAGAGAATGTCATATCACCATCGTTATTAACCGAGCCGTTAATTGTTGCTATCAACGGAGAATTTCCGGCTAAGTCTAAAGTAGAACCGCTAAGAAGATTTACTTTGTGTTGTGTTTCTGCTAAAGCAATATCACCGGCTAATTTAACTGTTGCATTATCGGTTACATTAAGTTCTTTCCAACCGGAAATTTCTTGTACACCGGAACCAACCTCAAAATTACCGTTACTTAATACCAAGCTTTTGTCCTCGGCAGTATTAATTAATGAATCTTGGCTTAATGCCGTATTGATACCACCTTCTAGAGTCAAAGAGCCGGTTTCTTGAACAATCTCATCAAAGATTTTGCTATAATCAAAACCGCCGTTTAGGGTTGCATTAACGTCAAAATGAACATCGCCTGTCAACATCGTTCCGGCATCCAAGTCAATCAAAGCACCGCCGTTGGCTAACAATCCGTTTATTTTGGAGTTTTCCGCAGTTTCTAATTTGCCTCCCGAATTTACGGTTGTATTATTTGCAACAGCTTCTTCGGATACATTTAATACACCACCATCGTCGATTTGAGCGTTATTTATACTACCTCCGGTAGTGTTGATGGTATAAGTAGTTTTTGAATTTTCCCCAAAATAAACATTGCTTCCCGTAATATCCATAGAAGAAAGACCGCTGACTTCATTGTTTAATTCAATTCGTCC